>NZ_JBHVZA010000001.1:0-647691 GCF_042880275.1 Streptomyces sp. NPDC058308
GCGATCGCAAGGCGGAGGGTCGTCCCGGTACTGGGCGTACCGGGATGAGCCCGACAACGCGGCGAGCGTGCGTGCCAGGCGTCGCGAGGCAGACGCGAGTTTGACGACAGGGCCTAACCGGCGGCCGCCGCCGCGTCGGCGACTTCACGGACGGTCGGCTTCGCGGCAGCGGGCGGTGTGCGGTAGGCGCGAAGGGGTGCGTTGGCGGCAGCCACGGCGGCGATCGCCACGACGGCGGAGAGCCCGCCGAGGACCAGGGAGAAGGAGGCGGAGGTGGCCGTGGCCACCAGGCCACCTCGGAAGTTGCCGAGCTCGGGGCCCGCGACGCCGATGACGTGTTCCACCGAGGAGACCCGCCCACGGTAGGCGTCCGGGGTCTCCCACTGGACGAGGGCACTGCGGGTGACCACGGACACGGTGTCGGCCGCACCCGCCACGGCCAGGCAGCCGAGCGCCGGCCACAACGGCCCCGCCAGACCGAAACAGCCCAGCGCCAGCCCCCAGACACAGGCCGCTGACAGCTGCACCAGACCGCTGCGGCGCCACCGCGTCACCGTTCCGGAGAGCAGCCCGGCGGTGATCCCCCCGACCGCGACGGCCGAGAGGAACAGACCGAGGGTCTGCGGATCGCCCCCGAAGCGGACCTCGTTGACCAGCGGGAAGAGCGCGATGGGCATGGCGAGCAGCGTGGCGGACAGGTCGGTGGCCATCGAGCCCCACAGCGTCGGGCGCCGCAGGACGATCCGCCAGCCGCCACGCTCAGGCCTGCGCCTGCCGCCCGCCGCCTCGGTCCCCTCGGGCCGCATGCTGGGCAGGCGGATCACCGTGAGCGTCGAGACCGCCACGGCCAGGGCCTGGGTCGCATACGCGGCAGGAAATCCCCATCGGGCGATGATCAGCCCGGCCAGCGCGGGACCGGCCAGCATCGCCGCCTGGAAGGAGACGTTGGTCAGCGCAAGACCGGCCGCGACCTGGTCACCCGGCAGGAGCCGGACCGGGAAGGTGCGCCAGGCGGGGGCTCCGAGAGCGCCGCAGCTCACCCCGGCGGCGACGAGGACGAGCAGCAGCGGCACACTTCGATTGCCCGCCACGGCCTGGGCACACAGCCCTGTCGCGGCGATGAGCTGGCCCGCGGTGGTGGCCCGCACCACCGTACGGCGGTCCACGGCATCGGCCAGCGTGCCGCCGAGCAGCCCGAACAGCACCATCGGCAGGCCGGTGGCGAGCCCGATGGCGCCGGTGCCCACCGGGCTGCCGGTCAGCTCCCAGACCTGGGCGAGCACCGCCACGTTGGCCATCTGCCCGCCGAGTTGGGAAACCGAGGTGCCGATCCACAGATCGCGGAACGACCTGCTGTCGCGCAGCGGACGGGTATCGATGAACCGGCCGCGTCCCCGCCCTCTCATCGCGGTGGCTCGACGATGTTCCGCAGGATCCGCTGCCGCATCGACCGCCGTTCCAGCGCCCGCCGCACCTCCTTGACGACGGCGGTCATCGCGTACGGGATCTCGCTGTCCAGCTCGGCCACGGTCTCGTGGGTGGCGCGCCACTCCGCCTCAAGGAAGGGCACCAACGCCCGGCCGCGCTCCGTCAGGTCGATCCGCCGGGTACGGGCATCAGCCCCCGGCTCGGAGGTGACCAGACCTTCCTTGCGCATGGCGGCGACCGTCTGGCTGATCGCGGAATGCGAGCGGTCCAGGGACTTCGCGAGCTCGCGGATGGTCAGTGGCCCGGTGTGCGCGAGCCGGATCAACGGATAGGCGAACCGAGGCCGCACTCCCTCGATGCCACGCTCGACGTAGACCTGCTCGATCTCGGCGTCCATGGCCGCCAGAAGCTCGTGCAGGGAGTGCCAGGGATCGGGTCGTGTGGTGGGATCGGAAGATGTCACAGCGCTAATATAACAGCGCTGCGACAATAGCCCTCGATGCTCTCACATGACCGAAATTGCGCCTCTCAATACGCCATGTGACGCATTGACCCCACAGCACGATCACGGTTGCATTCTTGTGGCCCTCCGGAGGGGAACCGGAGGCGAGACCGTGTCTTTTATGGGGGGAAAATGAGTAAAAGTACGAACCTGCGCACCACCAGACGTGTGCGGGCCGTCTTAGGTGCCGCGGTCGCGGCGTGCGCTGCCACGGCGCTACTGCCCGCGGCCGCGTCCGCCGAGCCCACGCCCGCGACGGGCCACGCGGCCGCCCGCGAAACCGGTGTCGAGAGGGTCAGCGTCGCGCCCGACGGCACCCAGGCCGACGACAACTCCACCGGCGCCTCGATCACACCCGACGGACTCCACCTCGTCTTCTCCTCGTCGGCGCAGAACCTCACGCCCGACACCCCGGCAGCGGGCGACAGGGTGTACGTCCGCGACCAGCACACGAGCCAGACCAAGCGAATGGGGTCCCTGACTCCGCTCCAGCCCCCGGTGATCAGCGGCGACGGGAAGTACGTCGCCTATCCGGTGCAGTGGTTCAACGACGCGCGGATCCGCCAGTACCAGGTGAGCACGGGAAACACGGCCTCCCTCAACTGCTCGGCCTACAGCTGCAACCAGCCGTCCCTCAACGCCGACGGCCGCTACACCGCCTACGCCATCCGCAACCTGAGGCAGCCGTCGTCCGGCCACCGCGTCGAGTTCCAGGACTGGAACACCGGCACCACGCAGACCGTCGCCACCCTCCCCCATGCCCAGCCATCCCGGCCCTCCATCAGCGGCGACGGCAGCCGTGTCGCCTACCAGGACGGCCAGGCGCAGGACGTCTTCGTGTGGGACCGGGCCGGCGCCACCACCTCCGGCCCGGTCGAGGGCCCGTCCAAGGCGGCGACAATCGTCCAACTAAGCGACGACGGCAGCAAGGTCGTCTACCTCTCGGGCTCCGACACCTATGTCCACGACGTGAGCTCGGGCACCGCCCAACTGGTCCCGAACGTACGAGGCGTGGCCATCGACCCCACCGGCCGCTACCTGCTCCATGCCCCGCGCGACACGACCGGCCCCTCACTCTCCCTGCGCGACCTGCAGACGGGCACCGACGAGATCGTCTCGAACCAGCCCGCCTCGGCCGGAACCGACGCGGTCAGCACCGACGGGCGGTCCGTGGTCTTCCACTCCACGGCCGACGACCTCGTCCCCGGCGACACCAACGGCAAGTCGGACGTCTTCGTACGCCACTTCGACTAATCGTCCCGCCCCGGCGCGGCTGACGCCGGTCCCGGGCGACGGCAACTCACGTACGCGGCCTGCCCCGACGGCGCGGGGCGGGCCGTGCTTCGACACGCGCGACGTGCCGCATGGCACGCTGGCCCCCGTGGGTCCGTGATCGTCGAGGAGGTTTGCCACGTGGCGCAGCAACAGCCGGCGGAGACTGCCGGTGCCCCGGATGTCCGCGCCGAGGAGAGCCGGCTGCGCAAGGACCTCGGCTTCTGGGGCCTGACCGCGATCGGCTTCTCCAACATTCTCGGCTCGGGCTGGCTGTTCGCCGCCATGTACGCCGCCCAGACCGCAGGACCCGCCGCGCTGCTGTCCTGGGTCGCGGCCGGTCTGCTCTGCGCCCTTGTGGCCCTGGTCATGGTCGAACTCGGCGCCACCAGGCCGGAAGGCGGCGGCACCGTCCGCTGGCCGCTGTACGCGAACGGCCGGCTTGTCGGCACGGTCGTCGGCTGGTCCGTCATGCTCTCCGTGGGCGGCACCGCGGCCGAGATCAGCGCGATCATGCAGTACGCCGCCCACTACGTGCCCGGGCTCTACCACGGCGCCAGTCTCACCGCCTCGGGACTGGGCGTCGCCGCCGCACTGAGCGTGCTGCTCACCGCGCTGAACTGGTTCGCGGTACGGATGTTCGCACGCGTGAACAACCTGGTGTCGGTGTTCAAGGTCGTCGTCCCGGTGCTCACGGTGGTGGCCCTGTTCCTCTCCGGCACCCACTCGGGCCGCCTCACGGACCACGGCGGGTTCGCCCCGTACGGTTACGCGGCCTGCCTCACCGCACTCGCCGGCGGCGGCATCGTGTACTCCGTGAACGGGTTCCAGGCGCCTCTGGACTTCTCCGGAGAAGCCCGCAATCCGCGCCGCACCGTACCCGCCGCCGTCCTCACCGGAATCGGCCTCGCGGTGCTCGTCTACCTCGGGCTCCAACTCGCCTTCCTCTACACGGTGCCCGACTCCCTGCTCGCGCACGGCTGGCAGGGAGTCAACTTCGAGTCGCCGTTCGGTCAGCTCGCTCTCGTCCTCAACCTGCACTGGCTCGCCACGCTGCTCTACGCCGACGCGGTGGTCTCCCCGGGCGGCTCCGCCTACGTGGGCGTCGCGATCGACGCCCGCCACACCTACGCCCTCTCGAAGAACGGCCTGCTGCCCCGCTTCTTCATGCGCATCGACCCCCGCTCCGGCATCGCACGCCGCGCCTTGGTCCTCAACCTCGCGGTCATCATCGTGTTCATGCTCCCGTTCGGCGGCTGGCAGGACATCGTCAGCGTGATGGGAGACATGTACCTGATCATCTACGCCGCCTCGGCGGTGGCCGTGGCGTCCTTCCGGGCGCACGACCGGGAGCGTGGCGTGCCGTTGGCGGACGGCCACATGCCGGGGGTGCGCTGGATCGCACCGCTGAGTTTCGCCGTGGCGACCGAGTTCATCTACTGGTCGGGCTGGGACGACCTGCGGCTCGCCCTCCCCCTGGTCCTCGCCGGTGTCCCGCTGTTCCTGCTGCAACGCCGCAGGACGGCAGCCGGCCCCCCGTCCGAGGAACTGCGCCGGGGCGCCTGGATCGTGTTCCACCTGGCGGCTCTTGCCGTGCTGTCGTGGCTCGGCACGTTCGGCGGCTCCGGACAACTGCCCGCGCCGTACGACTCGATCGTGGTGGGCGTCGTCGCCTTGGCGGTCTTCGGCTGGGCGGTACGTTCGGGCGCCGCCCACCTCCGCACGAACCCCACCCACTGAGCGAGGAGCGAAGAGGGCCGGGGCCAGGCCCCCAAGACGGCACGAACAGACTCTGGTCCAGTTCCAGTGATCTCGCGGAGCGCGAGCCAAGGGCGCCTGCCCTCAAGAATGATCAAGGGCCGGTTACGGATATCTCCGTAACCGGCCCTGACCTGCGACTGTCTCCAGTCGGGACGACAGGATTTGAACCTGCGACCCCTTGACCCCCAGTCAAGTGCGCTACCAAGCTGCGCCACGTCCCGTTGTGTCCGGCGCGGTGTCCCGCGTGATCACAGGTAGAACTCTACCCCACGACGAAGGGTGCTCCGTTCTCCGGTGACCGTCGTCAGCCACGCGCGACAATCGGCGTATGAGCACTGCACCTGGACCGTACGACAGTGGCCGTGAGCGCGACCGGGACGAGGAGGGACGGGCCCGCAACCAGCGGCCCCGCGACGGGCTCGGCCGGCCGCTCCCCTATGGCGCCGACGGAGTGCCCCGGCAGCCCGAGGGCGTCGTCCGCGCGCCCGAGGAGTCCGTCGCCGAGGCGCAGGCACTGCTGGACGCGGGGCGCCCCTTCCACGCGCACGAGGTCTTCGAGGACGCCTGGAAGTCCGGGCCCGCGACGGAGCGCGGCCTGTGGAAGGGGCTGGCGCAGCTCGCCGTCGGCCTCACGCACTCCGCCCGCGGCAACACCACGGGCGGGGCTCGGCTGCTGCTCCGCGGCGCCGGGGCGGTGGCCGCGTGGAGCGCGGAGTCCGGGCGGGAGCGGCCGTACGGGATGGACGTCGTCGAACTGGGCAACTGGGCGGAGGCGTTGGCGGGGCTCCTGGAGCGCGAGGGGACCGCGGTGGACGCGGCGGCTCACGCGCCGCGGCTGCGTGGGGGTTCGGCGGGGTAGCGGCACGGAGAGGCCGCGGCTCTCTCCAGTGCGGTCCTGTCAGGCACCGGCTCTCCCCGGTGGCCAGGCCTGCCCAGGCGCCAGCTCCCCCCGGTGGTGGCCAGGCCTGCCCAGGCGCCAGCTCCCCCCGGCGGCCGTCCTGCCCAGGCACCGGCTCCCCCCCCCCACCCCGTCACCGAACCGGCCTCGCCCCGCATGCACACGTCCGGCGCCGGTGTGAGGGTGGCCCTGTGACCACGACCGATGAGCCGACCGCGTCCGCTTCCGCCGAGGCACAGGCGCCGCCCGTCCTCGACCGGCGGCGGCGCAACGTCGTCTTCGTGACGATCATGCTGGGCATGCTCCTCGCCGCCCTCGACCAGACGATCGTCGGCACCGCGCTGCCGACGATCGTGTCGGATCTGGGCGGGGCGGAGCACATGTCGTGGGTCGTCACGTCCTACCTGCTCGCGGAGACCGTGGCCACGGTCCTCGTCGGGAAGTTCGGTGACCTGTTCGGGCGCAAGATCGTCTTCCAGCTCTCGGCGGTCATCTTCATCACGGGTTCCTTCCTGTGCGGCCTGTCGACGAACATGACGCTGCTCATCGCCTGGCGGGCGATGCAGGGCATCGGCGCGGGCGGCCTGATGGTCACGTCCATGGCGTTGATCGCCGATGTCATCCCGCTGCGCGAGCGGGGCAAGTACCAGGGTGCGATCGGTGCCGTCTTCGGGGTGTCCACCGTGATCGGGCCGCTGCTCGGCGGGCTCTTCACAGACCATCTGAGCTGGCGCTGGGCGTTCTACGTCAACGTGCCCATCGCGATCGTCGTGGTCCTCGCCGCCGCCCGCACCATCCCCGTCGTGAAGTCCGCCGTGCGGCCCGTCATCGACTATCTGGGCATCGCGCTCGTCGCCATCGGCGCGAGTGCGCTGATTCTGGCGACGAGTTGGGGAGGCAACCAGTACGCGTGGGGGTCGCCGACCATCATCGGTCTCTTCGTCGGCGGCCTGGTCGCGCTGGCGCTGTTCTGCGTCGTCGAGACGCGGGCGGCCGAGCCGATGCTGCCGATGCGGCTCTTCGGCAACCCGGTCTTCACGGTCTGCTCGATCCTCAGCTTCATCGTGGGCTTCGCGATGCTCGGGGCGATGACGTTCCTGCCGACATATCTGCAGTACGTCGACGGGGACTCGGCCACCATCTCGGGTGTCCGGACACTGCCCATGGTCATCGGGCTGCTCATCGCGTCCATCTTCAGCGGCAACGTGGTCAGCAAGACCGGCACGTACCGCATCTTCCCCATCGTGGGCGCGCTGGTGATGGCGCTCGGGCTCTATCTGCTCTCGCTTATGGGCAGCGACACCAGTACGTGGCTGGAGTCGCTGTACATGTTCGTGCTCGGCACCGGCATCGGGCTGTGCATGCAGGTCCTGACGATCGCCGTGCAGAACACCGTCCCGTACTCCGACCTCGGCACCGCGACATCGGGCGTCACGTTCTTCCGTACGCTGGGCAGCTCGTTCGGCACGGCCGTGTTCGGCACCATCTATGCCAACACCCTCGCCCCGAACCTCAAGGACGGGGTCGCCGCCGCCGCGCGGGCCGGCGGGGACCCTGCCGTGGTCGGGAAGGCGGCGCAGAGCCCCGGCGGACTGCACGAGCTGCCCGGGGCCGCCGCCGCGCCCCTCATCAAGGCGTACGCGGACACCCTGCACACGGTCTTCCTGTGGACCGTCCCTGTCGCGCTCATCGGGTTCCTGGTGGCGCTCTTCCTCAAGCAGGTCGAGCTGCGCGACAGCGCGCGCATGGGCGCCCCGGACATGGGCGAGGGCTTCGCGCAGCCGACGAGCGGCGACTCCGGGCACCTCCTGGAACGGAGCGTCGCCCACATCATCGGCAATGTCGGCATGACGACCGCGCGCGGCATCATCCGGGACTCCGACACCCGTCTCGACATCGCGGGCGCCTGGGCGGTCATGCAGGTCTCCCTCCTCACCCGGATGGTCGGACACGCGAGCCTCGGTCTGATCGCCGCCCGGCGCAGGATTCCGCCCGAGGTCCTTGTGCCCGTCTTCGACCGCATGGTCGACGAGGGCTATCTGACCCGCACGGGCACGTACTTCTCGCACACGGCCGCCGGGGAGCGCGAGGCGGCTGTCATCTCCCGGGCGTGGGCCGCCTGGCTGGGCGAGGAGATCGAGAAGGACCTCGGCCGCCCCGCGGACAAGGAGCTCACCAGGGCCGTCGACGCGATCGCCAAGCGACTGCTCGCGGAGGATCTGGAGCACGGACTCTCGACCGAGACGGCGGGCGCCCCGGTCGGCGCGACGCTGACGGACGTGCGCTGACCGACGTACGCCGGCTCACGCAGGGCGGCGCGCGCTGAACCGTGCTCAGCGCAGCAGCAGTTGGAGGCCGCCCAGGACGGTCGCGCCGATCACCAGCCGCTCGAAGAGCCGCTGGTCGATGCGGTGCACGGTGTACTTGCCGAGGATCGCGCCCGGCACCACGAAGAGCGCGAGGGCCGCGTCCAGGAGCAGTGAGCGGGCGTCGATCAGGCCGAGCCCGACACTGAACGGCACCTTGGACGTGTTGACGATCAGGAAGAACCACGCGGACGTGCCGAGGAAGCCGAGTTTTCGGAAGCCCGCCGAGAGCAGGTACATCGACATGACCGGGCCGCCCGCGTTGGCGACCATGGTGGTGAAGCCGCCGAGGATCCCGTAGGAGGGGGCCTTGAGGCGGCTTCCCTGTGGGCCGCTCTCCTCCGGGCCGGTGGGCGCCGCCGATCTGCGGCGCGCGATCGTGACGCCCGCCATGAGCAGCAGGATCGCCCCGATGGAGGTGCGTACGACGGCGTCGTCGGCCCACATCAGGAACACCGTGCCGATGACCACTCCCCCGGCGACGGCGGGGAACAGCCGCCACAGGGTGGGCCAGTGGGCGTGTCTGCGGTAGGTGAGCACGGCCAGGACGTCGCCCGCGATGAGGACGGGCAGCAGGACGCCGGTCGAGGCGCGGGCGGGCAGCACGGCGGCGAACACCGCGAGGCTGATGGTGTTCGCGCCGCTGACGGCCGTCTTGGAGAAGCCGACCACCATCGCTGCCGCGGCGAGCGCCGCGAACTGCGCGAGTGAGAGGTCCCATCCCATGCGGCAATTCCTACGCGCTGTAGTGGGCGCGCAGTTCCCGCTTGAGGACCTTCATGCTGGGGCCGAGCGGAAGCTTGTCGGTGAACTCGACGCGGCGCGGGTACTTGTGGCGGCCCAGGTGCTCCTTGGACCAGTCGATGATCTCCCCGGCCGCCTCGGGCGTCGCGTCGGCCGCCGCGACGACGACCGCGCAGATCTCCTCGCCGTGCACGGGGTCGGGCAGGCCGATCACGGCTGCCTGGGCGACGCCGGGGTGGCGCATCAGGACCTCTTCGACCTCGCGCGGGTAGACGTTGAAGCCGCCGCGGATGATGACGTCCTTCTTGCGGTCGACGATGGTCAGGAAGCCGTCGGCGTCCTTGGTGCCCAGGTCGCCGCTGCGGAACCAGCCGTCGACCACGGCTTCGGCGGTCGCCTCGGGAAGACCCAGGTAGCCGGAGAAGACGTTGTGGCCACGGATGACGACCTCGCCGAGCTCGCCGGTCGGCAGCAGTTCGATGCGGTCGTCGAGGTCGGCGCGGGCGATCTCCACCTCGACGCCCCACACCGGGTGACCGACGCTGCCGGGCCTGGTGCCGAAGTCGGGCTGGTTGACGGAGGCGGTGGGCGAGGTCTCGGAGAGCCCGTATCCCTCGTGGACGGGGGTGCCGAAGGCCTTCTCGAAGCGTTCGAGCACGGCGACCGGCAGGGAGGCGCCGCCCGAGATGCAGATCCGCAGCCGGGGCAGTTTCACGGCGGCCTCGGCGGCGGCCACGAGACCCACGTACATGGTGGGGACGCCGTGGAAGGTGTTGACGCTCTCCGCGTTCATCAGCTCGACGGCGCGCGCGGCGTCGAAGCGCGGCAGCAGGACGAGTGTGGCGCCGGCCCGCCAGGTCGAGTTCATGGAGACGGTCTGGCCGAAGGCGTGGAAGAGCGGCAGCGCGCCGAGGACGACGTCGTCGGGGCGGACGTCGTTGGCGTCGAAGGCGTTGACCGTCGCGTTCATCACCAGGTTGAAGTGGCTGAGTACGGCGCCCTTGGGGACGCCGGTGGTGCCGCTGGTGTAGAAGATGACGGCCGGGTCGTCGGCGTCGCGTGTGGCGTACGAGGTGAGGGGATCGGCGGTACGGGCGAGAGCCTCCAACTCGCCCCCGGCGCCCAGGGTGATCATGCGCGTGCCGGTCGCCTCGGCGGCCCGGGCGCCGGTGGGCGCCTGCGCGGGGTGACAGAGGAGCAGGTTCGCGCCGCTGTCCCGCAGGACGTGCTCGACCTCCGCCGCGGAGAGCAGCAGGTGGACGGGGACGACGACTCCGCCGGCGGCCAGGACTGCGTAGTAGGCCTTCGGGAACTCGGCGGTGTTGGGGGCCAGCAGGGCCACGCGGTCCCCCGGCCGTACGCCGAGTCCGGCGAGGGCGGCCCCCTGGGCGCGGGCCTGGTGCCACATCTCCTTGAAGGAGAGCCGCACGTCGCCCTCGACGAGCGCGATGCGGTCCGGGTGGCGGCGGGCGGGCTCGGCGAGGATCGCGGCGAGGGAGAGCGTGGCCATGAGGGAGAGTGCTCCGTTTCCGTGGGGCTTGCGGTGGTTCCAACTGTGCTCGACGGCGGCGCGGCACCCGCCCCACTCCTGGAGGGACGGTACGCGCAGGAGGTTCGGCCGGGGCCGACGGCGGCGGCACGCACCCGCCGCCGTCGGCCCCCGAAAACCGCGATCCGCGCCCGTCGTCAGTCGCGCTCGACCAGGAGCGCGCTGCCCTGTCCCACGCCCACGCACATGGTGGCGAGGCCGCGGGTGGCGCCCGTGCGGCGCATCCGGTGCAGGAGGGTGGTGAGAATGCGGGCGCCGGAGCAGCCCAGGGGGTGGCCGAGCGCGATGGCACCGCCGGTGGGGTTGACCAGCTCGGGGTCGATGCCGAGGGCGTCGACGCAGGCGAGCGCCTGGGCGGCGAACGCCTCGTTGAACTCCGCTTCCTGGAGGTCGTCGATACCCCAGCCGACGCGGTCGAGCACCTTGCGCGTGGCGGGAACGGGCCCGATGCCCATGACGTCCGGGTGGACGCCCGCGGAGGCTCCGGCCGCGTACCGCCCGAGGGACTCCAGGCCGAGGTCGTTGAGCGCCTCCTCGCTGACGAGAAGGAGGCCGGCCGCTCCGTCGTTCATCGGCGAGGCGTTGCCCGCGGTGACGGTGCCGTCCTTGCGGAAGACGGGGCGCAGACCACCGAGCTTCTCGTACGAGGTGTCCTCGCGCACGCACTCGTCCGTGTCGACGACGATGCCGTCAGGGCGGGTGACGGGGAGCAGTTCGTCGTCGAAGTGGCCGTCCTTGCGGGCGGCGGCCGCGCGCTGGTGGCTGCGGAGCGCGAAGGCGTCCTGACGCTCGCGCGAGACGCCGTACCGCCCGGCGACCTCCTCGGCGGTCTCGCCCATCGCGAGGACGCCGTGCAGTTCCTTCATCCGCGGGTTCGTCAGGCGCCAGCCGAGGCGGGTGTCGGCGGTCTCGATGCGGTGCGGCAGCGCCTCGTCGGGGCGGGGCAGCACGAAGGGGGCGCGGCTCATCGACTCGGAGCCGCCCGCGACGATGATGTCGGCCTCACCCGCGGCGATGGTGCGCGCGGCGGTCGTGACGGCTTCGAGGCCGGAGGCGCACAGCCGGTTCACGGTCGCGCCGGGCACGGACTCCGGGAGCCCCGCGAGGAGGGCGGCCATGCGGGCCACGTTGCGGTTGTCCTCGCCCGCCTGGTTGGCGGCGCCCCAGTAGATGTCGTCGATCCGGGCGGGGTCGAGCTGGGGGATGTCGGCGAGGAGTCCCCTCACGAGGCCCGCCGCGAGGTCGTCGGGGCGGACTGAGGAGAGGGCGCCGCGGAGTTTGCCGATGGGGGTGCGGCGGGCGGCGGCGAAGTGGACGGTGCGCACGATACGGCTCCGGATCGTTCTGCGGGGTCTCGCTGCTTCGGTGGGTGCAGGTCACGCTGTGTGTGGCGGGAGTCCCCGGCACGTAAATTAGCGCTGCTAGTTTTGGAGTCTATGCGGGAGGCGGGGCCATGGGAAGAGGGATCCTGGGGGCGGTCTTCTGGGGCGTATGACCACTCCTGGCCTCCCCTACCCGAGGGAGACGCGGACCGGGCCGCCCCCGGCGTCGACCCTCGCCACCCAAGCCCCGGCGACACGGAACGGCCGGTTCGGGACGGCCGGGCGGCGCAGGCGTGCGTGGTGGAGGGTCCTGCCGTCCTGCGTGATCATCAGGGCCGGGCGCGGGACGAACTCGGTCGTCCGCAGCGTGAACCCGCAGCCCGGCTCGTCCCGGGTCAGCCGGTTCGGGGCGATCCAGGCGAGCGGCGCGGTGACGCGCAGCGGCACCGAGGCCGGGGGCCAGTCGCCGTCGGCGAGGTAGTCCCGCACGGCCGCCGCCGCCAGCGCTCCCTCGCACACGACCGTGTGGGCCGGTTCGGCGGCGTGCAGCACGTTGCCCACCGCGAAGACGCCGCGCGCGTCCGTGCGGAAGGCTCCGTCGACCGCCGGGCCCCGCGTGCCCGGGTCCATCGACAGGCCGCCGCGCCGGGCCAGTTCGTGGTCGGGAACGAAGTCGCCGGTGAAGACGACCGCGTCGCAGGGGACGTACGCCGTCCGGCCGTCCCGGTGCCGCAGCCGGACCCCCGACAGGCGCCCGCGGCCGAGGAGTTCGGCGACCGTGGCGTCCGTGAGCACGGGCACGCCGCGCCGCAGCCGGGCTTCGAGGGCGCGCACCCGCGGCGCCTGATGGCGCGGGTGCTCGGTGACCAGCGCGGCGACGGCGACCCCCGCCCGCCGCAGGGTGTCCAGGGCCGCGAAGCTCACCGGCTCCGCGCCGACCACGACGGCCCGCGTGCCGATGTGCTGATGGTGCAGGTGGACGGCCTGCTGGAGCTCGCCCGTGGTGAACACCCCCGCGGGGCGGGTGCCGGGCACGAGGCGTGCGGCGCGCGGCCGTTCGCGGGCGCCGGTGGCGAGAACGACCGCGCGGGCGGTGATCCGCTCCAGACCGCGCGGGCTCGTGGTGTCCAGGGTGAGCGGCGCCGCCCACGCCGTCACCGTGACCCCGGTGCGCAGGACCGCTCCGGTGCCCACGGCCGCCGCCACGCAGCGCTCCGCGAACTGCGGTCCCGTCGTCCCGAGGAGTCCGAAGCCGCCGTGCGCGCAGTGCCGCGGGACCCCGCCCGCCTGCCGCTCCCGGTCCACCACCTCGACCTCGCCGACGCCCGCCGCGGCGAGCCCGGCAGCGGTGGCGAGGCCCGCGGGCCCCGCGCCGACGACCAGTACGTCGACGAGGCGCTCCCCCCTCATCGGCTCCCCGCCTCCGTACCCCGCTCGTAGAGTTCGCGGACCTGAGCCCCGCAGTAGAACCCCTGGCAGCGGCCGCCCCGCGCCCGCGTGCGGCGCCGCAGGCCGTCCGGCGAGCCGGGCGGCACCGTCGCGGCGAGGGCGTCACGGATCTCGCCGCGCGTCACCCGCTCGCAGTGGCAGACCACGTCTCCGTACGCGGGATCGGCCGCGATGAGGTCGGCCCGCCGGTAGGGGCGCGGGAGGGCCTCGCCGAGGTTGGGCATGCGGACGGGCGGCAGGTCACGGGGTCCGGGGAGGTCCAGGCCCGTGAGGGCGAGCAGTTCGGTGACGTGCTCCGCGATGGCCAGGGAGGCGGTGAGGCCGGTGGAGCGGATGCCGCCGACGGTGACGTAGCGCTGCTCCTTGTGGGCGCTGATGCGGTAGTCGTCGTGCTCGGTGGCGGCGCGCAGTCCCGCGTAGATCGCGGTGACCTCTTCGTCGAGCAGCTCCGGGAGGATGCGGCCGCCCTTCTCGCGCAGCGTGGCGATGCCCTCGGCCGTCGAGCCGCTGGCGGTCCTGTCGTCCAACTCCTCGGCGGTGGGGCCCAGGAGGACGTTCCCGTACACGGTCGGTGCCACCAGGACGCCCTTGCCCAGCGCGGTGGGGACGGGCAGCAGGATATGGCGCACCAGGTCGCGGGCGAGCTTGTCGAAGACGAGGAGCTGGCCGCGGCGGGGGGTGACGGTGAAGTCGTCGTGGCCGAGGAGCCGGTCGACGGTGTCGGCGTGCAGACCCGCGGCGTTGACGAGGTGGCGGGTGCGGACGGTGCCGCGGGACGTGTGAAGCAGATGCGTCCCGGCCGCCGAACCGGCCTTCTCCACATGGCAGTTGAGGAGCAGGTCCACCCCTGCCCGGACGGCCTGGGTGGCGTAGGCGAGGGTGGTGGTCCACGGGCAGATGATGCTCTCGCCGGGGACGTCGAGCGCGCCGAGGGCGCCGGGGCCGAGGTGCGGCTCACGGGCGCGGACCTCCGCGGGGCCGATGATGCGCGCCGCGTCGTAGCCGTTGCGCTGCGCCTTCTCCAACAGACCGGGCAACGCGTCCAGTTGACCGGCGTCCCAGGCGACGAGCAGCGCGCCGACCGGCTCGACGGGGATCCCGCACTCGGCGGCGTACGCGGCGAGCAGGCGTTGCCCCTCGCGGACCAGGCGGGACTCCAGCGAGCCGGGCACGGCGTCGAATCCGGTGTGCAGGATCGCCGTGTTCGCCTTCGACGTGCCGTCACCGACGTCGTCCGACGCCTCGATCAGGGCGATGCGCAGGCCCGGGTGGCGGGCCAGGGCGCGGGCTACGGCCGCGCCGACGACTCCCGCGCCGACGACGGCCACGTCGTACGTCACGTCCGGCGGCGCGCCGCGCCTGGTGACCGCCATCAGGGCGTACGTTCCATCAGCGCCGTGACCGCCGAGCGGAAGCCGTCGAGGCGTTCGGCCGCCGCGTCCGCGTCGATCCGCGGTTCGTAGACAGCGGTGGGCCGCCACTGCGGTACGACGTCGGCAACCGTGAGAGAGGGGTCGAGGCCGATGCGGGCGACGGCCGCCGCACCGAGAGCGGTGACATCGGGCAACGCCGAGACCTCGACGGGGAGTTGGAGCAGGTCGGCCTGGGTCTGCATGAGGAGGGCCGAGCGGGTGAGGCCGCCGTCGACGCGCAGGCTCGTCAACGGCTCCCCCAGGTCGGCGGCCACCGCGTCGGCGAGCGCGACGACCTGCGCGCAGACGCCCTCGCACAGGGCGCGCACCAGGTGCCCGGCCGTGGTGTCGAGGCCGAGCCCGGTCAGCGAGCCACGCACGTCGCCGCGCCACCAGGGCGCCGCGAGACCGGCGAGCGCGGGCACGAAGGTGACACCGCCTGCGTCCGGTACGGCCGAGCCCACCGGGTCGATCTCCTCGGCGCCCGCGATCACACCGAGGTCGGTGAGCCAGCGGACGGCGGACGCGACCGTGTAGACCTGCCCGTCGAGGCAGTAGCTGCTCCGCCCGGCGAGCCGCCAGGCGACGCAGCTGACGAGCCCCGACGGGCCGCGCCGCGGGCGGTCGCCGGTCTGCGCGAGGAGGAACGCCCCTGTTCCGTACGTGCACTTGGCGCTGCCCGGCGCGGTGACGTCCTGGGCGAGTAGCGCCGCCTGCTGGTCGACGAGCAGGCCGGTGACGGGGAGTTCGGGGCCGAAGGCGGTGGTCGTGCCGACCGGCCCCGCCGCGTCGACGACGCGGGGCAGGTGCTCCTCGTCGAGCCCGTAGAGCTCCAGGGCGCGCGACGACCACTGAACGGCGTCGAGGTCGAGGAGCTGGGTGCGGCCGGCGGTCGCCGCGTCGGTGACGTACGCGCCGGTGAGCCGGTGGACGAGCCAGGCATCACTGGTCGTGACCACGCCCTGCCGGGTGCGGTGGCGGCGTATCCACGCCATCTTGGGGGCGGCGAAGTAGGGGTCGAGCGGCAGGCCGGTGAGACGGCGCAACTCATCCGCGTGGTCGGTCAGTTCGGCGCAGACCGACTCCGCTCGGCGGTCCTGCCAGACCAGGGCGTCGGTGAGGGGTTCGCCGGTGTCCGGGTCCCAGGCGAGGACCGTCTCGCCCTGGTTGGCGAGGCCGACGGCGGCGACGGATTCGCCCGCGTCGGCGAGCGCCCTGCGGCCCGCGTCGACGACGGAGGCGAACAGCTCGGCGGGGTCGGCCTCCACCAGGCCGCCGGGAAGGAAGCGGGGGCGTACCTGAGCCGCGCCCGAGCCGATCACGCCGCGTTCCGGGCAGACGACGAGGGCCTTCGTGCCGGACGTGCCCTGGTCCACGGCGAGCACGGGCCGCCGCGCCGGGGACCGCGCGCCCGGCGGCCGCTCATAGGTGATCACCGCGGAAGAGTGCTACAGCGGCCCGGAGGGCGTCAAGGGACGGACTGCGCGCGGGGCAAGAGACCAGACCCGAGGGCGGCGAGAGACCGAAATGACAAGGACTGCACAGCAAATGACCATTCGGCGCGCCGCGTTGACACATCAAGGTCATAAAAGTCTTACGAATGGGCTTGGAACCGGAAGGACCAGATCTACACTGTCCGCCGTGTCACACCATCAACTCCCTTAACAAACTGGTCGGTCAACCACCCCCTCTCCGCCCTCTTCCCCCAACTGAGGACTCATGCCCATGGCGTTAGGCCGCCCGGTGTACCACCCGGCAGGCCACGACGAAGCGCTGCGCGGGGTGCTCCAGGACCTCAGGACCGGTCGCTGGGTCTCCACGCGCAACCTGCTGACCGAGACACCCGACTGGGGGCTGTGGACGCAGCGCACGCAGATCCTGGGAGCCGCCGTCGCCGGCTCCGACGTGGTGCGCGCCTGGCGCGCCGAAGAGCCGCGCAGCGCCTCGGCCGCCGTCCTGCACACCCGGGTCCTGGTGGAGCGCGCCCTGCGCGCGCACCGCTCGGGCCACCGGCGGACCAACGACCTGTGGCGCGAGGCCGTCTCCGCGTGCGGCGACGCGTCCGCCCTGTCGCCCGAGGATCCCGTGCCGTGGATCTGCCTGCTCTCGCTGGCCCAGCTCGACGTGGGCCAGCGGTGGGACGAGCACCGCCTGGCGCCTCCCGAGCCGATGCTCTTCCCCGGCCCCTGGCAGTTGCTCGCCGAGGCCGACAAGCGGGATCCGGGCAACCGCGAGGCGTACCACCGGATGCTGCAGTTCGTGTACGCGCGGCGCGCGCAGGGGCCGCTCACCGAGGCGTACAACTTCGTGCAGTGGGCCGCCGCCTCGGCGCCCGCCGGCTCCGCGCTGCACCTGCTGCCGCTGTACGTGCGGGTCGAGCGCTACCGCAGGGAGTCCGGCCAGGAGCAGGCGCTCGACCTGCACTGGATCTCCGAGGACGCCACGCGCGCCGCGCTGCTCGCCCTGCAGCTGTGGTTCGACCACACGACGCCCGCCGCGACCTCGCTCCTCGACCTCAACCACCTCGCGCACGCCCTGTGGGGCGCGCACCAGTTCCACGACGCCTCCCGGGTGTTCCAGGCCCTCGACCCGTTCTTCACCACGGTCCCGTGGGCCTATCGCACCCACTCCCCCGGCGACGCGGACGCCGCCGCCGAGGTCTTCGTCCAGGCCCGCACCCGCTGCTTCAGCGCCTCCCGCGGCCCGGGCTGACCCCCGCGCCCTCCCCGTATCCGTTCGCCCCTTTCCCCGCCGCTCCCCCGGAGGTCCCACCGTGTCCCGCACCACCTGGTCGTCGAGCACCGTCCCAGCACCACCACGCCAGGACGAGGAAGAGCGACTCAGAGAGCTCGGCTACCAGCCCGTACTGGCCCGCCGCATGGGCGGCTTCGGCAACTTCGCCATCAGCTTCTCCGTCATCTCCATCCTGTCCGGCTGCATGACGCTGTACGGCTTCGGCATGGGCGCCGGCGGCCCCGCGGTGATGCTCTGGGGCTGGGCGGGCGTCGGCCTCTTCGTGCTCTGCGTGGGCATGGCACTGGCCGAGGTCACCAGCGCGTACCCGACGTCGGGGGCCCTCTACTACATGGCCGACCGGCTCGGGGGGCGCCGCTGGGGCTGGTACACGGGCTGGCTGAACCTGCTGGGGCTGCTCGGCGCGATAGCGGGCATCGACTACGGCGCCGCACTCTTCACCGGCGCGTTCCTGAACCTCAAGTTCGGCTTCACACCGACCACCGAGAAGACCTTCCTGATCTTCCTGTGCGTCCTGCTCCTGCACGCCGTCCTGAACCTCTTCAACGTGCGGCTGGTCAGCCTGCTCAACTCGATCAGCGTGTGGTGGCACCTGGCCGGTGTCGCCGTGATCGTCGGCGTCCTCGTGATCGTGCCCGACCACCACCAGTCGCTTTCGGACGTCTTCGGCACGTTCGTGAACGACACGGGCTGGGACAACCCGCTCTACGTGACGGCGATCGGCCTGCTCCTCGCCCAGTACACCTTCTGCGGATACGACGCCTCCGCGCATCTGTCGGAGGAGACCTCCAACGCGTCGGTCTCCGCGGCCCGCGGCATCGTGCGCGCCATCTGGGCGTCGTGGATCGCCGGTTTCGTCCTGCTCGCCGGGCTGAGCTTCGCCATCCAGGACTACGTGGGTGCCCAGGAGAGCTCCACCGAAGTGCCGCCCGCGCAGATCATGATCGACGCGATCGGCGAGTCCGGGGCGACGGCGCTGCTGCTCATCGTGATCGTGGCGCAGCTGTTCTGCGGCAACGCCGAGACGGCCGCGGCCAGCCGCATGGTGTTCGCGTTCAGCCGCGACAACGCGCTGCCCGGCTCGGCGGTGTGGCGCAAGGTCAGCTCCCGGACCCAGGTCCCGGTACCCGCGGTGTGGCTGTCGGTGGGCCTGGCCGCGGTCATCGCGCTGCCCTCCCTGTACTCGGCGACCGCGTACACGGCGGTGACCGCCATCAACGTCATCGGCATCACTCCCGCGTACGCCATCCCGATCTTCCTGCGCCTGCGCGCGGGCGACCGCTTCCAGCCCGGCCCCTGGAACCTGGGCCGCTGGAGCAAGCCGGTCGGCTGGATCGCGGTGATCTGGGTGGCGTTCGTGACGGTGCTCTTCTGCCTGCCGCAGGCTTCGCCGGTGACGGTCGACTCGATGAACTACGCCTCGATCGCGCTCGCCGTGGTCCTGCTCCTGGCCACCGTGTGGTGGTTCGTGGCGCGCCGCTCGTACAGCACGCCACAGGCGTACGGCTCGGACCGGGAGCAGGCGGAGGTCGCGGAGAACATCGTCTGAGAGCCGGGACCCGGTCAGTCCCGGACCGAATCGCCTTACGCGGGGCGGTTGTTGAGGATTTTGTGGTAGAGGCGGTGGTCGCGCCAGGCGCCGTTGATGTGCAGGTAGCCCGGCGCCATCCCGTACTCCACGAAACCGCACTTCGCCAGCACGCGCTGCGACGCCGCGTTGTCGAGGAGAGTGCACGCCTCCACGCGGTGCAGGCCGAACTCGCCGTCCGCCGCCGCGCAGACGTGCCGCACGGCGGCGGAGGCGAGGCCGCGGCCCACGTGCTCCGCGTCGGTCCAGTAGCCGAGACTGCCCCTGCGCGCCGGGCCGTGCACGATGTTCGTCAGCTCGGTGTGACCGACGATCTCCCCGTCGCTCTCGAGGACCCAGTGCGCGGCCCGGCCCGCCCGGCACTCCTCCAGCTGGCCCCCGATCCGCTCCGCCTGCCCCTCCGTGGTGTAGAAGGAGGCGGGCCTGACCGGCTCCCAGGGGCTGAGGTGGGCACGGTTGCGGCGGCGGGCCCCGGCGAGCCTCTCCGCGTCATCGAGCGTGAGGGGCCGGATGAGGACGCCCTGCGCGAGGGCGGCGGAACCAGTGATCATGCCCGCAGCGTACGAGAGTTCGCCCCGCTCCCGACAACCGTCGGGCGAGGTCAGCGCCCGCCCGCCACCCGCAGCACCGTGCCGCTCGCGTACGAGGCGTCGTCCGAGAGCAGCCACGAGACGGCCGCCGCCACCTCCGAGGGCTGACCGGAGCGCCCCAGGGGGATGCCCGCCGCGAGCTTCGCGGGGCGCTCGGGGTCGGCGTGGAACTCGGTCCAGATGACGCCGGGGGCAACGGCGTTGACGCGGATGCCGTCCCCCGCGACCTCCTTGGACAGGCCGACCGTCAGCGTGTCGACGGCGCCCTTGGCAGCCGCGTAGTGGACGTACTCGCCGGGAGCTCCGAGGGTGGCCGCGGCGGACGAGATGTTCACGATCGCGCCGCCGCCGCGGGCCTTCATGTCCCGCACCGCGCGCCGGGCGCAGAGCAGATAGCCGAGGACGTTGACCTCGAGCGCCCGGCGCATGCCCTCGGCGTCGGCCTCGGCGAGGGGGCCGACGGGGCCGCCCACACCGGCGTTGTTGACCAGTCCGGTGACCGGACCGAGCTCGGCCGCGGCGGTGTCGAAGAGACGGTCGACGTCGGCCTCGTCGGCGGTGTCGACCCGGACGGCGACGCAGCGGCGGCCGACCGCGCGGACCGTCGCGGCGACCTCCTCGGCGGCCATTGCGTTCGAGCGGTAGCCGATGACGACGTCGTGGCCGTCCTCGGCGAGACGGGCGCAGACAGCGGCGCCGATACCGCGACTGCCGCCGGTGACGACGGTGACGGGGTGGTGCTGCACGGGGGACCTCCGGCTCTGGGTGGCTGACTGTCGCGCCGCCCGGACGCGGGGATCGCCCGCGTCCGGATCACGCCGTCATCCTACGAAGCGGTGATCTTCACCGGCCGGGAGGGCGAGGTCGAGGTGGATCAGGGTGGCTCGGCCCGTGCCGCGCCGCAGCCGCAGAAGGTTCCGGCCCGGCTCCCACTGGACGACGCCGTGGTGTGCGCGCAGCTGGGCCCGCAGCCGTTCCGGGTCGGGAGTGCGCAGCGCGGCCGGGGCGCCGAGGGGCGGGCCAAGGACGTGGAGCGGGATCAGTCCGTCGTCACGTACGTCGTACGAGGAGAGCAGTACGTCGATTTCCCGGACCTCCCAGACCTCTCGGCCGGGGACGGCCGTGCCGCCGGGCGCCGGGGTCCGGGGCCGCGCGGGAGGGGTGGGGGTGTCGTTCGAGTGCGTCATGGAGCGCCTCCGGAGTCGTGGACCCCGGGTGTCGCCGACCCCGGTGATCCGCCGTTCCCCGCGCACGTCGCACGGGGCGGGTCGTCACCCGGGGCACCCGCGACGGAGCGGGGTGCCGTCCAGCGAGCCGGGGCTTGGCGCTGGAACTCGTGACCCGTCCCGACCGTAACACGCCCTCTCGGAGGCTTGCCCGGGGATTCCTCCTGGCCCCTGGGCAGGCCTCCGGGCGGGGCTACTGGGCCGTTGCGGGGGCGATGGCGTCTTCCGGGGCGGCCTGCTCCGCGGGGAGGCTGTCCATGAACGAGCTGACCGAGAAGACCGCGTTGCCGGGACCCGCAGGCCCGTAACCGGGCGGCGACGTCAGGCCGTTGGCCTCCATCGTCGCGCGGTACGCCTCAAGGAGACGCACGTGGTACTCCAGCGGCGCGCCCTGCGGGTTCGCCTTGCCGAGCGGGGTCGTCGGCTCCGGGCACCAGGTGGTGAAGCGGGGTGTGATGCCGCGCGACATGAAGTACTGCAGGCCCTCGACGGTGGAGTCGATGGCCTCGTCGACGGTCTTGAAGCCGAACGGCTCCGCCATCTCGACGCCCGCCACGAAGTTCGGGATCACGTTGCGCGGCCCGAAGACGTCGGCGGAGTCCAGGATGCGGCGGTGCCACTCGTCACGGCCCACGTAGCGCTCCTTGCCGGGGCAGTAGCGCTCGAACAGGTACGGGTCCCACACTTCGTAGTTCGGGTGGTAGATCCGCACGCCGTAGTCGTGGAAGCGCTGCACGTCCGCCTTGGGCAGCGCCTGGGCGACGACCTTGCCGATCCAGCGGCCGGGGAAGCGCTCCTCGATGGCCTTCGCGTACTGGCCGTAGAAGTCAGCCTCGTCCTTGCCGCCGATCTGCGAGGTGATGGCGCCGCCGGTGAGGGTGTAGGCGGTGGAGGACTTCGCGGTGTCGTACTTGTCGATGATCGCCAGCGCCTCCAGGACCTCCTCGACCGGCTTCACACCCGTGTAGGGGCGGCCCGCCGCCTTGTGCTGGCGCCAGTTGTGGTTGATGTCGCAGTACTGGCACTCCTCCTTGGCGCCGAAGTACTGGCAGACCCGGAAGACCGTCAGATAGATCAGGTAGCCCCACTGGATGGTGGGCGCCACCTCCATCACGGACTTGCCGTTCTCCAAGGTGTGCCGGTAGTAGTCCGGCATCGGCGGCAGGCCCACGTCGGAGATGCGGACGCCGTCCAGATAGAGGCCGAGGACGCCGTTGTCGTCGGCGGCCACGCGGTAGGGCGACGCCGGGTTCACGCGGACCGACACGACGGTGCGGCGCAGCTCGTAGGGGCCGCCGGTGAGGACGATCTCCTCCGGCGGGCGGCGCAGGGCGGCGGCGCCGAGCTCGGGGAGGGTGCCGTGGTCGAAGGAGAAGATGAAGTACGACTTCGGCTTGACGTCACCGCCCTCGTTGTCGCTGAGCGCCGACTCGTCGAAGGCGATGCCGCCGCGCAGCAGATCCTCCTTGATCACGGCTTCCCGCGGCACGTGCGGGAACCGCTCCATGAGTGACTCGATGAGCTGGGTACGGCTCTCGCTGCGGCTTGGCATGGGCCGGGCACCTCGGATCCTGTCGATCGATCTGTTCCGTCCACGCTAATACCCGCCCGATCCGTTCCGGATCCGACTCCGGTCGCAGGGCGCCTCCGCCGCAGGTCTATGCTACGGGCCGGTACCGGGCCGGTACGATCTCCGGCATGCCGCCCGCCGACCCCCACATACCCGCCCCGAAAAGCGGAAACGGGTCACGCGCCGAAACCCCACGAACTAGAATGAACACTTCCGCAGCGGGCAGCGGGCAGCGGGCAGCGGGCAGCGGGCAGCGGGCAGCGGGCAGCGGGCAGCGTCACGTCGGCTCGCGCCGCACGCCAAGGCTCCCTCCGGCGCCGAGAAGCGCGTCCTCTTCGCCGCCCGGTCGGCGACCGCCCTGCACCGGCTCCTGGACGTCCTCCCCGTCTTCGCGGGCGACGACCGCATCCGCCGCCGCTTCACTCTCGTACCCGGCTCCGACTTCGGCAACGACGCCCTCGCGGCCGTCGAGCGGGCGGGCGGCCGCACCGTCCCCTGGGCCGAGGCCCTCGCCCGCCCCCACGATCTGATCCTGGCGGCCAGCCCCAAGGGCGGCCTCGCCGACCTGCGCGGACCACGCGTCCTGCTGCCGCACGGCGCCGGCTACAACAAGGCCTTCGCCGCTCCGGACGGTCCCGGCGACTCCGCCTCCGGCATGGACCCCGCGCTCCTGATGCCGGGCGGGCACCCCTTGGCCCGCCTCCACGCCCTGGCCCACCCCTCCCAGCTCACCCGCCTCACCGCCGAGTGCCCGCCGGCGGCCGCGCGCGCGACCGTGACCGGCGACCCCACGCTCGACCGCGTCCTCGCCTCCCTCCCCCTGCGCGAGCGCTACCGCCGCGCCCTGCGCACCCACGGCCGGACCCTGATCGTCCTCACCTCCACCTGGGGCCCGCACTCCCTGATCCGCCGCCACCCCCGGCTCCCCGCCCGCCTGGCCGCCGAGCTCCCCCACGACACGTACCAGATCGGACTCGTCCTGCACCCCAACGAGCACAGCAGGACAGGGCGGTTCGACCTCGCGCAGGACCTCGCGCCCGCCCTCGACGCGGGCCTGGTCCTTGCCCGCCCGTACGAGGAGTGGGCGGCGCTGCTCATCGCCGCCGACGTGATCGTCACCGACCACGGCTCGGCGGCGCTGTACGCGGCCGCGGCCCGCGACACGCCGATGATCGCCGCGGGCGACGGCGGCGGCGAGCTGATCCCCGGCACTCCGATGGCCGAACTCCTCGCCCGGCTACCCGAGTTGGAGCGAATAGAGCAGCCGGCCACAGCCGACATCGAACGCGCCGTCGCCGGCCACACCCCCGGCGTCCCGGCCGCCTGCGCCGCGCGGGCTTTCGCCGCACGCGGCCAGGCCGTGCACCGGCTGCGTGAGGAGCTCTACCGGATCCTCGGCCTGGCCCCGCCCACCGATCCCCCCGGGCCGAACCTCCTGCCGGATCCCGCACCGCCCGCCCGCACCCCGGCGGCCTTCGCCGTACGGGTGGACCGGCGAGGACCGCACGTGCACATCGAGCGGCGGCCCGCCCGATCCACCGCCCCCGCGCATCACCTGGCCGCCGAGGCGGACAGGGCGTCGGACACCCAACTGCAGAGCGCCGGGCTCGTGTTCCGACGAGCCCGACGCCCCACCGCACCGCCCGCGCGGGGTGAGACCTGGACCGTCGAGGGGTGGACGCGCCATGTGCTTGCCGAGCACGGTGGCACGCGGACGGCCGCCGTCGTCCTGAGCGCCTCGCACTGCGTGCTGCGCCGGACCGGCGGCGCGCTCCTGTCCGTACGCATCGAGCCGCACCGGGACACGGACGGCCGGGTGCTGCGCTCCGATCCGGCGGCGGTGCTCTCCGGCGTGCACGCCTGGCTCGTGGGCCGCTCCGACGCGCCCGCGTACCCGGTGACCGTCCCCTGCGTCGTCGCGGGCCGCCTCCACCGCGCGACGCTCGCTCCGGCCACCCCGGAAGAGGGCCTGCGGGAGTTCTAGAGCAGGAACGGCGAACGGCGCCTACTGCAGCAGCTTCGCCACGACGCGCGCGGCCCACCGGGTCCCCGCGGCGAGGCCGCGCCACCCGTGATTCCGCCCGTGATTCCGGCCGCGGTGCAGGCTTCGGTCGGCCCAGACGCCGGGTTTCGGGCGGTCCAGACATCGGGCTTCGGTCAGACCAGGCGTCGGGTTTCGGTCAGTCCAGGCCGCCGCCGCACTCCCGCACCGCCCGTGCCGCGGTCCGGAAATCCGCCGCCCCCGCCGCGTCCCCGGTCTCCTCGGCCAGTTCGGCCAACGCGTCCAGGACCCGCAGTTCCTCACGTACGGATTCGTCGAGGCGAGCCTGCGCCAGCGCCTCGTCGTAGAGACCCCTGGCCTCCACGGGCCGCCCGAGGCGCCGCAGCACCCGGGCGAGCGCGAAGCCGGTCCGGGCGGTCAGCCGGGCCCGCCCCAGCTCCACCGCCCGCGCGTGTGCGTCCGTCAACAGCCGTTCCGCGTCGTCGAGTTCACCGAGCTCCGTGCGGGCCTTGCCGAGGAGATACGTCTGCAGCATGGCGCCGTAGGCATTGCCGATCTCCGTGTGGATGCGCGCGGACGTCTCGAACTCCGCCGCCGCTGCCGCCCACTCGCCACGGGCCGCGCCGAGCAGTCCCCGGAACTCGATGACCGAGGCACGCAGCTTCCTCTCCCGGGGCTCGTCGCCGAGGGCCTCCGCGCCCGCTGCCGCGAGTCGCAGCTCGGTTTCGGCGTCCTCGTACCGCCCCCGCTCCCACAGCGGACGCGCGAGCTGGCAGCGCATGCGGACCAGCGCGGCGAGCGGACGCCCGGCGCGCAGCGCGGCGTCGCGTCCCACGCCGAACGTCTCGATGACCTGAGTGAGGCGGGGGTGGTCGAGGTAGTGCGTCCACAGGGGTTCGCAGAGCGCCCAGGCCTCGTCGTCGAGCCCGTGCGCGTGGGCGACGCGCACGCAGTCGTGCAGCACCAGCCGTTGGGCCTCCAGCCAGTGCAGCGCCTTCGCCTTCCGCCGCTCGTCCCCGTCGGCGGAGGTGATGCCGAAGCCTGCGTCGGGGGTGTCCGGGAGGGCCGGGACCGGCTCGGCGAAGGTCATGCGCGGCCCGGCGCGCAGGGCGTCGGCGCGCTGGGCCTGGCGGAGGTACCAACGGACGACGCGCCGCCTGCCCTCGTCCGCCTCGGCCCCTCCGTCGTTCCGGCGCGCCCGGTCGGCGCGGCGCACCGCGTGGGCGCGCAGCAGGTCGTGCAGGCGCAGCCGTCCATCCCGCCCACGGGCCAGGAGGCTCGCCCGCGCGAGCTCGTCGAGCGCGTCCTCGGCCTCGTCCTCTCCCCTGCCGAGCAGCGCGGTGACCGCTTCGGGGTCGATCCAGGGGCCGGGGTGCTCGACGAGGAGCCGGTAGAGCGTGGCGGCGCCGGGGGTCAGGTCCTGGTAGGCGGCATCCCATACGGCTTCCACCGTGGGAACTCCCTTCGCGTCGAGCTCGGCGGCGAGTTGGGCGGTCAGCCGGGCGAGTCTGCGGGTGCGGTGCTTGCGGAGCCATTCGGCGGCCACGTGGAGGGCGGCGGGCAGGCCACCGCAGATCCGGGCGAGTTCGGCGGCGGACGCGGGGTCCGCGGCGAGCCGGGGGTCGTCGACGATCCGGCTCAACAGCCTTTCGGCGTACGGCTCTTCGAGCGGGTCGACCGGAAGTTCCAGATCCACTCCGCCCTCGACGTCGTACAGCGTCTGCCTGCTGGCGGCCACGACGACGCTCTCGGCGGACGAGGGAAGCAGCTGGGTGATCTCGGTGCCGGAGCGGGCGTTGTCGAGGAGGAGGACGAGGCGGCGTTTGCCGGTCTGCTCCCAGTACTGCCTGCGGCGCCGTGCCGTCGAGCCCTCCAGGAGGTCGGTCACGCCGAAGGAGCGGAGCAACTCACCGAGGACGTCGGCCAGGTCGGCCCCGCCGTCGGGACGGTGGTCGTCGAGGTCCACGTACCGCACCACGTAGTCACCGTCGTGGGCGAGGCGGTGGGCCAGGTGCACGGCGAGTGCCGTCTTGCCGACGCCGTGCACGCCGGTGACCGAGACGACGAGGGGACGCCCGGCCGCCCGGGGGCGGGCGACGGCGCCAAGCACGCGCGAGCGCTGGTCGTCGCGGTCCTCGAAGTGCCGGACGTCGGGCGGCATCTGATGCAGCAGTACCCCGTCGTCGGAGCCGCTGTACAGGTTCCGGAGCTCGACGTGCCCCGCCTGGACCACCGTCCCGATCCGTGCCTGCCCGCCCACGCTGTTCCGCGTCTGTTCGTCCACGGCCCAACTCTAGGCGGACGTACGGACGTACGGGCCAGGCCTCGTTGGCGTCCGGGCCCCCGTGTAGTGCGTACGCACCAGACCACGTGCGCGGCTGGTCCGGGCGCACCAGGGGAAGACGGGGTCGGGGAACGATGCCCGGCGGGGCGCCGGAAGGGACTGTTGGAGGTGCGCGGATCTCGCGTGTTTCCCCTTCCCAGCGGTGTCTGGCCTAGCGGTGTCTGGAGTGATCCACAGATGGCGACAATTCTTTACCGGATCGGGCGGTGGGCCTTCCGGCGGCGGCGGCTCGTGGGGGGCCTGTGGCTCGGGGCCCTGCTCCTTGCCGTCGTCGCCGCCGCCGTCGCGCCGGCCGGGGAGGAAGAGGACCTCTCCATGCCCGGCACCGAGTCGCAGAAGGCGTTCGACCTCCTTGACGAACGCTTCCCGCAGAGCAACTCCCAGGGCGCCGAGGCCCGTCTGGTGTTCCGGGCCCCCGACGGGCAGCTGGTGACGGCCAGGGAGAACAGGGCAGCCGTCGACGAGACGGTCGGCTCGCTGGACGGGGGCGATCAGGTCGCGTCGGCCACCGACCCGTACGAGAGCGGCGCCGTCAGCAAGGACGGCACCATCGCCTACTCGACGATCACCTACAGCGCGGACACCGTCGACCTGACCGGGCCGACGAAGAGCGCCCTCGAAGATGCCGCGAGCCGGGCCAGGGACGCGGGGCTGACCGTGGAGATCGGCGGCTCGGCCCTGGAGTCGGAGGAGGCTCCGGGCGGTACGACGGAGATCGTCGGCGTGGCGGTGGCGGCGGTCGTCCTCATCCTCGCCCTCGGGTCGCTGGTCGCGGCCGGCCTGTCGCTGCTGACCGCCTTCGTGGGCGTGGCCATCGCCTTCGGCCTCGTCTCCGCCCTCACCGTGCCGCTGGGCCTGACGTCCACCGTCGTCATCCTCGCGCTGATGCTGGGTCTTGCGGTCGGCATCGACTACGCGCTCTTCATCACCTCCCGCTTCCGCGACGAACGCGCCCGGGGCCGCGCGCCGGAGGAGGCCGCGGGCCGGGCGGTGGGCACGGCCGGATCCGCCGTCGTCTTCGCCGGGGCGACCGTCTTCATCGCCCTGGTCGGTCTCGGCGTCGTCGGAATCCCCGAACTCACCAGGATGGGGATGGGCGGCGCGGGCGCCGTGGCCCTCGCCGTACTCGTCGCACTGACCCTGGTTCCCGCGCTGTTCGGCTTCTTCGGCCATCGCGTTCTGTCCCGCGCCGTCCGCAAGGCGGCCCGGCCGGGAGGCGCGCGCCCGGCACCCACCGCCGCTGCCCGCCCTGGACTCGGCACCCGCTGGGCGCGATTCGTGCTGCGTCGGCCCGTGGCGGTCCTTGTGACGGCCGTGGTCGGCCTCGGCGCCGTCGCCCTGCCGGCGCTGAGCCTCGAACTCGGCCTGCCCGGCGACGAGTCCAAGTCGGTGAAGACCACCGAGCGCCGCGCCTACGACCTGCTGTCGGAAGGCTTCGGCCCCGGCTTCAACGGCCCGTTGACCGTGGTCGTGGACACGTCCTCGCAGTCCGGGGACGCCCGCGCCACCACCGACCGGGTCGTCAGGACCGTACGAGGAGTGGACGGGGTCGCGTCGGTCGGTGACCCGGTGCTCAGCCGCGCCAAGGACACGGCCGTCCTCACCGCCGTCCCGCGGACCGCGCCGAACAGCGGCGAGACGAAGGACCTGGTGCACGCGATCCGGGGCGCGGTCTCCGGCCTCGAGGCCGAGACCGGCGCCGGGATCCTGGTCACCGGCACCACCGCGATGAACATCGACATCTCCGAAGCGATGTCCGACGCCCTCCTCCCCTATCTGACCGTGGTCATCGGCCTGGCGGTGCTCCTGCTGATGGTGGTCTTCCGCTCGGTCCTGGTCCCGGTGAAGGCGGCCCTCGGCTTCCTGCTGTCGGTGGGCGCAGCCTTCGGCGTCCTCGTCGCCGTCTTCCAGTGGGGCTGGGGGGCCGACCTGATCGGCATCGAGCAGACGGGACCGGTCATGTCCCTGATGCCGATCCTCGTCGTCGGCATCGTCTTCGGCCTCGCCATGGACTACGAGGTCTTCCTCCTCAGCCGGATGCGGGAGACCTACGTCCATGGCGCGTCCCCCGGCGAGGCGATCGTCGCCGGTTTCCGGCACAGCGGACGCGTGGTGGCCGCGGCGGCGGTCATCATGATTAGCGTGTTCGCCGGATTCATCGGCATGAGCAACCCGACCATCCAGACGATGGGCGTCGGCCTGGCCGCCGCCGTCGCCTTCGACGCCTTCGTGGTCCGGATGGCGATCGCCCCCGCCGTCCTGGCCCTCCTCGGCCACCGGGCCTGGTGGCTGCCTCGTATCCTGAACCGTGTGCTGCCGAACGTGGACATCGAGGGTGAAGCGCTGAACCGGCATACCTCCGCCCCCGCCGCCGAATTGGGCGCGGCAGCGTCGCAGCGCCCCGTGGGCCGGAGCTGAGCCGGCCATGACGAGCATGAGGACGGGTGGCGGCCCGCGACCGCGCGGCACGTGGTGGCGAGAAGGAGCGGTGACGGCGGCGGCGTTCGCGCTCTGTCTGCTCGGCGGCGTGCTGCGGGACGATGACGGCGCGCTGTCACCGCCCTCCGCCGCCGCCTGCTTCATCGCCGTGGTGTCCTGTGCCGTGCTGCCGGTGCGGCACAGGGCGCCCCTGGCCGCCATGGCGGTCACGACCGCGAGCGGCGTGCTGGTGCCGCCCCTGGGCCTCATGCTGAGCCCGCTCATCGTGGCCCCCGCCGTGATCACCGCCTACTCCTACTCACTCACCGTGCGCAACGAACGGCGCGCGGCGAGCGCGGTGTTGGTCATCTCCGCCGCGCTCCTCCTTGCCTCCACTCCCTTGTTCGGGGCCCTCTCGTGGAAGGACGCGACCAGGGTGGGAGCGGTGGCGGCGTTCCCGCTGGTGGCCGGTGTACTCGGTCGCTCGGTGCAGAACCGCCGGGCCTACCTGGTGGCCATGGAGGAGCGGGCCCGGCAGGCCGAGCAGAGCCGGGACAGCGAGGCGCGCCGGAGAGTGGCCGAGGAACGGGTGCGCATCGCCCGGGAACTGCACGACCTCGTGGCCCATCAGATCACCCTGGCCAACGCGCAGGCCACGGTCGCCGCCCACCTCTTCGACACCCGCCCGGAGCAGACCCGCAAGAGCCTGAACGAACTCGTCGAGACCACCGGCGACGCGCTCGACGACCTGCGGGCCACGGTCGGCCTGCTGCGCCAGTCCGGAGACGCGGCCGCACCCGCCGAACCGGCGCCCGGCCTGTCCCGGCTGCCCGCGCTCCTGGAGTCCTTCCGCCGCGCGGGCCTTGAGGTGTCGGTGCGACAGGAGGGCGCGGCCAGGCCGCTGCCGCCGGGGGTGGACCTCACCGCCTACCGCATCGTCCAGGAGGCCCTGACCAACGTGACCAAGCACGCCGGCACCGGCAGCGCCCGGGTGCGCCTCGACTGGCACCGGGACCGCGTGACCGTCACCGTCGCCGATGACGGAGGAAGCGCCCGTACGGTGCCGACCGCGCCCACGGGGCCGGACCGTCCGCCCGGTTACGGTCTCATCGGCATGCGGGAGCGTGCCACCGCGGTCGGGGGACAGCTCTCCGCGGCCAGACGCCCGGAAGGCGGCTTCCTCGTCTCCGCCCGGCTGCCCTTTCCGCCCGCCAAGGGCGCAGCGACCCAGGTAGACGGGACAACAGGCCTTTCATGGAAGCTTGCTGACGAAACGACAGGTGACATACGCGCAGCCGACACAGAGGCCGGAGGTGCGCCGTGACGCTCCGGGTGCTGCTCGCCGACGATCAGGCGCTGCTGCGCGGTGCCTTCCGGCTGCTTCTCGACAGCGCCGACGACATCACCGTGGTCGGTGAGGCCGCCGACGGCAGGGAGGCGGTCGGCCTCACCCGGGAACTGCGCCCGGACGTGGTCGTCATGGACATCCGGATGCCCGATGTGGACGGTCTCACCGCCACGTCGGAGATCTGCGCGGACCCCGAACTGCGGGCCACGCGCATCCTGATCCTCACCACGTACGAGACCGACGAGTACGTCGCGCAGGCGCTGCGCGCGGGCGCCGGCGGATTCATCGGCAAGGGCATCGGGGCCGAGGGCCTGCTCGACGCCGTACGGACGATCGCCGAGGGCGACCACCTCCTGTCCCCCGCCGCGACCCGCTCCCTGGTCGCCCGGTTCCTGGCCACACCGGACGGCGCTCCGCCGCACCGCCCCGAACAGCTCGACGTACTCACCCCGCGCGAACGCGAGATGGTGGCTCTGGTCGCGACCGGCCTGTCCAACCAGGAGATCGCCGAGCGGATGTTCCTCAGCCCCTTCACCGTCCGCGCCCACGTGCAGCGGGCCATGACGAAGCTGGCGGCCCGTGACCGGGCGCAACTCGTCGTCATCGCCTACCGGACGGGCCTGGCCCACGCCGCCCCCGAGAGCGGCGCCGACCGCCTTTCGTAGCTCGCCCGTCACAGTTCGCCTGTTGCGGGCCGCCCGGCGCGGCGCGTCCATGCGGCACACCCATCAAGCAGGTCCACACACCTGCCTGTCATCCACACAGATCATCCACACAGAAGAGGACATCATGTCCGAAACGATGCTTTCGCCTGCCCGTATCGGGAGGCGGACGATCGGCGCTCTCGGCTTCCTGGCACTCGCCCTCGGCACCCTGCAGTCGGTCGTGGAGCCCGCACTCCCGCTGCTGCAGGGCGAGTTGGGGGTCAGCCCCGGAGAAGGGGCGCTGATCGGCAACACATTGCTCATCACCGGCGCGGTCGTCACGCCTGTCGCAGGAAAATTAGGCGACCGCTACGGCGGAAAACGGGTCCTTGTCCGACTGAGTGCCGTGGTCGCGGCCGGTGGTCTGCTGGCCGCTCTGGCGCCGAACCTGCCGGCGTTGCTGCTGGGTCAGGTGCTGCAGGGCGTCATGGTGGGCGTGTTGCCCCTCTCGTTCATCCTGGTGCGCAAGCACCTCTCGTCCAGCGCGTCGCAGGTGGCGATCGGGCTGGTCATGGCGCTGTTCACGGGTGGTGGCATCGTGGGCACGCTGATTGCCGGGCCGATCGCGGAAGGGCTGTCCTGGCACTGGATGTTCGCGCTGCCGACGATCGCGGTCGTCGCGACGACGGCGGCCGTGGCACGGCTGATGCCGGATGATCCACCCGTACCGTCGGGCGGCGGGATCGACTGGCCCGGTGTGGTGCTGCTGAGCGGCACGTTGCTCACGTTCATGATCGGGCTCGTGCGGGTGACGAACGGCCTGGCGCCGGGCGCGGCCGGTGCTCTCGCGGTGCTCGTGGTCGCCCTCGCGGCCGGGTGGGTCGTCGTCGAGCGCCGGGCGGCCTCGCCGATGGTCGATCTGCGCATGCTGGCGAAGCCCGCGATGTGGCATGCCTGCGTGCTCACGTTCGTCGTCACCACCAGTCTCGGGATGGTGCTCTTCCTGCTCCCGCAGCTGTTCGCGCTGTCGGCCGACGGGTACGGCTTCGGCCTCGGCACCACTGACATCGGCCTGCTGCTCCTGCCCGGCGCCATCGCCGGGTCGCTGAGCGATTCGGTCGGCGGGATCGCGGCGCGGCGTTTCGGTCCGCGTGCCGTGGTCGTCGCGGGCACCGTCGTCACCGCGGCCACTATGTTCGCCCTGTCGGCGCTGCACACCACGACCTGGCATCTTGTCCTCGCGAAGGTCTTCACCGCGTTCGCCGCGGGTGTCGGCACCACGGCGCTGCTTGCCGGTGCCGCCACGGCCGTCGAGACCAAGGACACCGGCATCGCCACCAGCCTGCTCGTGGTGACCCGCGTGATCGGCGTCGCCCTGGGCGTCCAGATCGGCGGCGCGATCCTCGACTCCGGCGCCGACCCGCTGACGGGCCTGCCGGACGAATCGGCCTTCGCGACGGGCTTCGCCCTCGCCGGCCTGGTCGCCGCGCTGTCCCTGCTTGCTGTCCGCATCACGAAAAAGGGAGCCCGAGCATGAAACCCACCGTTCTGATCTCCGGGGCCAGCATCGCCGGACCCGCCCTCGCATACTGGCTGCACCGGTACGGGTACGCGGTCACCGTCGTGGAGAAGGCGGGCGCGCTGCGCGACGGCGGCTATCCGATCGACATCCGCGGTACCGCGATCGAGGTGGTCCGGCGGATGGGGATACTGCCACGATTGCGCGACGCCCACGTCGACTCACGCCGCTGCACCTTCCTCGACGCCGACGGCAGCGAACTGACGTCGGTCGCCATACAGGCCCTCGTCGGCAGTGCCGAGGGGCAGGATCTGGAAGTGCGTCGCGGGAGTCTGGCCGCGATCCTCCACGCGAGCGTGCGTGACGACGTGGAGTTCCTGTTCGGCGACTCCATCGCCACCCTCGACCAGTCCGGGCCGGGCGGGCGAGGGGTCGACGTCACCTTTCACAGTGGGCAGCAGCGCACGTACGACCTGGTGGTCGGCGCCGACGGCATGCACTCCGCCACCCGCGCGTCGCTGTTCGGCCCCGAGGAACAGTTCCACCGCTACCTCGGATACTGCTTCGCCATCTTCACGATGCCGAACACCCTCGGGCTCTCCCGCGAAGTCATGATGTGGACCACTCCGGGGAGGGCCGCGGCCCTCTACGCCGTCGGGGACGACGACCAGCTGCACGTCTTCCTGAACTTCCACCGGCCGGAGCCACCCCTCGACGCCCTCCGCGACCCCGACGCCCAACGGGCTCTGGTCGCCGAGGTGTTCGCGGACGCCGGGTGGGAGGTCCCCCGCATGGTCGACGCCATGGGCGAGGCGGACGACCTGTTCTTCGACACGGCTGGCCAGATCCGCATGCCCCACTGGTCCAGCGGCCGCGTCGCACTCGTCGGCGACGCGGCGTACGCGCCCTCGTTCCTGACCGGACAAGGATCGAGCCTCGCGCTGGCCGGTGCGTACATGCTCGCCGGCGCCCTGGCCACGAACCCGGACCACACCGCCGCCTTCGCCGCTTACGAACGGGGCTTCCGCGAGTTCGTGGACATGAACCAGGCACTGGTCGACAGCGGCTCGGCCACGCTCTTCCCCACCACGGCGCGAGCCCTGGAGCGGCGCAACACCCTGCTGCGCGGCCTCGCCACCCTGCCCTCCGCACCGGCCCGGTCGGCCCACTCGGCTCTGACGCTGCCCCCGCCCGCCCGGATGAAGTGACCTCATGCCGGTGAAGGACGGCCCAGGGGAACCGCGACGCCGCTCGCCGCCGAGGCGTATCCGGCCGCGACGACGCGCAGGGTGCGCAGGCCGCCCTCGCCGTCGGCGACGGTCATGCCGCCCTTCTCGGGGCCGAACAGGAAGGCCCGCAGCATGAGTTCGTCGAGGTCGACGCCGAACGGCACCTCCGTGCCGTGGCCCCGGCGCTCGCTGAAGCCGTGCACCTTCTGGTCGAAGGCGTCCATCTCCAGGGTGGCCCGCTCTCCTACGACGGTGAGTTCGAGGCCACCCCAGGAGTGGTGCGAGCGGGGGTGGGACCAGCTGCAGTCGATGGTGGCGACGGCGCCGTTGGAATAGGTCACGCTGACCAGGCCGCTCGTCTCGGCGTCGACCTCACCGGCGTACAGGAGGTTGTTGGTCTGCGCGTACACCTCGACGGGCCGTGCCTCGCCGAAGAGGTCGTCGAGGAGGTCGGCTATGTGCACGGTGTGGTCCATCAGGGCGCCGCCGCCGGAGAGTTCGGGCTCGGCGAACCAGCGGCGGGCGCGCGTCGGCATGGCGCCGTTGTTCGCGCCCGACACCGTGAGGACCTGACCGGCCGCGCCCGAGGCGACGGCCGCCTTCACGGCGGCGTACGCCGGGCTAAAGCGCACCGGGAAGGCGACGGCGAGCCGTACCCCCGCGGCACGGCAGGCGGCGACCATCGCCTCGCCGTCCGCGACCGAGGCGGCCAGCGGCTTCTCACAGAGGACGGGCACGCCGTGCGCCGCGGCGCGCTCGACCAAGGGGCGGTGCCGGGCGTTCTCGGAGCAGACGATCACCGCGTCCGGGCCCCAGGCGAAGGCTTCCTCGTAGGTGTCGGCGTAGGCGGCCCCTGAGGCCTCCGCGACGGCACGGCCGCGTACCTCGCCGGAGGCCGCGAGGTCCGTGTCCGGGTCGCTGCCCAGGACCTCGACGCCGGGCATCCGGGCGAGGAGGCGCAGGTAGCCGGCGGCGTGGACGTGGGCGAACGACAGGACGGCGACCTTCATCGTGCTGCCTCCCCGATCTCGATGACACGGCCGGTGCGGCTGGACTCCGCCGCGGCCTCGGCGATCCGCACCGCTTCGACGCCGTCGCGGGCGCTCACCCGTGGTTCGGGCCCGCCGTCCGCCCAGGACGCGGCGAACTCACGGAGTTCGGTGAGGTAGGGGCTCTCGGTCATGGGGCTGGACGGAATGCCCTCATCGGCGGGCCGTACGCCCTGTGCGGTGATCCGGAAGCCCGGCGCGGCGGTGGAGTCGTGGTGCAGGAGGCCGTCGGCGCCCGCGACCCGGAACGTCGTGCGGAAGCGCTGGTCGGGCAGGCCCCACAGCCCGTTGATGTGGCTGACCGCGCCCGACGCGTGGGTCAGTACGGCGGTCGAGGTGACGACCTCGGGCGGGACGCCGGTGGCGTGTTCGACGCCGCGGGTCCGCGCGTGCACACGGACCACGTCGCCCGCGAGCCAGCGCGCGATGTCGATGTCGTGCACCATCAGGTCCAGGACGACGCCGCCGGACTGGGCCGGATCGCCGAACCACGGCGCCCACTGGGGCCGGGCCCCGCCGCGCGTGAAGCGGAGCACGGCGAGCTCGCCGAGGTCGCCGCGGACGACGGCCCGGCGCAGGGCCGCGTACGCCGGGAAGTAGCGCACCACATGGGCGGGGTGGAGCCGTACGCCCGCGGCGTCCGCGGCGTCCGCGATCTCCTCGGCGTCGCGGGCCGTGAGCGCGAGCGGCTTCTCGCAGACGACGTGCCGGCCCGCGGCGACGGCCGCGAGGGCGAGGGGCTTGTGGGTGGCGGTCGGGGTGCAGACGTCGACGGCGCTCGCGTTCGCGAGAACGTCGCCGAGGGAGTCGACGGCCCGGACGTCGTGCCCGAGCTCCGCGTACTCGGCGGCGAGCTTCTCCGCGGAGCTGTCGAGGGTGTACAGGCTCACCCGGGCGCCGAGCGCCAGCCAGCCGGGCAGATGGGCACGGGCGATACCGCCGGCGCCGAGCAGGCCGATGTGCAGCGGTGGCATGGGGAACGACTGCCTTTCCGTGGGGGGCGGGGGCGGTGTCAGCTCTTGGAGCCGGACAGGGCGACGCTCTGGACGAAGTGCCGCTGGAGGAAGACGTAGACGAGCAGCATCGGCAGGCTCGCGATGAGCGAACCGGCCATCATCACCGGGTAGTTGGTCTCGAACTGCCCTTCAAGGGAGGTCAGTCCGGCGCTGATCGGCATCTTCTGCGGGTCGGTGTTGACGATCAGCGGCCACAGCAGGTCGTTCCAGGACCACATGGCGGTGATGACGGCGAGGGCGGACAGTGCGGGCCGGATCAGCGGCAGCATGACCGACCAGAAGATACGGAAGGGCCCGGCGCCGTCGATGCGGGCGGCCTCCTCCAGCTCCTTGGGGAGCGTGAGGAAGAACTGGCGCAGCATGAAGGTGCCGAACGCGCTGAACATGCCGGGCAGGAAGAGCGCGGGGGCGGTGTTGAGCAGGCCGAGCCACTGGACGATGTCGTACTGCGGCAGGACGAGCAGCGAGCTCGGCACCATCAGGACGGAGAGGAAGAGCGCGAACAGCGCGTTGCGCCCGCGGAATTGCATGCGCGCGAAGGCATAGGCGGCGAGTGAGCAGAAGACGAGCTGGCCGAGGGTTCGCCCGACGGTGTTGATCAGGCTGTTGGTGAGCATCTCCCGGAACGGCAGGGCGGTGAAGACCTCTTCGAAGCTGTCCCAGTTCCAGGTGTCGGGCCAGAAGGTGGGCGGTACGCGTGAGGTCTCCGCGAGGGTCTTGAGCGCGGTGAGCAGCTGCCACAGGAAGGGGAAGACCATGATGAGCGCGCCGAAGGAGAGGGCGGCGTGGGTGGCGAGGGATCCGGCGTCGACGCGCCTGCGCTTTGGTGCGGCGTCAGTCTGCCGGGGCGGTTCGCCGGTGCGCTCGGGCACTGGCTCGGCGTGCTCAGGCATAGTGCACCCACCTCTTCTGGAGCCGGAATTGCAGGAAGGTCAGGCCGGCGATGACGAGCATGAGCAGGAAGGCGAGCGCGGCCGCTGCGCCCTGCGCGTTCTCCATGAACGCCCATTTGTAGAAGAGGCCGACGATCGACTGGGTGTCCCCGATCGCGGGGTTCTTCTCGGCCATCATGATGTAGATCAGGTCGAAGGTCTGCAGTGAATTGATCATGCAGATGACGGAGGCGAAGAAGATGGTGGGGCTGAGCAGCGGGAGGGTGATGGTGAAGAACCTGCGCAGCGCCCCGGCTCCGTCGAGTTCCGCGGCTTCGTAGTAGTCCTGCGGAATTCCCTTGATGCCCGCCATGAAGATGATCAAGTAGTAGCCGGTGGTCGACCAGACGATCACGGTGCCGATCGCGTAGACGGCCGTGGAGGGGTCCGATACCCAGTAGTGCCGGTCCACTCCGAACCAGCCGAGGATTTCGTTGAGAAGCCCGAAGTCGCCGTTGTAGAGCCAGTTCCAGACCAGGCCGACGGCGACGGGCAGCGTCACGAACGGCACGAAGTACAGGGCCCGATAGAGCGACACGCCGCGCAGCCCCCGCCTGTTCAGGAGCGAGGCCACGACGATCGCGATCGGCAGCGCGGCGAGTCCGATGAGGCTGTAGATCAGGGTGTTGCCGAGCGCCTGCCAGACGGTGACGTCCTTGACGACGCGGACGTAGTTGTCGGTGCCGACGAACGTATGGCCGCCGAACGCCCCGAATTCGGTGAAGCTGAAGTAGAACGTCTGCAGCAGCGGCCAGAAGTAGAAGACGGCGAAGCCGATGCCGAGCGGTGCGATGAACCAGTACGCGGCCTTCTGGTGACGGGACTTCGGGCGGGCGTCGGAGGCGGCGGCACGGCGCCCTGCCGATTTCGCGGCCGCCGTGGCGGGAAAGACACTCATGAGGCGCGCTCCTCCTTCAGGGCCCGGTCCATCTGCTCGCCCAGCGTGCGGGCGGCGCTCTCGATGCCGCCCTTTCCGCTGAACGCGGCGCCGAGTATCGGGTATTGGAGGTTCTCCCAGACCGCGGTGTTCTCGGAGCTCGGATACGGCACGGCGTACTTCTGCATCTCGATGAAATGCTTCAGGTCGAATTCCGGCATCGACGTGAGCCAGGCGTCCTGCGTTCCCTCGTACGAGGAGATGGTGACGCCCGCCTTCGCCTGGATCTCGGCCGCCGCACGGCCCGCCATGAAGTGCACGAACTTCCAGGCCGCCGCCTTCTTGTCACTCCTGGCTGAGATCACGTTGGCCAGGCCGTGGATGATGGTGGCCCTGCGACGGCCCTTGGGCAGCACGGCGATGCCGCCGTGGTCCTTGAGGGCGGGCACGGCGTACATCTGCCCGGCCATCGCGGACAGGTCGTAGTTCATGGCGACCTTCTCCGACCAGTAGCGGACCCGCCCGACGGACTCCGTCATCGCGCTCTGCGGCGGCGACCAGCCGCGGTCGACCATGTCGGTCAGGAAGCGCAGGCCCTCGACCGACCGCTCGTCACCGAAACCGGAGTGGCCGTCCTCGATGATGTAGCCGCCCGCGCCGCAGACGGCCGGATAGATCTTGCCCTGCCGGTCCATCTCGGCGGCGAACCCGTGCACGCGCTCGTGGGGATTGGTGAGCTCGGCGGCCGCGTCACGCACGTCGTCCCAGGTCCAGCTCGCGTCCGGGTACGTGATGCCCGCCCGGTCGAAGAGTTTCTTGTTGTACCAGAGGCCGATGGTGTCGAAGTCCTTGGGCAGGCCGTACTGCGTGCCGCGGTGGGCGTAGAGCTTCACCAGTGCTTCCGGGTGCCGGTCGACGGGCGTGGCATCGGCCTTGATGTGACCGGAGAGCGGTTCGAGGACGCCGCCCGACGCGTACAGCTGGAAGTTGACGGCGTTCATCCAGAACACGTCGGGGGCGGTGCCGCCGCGCATCGAGGTCTTGAGCGTCGTCCAGTAACTCGCCCACGGCGTCAGCTCGATGCGCACGGAGATCCGCGGGTTCTCCTTCTCGAACGCGGCGATGATCTTCTGCATGCCCGGCACCTGCGCCGGGTCCCACATGCCGTACGTGAGCGTCGTCCGGCCCCCGCCGCCCGAGCCGCCGCCCCCGTCGGAGCAGGCGGCGAGCAGGGGGGCCGCCAGCGCCCCGCCGAGCAGAGTCCTTCTGCGCATGTGCGCCTTCGCCTCCCAGGAAGTCGTCGGGCGCCGCCGCGGCCCGCCCCCGCATCGGGGCGCGCCTCAGGACGCCGTGTCCGCGAGCAGTTCCTCCTCCACGTGGTCGAGCGCCTTGCGTACGGCGCCGAGGGCGACGCCCCGCTCGCCGAGCGAGCTCAGCGCGATGCGCGGGACGTGCAGGGTCATGGGGTGCAGCCGCTCCTTGAGCAGCGGTACGAGGTGCCGGCCGACGGGGATCGCCCCGCCGGTCAGCACGACCAGTTCCGGGTCGACGGCGAGGGACAGGGCCGCGATGCCCGGTGCCAGGCGGTCCGCGAAGTCCCCGACGGCGGCCAGCGCCCGGGGGTCCGCGCGGTCCGCGGCGCGGGCGAGCGCGGCCACTTCGGACTCCCCGGCACGGCGCGCGCCCGGCCACCGCAGGGCTTCCTGTGCGCTGCCCATGCCGAGCAGCGGCAGCAGGCCGAGCTCGCCCGCGCCGCCGCGTCTGCCCCGGTGCAGCCGCCCGCCGATGGTGAAACCGCACGAGACGCGGTGCCCGGTGAGTACGCAGACAACGTCGGCCGCGAGGGTGGCGGCGCCCTGCCAGCGCTCGGCGAGGACGGCGAGGTTCACGTCGTTCTCGACGAGGGTGTGGCCGGGCCCGCCCTCCTCGATCAGCCTGCCGAGGTCGACGCCGGTCCACTCGGGCACCACCAGGGAGGTGACGACCCCGCCCGCGTCCACCACGCCGGGCACGCCCACGCAGCGGGCGAGGACAGCGGCGCGGCGCGGGGCGCGGGCGGCCAGGAAGGTCTCCATGCCGTGGCGGAGCAGGTCGAGGCGGGCGCCGCCGCCGAGCCCCGGGTCGATGTCACGGCGCTGGGCGGCCAGGACCGTGCCGCCGAGGTCGGCGAGGAGCAGGACCATCTTGTGCAGACCTATGTCGACGCCGAGCACGTGACCGGCCTCGGTGCGGAAGCGGAAACGGCGCGCGGGCCGTCCCGGCGTGCGCTCGCCCGGGTCCTCGGCGGACTCGCCGACGAGCCCGCGCTCGGCGAGCTCCTCGACGGCGGCTTCCACCGTGGGCCTGGACAGGCCGGTGCCCGCGGCGAGTTCGGCGAGGGTCCGCGGGCTGCGGCGGTGCAGGGCGCGCAGCACGACGGTGGTGTTGAGCCGCCTCAACGCGATCAAGTCGTGCCCACGCGCCGTGTTGTGCATCACTGCTTCACCCCGTATCCGGGCGACAGCAGCCCCGTTGACGGGCTGCGATGTCCACGGGCCCGTGGAATTGAAGAGGAGACTTGCATAACCGCGGCGGTCCGTGAACCCCTTCGACGGCACGCTTTTCGACGAGCCCGGCGTGGCGCGGGCGGCGGGCACCGGGGCGTGGGTGGCCGGCACCGGGGCGCGTGGGCGGCACCAGGGCGCGTGGGCAGCCGGTCGACGGACGTGGCCGGTTCGTGAAGATCCAGGTGGGGGTAGGTGCGACCGCCGTCGCCGGATGCGGCAGGATGACGTCCGCGCCGGGCCGGGTCTCCGGGCCGGCGTCATCGAACTCCCGGAATCGAGCAGGTAACACAAGGTGACGACACCTCACATACGCCGCGTGGCGGGGCAGTCGCCCAGTACGACGGAGTACTCGTCCCGTACGCACTCGTCCCGTACGACGAAACCCGCCCCCCGTACGACGGGAGCGAACCGATGAACCGTGCGCTGACACTGCACGACTGGATGGCCGCCGGGATCGCGGTGGCCGCCGGCGTGATGGCCGGGCTGCTGCTCCGCGCGCTGCTGCGGTGGCTGGGCGAACGGGCCAGCCGGACCCGGTGGAGCGGTGACGACGTCATCGTCGACGCCCTGCGCACCCTCGTCCCCTGCGCGGCCATCACCGCCGGGCTCGCCGCGGGCGCGGGCGCGCTGCCGCTCACGCCGCGCACCGGCCGCAACGTCACCATGACGCTGACGGCGCTGCTCATCATCGCGGCCACGCTCACGGCGGCCCGGATCGTGACCGGGCTGGTCAGGGCCGTGGCCCAGTCCCGCTCCGGCGTGGCGGGCTCGGCCACCATCTTCGTGAACATCACGCGGGTCGTGGTGCTCGCGATGGGCTTCCTCGTCGTCCTGCAGACCCTCGGCGTCTCCATCGCGCCGCTGCTCACCGCGCTCGGCGTCGGCGGTCTCGCGGTGGCCCTCGCCCTCCAGGACACGCTCGCCAACCTCTTCGCGGGCGTGCACATCCTGGCGGCGAAGACCGTGCAGCCCGGGGACTACATCCAGCTCAGCAGCGGGGAGGAGGGCTACGTCGTCGACATCAACTGGCGCAACACCGTGGTCCGTCAGCTCTCCAACAACCTCGTGATCATCCCCAACGCCAAGCTCGCCAGCACCAACATGACCAACTTCAGCCGCCCCGAGCAGGAGCTGTCGATCACGGTGCAGGTCGGGGTCAGCTACGACAGCGACCTGGAGCACGTCGAGCGCGTCACGACCGAGGTCGTCGACGAGGTGATGGCCGACATCACCGGAGCGGTCCCCGACCACGAGGCCGCCATCCGCTTCCACACCTTCGGCGACTCCCGGATCAGCTTCACGGTGATCCTCGGCGTCGGCGAGTTCAGCGACCAGTACCGGATCAAGCACGAGTTCATCAAGCGCCTGCACCAGCGCTACCGCGCCGAGGGCATCCGGGTCCCCGCCCCGGCGCGCACGGTGACCGTCCAGCAGGGCGAGCTGCCTCCGCCGCTCGGCATCCCGCACCAGCGCGACGCCTCGGTGTCCCAGCAGATCCACTGACGGAGTCACTGACAGAGCCACTGACGGGGCCGCTGACAGAGCCACTGGCGGCCGGGCGGGGTGCGGTCCGGACCGGCTGCGCCGAGTGGCCGACCGCTCGGTGGCGGCGCCCCGCACCGCGTGATCCACTCGCGGACATGGGGCACGACCACGGTCCGGCCGCGGCGACGGCGGGCGGCACGCTGAGCGGGACGTACCGCAACCGCCTGCTGTGGACCATCGGCATCAGCGCCACGATCACCGTCATCCAGGTGGTCGGCGCGCTCCTGTCCGGCAGCCTCGCCCTGCTCGCCGACGCCGCGCACAGCCTGACCGACGCGGTGGGTGTCGCGCTGGCCCTCGGGGCCATCACCCTGGCCCAGCGCGCGCCGACGCCGCGCCGCACCTTCGGCTTCTACCGGGTGGAGATCTTCTCCGCGGCCCTGAACGCGCTGCTCCTCGTCGCCATCTTCGTCTGGGTCCTGTGGTCGGCGATCGGCCGTTTCAGCGAGCCGGTGGAGGTCAAGGGCGGGCTCATGTTCGTGGTCGCGGTGGGCGGGCTCCTCGCCAATCTGGTGGGCCTGTGGCTGCTGCGGGACGCCAAGGAGAAGAGCCTCAATCTGCGCGGCGCGTACCTGGAGGTCCTGGGGGACGCGCTCGGCTCGGTCGCCGTGATCGTGGGAGGCCTGATCATCCTGCTCACCGGCTGGCAGGCCGCGGACCCGATCGCCTCGATCGTCATCGGCCTGCTGATCGTGCCGCGCGCGTACGGGCTGCTGCGGGACTCCGTGCACGTCCTGCTTGAGGCGACTCCGCAGGACGTCGACCTCGGCGAGGTGCGCAGGCATCTGATGGAGGAGCCGGGCGTGATCGCCGTGCACGATCTGCACGGCTGGACGGTCACCTCGGGAATGCCGGTGCTCACCGCCCACGTGGTGGTCACGGACGAGGCGCTCGCGGACGGATACGGGGCGCTCCTCGGCCGTCTGCAGGGGTGCGTAGGGGGCCACTTCGACGTGGCCCACTCGACGATCCAGCTGGAGCCCGAGGGGCATGTGGAGGACGGCGGGGCGCTGCACACGTAGGCGCGCCCCCCCCCCGTAGCCGCGCCCCCCGTAGCCGCGCCGTCGGCACCGCAACCCTCGGCACCGCGACCCCCGGCACCTCGACCTACCGACTGGCAACTTGCCGAAACGGCAACGATAGATGCCAGCCCGATCGAACTCCTCATCCACAGCCAGCCCTGGGCCGACGAGGAGCCACCGCTGCGCGATTACGCGCGGTGACGGTCAAGCGGCGTGCGGGATGATCGTCCGGTATTTGCCGCCGTCCCCCTGCCGCGGCGGCTCCTCGCCCCGTTCCACCGTGACGTTGTCGAGTTTGTTGTCGGCGAGCAGGCGGTTCAGTCCCTCGTGGGCGTTCCGCCACACGCGGTCCGCGTCGGCGCCGGGGGCTTTGACCAGGCGTACCCGCAGGGTCGACGGCTCCGTCTGCTCGATCTGGAAGAGCTCCACCCCGGGCATCCGGTCGAAGAGGCTGCTGAAGGCCAGCGGGGCGAGCCGGACGTCGTCGCCGCGGCCGGAGGGGAAGGCGAGGATGTCACCGGCCCGGCCCTGGACCCGGATCGCGGGTGACGCGGCGCCGCAGGGGCAGGGGTCGGGCCGGAGCATGACGCTGTCGCCGAGGTCGTAACGGAGGAACGGCTGCACGCGGTTGGCGAGGTTGCTGATCAGGACCGTGTGCGAGAACTCCCCCGGCGGGACGGACTGGTGGTCGGCGTCGACGGGTTCGAGCACGGCCCAGTCGTCGTTGACGTGGTACCAGCCCTCGACGCAGCCATGGCTCAGATACGTGCACTCCGTCGCGCTGTACATCGTGCGCACCTTGGCACCGAAGGCCTTCGCGATGCGGTCGGTGTCGTTCTCGCTCATCGTCTCACCGGCGGGCTCGATGAGGACCGGATCGATGTGCAGGCGGCCCGCTTCCTGTTCGGCCGTGAGCAGCATGATCGTGCTGGCATATCCGATGACGAACGCCGGTCGGTAGTCGTTGAGTTCGGCCACCAGCTTCTCCATCGGCTCGTGCACGGACAGCGCGCGCAGCAACTTGCTGCGGCCCCCGCCCTCCAGAGCCATGCGGGAGTACCCGGCGAAGCCGACGTAATGACCCTCGGTGGCCACGAGTTGGGCGAAGCGGCCGCCGTGGGCGACCGCCCGTGCGATGCCGAGAGGGCCGAGCCAGGAGGCGAGCACCCGGGACGAGACGGCGGAGGAGACGGACATGTACCGGTCGTCGAGCACGAACAGACCGCGCCTGCCGCTGGTCCCCGAGGTCGTGGCGACCAGATAGCGGCCGAGGAAGCGGCGCCCGATCAGGTCGGGGTCGTCGGTGAACGCGCGCACCTTCTCCAGAGTGATGTCCCGGTCCGTCGGCCAGTCGTCGAAGTGGTCCATCAGCTGCTTCTTGTCGGTGACCGGCAACAGCGTCGGATCCTCGACCCGTTCGGGCAGGCCCCGGTACAGCTCCCGGTAGTACGGCGATGCGGAGCGGGCGTAGGCGACCAGGTCCGCGAGCCGGTCGCCCCGGCGCCGCGCGACCGCCGCCGCGCCCTGCTTGCGGGTCCGGCGGATGTCCCGCATCAGCCAGGCCATGCTCTCGCTCTCGCTCATCGTCTCGCGCTCCTTCGGGTGGCAGGACCGGCGGTCGGCCGGCCCGCCGGAGACCAGCGGGGACGTTCGGTCGAGCGTCTTCCTCGCTGGTGGGTGTCGGGGGGAGGTGGGCGCCGTGGGGCGGTGGGTCAGGGGGACGGGCGCGGGACCGGTCGACCCGGCCGGTGGGGCGGCTGGGGCGCCGGTCGGCTCGTCCTGCCGCTCCGACGGACTCGGGTGAGGTGGCCGGCCTCGGGCGGGGTCGGCCTCCGACCGATCGTCTTCCCGCGGCTCGCGCACTTCACCCATGGCACGACGATCGCGGATGCGCCGCCGGGCAGGGCCCCTTGAACGGCCCACAGTCACCCCAAAAGGTGACAACTCCGCCTGCACGTAAGACCAGATATGACTAGGGGCGCCCACACCGGCCGAGGGGCCACGCGCCGAGGATCCACACCGTGCACGGGGCCGGATCCGGCCATGCGCCCACCACCGGCCCACCCCCGTGGCGTGCGCCCGAGGACGCACGGAGAGCGACGCGCCAGGGGTTTCCGCCGGGCGAGGGCAAGCACCAGCGTCATAATCAAGACCAATCCCACTCCCTCGCCACCGCAAGAAAACAACCAGCCAGAATCGTGATCCCCGCCCATCCGCCCGCCACCCCCGCGAGGAAAAGAGATCATTTCCGTTCGCGTACGAAGAGGTGAAGAAATGATGCAGGCCACTGGATGGAGGGAGGCGGTAAACCAGCGCGGCGTAATGATCCCGCAAAAATTGACGCGGCCGGAAGTGGAGTGGGAGTCGAGGTGGCTTGTACCCGCCCTTGAGCCCTGCCCGACCGGCCGCACCATCCGGCCCCTCCACCACCACCTGCGGCTATGCCCGCCGAGACGGCACCGCCGACCCCGAAACGCAGCTCACGCCCAACGCCCCACAGGGTGCACTGTCAAGTATTCATAGTGAAACTTACCTTAAACTTGCCTCCCTCGATTCGATCCCGAAAGAATCCAGGCAGAAAGCAAAAGGGAATGTCTCATTCCGCCCCGTTACCACATTATCTACGTTGCCCTTTAAACTTTGAGCTGCGCATGATCAGGAGCGGATCCGCAATGCGGCGACACCCGTTCTCAGCGTTCCTGGTGAAGGGAATGATCTTGTCTGCCTCCCCCCCACCCGATATGTCGGACCCGTGGATACGTCGTTTCCGGCCCCGTCCGGAAGCCGATGTCCGCCTCGTCTGCTTCCCCCACGCCGGCGGCTCGGCCACCTACTACCAGCCACTGGCACAGTCCCCCACCCTGCTGCCCGACGCGGAAATCCTCGCGGTGCAGTACCCGGGACGGCAGGACCGGCGCAAAGAACCGCTCCTGGACCACGTCCCCGACCTCGCCGACCGGATCACCGAGGCCCTCGCGCCCTTCGACGACCGGCCGTTGGCCTTCTTCGGCCACAGCATGGGCGCCGTCCTCGCCTACGAAGTCGCGCAGCGGCTGGGTGAGCGGACCGGCAAGGAGCCCTGCCATCTGTTCGTGTCGGGGCGCCGCGCCCCGTCCCGCTTCCGACCGGGCACCGTACATCTCCTGAGCGATGCCGACCTGGCCGCCGAGCTGCGCCGCGCGGGCGGCACGGATCCGCTCTTCCTGAACGACGAGGAGTTGCTCGCGGAGATCCTCCCGATCGTCCGCAACGACTACCGGGCGATCGAGCTCTACCGCTGGACCCCTGCGCCTCCCCTGACCTGCCCCATCACCGCGCTGATGGGCGACCGGGACGAGCAGGCCGCACAGGACGACGTCACGGCCTGGCGGCAGCACACGGACGGTCCCTTCGACCTGAAGGTCTTCTCCGGAGGCCACTTCTATCTCAACACGCACCTGAAGGGCGTCACGGAGACCATCTCCCATGCCCTGACGGGCGACGCACGGCAGGCCGCGACAGCAAGGGGGACAGCTCGGTGAGATACGAGATGTTGGGACCACTCCGCATCAGGGACGGCAACAGTTACTCCACGATCAACGCGCAGAAAGTCGAAGTCGTCCTCACCGTCCTCCTCGTCCGCGCCGACCAACTGGTCTCCCTGGAACAGCTGATGCGGGAGATCTGGGGCGAGGACCTGCCGCGGCGCGCCACCGCGGGGCTTCATGTGTACATCTCCCAGCTCCGCAAGTTCCTGAAGCTGCCCGGCACGGCCGGCAACCCCGTCGAGACCCGCGCGCCGGGGTACGTGCTGCACAAGGGCGAGGACCAGATCGACGCGCAGGAATTCCCCGAACTGGTCGACGTCGGGCGGTCGTTGCTGAGAGAGAAGCGGTACGACGAGGCGGCCTCCTGCTTCGGTCAGGCCCTCGCGCTGTGGCGGGGCCCGATCCTCGGCCAGGGCGGGAACGGCACCGTCGCCAACGGCCCGATCATCGACGGCTTCTCGACCTGGCTGACCGAGATCCGCCTGGAGTGTCAGGAGATGCTCGTCGAGTGCCAGCTCCAGCTCGGCCGGCACCGCGAGGCGGTGGGCATGCTGTACGCCCTCACCGCCGAGAACCCGATGTGTGAGGCCTTCTACCGGCAGCTCATGCTGGCGCTCTACCGGTCCGAGCGGCAGGCGGACGCGCTGAAGGTGTACCAGTCCGTGCGCAAGACGCTCAACGACGAACTGGGCCTGGAACCGGGGCGCCCGCTCCAGGATCTGCAGCGGGCCATCCTCTCCGGTGACATGCACCTGATGTCGCCGCCTCTCGCCCTGTCCGGCCGCTGACCGGAGCCCGGAACATCGCACGGCGTATGCGCACGGAGGAGGCGTACGTCTGCGATCGGGCGAGGGCGAGCCGCAGTGGCCGGCAGGCGCACTGCGGGTGTCAGGACGTCAGAAGGCGCACTGCGGGTGCCAGTAGGTCAGAAGGCGCACTGTAGGTGCTTGATGCCTTCGATGAAGCTGGAGTCCAGTCTCCGCGGCTGCCCCACGGCGTGGATCTGGGGCAGTGCGGCGAGGAGCTCCCGGTACAGGGCGGTGATCTCCATACGGGCGAGGTGGGCCCCGAGACAGACGTGGGGGCCCACCGCGCCGAACGTGACGTGCGCGTTCGCCCCGCGCGTGATGTCGAAACGGTACGGGTCGGGGAAGACGTTCTCGTCACGGTTGCCCGACCAGTAGAACAGGAAGATCCGGTCGCCCCTGCGGAACCGGTGACCGTTCATGTCGCAGTCACGGGTGGCGACCCGGCGCATCCAGTTGATGGGCGTGGAGACCCGGAGGATCTCCTCGACCGCGTCCTTGGCGTAGGTGTCGAAGTCCGACAGGAGCAGCTGCTTCTGCTCGGGGTGCTCGGTCAGCAGCACCAGGGCGTGCGAGATGGCGTTACGGGTGGTCTCCATCCCCGCGATGACGAGCAGGATGAAGAACGAGACGAGCTCCTGGCGGGTCAACTGCTCGCCGTCGGCCTGCACTTGGACCAATTTGGTGATCAGGTCGTTCCCGGGGGCGGCGAGTCGCTCCGCACGGAGCCCCGCGATGTAGTCGCCGAGTTCGCGTGACGCCTCGATCACCGCTCGCTCGGAGTCCGCGCGGTCGGGCACGTAGTCCGGGTCGAGCGGACCCACGATCGTGTTGGACCGCTCGAAGAGGAAGTCGTGGTCCTCCTGGGGAATCCCCATCATGTCGCTGAGCACGGCGATCGGCATCTCCGCCGCGACGGGCCGGATGAAGTCACCCGGCCCGCGCGCGACGAGTTCGCCGATGATGCGCCGGGCGGTGCGGGTCGCCACGGCCTCGAACTCGGGAACCATGGTGCGGCCGAAGGAGCGCGAGACGATGCGGCGGAGCCGGGAGTGCTCGGGGTTGTCCATATTGATCATCGAGCCGTAGTACTCGTCCAGTTCGGGCGGCAGGCCGATGATCGTGGTCGCGCCGTTCGAGGAGAAGTCCTGCGGCCGACGGCTCACCTCCACGATGTCCGCGTACTTGACGAGGGCGTGATAGCCGAACGCCCAGGGCACGCCCGGCATGTTCTGCTGGATGAACGCCGGATGCGGCAGCCTGCGCATCTCCTCGAACAGCGTCACACGTTCACCGTGCGGCCGCGCCCAGAACGAGGGGTCGACCAGATCGGGAAGTGTGGCGGCCGGCTTGCTATCCGTGATGGGCACGATGCCTCGCTTCGCGTTGTCCGGACCAACGGTCAGGCCCCCAGGTTTCCCGGTTCGAGCAGCACCCCGGCTCTCCCCGGTTCGACCGGGCGCGGAGCGGCTCCGCCGATCACCGCACGCCGACACCGATCAGGGTGTGCGGACGCCGGTCAGGGCGTGCCGACCTGACACCGGCTCACCTTCGCAGGCACCGCTTAAGCGCCCCTAACTTGATGTGATGCCGCCAGCGTCGTCACTGCTCCTCACTGCTCGTCACTGCTCGTCGCGCGCGGCGGACCGTTCGGCGATCTCGGCCTTGATCGTTTCGCGCAGCTCGTCCGGCGTGAAGCCGAGGGTGCGCAGGATCCGCGCCGCCGAGCTCTCCTCGGCGTGCATCAGACCCAGCAGCGCGTGTTCCGTGCCGACCCAGTCGTGGCCGAGGTCGGCCGACGCGCGGCGCGCCTGCTCGATGGCCTCCTTGCTCTCCGGCCGGAACGCGATGTGCCCCCGCGGCGCCTTGCTCCCCTCCGGAGCCATCACCTCCTCGATCGCGTCGCGGATACGTCGCTCCGTCCCGGCCTTCGCGACCAGCACCTCGTACGCCAGGCCGCGCGGTTCGCCGAGCAGGCCGAGCAGGAGGTGTTCGGTGCCGATGAAGTCGTGCTTGTACGTACGGGCGGCCTCCTGCGCGAGCACGATGCTGTGCCGGTTCAGGTCGGTGTACCGCTCGAACGGGCCGGGCGCGTGACGCTGCTGAGCCGCCTGCTTGGACACCCCGATGGCGTCGCCGATCTCGGTCCAGGACGCGCCGGTCCGCTTGGCCTTGCTGACGTAGTGGTCGATGAGCTGGTCACCGAGGTCGGACAGGGTCTGGGCGCGCAGTCGCGCCGCGCTGATACGGGCCAGTTCGTCGGCCTCCGGGAGTTCCTCTTCGAGTCGGGCGATCAGGTCGGCGAGGCTGATGTCGAGTGGACTCATGCGTCAAGCTTAAGTTGACGATCGCGCGAACGTCAATCTGTTCTTGACGATTGCCACGGGCCGGCTCCCGCGGCCCGGCGCACGGGAAGTCCGGCGTACACAGCCGAGCGGTCGACGCACACAGCCGAGTATTAGAAGGGCTTTAGCGCCGTCGAGGAGTCTGCGGACCGGCGGGGCTCCGCCTGCCCGATGCTCACGCCGATCCCGCGGCTGTCCGGTCGTCGGGTCGGGGGCCCTGGCGGTGCTCGCGGAGAGGAGCGGTTGTCCCGGGATGGCGCACAACGAAGAGAAGCTTCTTGACTACTTGAAGCGGGTCACTGCGGACCTGCGGCAGACGGAACGCAGGCTGCAGGACGTCGAGTCGGCGGGCCACGAGCCGATCGCGGTCATCGGCATGGCCTGCCGCCTGCCGGGCGGGGTCCGGTCCCCCGAAGAATTCTGGGAGCTCATCTCCTCGGGCGGCGACGCCGTCGCCCCGCTGCCCGGCAACCGCAACTGGGACCTCGACGCCCTCTACGACCCGGACCCGGAGAGCACCGGCACCAGCTATGTCCGCGAGGGCGGATTCGTCTACGACGCCGGTGACTTCGACTCCACCTTCTTCGGCATCGGACCGAGCGAGGCGCTGGCAATGGCGCCCCAGCAGCGGCTCGCCCTGGAGACGGCGTGGGAGGCCATCGAACGCGCCGGCATCGACCCGCTCAGCCTCCGCTCCAGCGCCACCGGCACCTTCATCGGCTGCGACGGCCTCGACTACGCCCTGGGCGCCTCCGAGGTCCCCGAGGGCACCGCCGGGTACTTCACCATCGGCAACTCCGGCAGCGTCACATCGGGCCGCGTCGCCTACACCCTGGGGCTCGAAGCCCAGGCGGTGACGGTCGACACCGCCTGCTCCTCCTCGCTCGTCTCCCTCCATCTCGCGGCCCGGGCCCTGCGCGCCCAGGAGTGTTCGCTGGCCCTGGCGGGCGGTACGTACGTGATGTCGTCGCCCGCCCCGCTGATCGGCTTCAGCGAGCTCCGCGGCCTGGCACCCGACGGCCGCTGCAAGCCGTTCGCGGCGGGCAGCGACGGCATGGGCATGGCCGAAGGCACCGGCGTGGTCCTCCTGGAGCGCCTGTCCGACGCCCGCCGCAACGGCCACAGAGTCCTCGCCGTGATCCGGGGCTCGGCCGTGAACCAGGACGGCGCCAGCAACGGCCTCACCGCCCCCAACGGCCCCGCCCAGGAACGCGTCATCCGCGCCGCCCTCGCCAACGCCCGCCTCTCCCCCGGGGACATCGACGCGGTCGAGGCGCACGGCACGGGCACCACCCTGGGCGACCCCATCGAAGCGGGGGCCCTCATCTCCGCCTACGGGCAGGAGCGGCCGGAGGACCGCCCCCTGTGGGTGGGCGCGGTGAAGTCCAACATCGGCCACACGCAGATCGCCGCGGGCGTGGCCGGTGTGATCAAGATGGTCCTGGCCCTGCAGAACGACCTGCTCCCCGCCATCGTGCACGTCGACGCCCCCTCCCCTCACGTGGAGTGGGACGGCAGCGGGCTGCGGCTGCTCACCGAGCCGGTGAAGTGGCCCCGTGGTGCCCGCGGTGAACGTCCGCGCCGGGCGGGGGTGTCGTCGTTCGGCTTCTCAGGGACGAATGCGCATTTGATTCTGGAGGAGGCGCCGGAGGAGGCGTTGGAGGAGGCCGCTCGGGAGGCGCCCGCTTGTCTTGCCGAGGCGTCGCCGGGTGGGGTGGTGCCGTGGGTGGTCTCGGGGCGAGGTGGGGACGCGCTGCGTGAACAGGCGCGGCGGCTGAGCGAGTTCGTCGCGGGGGGTGCGCAGGTGCGGCCCGCGGAGGTGGGGTGGTCGCTGGTCACGACGCGGTCGGTGTTCGAGCACCGGGCCGTGGTCGTGGGCAAGGACCGGGACGCGCTGCTGGGTGGGTTGCGGTCGCTGGCGGCGGGTGAGGTGTCGGCGGGCGTGGTATCCGGGGTTGCGGGTTCGGCTGGTGCCGGGCCGGTGTTGGTGTTTCCGGGCCAGGGCTCGCAGTGGGCGGGCATGGGAGCCCAACTCCTCGATGAGTCCCCGGTGTTCGCAGCCCGGATTGCCGAGTGTGAGCAGGCGCTGTCCGCGTACGTGGACTGGTCGCTGAGTGAGGTGTTGCGTGGGGATGGGGGTGCGCTGTCCCGGGTTGAGGTGGTGCAGCCGGTGCTGTGGGCGGTGATGGTGTCGCTGGCTGCGGTGTGGGCGGACTACGGGGTCACGCCCGCCGCTGTGGTGGGGCACTCGCAGGGCGAGATGGCCGCCGCGTGCGTGGCCGGGGCGCTCTCGCTGGAGGATGCCGCCCGGGTTGTCGCCGTACGTAGTGATGCCCTCCGCCAGCTCCAGGGCCGCGGCGACATGGCGTCGCTGGGCACGGGTGCGGAGCAGGCGGCTGAGCTCATCGGTGACCGGCCGGGGGTGTGCGTCGCCGCGGTCAACGGGCCCTCCTCCACGGTCATTTCGGGCCCGCCCGAACAGGTCGCTGCCGTCGTCGCCGAGGCCGAAGCACGCGGCCTGCGCGCCCGCGTCATCGACGTCGGGTACGCCTCCCACGGCCCGCAGATCGACGAACTCCACGACCTGCTCACCGACCGCCTCACCGGCATCCAGCCCACGCGCACCGATGTCGCCTTCTACTCCACCGTCACCGCAGAACGCCTCAACGACACAACCCGCCTGGACACCGGCTACTGGGTCACCAACCTCCGCCAGCCCGTCCGCTTCGCCGACACGATCGAGGCGTTGCTTGCGGACGGATACCGCCTCTTCATCGAGGCCAGCCCGCACCCTGTCCTCAACCTCGGCATGGAAGAGACCATCGAGCAGGCCGACCTTCCCGCCACCGTCGTCCCTACCCTGCGCCGCGACCACGGCGACACCACCCAGCTCGCCCGCGCCGCCGCCCACGCCTTCACCGCAGGCGCCGACATCAACTGGCGCCGCTGGTTCCCGGCCGACCCCACCCCCCGCACCGTCGACCTCCCCACCTACGCCTTCCAACGCCAGCACTACTGGCTCGAACGGGCCGCGAAAGCCACGACCACGAATGGTGAACAAGGCGCGGCCGAGGCGCAGTTGTGGCAGGCCGTCGAAGGGCTCGACCTCGGGCTGTTGGCCGAGACGCTGGGCTCGGAGGAGGGCAGCGAGGAAGCGGTCCGGGCGTTGGAGCCCGCGCTGCCGGTGCTGCGGGGCTGGCGTCGGCGGCACCGGGAGCAGGCGACCATCGACTCCTGGCGCTACCGCGTCACGTGGAGGCACCAGGCCGACGGGGCTCCCCCGCAACTGGGCGGCGGGGACTGGCTGTTGTTCGCCCCTGCCCACCAGTCCGAGCACCCTGCCGTACGGGCTACGGCCGAGGCGCTGACCGCGCACGGTGCGGGCGCCGTCCGACTGCACCCGGTCGAGGCCGGGCGGGCCCGGCGTGAGGATCTGGCCTCCGTGGACACCGCCGGTCTTGCGGGGATCGTGAACCTGCTCGCGCTGGACGAGACGCCGCACCCCGAGCACCCGGCCGTGCCCGCCGGGCTCGCCGCGACGACCGCCCTGATCCAGGCCCTCAGCGACAACGGCACACGCGCACCTCTGCACACGGTCACGCAGGGTGCCGTCTCCACGAGCGCCACCGATCCCCTGACCCACCCCCTGCAGGCCCAGGTGTGGGGACTGGGCCGCGTCGCCGCCCTCGAACACCCCCGCCTCTGGGCCGGGCTCATCGACCTCCCCGCCCGCGTCGACCGCCACACCCTCCCCCGTATCGCCGCCGCCCTCCTCCCTCAGGACGAGGACCAGACCGCCGTCCGCGCCACCGGAACCCACACCCGGCGCCTCACGCACGCCCCCACCGCCCCTGGCACGCACAGCTCCGACCCCGCCTGGCAACCAAGGGGCACCACCCTCATCACGGGCGGCACCGGCGGCATCGGCGCCGTCCTCGCCCGCTGGCTCGCCCGCGAGGGCGCCCCGCACCTCCTGCTGACCAGCCGCCGCGGCCCCGACGCGCCCGGCGCCCAGGACCTCGCCGCCGAACTAAGTGAGTTGGGTACTGCCGTCACCATCACCGCCTGCGATGTCAGCGACGCCGACCAGCTTCGCCGCCTCGTCGCCGAAGTGCCCACCGAGCACCCCCTCACCGCCGTGATCCACGCGGCGGGGATCACCGATCTGACGTCGATCGGTGATCTGACGTCGGCGCGGCTGGGCGCGGTGCTCGGATCGAAGGCCGACGCGGCCTGGACGCTGCACGAGGCGACGCGGGGGCTGGATCTCTCGGCGTTCGTGATGTTCTCCTCCGGAGCCGGTGTGTGGGGCAGCGGCCAGCAGGGTGCCTACGGGGCCGCCAACCACTTCCTCGACGCACTCGCCGAGCACCGCCGCTCCCAGAAACTGCCCGCCACCTCCATCGCATGGGGCCCCTGGGCCGAAGCCGGAATGTCCGCCGACCAGGAGTCACTGTCGTACTTCAAACGCTTCGGCCTGCATCCGATCAGCCCGGAACTCTGTGTCAAGGCACTCCACCAGGCGGTCGACGCGGGCGACACCACACTGACGGTGGCGAACTTCGACTGGGCACAGTTCACGCCGACGTTCACCACGCAGCGGCCCAGCCCCTTCCTCGACGACATCCCGGAGAACCGGCGGGAGGCCGAGCAGACCGGGTCCGCCGCGGAGACCGGCGCCTTCCGCGCGGAGCTCGCGAAGACTCCCGCTTCCCAGCGGCACGGCTTCCTGGTCCAGCACGTCCGGACGCACGCGGCGGCGACGCTCGGCCGCACCACGGAGGACATCCCCGCCGCCAAGCCGTTCCAGGAGCTGGGCTTCGACTCACTCACCGCGGTCCAGCTGCGCAATCAGCTCAACACCACGACCGGGCTCGCACTGCCCGCCACCGTGATCTTCGATCACCCGACGTCCGAAGCCCTCGCCACACACCTGCGCGGCCAACTCGGCGGCGACGGGGAGACCACCGGCGAGGGCAACGTACTCGCGGCGCTCGACAAGTGGGACGCGACGTACGGCACGGCCGAGGTGGACGAGGCCGCCCGACGGCGCATCGTCGGCCGACTGCAGGTCCTCGTCTCGAAGTGGAGTCCGGCGCAGGAGGGCCCCGAGGGGGCCGATTCCGCCCATGCCGACCTGGAGACGGCGAGCGCGGACGACATCTTCGACCTCATCTCCAGCGAGTTCGGCAAGTCCTGACCCTCGCCCGCCCGCACGTTCCCACCTCATCCCCCACTCATACGTCCCCGTTACCACGTAGCGCCAAGGAGCCTGGGTCAGATGTCGAACGAGGAGAAGCTTCTCGATCACCTCAAGTGGGTCACCGCGGAGCTGCGCGAGGCCCGCCAGAAGCTCCGCGACAAGGAGTCGGCCGAGCCGGTCGCGATCGTGGGCATGGCCTGCCGTTTCCCCGGCGGCACACGTTCCGCAGCGGATCTGTGGCGACTGGTGCGCGACGGCGGCGACGCGGTCGCGCCGTTCCCCGGCGACCGGGGCTGGGACCTGGAGTCCCTCTACCACCCGGACCCGGAACACCCGGGAACCAGCTACGTACGGGACGGTGCCTTCCTGTACGACGCGGGCGACTTCGACGCCGAGTTCTTCGGCATCAGCCCGCGCGAGGCCGTCGCGATGGACCCGCAGCAGCGCCTGCTCCTGGAGACCGCCTGGGAGGCGATCGAGCACGCGGGCCTGAACCCGCAGGCGCTGAAGGGCAGCGACACCGGCGTCTTCACCGGAGTGAGCGCCCACGACTACCTGACGCTGATCAGCCAGACAGCGAGTGAGGTCGAGGGGTACATCGGCACCGGCAACCTCGGCAGTGTGGTGTCCGGGCGCATCTCCTACACGCTGGGGCTCGAAGGACCCGCGGTGACCGTCGACACGGCGTGCTCCTCGTCCCTCGTCGCGATCCACCTGGCGAGCCAGGCGCTGCGCCAGGGCGAGTGCTCCCTCGCGCTGGCCGGTGGCTCGACCGTCATGGCCACGCCGGGCTCGTTCACCGAGTTCTCGCGGCAGCGCGGCCTTGCGCCCGACGGGCGGTGCAAGCCGTTCGCGGCCGCCGCCGACGGCACCGGCTGGGGCGAGGGCGCCGGCGTGGTGGCGCTCGAACTGCTCTCCGACGCGCGACGCCTCGGTCACAAGGTGCTCGCGGTCGTCCGTGGCTCGGCCGTCAACCAGGACGGTACGAGCAACGGCCTCGCCGCCCCCAACGGGCCCTCGCAGGAACGCGTCATCCGCGCCGCCCTCGCCAACGCCCGCCTCTCCCCCGAGGACATCGACGCCGTGGAGGCGCACGGCACGGGCACCACGCTCGGCGATCCCATCGAGGCACAGGCCCTGCTGGCCACCTACGGCCAAGGGCGGGCCGAAGAGCGGCCCCTCTGGCTCGGCTCGATCAAGTCGAACATCGGGCACACGCAGGCCGCCGCCGGTGTCGCCGGTGTGATCAAGATGGTCATGGCGCTCCGCAACGGCCTCCTGCCCACCTCCCTCCACATCGACGCGCCCTCACCGCACGTCCAGTGGGAGCAGGGCAGCGTACGGCTGCTCTCCGAGCCGGTCGCGTGGCCGGCGGAACACACGCGGCGGGCGGGCATCTCGGCGTTCGGGATCTCGGGGACCAACGCGCATCTGATTCTCGAGGAGGCTCCTGAGGACGCGCCGGAGCAGGCCTCTCAGGAGGCGCCCGCTTCCCCCGCTACTGCGTCGCCGGGTGCGGTGGTGCCGTGGGTGGTCTCCGGACGGACCGGCGACGCACTGCGTGAACAGGCGCGCCGCCTCGGCGAGTTCGTCGCGGGCGATACGGATGCGCTGCCCACTGAGGTGGGGTGGTCGCTGGCCACGACGCGACCCCTGTTCGAGCACAGGGCCGTGGTCGTGGGCCAGGATCCCGCGCAGGCCGCCACTGCGCTGGGCGCGCTGGCGGCGGGTGAGGCCTCGGCGGATGTGGTGTCCGGGATCGCGGGGGATGTGGGTCCGGGGCCGGTGTTGGTGTTTCCGGGGCAGGGCTCGCAGTGGGTGGGGATGGGGGCCCAACTCCTCGATGAGTCGCCGGTGTTCGCATCCCGGATCGCGGAGTGTGAGCAGGCCCTGTCCGCGTACGTGGACTGGTCGCTGAGTGAGGTGCTGCGGGGGGATGGGAGTGCGCTGTCCCGGGTTGAGGTCGTGCAGCCGGCGCTGTGGGCGGTGATGGTGTCGCTGGCTGCGGTGTGGGCGGACTACGGGGTCACGCCCGCTGCGGTGGTGGGGCACTCACAGGGCGAGATGGCCGCCGCATGTGTCGCCGGGGCGCTCTCGCTGGAGGATGCCGCCCGGATTGTCGCCGTACGCAGTGACGCCCTCCGCCAGCTCCAAGGCCGCGGCGACATGGCGTCGCTGGGCACGGGTGCGGAGCAGGCCGCTGAGCTCATCGGTGACCGGCCGGGGGTGTGCGTCGCGGCGGTCAACGGGCCCTCCTCCACGGTCATTTCGGGCCCGCCCGAGCACGTGGCCGCCGTCGTCGCCGAGGCCGAAGCACGCGGCTTGCGCGCCCGGGTCATCGACGTCGGCTACGCCTCCCACGGCCCGCAGATCGACGAACTCCACGACCTGCTCACCAACCGCCTCACCCACATCCAGCCCACCCCCACGGACGACGTCGCCTTCTACTCCACCGTCACCGCTGAACACCTCGACGACACGACCCGCCTCGACACCGACTACTGGGTCACCAACCTCCGCCAGCCCGTCCGCTTCGCCGACACCATCAAGGCCCTGCTCGCCGACGGATACCGCCTCTTCATCGAAGCCAGCCCCCACCCCGTCCTCAACCTCGGCATCCAGGAAACCCTCGAAGAAGCGGGTGTCGACGCCCACACCATCCCCACCCTCCGTCGCGACCAGGGCGGCCGAACTCAGCTCACGCACGCCGCCGCGCAGGCGTTCACGGCGGGTGCCGATGTCGACTGGCGCCGCTGGTTCCCGGCCGACCCCACCCCCCGTACTGTCGACCTCCCCACCTACGCCTTCCAGCGCCGCCACTACTGGGTGGCGCCGCCCGCGGCGGGCGCGCCCACCGGGGCTGGTCATGATCCGGTCGAGGCTCAGGTGTGGCAGGCCATCGAGGACCTGGACATCGACGCCCTCGCCGCCAGCCTGGACATCGCGGGACAGGCGGAGCCCGTCGGGGCGCTGGAGCCCGCGTTGCCCGTCCTCTCGGCCTGGCGGCGCAGGCACCGGCAGCAGACCACGGTCGACTCCTGGCGCTATCACGTCACGTGGAAGCACCAGCCGGACACCGCGGCGCCGGAACTGGGCGGTGTCTGGCTGCTCCTCGTGCCCGCCGCGCACGCCGACCATCCGGCGGTCCTGGCGACGGCGCAGACGGTGACCGCGCACGGCGGTGAGGTGCGGCGCCATGTGGTGGACGCACGCACCGTGGAGCGTGCGGGACTGGCCGAGGAACTGGCCTCGCTGATGGAGCCGACGGACGGCGTCGCCTGCGCCGGGATCGTCAATCTGCTGGCTCTGGACGAGGAGCCGCATCCCGAGTTCCCTGCCGTGCCCGCCGGGCTCGCCGCGACGACCGCGCTCGTCCAGGCGCTCGCCGACAACGGTGCCGACACCGCCGTACGCACCCTCACCCAGGGCGCCGTCTCCACGGGCGCCACCGACGCCCTCACCCGCCCCGTACAGGCACAGGTCTGGGGTCTTGGGCGGGTCGCCGCACTGGAGTACCCGCGGCTGTGGGCCGGGCTCGTCGACCTGCCCGAGCGCGTCGACCACCAGACTCTCACCCGGCTCGCCACCGCGCTGGCCCCGCACGACGAGGATCAGATCGCCGTCAGGCCGGGAGGTGTACACGCCCGCCGCCTCGCTCACGCGCCGGCTCATCCGCGGAACAGCGGCGTACGGTGGCGGCCCGAGGGCACCATCCTCATCACGGGCGGCACCGGCGGCATCGGCGCCGTCCTCGCCCGCTGGCTCGCCCGCGAGGGCGCCCCGCACCTCCTGCTGACCAGCCGTCGCGGTCCCGACGCGCCCGGAGCCCAGGAACTCGCCGCTGAACTGCGTGAGTTGGGTACTGCCGTCACCATCACCGCCTGCGACGTCGGGGATCGCGAGCAGGTACGCGGCCTCGTCGAGGGCGTCCCCGCCGAACATCCGCTCACTGCCGTGATCCACGCGGCGGGCGTGCCCAACTACATCGGGCTCGGCGACGTGTCGGGCGCGGAGCTGGACGAGGTGCTGCGGCCCAAGGCGCTCGCCGCGCTGCATCTGCACGAACTGACGCGGGGGCTGGAGCTCTCCGCCTTCGTGATGTTCTCCTCCGGAGCCGGTGTGTGGGGCAGCGGCCAGCAAGGCGCCTACGGCGCCGCCAACCACTTCCTCGACGCGCTCGCCGAACACCGCCGCTCCCAGAAACTGCCCGCCACCTCCATCGCCTGGGGCCCCTGGGCCGAAGCCGGAATGGCTTCCGACCAGGCCGCGTTGGCGTTCTTCAGCCGTTTCGGGCTGCACCCACTGAGCCCGGAGCTGTGCGTCAAGGCGCTGCATCAGGCCCTCGACGCGGGCGAGACGACGCTGACGGTGGCGAACTTCGACTGGGCGCAGTTCACGTCGACGTTCACCGCGCAGCGGCCCAGCCCGCTCCTCGCCGACCTGCCCGAGAACCGGCGGGCGAGCACACCGGTGGCGCAGGACGGCAACGCCGGGGAGGCGTCGTCGCTGCAACAGGAGCTGACGGAGGCGCAGCCCGCGCAGCAGCGGCAGTTGCTGCTGCAGCACGTTCGCTCCCAGGCCGCCGCCACACTGGGACACTCCGACGTCGACGCCGTGCCCGCGACGAAGCCCTTCCAGGAGCTGGGCTTCGACTCGCTGACCGCCGTGGAGCTGCGCAACAGGCTCAACAAGAGCACCGGCCTGACGCTGGCGACCACCGTCGTCTTCGACCACCCCACTCCCGACTCCCTCGCCGACGTCCTGCTTGCCGAGCTGTCCGGCGACACGGCGACCTCCGACGCGGCGCGGACGGCCACGGTCGCCGCCGACGACGAGCCGATCGCGATCGTCGGCATGGCCTGCCGCTACCCGGGAGGCGTGCGCTCCGCCGAGGAGCTGTGGGATCTCGTCACCGCGGGCAAGGACGCCATGGGCGACTTCCCCGACGACCGGGGCTGGGACTTGGAGAAGCTGTACGACCCGGACCCGGAGAGCCGCGGCACCAGCTATGTGCGCGAGGGCGGGTTCCTCTACGACGCGGGCGACTTCGACGCCGGTTTCTTCGGCATCAGCCCGCGCGAGGCCGTCGCGATGGACCCGCAGCAGCGCCTGCTCCTGGAGACCGCCTGGGAGGCGATCGAACGCGCGGGGCTCGACCGCGAGTCCCTCAAGGGCAGCAACGCCGGGGTGTTCACGGGCCTGACGATCTTCGACTACCTCGCGCTCGTCGGCGAGCGTCCCACCGAGGTCGAGGGGTACATCGGCACCGGCAACCTCGGCTGTGTCGCCTCCGGCCGGGTGTCATACGTACTCGGCCTCGAAGGCCCGGCGATGACCATCGACACCGGCTGCTCGTCGTCCCTGGTGGCGATCCACCAGGCGGCACACGCGCTGCGGCAGGGCGAGTGTTCGCTCGCCCTCGCGGGCGGCGCGACGGTGATGGCCACGCCGGGCGCGTTCGTGGAATTCTCGCTGCAGCGGGGCCTCGCCCAAGACGGTCGGTGCAAGCCGTTCGCGGCCGCCGCCGACGGCACCGGATGGGCCGAGGGGGTCGGCCTTGTCGTCCTGGAAAGGCTTTCCGAAGCCCGGCGCAACGGCCACAACGTCCTAGCGGTGATCCGTGGTTCGGCGATCAACCAGGACGGTACGAGCAACGGTCTCACGGCACCCAACGGCCAGGCCCAGCAGCGGGTGATCCGACAGGCCCTCGGCAACGCCCGCCTCTCCGCCGAGGACGTCGACGCGGTGGAGGCACACGGCACCGGCACCATGCTGGGCGACCCGATCGAGGCCAGTGCGCTCGTGGCCACGTACGGCAGGGAACGGCCCGATGACCGGCCGCTGTGGCTCGGCTCGATCAAGTCGAACATCGGCCATGCCCAGGCGTCGGCCGGTGTCGCAGGTGTGATCAAGATGGTGATGGCGCTGCGGAACGAGCAGCTGCCCGCCTCCCTGCACATCGACGCGCCCACACCGCATGTTGAGTGGGAGGGCAGCGGGGTCCGGCTGCTGACCGAGTCGGTGCCATGGGTACGTGGCGAACGCGCGCGCCGCGTCGGTGTCTCCGCCTTCGGGATCTCCGGGACGAACGCGCATCTGATCCTCGAACAGGCCCCGGATGTACCGGAACCCGTGAGTGCGCCCACCGACGATGCGCCCACCGGAGTGGTGCCGTGGGTCGTGTCCGCTCGTGGCGAGGAGGCGTTGCGCGCACAGGCCGACCTGTTGGCCGAGCGCGCGACGACCGACCCGCGACTGGCGTCTCCCCTGGACGTGGGCTGGTCGCTGGTCACGACGCGGTCGGTGTTCGAGCACCGGGCCGTGGTCGTGGGCGAGGACCGTGACGCGCTTCTGGGCGGGTTGCGGTCGCTGGCGGCGGGTGAGGCGTCGGCGGGTGTGGTGTCCGGGGTTGCGGGTTCAGCTGGTGCCGGGCCGGTGTTGGTGTTTCCGGGCCAGGGCTCGCAGTGGGTGGGCATGGGGACCCAACTCCTCGACCAGTCACCGGTGTTCGCAGCCCGGATCGCCGAGTGTGAGCAGGCCCTGTCTCCGTACGTGGACTGGTCGCTGGTCGACGTGCTGCGCGGGGATGGGAGTGAACTGTCCCGGGTTGAGGTCGTGCAGCCGGTGCTGTGGGCGGTGATGGTGTCGCTGGCTGCGGTGTGGGCGGACTACGGGGTCACGCCCGCTGCGGTGGTGGGGCACTCCCAGGGTGAGATGGCCGCCGCGTGCGTGGCCGGTGCGCTCTCGCTGGAGGATGCCGCGCGGATCGTGGCCGTACGCAGTGATGCCCTCCGCCAGCTCCAAGGCCACGGGGACATGGCGTCGCTGGGCACGGGTGCGGAGCAGGCGGCTGAGCTCATCGGTGACCGGCCGGGGGTGTGCGTCGCCGCTGTCAACGGTCCCTCCTCCACGGTCATTTCGGGCCCGCCCGAACACGTGGCCGCCGTCGTCGCCGACGCCGAGGCACGCGGCCTGCGCGCCCGGGTCATCGACGTCGGCTACGCCTCCCACGGCCCGCAGATCGACGAACTCCACGACCTGCTCACCGACCGCCTCACCGACATCCAGCCCACGCGCACCGATGTCGCCTTCTACTCCACCGTCACCGCAGAACGCCTGGCCGACACCACCGCCCTGGACACCGGCTACTGGGTCACCAACCTCCGCCGTCCCGTCCGCTTCGCCCACACCATCGAGGCGTTGCTCGCGGACGGATACCGCCTCTTCATCGAGGCCAGCCCCCACCCCGTCCTCAACCTCGGCATACAAGAGACCATCGAGCAGGCCGACCTCCCCGCCACCGTCATCCCCACCCTGCGCCGCGACCACGGCGACACCACCCAACTCGCCCGCGCCGCCGCCCACGCCTTCACCGCAGGCGCCGACATCGACTGGCGCCGCTGGTTCCCGGCCGTTCCGCAGCCTCGGGTGGTGGATCTGCCGACGTACGCCTTCCAGCGAGAGCGCTTCTGGCTGGAGGGCCGCAGGGGGATCGCCGGGGATCCGGCGGGGCTCGGGCTCGCCTCCGCCGGGCATCCGCTGCTCGGAGCCGCCGTGGAGCTCGCGGACGGCAGCAGTCACCTGCTGACCGGGCGTATCTCGCCGCGGGACCAGGCGTGGCTGGCGGAGCACCGGGTCATGGACACCGTGCTGCTGCCCGGGTCGGCCTTCGTGGAGCTCGCGTTGCAGGCCGCGGTCCGTACCGGGTGCGAGGAGGTGACGGAGCTGACGCTGCACACTCCGCTCGCCTTCGGGGACGAGGGCGCGGGCGCGGTCGATCTGCAGGTGACAGTCGGCTCGGCGGGAGAGGACGGCCGGCGTCCCGTGTCCGTCTACTCGCGGCCCACGGACGAGGGTGAGCAGGCCGCCTGGACCCGGCATGCGGCGGGTGTGGTCGCTCCGGCGGGACCCGACTCGGTGAGCACTTCGTCGGGCGGAGCATGGCCGCCGCCCGGCGCCACACGGATCGGCGGGCACGATCCCTACGACGAACTCGCGTCGTACGGCTATGACTTCGGGCCGGGTTCGCAGGGTCTTGAGAGTGCCTGGCGGCTCGGCGATGACATCTTCGCCGAGGTGGCGCTGCCCGAGACGGAGAGCGGCAGGGCCGACCGCTACCAGGTGCATCCAGTACTCCTCGATGCCACGCTGCACGCCCTGATCCTGGACGCGGTCACGTCGTCCGCGGAGACCGGCCAGGTGCTGCTGCCGTTCTCGTGGAGCGGGCTGCGGGTGTACGCGCCGGGGGCCGACAGGCTGCGGGTCCGTATCGGGCGCACCGCGCCGGACCAGTTGGCGCTGACCGCCGTGGACGGCGATGGAGCACCGGTCCTGTCCCTGGAGTCGCTCACGGTGCGTCCGGTCGCCGCCCGTCAGATCGCGGGGGCGCGCGCGGCGGACCGTGACGCGCTCTTCCGGCTGGTGTGGACGACGGCTGCGGCGCGGGCCGGTGACCAGGGTGGCGGCGCCGTGCGTCCCGCTGTGGTGGCGCCCGCTGGTGAGCCGCTGGGTGCGGAGCTGGCCGGTGCGCTGTCCGGGGCTCCGGTGCGGGACACGTTCGCCGCGCTGCGGGACGCTGTGGCGGCCGGGGGCGAGGCGCCGGATGTCGTGCTCGCCGTGTGTGCCACCTCCGGTGAAGGTGCAGGTGCAGGTGCAGGTGCAGGTGGCGATGCGGCGGCAGGCGCGCGGGTGGCTGCCGTGTCCCTCCTGTCGCTGCTCAAGGAGTGGCTCGACGATCCGGAGTTCGCGGCGAGCCGCCTCGTCGTCGTCACCCGGAGTGCGGTCGCCACGCGACCGGGCGAGGACGCGGGCAATGTGCCGGGAGCGTCGTTGTGGGGCCTGGTGCGCAGCGCGCAGGCGGAGAACCCCGGTCGCCTCACGCTGCTCGACGTCGATTCGCTGGAGGCTTCGCTCGCGGCGCTGCCGGACGTACTGGCCGGTGCCGAGCCGGAGTTGGCGCTGCGGGACGGGCAGGCGTACGTGCCGCGGCTCGTGCGCGACGACGCCTCGGCGCGGCTCGCTCCGCCGGTCGGTTCGCCGACGTGGCGTCTGGTGGCGGCCGAAGGGGGCCGCGCGGGGCGGCAGTTGACTCTCGTCGATGCGCCCGAGGCCGGGCGGGCGCTGGAGCCGCGCGAGGTGCGGGTGGCGCTGCGGGCCGCTGTCGCACCGGATGCGGGCCCGCTCGGATCGGGCCTCGTAGAGGGCGCCGGTGTGGTGACGGAGGTCGGTGGCAGGGCCGGGTCCGTGGCTGTGGGTGACCGGGTGATGGGGCTGTTCGATGTGGTGGGGCCGGTGGCCGTCGCCGAGGCCGGGCTGCTCATGTCGGTGCCTTCCGGGTGGAGTTGGGCGCAGGCGGCGGGGTCCGTGGGCGCCTACGCGGCCGCGTATCACGTCCTGGCGGATGTCGTCGTGCCGCACACTGATGGTGGTGCGTCGCTGCACGTCGAGGAGGACACGGGTCCCGTCGGCCGGGCCGTGCTGCGGCTCGCGGCGTGCCGGGAGGCGGCGGGCATCGGCGGGGTCGTGCCGGTCAGTGACCTGGGCGGCGGGCAGCTACCCGATGTCGTCATCGGGCGGGAGGACGCGGCCGTGCCCGGCGGGAGGGCCTTGGTGGTCCGCCGCGCGGGCGACTCGGACGCGGGGCAGGCCGTGGCGCCGCCCGAGCCCGGGCGCGTACGGGAAATCCTCGCCGCGCTGGCCCGGTTGAGCTCCGACGGCGTTCTCGTACCGCTGGACGTCAGCGTGTGGGACGTACGGCAGGCGCCCGCGGCGCAGGACGCCCCCGCCTCGGCGGGCACCACCGTGTTCACCCTGCCCGTCGTCTTCGACCCCGAAGGCACGGTGCTGATCACCGGCGGCACCGGCGCGCTCGGCGCTCTCACGGCCCGCCACCTGGTGAGCCGTCACGGAGCCCGGCATCTGCTCCTGTCCAGCAGGCGCGGGGCCGACGCGCCGGGAGCCCTGGAGCTGGCGGCCGACCTCTCCGCGCTGGGCGCGCGGGTCACCTTCGCCGCCTGCGATCCGGGCGACCGGGACGCGGCCGCCGCCCTCCTGGATTCGGTGCCCGCGGACCATCCGCTGACCGCCGTCTTCCACTGCGCGGGCACCGTGAGCGACGCGGTGGTGCAGAACCTCACGGCCGAACAGGTCGAGGAGGTGATGCGGGTGAAGGCGGACGCCGCGTGGCACCTGCACGAGCTGACGCGGGACGCGGACCTGTCGGCGTTCGTGCTGTACTCCTCGGTCGCCGGGCTGCTCGGCGGCCCCGGCCAGGGCAGCTACACCGCCGCCAACGCCTTCCTCGACGCGCTCGCCCGCCACCGGCACGACGGCGGGGCCGCGGCGACGTCCCTGGCGTGGGGCTACTGGGATCTGGAGAGCGGCATGTCGGGCCGGCTCACCGATGCCGACCGGGCGCGCCACGCCCGGGCCGGTGTGGTCGGGCTCACCGCCGACGAGGGGCTCGCCCTCCTCGACAGCGCCTGGTCCGGCGGTCTGCCGCTGTTCGCGCCGGTCCGCCTCGACCTGGCCCGGATGCGCCGACAGGCTCAGAGCCACCCCGCGCCCGCGCTGCTGCAGGACCTGGTGCGCGGCGGGGGCAGGAGCGGTGCTTCCGCCGGTTCGGCGGGGGCGTCCGCGCTCCTCAAGGCGCTCGCTGGGATGTCCGACGCGGAGCGGGAGGAGACGCTGCTCGACCTGGTGCGCACGCACATCGCGGCGGTCCTCGGGTACGAGGCCTCCACGCCCGTCAACGCGACGCAGGGGCTGCGGGAGCTGGGATTCGACTCGCTGACCGCGGTGGAGCTGCGCAATCGGCTGTCTGCGGCGACCGGCCTGAAGCTGCCCGCCACGTTCGTCTTCGATCACCCCAATCCGGCGGAGCTCGCCGCGCACCTGGGGCAGGAACTGGCGCCGCGTGCGGCGGATCCGGTCGCGGACGTACTGGCGGAGTTCGCGCGCCTGGAGAGCTCTCTGCTCTCGGTCTCCTCGCAGGACGGCACGGCACGGGCCGAGCTGGCCGGGCGGCTGCGCGCCACGCTGACCCGGCTCGACGCGCCGGTGGGGACGGCGGACGAGGCGGCGGTGTCCGCCCGTATCCAGGACGCGTCGGCGGACGAGATCTTCGCCTTCATCGACCGGGACCTCGGCAAGGACGGCGGCAACGGACAGGCAGTGGAGGGACAGCGATGAACGAGTTCGCCCGCAAGAAGCGCGCCCAGGAGCACAGCCGTCGCGTCAACTCCGGGGACCTGGACGCGATCGTCGAGCTGTACGCGCCCGACGCCGTGCTGGAGGACCCGGTCGGCCACCCGCCCGTCACCGGGCACGACGCGCTGCGCGCCCACTACGAGCGGCTCCTCTCCGCCCGCGTACGGGAGGAGGCGGCCGAACCCGTCGCCGGGCAGGACGCCGCCCACGCGCTGATCCAGGTCGCCTCCGTCATGGACTACCTGCCCATGGGCCCGCTGTACGCGGAGCGGGGCTGGCTCAAGGCCCCCGGTGCTCCGGAGACTGCGCGCATCCACCGCACGGCCATGCTCGTGATCCGCATGGACGCGTCCGGCCTGGTCCGGCATCTGAAGTCGTACTGGGGCACATCCGATCTCACGGTCCTCGGCTGAACCACCGGCCCAGGCCCCACCCTTCCTGGAGGTGCAATGCCCGACGAGGCCGCGCGCAAGCAGATGGCCGTCGACTACGCCGAGCGGATCAACGCCGGCGACATCGAGGGCGTCCTCGACCTGTTCACGGACGACATCGTCTTCGAGGACCCCGTGGGGCGGCCGCCGATGGTGGGCAAGGACGATCTGCGCAGACACCTCGAACTGGCCGTCTCCTGCGGTACGCACGAGGTGCCGGACCCGCCGGTGACGTCGATGGACGACCGTTTCGTGGTGACGCCGACCACGGTCACCGTGCAGCGGCCACGGCCCATGACCTTCCGCATCGTCGGCATCGTCGAACTCGACGAGAACGGCCTCGGCCGCCGGGTCCAGGCGTTCTGGGGAGTGACGGACGTGACCATGGACGAGCCCGTCGGCACCACGCACCCCGACGCCACCCCGCACCCCGAAGGGACCCGCGCGTGACCACCACCCGACCCGCACAAGCCGTCGTACTGGGCGCCAGCATGGCAGGCACCCTCGCGGCCCACGCCCTGGCCCGCCACGTGGACGCCGTCACCGTCGTCGAACGCGACGCGCTGCCCGGGGAGCCCCAGCACCGCAAGGGAGTGCCGCAGGGCCGCCACGCCCACCTGCTGTGGTCCAACGGTGCCCGGCTCATCGAGGAGATGCTGCCCGGCACCACCGACCGGCTCCTCGCGGCCGGCGCCCGCCGCCTCGGCTTCCCCGAGGACCTGGTGACGCTGACCGGGCAGGGCTGGCAGCACCGCTTCCCCGCCACGCAGTTCGCGCTGGTCGCCAGCCGTCCGCTGCTCGACCTGACCGTGCGCCGCCGGGCGCTCACGGCGGGCAACATCACCGTCCGGCAGCGCACCGAGGCCGTCGAGCTGACGGGTGGCGACCGCCGGGTCACCGGGGTCGTCGTCCGCGAGGTCGACGGCGGCCGGCAGGAGACCCTTGAGGCCGACCTGGTCATCGACGCCACCGGCCGCGGCTCCCGCCTCAAGCAGTGGCTCTCCTCGCTCGGCGTGCCCGCCCTCGAGGAGGACGTCGTCGACGCGGGCGTCGCCTACGCCACCCGGCTCTTCCAGGCCCCGCCCGGCGCGACCACCCGCTTCCCCGCGGTGAACATCGCCGCCGACGACCGGGTGCGCGAGCCCGGCCGTTTCGGCGTGGTCTATCCCATCGAGGGCGGCCGCTGGCTGGCGACGCTCTCCTGCACGCGGGGCGCCCAACTACCGAGTAGAGAGGACGAGTTCATACCGTTCGCCGAAGGCCTGAGCCATCCCGTCATCGCCGAGCTGCTGCGCGGCGCCGAGCCGCTGACCCCCGTCTACGGCTCCCGTTCCGGGGCGAACCGCCGCCTGTATCCGGAGCGTCTCGAGCAGTGGCCCGACGGCCTCCTCGTCGTCGGCGACTCGCTGACCGCGTTCAATCCGATCTACGGGCACGGCATGAGCTCGGCGGCGCGCTGTGCCGACACGATCGACCGCGAGTTCGAGCGGAGCCCGCATGACGGTGCCGGGTTCGCGCTCGCCCTGCAGAAGGCGATCGGCGCGGCGGTCGACGACCCGTGGATTCTGGCCGCGACCAAGGACATCGACTACGTCAACTGCCGGGTGTCCGCGACGGACCCGCGGCTCATCGGCGTGGATACCGAGCAGCGTCTGCGGTTCGCCGAAGCCATCACCGCGGCGTCGATCCGCTCACCGAAGGCGTCGGAGATCGTCACGGACGTGATGAGCCTGAACGCGCCCCAGAGCGAACTGGGCTCGAACCGCTTCCTGATGGCGATGCGCGCCGACGAGCGGCTTCCGGAGCTGGCCGCTCCGCCGTTCCATCCGCAGGAGCTGGATGTGGTGGGCCTGGACGCGGCGACGATCGCGCCGGCGGCCGTACGGTCCTGACCTCGACGTCGAGCCGGTCCGCTCCCCCGCTCCCCCGGTCAGCGGGCGGAACGGATGCGGATCGGGCCGCGGGCCGTCGCCGGGTCGACGGGGCGACCGGCCTGGGTGATCTCCACCTCGCCGGCCGTGACCAGGCGCCGGGCCGCGCGGCGGGCCGGTTCCATCAGCGCGCGCCAGCCGTCGTCATCGCCTTCGTACACCGCCCGCGCGGCATCCGAGGGACAGATCGTCGCGGTCGGACCGCGACGCTCCAACAGCTCCAGGATGGCTCGTTCCAAGCGACGGTCCATGTGCCGTGCGGTGTGCGTCACCGCGCCAGTCTGGCACCTCCGCCGGGCCCGGCGGCGCAAGGACGCCTACAGGGCCGCCTGCAAGTCGGGCCGCTTGACGTCGAGCTTGCGGTAGATCCGGGTCAGGTGCTGTTCCACGGTGCTGACCGTGACGCACAGCTTCCGGGAGATCTCGCGGTTGGTGAACCCGTCCGCGGCCAGCTGTGCCACCCGGCGTTCCGCGCCGGTCAATTCGGTGTCCGGATCGGGGCCGACGGGCAATTCTGTGGCCTCGGGGGCGGTGGTCACCGGGGTGGGCGCGCCGCCCCAGCGCCGGGCCAGGAGCTTCGCCTTGCGGGCCAGCAGCAGGGCGCGATCCGCCTCACCGCTCTCGCGTACGGCGACACTCTGGTCGGCGACGGCCCGCGCCAGCTCGAAGGGGTCCCCGCTCTCCCGGAGCACCGCCACGGCCTCGTCGAGGAGCTCGGTCCGTACGGCGGCGGGTGACGTGGCCGCCCGCAGCCGCAGGGTCATGCCCCGGGTGCGTCCGCCCTGCGGGGCGGGCAGCACGAGCTGCCCGTCGACCAGTTGGCGGGCCAGCAGCGTTTCACCGAGAGCCAGGTACGCCTCGGCCGCGCCCAGGCGCCACGCCTCCAGCGCGGGCAGGTCCACGCCCCAGCTGCTCATCCTCGTACCACAGGCGTAGAAGTCGCACAGCGCCGCGTAGTGGCAGCCGGTGGCGAGGTGGTAGCGGCCCCGTGCCGCCAGGTAGTGCAGTCCGGTGCGGGACTGGAAGACCGACTGCGGTACGGGCCTCTCCAGCAGGGCCGCCGCCCCGTCCACATCACCCAGGGCCGTCCTGGCCTGTACGGCGGCCGCCAGCGGAAGGCCGATCGCGGCGCCCCAGCCCTTGGGCCCGAGCAGGGCGAGCGCGGTCCCGGCGCGCCGCTCCGCCGCCGCGGGGTCGCCCTGCCGCAGGTGGATCAGGGCGCGCCACGCGTGGAACAGCGCCTGCCAGGTGGGGCTGTTGCACTCGGCCGCCTGGGCGAGGAGACCGTCGCACCAGGCGGCTGCGCGGTGCGGGCGGTCACGGTAGGTGAGGACGGCCAGGGCGGCGGTCTGGACCGCCACCGTGCGAGGGCCGAGCCGGTAGCGGTTCAGGGCGCGCTCGGCGGCGTCGACGGCGTCGTGCTCGCCGCCGTGCAGCAGTTCGTTCATGAGCGTGCCCGAGCCCTGCAGTTCGGGGGTGGACGCCGGCGGCGCGGAACGCTGTGAGGACAGGACGCCCGACCCCAGGCGCTCCTTGACGTGCCCGGGGTAGAGGTAGGCGCCCCAGAGCCACGGAGTGTCGAGGTCCGCGGCATTGACCGACGGCGCGCCGCCCGGGTTCGGGCCGGTGAGCGCGTCCATGGCGTCGAGGCCCTCTTCCACCCGGCCGTGCCAGAGGAGGTGGGTGGGCAGGGGTGGGGGTGGGGCGGTGGGGGGAGCGGTGACGGTGGGAGCGGGCAGGTGGCGGAGGACCTTCGCCGGGTCAAGGCGCCATTCCGCGTCGGCGAGCGCGCCCACGATCACGGCCGGCTGACCGGTGCTCCGGCACCGCTGGTGCGCGGCGCGCAGATAGCCCACACCCGTCTCCACCCGGTCCTCGTCCAGGGCGAGTTGGGCGGCCTCCTGGAAGACGAGGACCGCCCAGGGCGTGTCCGAGCGATCGGCGGCGGCCACGAGGTGCGCGGCGATCTCGGTGGCCGGGGCGCCCTCCTCGTGGAGGAGTCCGGCCACTCGCCCGTGCAGCGCGGCGCGTTCTTCGGGCGGCATGCCGTCCAGGACCGCCCCGGCGAAGGCGGGGTGGCACAGACGTCCGTCGTGCAGCACGTCCGCGGCGGTCAGCAGGCGCACGGCGCGGGCGACGGACACGGGATCGACATCGGCGTTGGCGTCGGCATCGAGGAGCCGTTCGACCAGGGCCGGGCGGGCGGCGTACTCCCCCAAGGCCGCGACGGCGCGTGCCACCAGGGTGACCGGAGCCTCGTGCCGGTACAGGAAGCCGAGCACCGCGCGTCCGTACGCTTCTCCGGCGTCGCCCGCCGTGCGGTGGTCGTCGGCCAGCGCCCGGACGAGGTGCGGGCGGCCGGCGCTCATGGCGTGGACGGCGGGCGTGAGGTCCTGGGCCGTCCGCTCGTCCAGGTACCGGGCGAGCAAGGCCTCCACCCCGGCCTTCGACAGGGGCTCCAGGCGTATCCGCCGCAACGCCGGTTCGTGCGGGAGCTCGCTCCCGAGCAGGGCGTTCGCCGCCTTCTGCTGGACGTCCTCGGTGAACACCAGGTGCAGCCGCGCCGACCGCAGCCGACGGACCACGTACAGCAGGCACTGCAACGAGGCCGCGTCGGCGTGGTGCGCGTCGTCGACGGCCACCACGACGGGACGCTCGTCGAGCAGGCCCCGCAGCATTGCGTGGAGCGCGCGGAGGACGGGGGCGGGAGGTGCCGGGGATGCGGCGGGTACCGGGAGTGCGGGGGGCACCGGCCTGCTGTCCGTCCCCCTACGGGCGCCCGTAGGGGGGCCCGTATCGGTGTCGGCGATCCACGCCAGCACGCCTTCGGCCTGCGCGGCAGGCACACCGGGGCTGTCCAGGATCTGTTCAAGAACGCCCAGCGGCAGGTCGCGCTCGGCGCGGCAGGCGGTGGCGGTCAGCACCAGGGCGTCGGCGCCGATGCGGTCCGTCCAGGCCCGCAGCAGCGCGGTCTTTCCGGTGCCCACCGCGCCACTGAGTACCACCAGGCTCCCCCGGGTGTCCGGGGTCCCGTCGAACGCGTCCTGCAGGGCCGCCAGTTCCCCGGCCCGTTCCACCAGGCTCACCGCGTGCCCCACTCGCGGTCGATCAGCGCGAACATGTCGTCGGCGCTCGCCGCCGCCAGGTCCTCGACCTCGTCCTGGGTCTCCTCCTCGTCCGGACCGGCCGCCCCGGCGGCGTCGGGCTGCTTCCACAGCAGGGACTGCAGGCGCCGGACCAGGCCCTTGCGGCGCGGATCGTCCACCGCGAGTCCGGCGAGGGCGGCCTCCAGGTCGTCCAGGTGGGCGGCGACCGGCAGCTCTCCCGCGCCGCCGTCGGGCAGGGCCCTCTCCAACAAGTGTTCCGCGAGGGCGCGGGGCGTCGGATAGTCGTAGACCATGGTGGCGGGTAGCCGGAGCCCGGTGGCGGCACGCAGCCGGTTGCGCAGCTCCACGACGACGAGTGAGTCGAAGCCGAGGTCCTTGAACGCCCTTTCCGCTTCCACCTCCTGGCCCGGCTCGTACCGCAGGACTGCGGCCACCTGCTTGCGTACGACATCCAGGAGCACACCGGCCCGCTCGCGCACGGGCAGGGCGGCCAGTTCACGGCGCAGCGCCGCCGCGTTCTCCGACGATCCCTCGGCGGTGTCCGACGCGGCGTCGAGGACGCGTACGGCCGCGGGGACCCCGTCGAGCAGCCGGGCGGGGCGGGCCAGGGTGAACAGCGGCGCGAACCGTTCCCACTCGATGTCGGCGACCAACGTGTGTCCCTTGCCGCCGTCGAGCACCGAGTGCAGGGCATCGAGCGCCAACTTCGGTTCCAGCGGCGGCAATCCTTGCCGCCGGGACAGTCCGGCGGCGCTGCGCGCCGGCTCCCCGTCGTCCGGCAGGTCCCAGATACCCCAGCCCACGGAGACCGTCCTGGGGCCCTCGGCGCCGGGCTGCTGCGCCTGCGCGAGCGCGTCGAGGTAGGCGTTGGCCGCGGCGTACGCGCCGTGCTCCCTGCTGCCGAGGGTCGCCGCCACGGAGGAGAAGTACAGGACGGTGTCGACCGTGTCCGCCGTCCCTGCCTGCGTCGGTTGCGGTGGCGGGCTCGTCAGGCGGCCCAGCTGCACGGCGGCGGAGGCCGCCTCGCCGAGCTCCTCGGGTGTGACCTCCGTCAGGGGCGCGAGTCGGCCGGGCAACGAGGTGTGGATGACGGTCCGTATCGGTGTCGGTACCCGTACTGACACGTCGTCACCGGCCAGCTGGGCGAGCGTCTGTGCCACTGCTTCGCGACCGTCACCCGGGCCGCGGTCGAGGATCGTCAACGCGGTCCCGTACTGGGCTGCTTCGGCCGCGAGTTCGCCGTCCCGTCGGCTGTCTTCGGTGCCTGTGTCCAGGAGTACGACATGTTCGGCGCCGGACGCGGCGAGCCACCGTACGACCTGGTCCGCCAGATGGCCGACGCCGCCCGTGACCAGGACGGTACCGTGCGGTCGCCAGTCGCCCGCGGGCTCGTCACCGGTGGCCGCATCGGGCACCAGACGGCGGCCGAGGGCCCCGCCGCGCCGCAGTGCGACCTGGTCCTCACCGCCGTCGCCCCGCAGCACCGCGTACAGCGCACCCCCGTCGAGCGCGTCCGGGTCGGCGGGCAGGTCCACCAGGCCACCCCACAGCTCCGGGTGCTCCAGGGCCGCGACCCGGCCGAGCCCCCACACCGGGGCCTGCGCCGGGGCGACGACCGGGTCGCCGTCGCCGCACGAGACGGCGCCGCGGGTCGCACACCACAGGGGCGCCGCCAGGCCCGCGTCCAGCAGGCCCTGGACCAGCGTCAGGGTGTCCGACAGGCCGCGCGTCGGGGCTTCGCCGTTGCGGCCGGGTGCCTCCGGCCCCTCGTCGAGGGCCAGCAGGGACAGCACTCCGGCGAGCGGCGCGTCGTCCGGGAGGCCGGACTGCCGTGCCCGGAGCAGGTCCGCCAGCTCGGCCCGCCCGGCGCCCGGGCCGACCTCCATGAGGGCGACATGGGCACCGGCCTCCTCCAGCGCCCGGACACACGCTTGCGGCCAGGATCCGGCTCCCTCAGCACCCTCCCTCGCTCCGGCCTGGGCTCCGGGTTCGGTCGTGGGGGCCACGATCAGCCAGGTACCGGTGCCCGACGCGTCCGTGGCAGGGGGCGTCGCGACTGACCCGAGGTCGGCGCGCTGCCAGTCGACGCGGTACCGCCATCCGTCGACGACCGACCGCTCACGCCGTTCGCGCCGCCACGCCGACAGCGCCGGGAACACCGTCTTCAGAGCCGACCTGTGTACGTCGTCCTTGAGGCGCAGCGTGTCGCAGAGCGCCTGGACGTCCGCCCCTTCAACGGCAGCCCAGAACCCGGCCGCCTCCTCGTCCGCCTGGGGCACGGCCGTCGGCGCCGTGACGTCCGCCAGCCAGAAGCGCCGCCCCTGAAAGGGGTAGGTGGGCAGGTCCACGGTGCGGGGCGCGGGGTCGGCCGGGTAGTACACCGACCAGTCCACCGCGATCCCCGCCGTGTGCAGGCGGCCCATGGCCTGCGCGAAGGCGACGTCGTCCGGCTGGGCGGAGTGGAGGGAGGCGGTGACGACCGGCTCGGGGGCGTCGCCCTCGGTGTCAGCGTCACCGTCGGCGTCGAGGGTGTGCTGGGCGGCGGTGACCAGTACGGGACGTGGGCCGATTTCGATGAATGCCCGTGCAGTCGGCGCCACTTGGGCGATGGCGGGCTGGAACAGTACGGGCTGGCGCACGTGCCGAACCCAGTACTCCGGGCTCGCGATCTCCTCACCGGCACGCTCACCCGAAACGTTACTGATCAACGCAATCGACGGCCGCCGGAACTCCACCCCACCCAACGCCTCACCGAACTCCGCCAGCATCGGCTCCATCAACACCGAATGAAACGCATGACTCACCGCGAGCACCTTGGTCTTGCGACCCCGCTCCCGCCAAACAGCGGCGACCCGCTCCACCTCGTCGACTGGACCCGAAATCACCGTGGAATCCGGGGTATTGACCGCCGCCACACTCACCACAGACCCCGCCAACCCCGGGAACAGCTCCTCGGGCGTGGCCTGCACCGCACACATCCCACCCCCCTCAGGCAACCCACCCATCAACCGAGCCCGAGCCCCCACCACCCGGCACGCATCCTCCAGCGAAAACACCCCCGCCACATACGCAGCCGCAATCTCCCCCACCGAATGCCCCACCACCACATCCGGCCGCACACCAACCGACTCCCACAACCTCGCCAGACCCACCTGCAACGCAAACAACCCCGCCTGCGCCCACATCGTGTGATCCAACCGCTCCTTGGGGCCGTGGAACACCATCTCCCGCAACTCACCGGGCCCCACCCCCAACGACCCCTCCAACAAGCCGCACACCTCATCGAACGCCTCCGCAAACACCGGAAACCGCCCATACAACCCCGCACCCATACCCACCACCTGACTGCCCTGACCACTGAACAGCCAGACCACCTCACCACCGGCACGCATGGGCGAGGAGGGCGGTCCGACCAGCGCCGAATGCGGCTCCCCCGCCGCCAACGCTTCCAGAGCCGCCATCGTCTCGGCCCGCTCCGCAGCCACCACTACGGCCCGCCGCTCGTGCAGCGCACGGTTCCTCAGCAGCGACCAGCCGACCTCGACGGGTTCGCCCAACTCGTCGTCGTACGCGACACGTTCGGCAAGTGCCCCGGCTTGGGCCCGCAGCGCCTCATGGCCGCGCGCGGAGACCACCCACGGCACGGCGCACGGCACCGCACTCGGCACCGCGCTCGGCTCCTGGCGGGTGGCGGAGGGGCCGGAGTCCGAGGGGGCCGGGGCCTGTTCCAGGATCAGGTGGGCGTTGGTGCCGCTGATGCCGAAGGAGGAGACGCCTGCCCGGCGCGGGCGGTCGCTCCGGGGCCACGGTACGGGGTCGGTGAGCAGGCGCACTCCCCCGTCCCCCCAGTCCACGTGCGGCGTGGGCCGGTCGATGTGCAGGGAGGCCGGCAGCTCGCCGTGGCGCATCGCCATGACCATCTTGATGACGCCGGCCACGCCCGCGGCGGCCTGCGTGTGACCGATGTTCGACTTCACGGAACCGAGCCACAACGGCCGGTCGGACGGCCGTTCCTTCCCGTACGTCGCGAGGAGCGCGTTGCCCTCGATCGGGTCGCCGAGCGTGGTTCCGGTGCCGTGCGCCTCCACGGCGTCGACGGCGTCCGGGGTGACGCGGGCGTTGGCCAGGGCCTGGCGGATCACGCGTTCCTGGGCCACGTCGTTGGGGGCGGTCAGGCCGTTGCTCGCCCCGTCCTGATTGACGGCTGAACCCCGTACGACGCCGAGCACTTGATGTCCGTTGCGGCGTGCGTCGGAGAGGCGTTCCAGGAGGATCAGGCCGACGCCCTCGGAGAATCCGGTGCCGTCGGCGGCCTCGGCGAACGGTTTGCACCGGCCGTCCGGGGCCAGGCCGCGCTGCCGGGAGAACTCCACGAAGGCGGTGGGCGTGGACAGTACGGTCACGCCGCCCGCGAGGGCCAGGCTGCAGTCGCCCTGCCGCAGGGCCTGGCAGGCCAGATGGATCGCCACGAGCGAGGCCGAACACGCCGTGTCGAGCGTCACCGCCGGGCCTTCCAGGCCGAAGGTGTAGGCGACGCGTCCGGAGATGACGCTGGACAGGGTGCCCGTGGTGGCATACCCCTCGACCTCCGGTGGCACCCGTCCGCCGGACATGTGGTCCTGGCTCGACACACCCGCGTACACACCTGTGAGCGTGCCCTTAAGCGTGGCCGGGTCGATGCCCGCCCGCTCGAACAGCTCCCAGGACACTTCGAGGAGCACCCGCTGCTGCGGGTCGGCGGCGAGCGCCTCGCGCGGGTTGACGCCGAAGAAGTCGGCGTCGAAGCGCGCCGCGTCCCGCAGGAACCCGGCCTCCCGCACGTAGGTCGTACCCGGGTGGTCGGGGTCGGGGTGGTAGAGACCTCCGAGGTCCCAGCCACGGTCGGCGGGGAACTCCTCGATGGCGTCGCCGCCCGAGGCGACCAGGTCCCACAGCTGTTCCGGTGACGTGACCCCGCCCGGGTACCGGCAGGCCATCGACACGATGGCCACCGGTTCCCGCTGCCGCTCCTCCATATCGCGCAAGCGCTGACGGGTCTGACCGAGATCCGCCGTCACTCGCTTCAGATAGTGGCGAAGCTTGTCCTCCGTACCCGGTGTGTCGTGCGTACCCGGCATGTCTTCTCCACTCCTGATCAAGAAGGCAGTTCTCGGTCGATCAGCTCGAAGAGTTCGTCGTCCGATGCGGAATCGAGGTCTCCGTCCTGGCCCGCCCCGCCGACGGCATCACCCGCCCCGCGCGCACCGGTCGCGGCGTCGTCCAGGCGCCACAGCAGACTCTGCAGCCGTGCCGCCAGCCTCCCGCGGGTGTCCTCGTCGTGCGCGTGTCCCGTGATCGCCGTCTCCAGCTTGTCCAGCTCACCGAAGAGCGGCGCTGCCGGATCGGCCCCGGCGGGACAGAGCTGTGTGCGCAGCTCGTCGGCGGTGGCCGACGGGGTGGGGTGCCGGAAGATGAACGTGGCGGGCAGGCGCAGGCCGGTGGCGGCGGAGAGGCGGTTGCGCAGTTCGACCGCGGTGAGCGAGTCGAAGCCGAGGTCCTGGAAGGGGGCATCGGCACGCACGGCGTCGGTGCCGGTGTGCCCCAGGACCGCCGCCGCGTGCGTCCGCACCAGGTCGAGCAGGGTGCGGTGCTGTTCGTCCGCGGTCAGCGCGGACAGCTTCCCGGCCCAGTCGATGTCCTGCCGGACGGTGGAGGCCGTCGGCCGCGCGGAGCCCCGGCCCCCGGCGAACGCGCGCAGGAGAGCGGGTAGGGACGTGGCGGGCCGGCCCGCCATGACACGGGTGTCGAGGTCGGCGGCGACCAGGTGGGCGCGGCCGTAGTGGCGTGCGGCGTCCAGGAGGGCCAGGCCGTGTTCGTTGGTCATGGCCTTGACGCCGATACGGCTCATCCGGGCTACGTCGGTGTCGCTGAGGCCGCCGGACATGCCCTTGCCGCTGCCGTCTGCTGCCGGGCCGTCCGTCGTGTCGTCCGTCGTGTCGTCTGTCGGGGTGTGTGCGTGGGTGTGCGAGGCCTCCCACCGGCCCCACCCGACGGACAGGCCTGCCAGCCCTTGCGACCGGCGGTGCTGCATCAACGCATCGCAATAGGCGTTCGCGGCAGCATAGTTGGCCTGCCCGGGGCTGCCGAGGGCCGCGGCCGCCGAGGAGAACACGATGAAAATTCCCAGCCGCATCCCACAGGTGGCCTCGTGCAGGTTCCTCGCGGCGGCGGCCTTGGCTGCCCACACCCGCGCCAGCCCTTCCGGCGTCTGCGCGGTCACCACCGCATCCGCCAGCACACCCGCCGCATGCACCACACCGGTCAACGGATGCGAGGGATCGGTCTTGCCCACCAACTCCGCCACCGATTCCGCGTCCCCGACATCGGCCGCGACGATGCTGACCTCAGCGCCCAACGCGCGCAGTCTGTCGACCAGTTCGCTCCCGCCCGGCGCCTCGGGGCCGCTCCGGCTGGCCAGCAGCAGGTGCCGCACACCCCACTCCCGCACCAGATGCTCGGCCACCACCTGCCCGAGCACACCGGTACCACCAGTGACCAACACCGTGCCCTCAGGATCGAGGGCAGGCGCAATCTCCAACACCAGCTTGCCGGTGTGCCTGGCCTGACTCATGAACCGGAACGCCTCCCGCGCCTTGTCCAGCGGCCAGGAACGTACCGGCAGCGGGTCGAGGGCACCGGAGGCGAACCTCTCGCCCAGCTCCCGCATCATGACCTCGATGCGGTCGGGCCCGGCATCGGTGACGAGGTCGTAGACGGTGTAGCTGACGCCCGCGTACTGCTCGGCCACGGCCTCGGGGGTTCGCAGGTCGGTCTTGCCCATCTCCAGGAACCGGCCGCCGTCGCCGAGCAACCGCAAGGAAGCGTCGATGAACTCACCGGTGAGACTGTTGAGCACGACATCGACGCCACGCCCACCCGTGGCCTCCCGTATGACGTCCTCGAAATCGAGATCCCGGGAAGACGCACGGTGCGCGGCATCGACACCCATCTCCTCCAGTACGGAATGCTTGGCCGGACTCGCCGTGGCGAACACCTCGGCACCCAGATGACGGGCGACCTGCACCGCCGCCATCCCCACACCACCCGTACCGGCATGGATCAGAACCCGCTCCCCCGCCTTGAGGCGGGCCAACTCCACCAACCCGTACCAAGCCGTCAGATACGCGACGGGCATACCGGCCGCTTGCCGCATGTCCCAGCCTCGCGGGACCGGCGCCACCATACGTGTGTCGGCGACGGCCATGGGGCCGAAGGAGCCGTGCAGCACACCCATGACGTGGTCGCCGACCGACAGGCGGGTGACATCGGGACCGACCTCCGTCACGACACCCGCACCTTCGCCGCCCAGCCCGATCTGGCCCGGGACCATACCGAGGCTGACCAGGACGTCACGGAAGTTGATGCCCGCGGCGTGGATGTCGAGACGAACCTGACCGGGGGCGAGAGGTTCCAGGAGGTCCGGGCAGGCTACCGGGGCCACGCTCTCCAGCGTCTCGGCACTTCCCTTGTCCAGACGCCAGGCACGCTCGTCGGATACTGCGACCAGCGCGCCACCGGTCGCGCGGACGAGCCGGGGCACAAGCACCTTGCCTTCGCGCAGGGCGAGTTGGAATTCGTCGTGGTCCTCGATGGCTGCACGCAGTAGGGCCTGCGGCAGGTCGTCGACCTCCGCGCCGCTGTCACCGGCCTCGACGTCGAGCAGGGCGAACCGGCCCGGGTTCTCCGACTGCGCACTGCGCACCAGACCCCACACCGCCGCCGCCGAGGCATCCACATCACCGCTGCCGTCCGCGGCCACCGCACCCCGTGTCACCACCAGAAGACGCGACTCGGCCAGCTCCGACGCCGCCAAGAACTCCTGCACCAGCGCCAACACCCGCTCAACGACCGGAAGACCGTCACCGGCCGAGACGTCGACGGGGGCGATGACAGCCCATGGCGCCTCGCCACCTGCCTGCATCGCGTCGGCCAGACCGGCAACACCGTCCGTTAGCCGGACCCAACCCCTGCCATCTCCGCCATCCGCCCCCGCGTCCGTCTCCGCATGCGTCCGTGACGGCGGGAGCGGAGTCCAGTCCACCGCGAACAAACCCTCATCACGTACCTGTTGGGACTGCAGCTGTCCGATGTCGGCGGGGCGCATCGTCACCGAGCCGACGCTCAGGACGCTCACCCCTGTGCCATCGGTGACCAGGACCCGCACTTCCCGCTCGGCTTCGTCGTGCTCTCCGGGCGACAGACGCACCCGTACGGTGTCCGCGCCTGCGGCCCGCAAAGAGACCTGATTCCAGGTGAACGGCAACCAGATCTTGTCGTCGCCCTGTGGCTGCCCGGGCCAGTCGAGCAGCAGGGCGGGGTGGAGGATGGCGTCCAGGAGGGCGGGGTGGATACCGTAACCGTCGTGCGGTCCGGCGGCCTCGGGCAGCGCCACCTCGGCCAGCAAGTCCTGCCCGTCCCGCCATACGGCGCGCAGGCCCTGGAACGCCGGACCGTACGCGTAGCCCGTATCGGCCACCCGCTCGTAGAAGCCGGTGAGGTCGACGGGGGTGGCACCTGTCGCGGGCCACACTCCGGCCAGCCCCTCGGTCGTGGCGGCGGAGGCTTCTGAAGCTTCGGGGGCGAGTACGCCGGTGGCGTGGCACACCCACACGTCATCGCCGGTCGCAGTCCCGGCATCCGGGCGTGTGTAGACCTCCACACCACGACGCCCCTCCTCGCCCGCCTCATCCACCACGACCTGCACCCGAAGCCCCGACGCCTCAGGCACCACCACCGGCGCCTGCACCATCAACTCCTCCACCACCCCACAACCAACCTCATCACCCGCCCGCAACACCCACTCCACCAACGCAGCACCCGGCACCAACACCGCACCAGCCACCACATGATCCGCCAACCACGACAGACCCGACCGCGACAAACGCCCCGTCAGCAGACACCCACCCCGACCCGCGAACTCCACCGCCGCACCCAACAACGGATGCCCCGCAGCCACCAACCCCAGCCCCGCCGCATCCCGACCACCACCGGACCACCCCGACAACCAGAACCGCTCCCGCTGAAACGCATACGTCGGCAGATCCACCACCCTCGGCGCCCTCACCCCACCCGAGAACAACACCGACCAGTCCACAGCCACACCAGCCACATGCAAACGCGCCAACGCCCCCACAAACGCCAACTCCTCCCCCCGCCCACCAACGAGGGAAGAGACCAGCACCGAATCGGAACGGTCGGCCTCGTCCAGGGTGTACTGGGCGGCGGTGACCAGTACGGGACGTGGGCCGAGTTCGATGAACGCCCGTGCAGTCGGCGCCACTTGGGCGATGGCAGGCTGGAACAGTACAGGCTGGCGCACGTGCCGAACCCAGTACTCCGGGCCCGCGATCTCCTCACCGGCACGCTCACCCGAAACATTACTGATCAACGCAATCGACGGCCGCCGGAACTCCACCCCACCCAACGCCTCACCGAACTCCGCCAGCATCGGCTCCATCAACACCGAATGAAACGCATGACTGACCGCCAGCGGCTTGGTCTTCCGGTTTTGATCCCGCCAGACAGCGGCGACCCGCTCCACCTCGTCCGCCGGGCCCGAAATCACCGTGGAATCCGGGGTATTGACCGCTGCCACACTCACCGCTGACCCGGCCAACTCCCCCGACAGCTCCTCGGGCGTGGCCTGCACCGCACACATCGCACCACCCTCAGGCAACCCACCCATCAACCGAGCCCGAGCCCCCACCACCCGGCACGCATCCTCCAGCGAGAACACCCCCGCCACATACGCAGCCGCGATCTCCCCGACCGAGTGCCCGACCACCACATCCGGCCGCACACCAACCGACTCCCACAACCTCGCCAGACCCACCTGCAACGCAAACAACCCCGCCTGCGCCCACATCGTGTGATCCAACCGCTCCCCCGGACCACGGAACACCGTCTCTCGCAGGGAGGCGCCCAACTCCGCGCCCAACGAAGCACACACCTCGTCGAACGCCTCCGCAAAGACCGGGAACCGCTCGTAGAGCCCAGCGCCCATACCCACCAGCTGACTGCCCTGCCCACTGAACAGCCACACTGTGTCGCCGCTCGGGGTCGCGGCGTCCTCCCGCCACTCGGTCAGGGCCGGGTGCGCCTCGCCGACGGCCAACGCGTCGAGTCCCGCCATGAGTTCGGATCGTTCCCGGCCTGCTATCACCGCGCGCTGCTCGAACAGGGAGCGTGAACGAAGCAGGGACCAGCCGACGTCCCGTACCGCAGCCGGGCCCGCCGCCACCGCATCGCTCAGTCGGCGTGCTTGGTCGCGCAGGGCCTGCGAGCTGCGCGCCGACAGCAACCACGGCACCACCGCCCCACCGTCCCCGTCGCCGCCCCCGTCACTGTCCGGGGAAACCGCACTCACCGGCTCATCCACCGGCTCGGGAACATGCTCAAGAATCAGATGCGCATTCGTCCCCGAAGCACCGAACGACGACACCCCCGCACGGCGCGGTCGAGCCCCCACCTCCGGCCACGCCACCGGCTCCGACGCCAGCCGCACCGAGCCCGACGCCCAGTCCACGTGCGGCGACGGCGCATCCACATGCAAACTCGCCGGCACCACACCATGCCGCATCGCCATCACCATCTTGATCACACCCGCAACACCGGCAGCGGCCTGCGTGTGGCCGATGTTGGACTTCACCGAACCCAGCCACAACGGCCGCTCCTCGGAGCGGCCTTGCCCGTAGGTGGCCAGCAGCGCCTGCGCCTCGATCGGATCACCCAACGTCGTCCCCGTACCGTGACCCTCCACCACATCCACATCACCAGCCGACAAACACCCACTCGCCAACGCCTGCCGAATCACCCGCTCCTGCGACGGACCGTTCGGAGCCGTCAGACCATTGCTCGCACCGTCCTGATTGACGGCGGATCCGCGCAGGACTCCCAGGACCTGATGTCCGTTGCGGCGCGCGTCCGAGAGGCGTTCCAGCAGGAGGACGCCGACGCCCTCACCCCAGCCCGTGCCGTCCGCCGCTGCGGCGAAGGGCTTGCAGCGGCCGTCGGGGGCCAGGCCGCGCTGGCGCGAGAAGCCGGTGAACACCTCGGGCGTGGCCATGACGGTCACACCTCCCGCGAGAGCGAGGCTGCACTCGCCCTGGCGCAGCGCCTGTGCCGCCAGGTGGATGGAGACCAGCGACGAGGAACACGCCGTGTCCACCGTCACCGCCGGACCTTCGAGACCCAGGGTGTAGGAGACACGTCCGGAGACCACGCTGCCGGAGCCCGCCAGCATGGAGTAGCCCTCCAGCTGGGCGTCCTGCGCCAGGCCTGCCGCGTAGTCGTGATACATGACACCGACGTAGGTGCCGGTCAGGCTGCCCTTGAGGGTCGTCGGGTCGATACCCGCGCGCTCGAACACCTCCCACGACGCCTCCAACAGCAACCGCTGCTGCGGATCCATCGCCAACGCCTCACGCGGATTGATCCCGAAGAACGCCGCGTCGAAATCACCCGCATCCGGCAGGAAGGCTCCTTCGTCGGCGTAGCTGGTGCCGGGGTGGTCCGGGTCGGGGTGGAAGAGGCGTTCCAGGTCCCAGCCACGGCCTGCCGGGAACGCGCCGACCGTGTCCACACCTGCGGCGACCAGGTCCCACAGCCCTTCCGGTGAGGTCACTCCGCCCGGGTACTTGCAGGCCATGGCGACGATCGCGACCGGGTCGTCCGTGTCGGCCGCGCGGAGCGCGACGGGGGTGGCGGGGACGGCGGGTGTCGCCGTCGGGCCGCCCAGACGGGTGCACAGGTAGGTGGCGAGGGCTTCGGGGGTGGGGTGGTCGAAGGCCATGGTGGCGGGCAGGCGGAGGCCGCTGGCCGCCGAGAGGCGGTTGCGCAGTTGCACCGCCGTGAGCGAATCGAAGCCGAGGTCCTTGAAGTTGGCCTCGGTGCGTACGTCGGATGCCGATCGGTGGCCGAGCACCGCCGCGACACACTCGCGTACGACGTCGCCGACGGCCGCGCGGCGCCCGGCCTCGTCGAGGCCCGCGAGCCGTGTCTCCAGGGCGGCTCGGTCGACGGAGGAGTCGGCTGCCGCCCTGCGCCGGGTCCGGCCCGTCAGGTTGCGCAGCATCGCGGGCATGTCGTCGCCGGTCAGGCCTCGGACGTCAATACCTGCCGCGACCACCAGAGAGGTGTGCGCGGCGGCGGTGCGCGCCGCGTCGAGGAGAGCGAGACCCTGCTCGTCAAGCAACGGCTTCACGCCGCCCGCGCGCAGTCGCGCCAGGTCGGCGTCGTCGAGGTGCCGGGTCATGGCGCTGCCGCGCGCCCAGAGGCCCCAGGCGATCGACAGACCGGGCAGACCGGCGCTGCGGCGGCGGGCCACCAGGGCGTCCACGAACGCGTTGGCGGCCGCGTACCCGGCCTGGCCCGCATTGCCCAGGACACCGGCGGCGGAGGAGAACATCACGAACAGGCCCAGCGGCAGTTCCGAGGTGGCCGCGTCCAGGTTGGCGGCGACGGAGGCCTTGGCCGCCCACACCCTGGCCAGCTGGTCGGTGGTCTGCGCGGTGACTACGGCGTCATCGAGGACACCGGCGGCATGGATCACACCGGTCAGCGGATGCGCCGCGTCCACCGATCCGATCAGCTCGGCGGTGGCCCGCCCGTCCGTCAGGTCGGCCGCGACGATCCGCACCGTGGCGCCGAGACCTGTCAGCCGCTCGGCGAGGTCACGGGCGTCGGGCGCGTCGGGCCCCTGTCGGCTGACGAGCAGCAGGTGTCGTACCGACCAGGCGCGGACCAGGTGTTCGGCGACCAGGCTCCCCATCATGCCGGTGCCGCCCGCGACGAGAACGGTGCCGTCGGGGTCGAGGGCCGCACCGGGCCGGGGTGTGGGTGTGTCGCCGTGGGGCGGGCGTGTGAGTGCGGTGGTGGCGCGGGCGAGGCGGGGGGCTTTCGGTTCTCCGGCGCGCACGGCCAACTGTGGTTCACCGGTGGCGAGGGCCCGCTCGACGGCCGCTCGGTCCGTGCCGGGCCCGGCGTCCAACAGGACGAAACGGCCCGGGTGTTCGGCCTGGGCGCTGCGGATCAGTCCCCATACGGCGGCGGCAGCCACGTCGTCGACCGCCGGCTCGTCCTGGTCTTGGTCCTGGTCGTGGTCCTGGTCTAGGTCTAGGTCTAGGTCTAGGTCTTGGTTCGGCGGCACGGCGACCGCTTGGTGGGTGATCAGTACGAGTCGGGCCTCGGCGAGGCGGGGCACGGCGAGCCAGTCCCGTACGAGGTTGAGGGTGCGCTCGGCAGCTGCCCGGCCACGAGCGTCGGCTGTCTCGTCGGCCTCGACGGTTCCGTCACCGGCTGCCGTTCCGTCCGCTGCCGCGGCCGTGGTGTCGACGAGGACGGTCGCGGGGGGCAGCGTACCCGCGTCGAGTGCGGCCGAGAGGGCCGCCAGATCCGGGTACCGGGGTATGTCGTCCCCGGCCCAGTCGGGCGCGTCCGGGCCGAGCACCAGCCAGTCGTCGTCGCTGTCCGCCCCGGCTGCCGGGGGGACAGAGGCCCATTCCAAGGTGAACAGCCCGTGGGGGCCGCTGCCCGCCCGGCCGGCCGGCCGCAGCAGTTCCGGGTCGGCGGGCCGCAGGGCCAGGGAGTCCGCGCTCAGTACGGGCGCTCCGGCGGCGTCGGCCACCGTCACACGCAGCACCGCTCCGTCGTCCTCCACCCCCTCCCCGTACGGGGCAAGACACACCCGTACGGTGGCGGCACCGGTGGCCCACAGGGTCACCCCGTTCCAGGCGAACGGCAGACGGAGCTCTCCCGCGTCGCCGGACGCGTTCGCGTCGAGCAACAGAGCCGGGTGCAACGCGGCGTCCAGCAGTACGGGGTGGAGACCGAACCCGTCGTGCGTGCCTGCCTGTTCGGGCAGCTCCACCTCAGCCAGCAGGTCCTTGCCGTGCCGCCACACGGCGCGCAGTCCCCGGAAGGACGGCCCGTACTCATAGCCTGCCGCGGCGGCCCGCTCGTAGAGGTCGCCGATCTCCACCGGCTCGGCGCCGGGCGGGGGCCACTGTTCGCCGAGCCCGTCCGGCTCATCGCCGCAATCGGGGCTCAGCGTGCCGGTCGCATGGCACGTCCAGCCCTCGTCCTGGCCCAGTTCCTCGTCGGCGTCGATGCGGGAGAAGACCCGCACGTCACGCCGTCCGCCCTGCTCCTCGGCCGCGCCGACGACCACCTGCACCTGCAGGCTGCCGGACTCCGGGAGCACGAGGGGCGCTTCAAGCGTTAGCTCCTCAAGAGTGGGGCAGTTGGCCTCGTCGGCCGCCTGCAACGCCCACTCGACCAGTGCGGCGCCGGGAACGAGCGTCGTACCCGCCACCGCGTGGTCGGCGATCCAGCCGCTACCGCTCCCACCGGCCGCCGAGAGTCGTCCGGTGAGCACCAGCGCGCCATCGGCCAGCCCGAGCACGGCAGGCAGCACTCTGTGCTCCAGCCGCCGCAGCCCGGCGGACCGCACGTCCCCGACTCCGTCCACGGGCAGCCAGTAGCTGCGGCGTTGGAAGGCGTAGGTGGGGAGGTCGACGGTACGAGGGGTGGGGTCGGCCGGGAACCAGCGGCGCCAGTTGACGTCGGCGCCTGCGGTGAAGGCGTGGGCGACGGCGCGGGCGAGCTGGGTGGTGTCGCCGTGGTCGCGGCGCAGGGTGGGGACGACGGTGGCGGCGACGTCTGCCTTCTCGATGGTCTCCTCCATGCCCAGCCCCAGCACCGGGTGGGCACTGGCCTCGATGAAGAGGCGGTATCCGTCGGCAAGCAGGGCCTTGATGGTGTCGGCGAAGCGGACCGGCTGGCGGAGGTTGTTGACCCAGTAGTCCGTGTCGAGGCGGGTCGTGTCGTCGAGGCGTTCTGCGGTGACGGTGGAGTAGAAGGCGACGTCGTCCGTGGGGGTGGGCTGGATGTCGGTGAGGCGGTCGGTGAGCAGGTCGTGGAGTTCGTCGATCTGCGGGCCGTGGGAGGCGTAGCCAACGTCGATGACCCGGGCGCGCAGGCCACGTGCTTCGGCCTCGGCGACGACGGCGGCCACGTGCTCGGGCGGACCCGAAATGACCGTGGAAGAGGGGCCATTGACGGCCGCGACGCACACCCCCGGCCGGTCACCGATGAGCTCAACCGCCTGCTCCACACCCGTGCCCAGCGACGCCATGTCCCCGTGGCCCTGGAGCTGGCGCAGGGCGTCACTGCGTACGGCCACGATCCGCGCCGCATCCTCCAAAGACAGCGCGCCCGCCACGCACGCGGCGGCCATCTCGCCCTGGGAGTGCCCCACCACCGCAGCGGGCGTGATCCCGTAGTCCGCCCACACCGCAGCCAGCGACACCATCACCGCCCACAACACCGGCTGCACCACCTCAACCCGGGACAGCGCACCCCCATCCCCCCGCAACACCTCACTCAACGACCAGTCCACATACGCGGACAGCGCCTGCTCACACTCCGCGATCCGGGACGCGAACACCGCCGACTCATCGAGGAGTTGGGCCCCCATCCCCACCCACTGCGAGCCCTGCCCCGGAAACACCAACACCGGCCCCGGACCCACATCACCCGCAACCCCGGACACCACATCCGCCGACACCTCACCCGCCGCCAACGCGCCGAGACCAGCCGTCAGCGCCTCGCGGTCATGACCCACCACGACAGCCCGGTGTTCGAGAACCGACCGGCTCGTGGCCAGCGACCACCCGATCTCGGCGGCCGAGGCAGCCGGTCGCACCCCCGAGGTGTTCGCACCCTCGGCCGCGAACTCGCGCAGCCGCCGGGCCTGTTCACGCAGCGCGTCCCCACCACGTCCGGAGACCACCCACGGAACCACCGTTGCCCCCGACGACGCGGCGGCGGGCGCAGCGGGTGCCTCCCGAGGAGGCTCCCCGGGTGCATCCTGCAGGGTCTCCTCGGGCGCCTCCTCGGGCGCCTCCTCCAGGATCACGTGAGCGTTTGTGCCGGAGATGCCGAAGGAGGAGATCCCGGCGCGGCGGGGGCGTTCGCCGCGCGACCACGAGACCGGTTCGGTCAGGAGGCGCACGCCGCCGCCGTCCCACTGGACGTGCGGGGTCGGTTCGTCGACATTCAGAGTGGCGGGCAGCAGGTCGTTCTGCAGGGCCATCACCATCTTGATGACGCCCGCCACACCTGCGGCGGCCTGCGTGTGACCGATGTTCGACTTCACGGATCCGAGCCACAGCGGCCGGTCGTCCTCGCGTTCCTTGCCGTACGTGGCGATGAGCGCCTCGGCCTCGATGGGGTCACCGAGCTTGGTTCCGGTGCCGTGCGCCTCGACCACGTCGATCTCCGACGTGGACAGGTGGGCGCTGGACAGTGCCTGGCGGATGACACGACGCTGCGAGGGTCCGTTCGGTGCGGTGAATCCGTTGCTGGCGCCATCCTGGTTGATGGCGGAACCTCGCAGCACCGCGAGGACCTTGTGCCCCTTGCGGCGCGCCTCGGAGAGGCGCTCCAGGACGACCAGACCGACTCCCTCTCCCCAGCCCGTGCCGTCGGCCGCGGCGGCGAACGGCTTGCAACGGCCGTCGGGGGCCAGGCCGCGCTGGCGCGAGAAACCGGTGAAGACTTCGGGCGTGGACATGACGGTGACGCCGCCTGCGAGAGCGAGGTCGCACTCCCCTTGCCGCAAGGCGGTGGCCGCCAGGTGCATCGCCACCAGCGAGGAGGAGCACGCCGTCTCGACCGTCACCGCCGGGCCCTCCAGGCCCAGGGTGAAGGAGACCCGTCCCGACAGGACGCTGGGCGCCGTGCCCGCGTACCCCTCGGTCGCCTTGCCGCCGGGGTCGCCCTGGGTCTGGTTGCCGGTGGTCGCGGCGCCTACGTAGACGCCGGTGGGGCTGCCCTTGAGCGAGGCGGGGTCGATGCCCGACCGTTCGAGTGCCTCCCACGATGTCTCCAGGAGCAGCCGCAGCTGTGGGCTGCTGGCCAGGGCCTCGCGCGGGCTGAAGCCGAAGAATCCGGAGTCGAACCGGTCGGGGGCGCCGATGAAGCCGCCCTCGCGGACGTAGCAGGTTCCCGGGTGGTCGGGGTCGGGGTGGTAGATGCCCTCCAGGTCCCAGCCCCGGTCGGTGGGGAAGGGCTCGATGGCGTCGTCGCTCGCGGCGACCAGCTCCCACAGGCCTTCGGGCGTCTCGATGCCGCCGGGGAAACGGCAGGCCATGCCTACGACGGCCACCGGTTCCTGGCGGCGGTTCTCCACCTCGCGCAGCCGCTGCCGGGTGTCATGCAGCTCGGCGGCGACGCGCTTGAGGTAGTCGACCAGTTGCTCTTCACTCGCCATGAGAGTTCACCCAGCCTTCAGCGTGGTTGTCGCGCCGTGCACGGTCGGTTCACACACCCAGTTCTTTGTCGATGAAGTCGAGGACCTGGTCGGTCGTGGCGACCTGGAGCTGCTCCTTCGTACTGCCGGATTCAGCCGACGCGCCGGCCGCCTTCCACTTCGCCAGAAGGGACTCCAGTCGGGCTGTGACCGCGTCGGCGTCGACGTGTTCGACGAGGGTGGCGGACAGGGCGCTCTCAAGTTTCGCCAGGTCCCGGAGGACCGGGTCGGTGGCCTCCGCACCGGCGGGTGTGTCGCCGTCGGGGGTGAGTTGCGCGCCGAGGTGTTCGGCCAGGATGTCGGCGTCCGGGTGATCGAAGACGAGACCGGCGGGCAGGCGCAGGCCGGTGGCGGCGGACAGCCTGTTGCGCAGTTCGACCGCGGTGAGCGAGTCAAAACCGAGCTCCTTGAAGGTGCTGCCCGTTGCGAGACTGTCGGTGCGGTGCCCGAGGACGGTGGCGGCCTGCTCCCTGATGAGCCTCACCAACGTGTGGTGCCGGTCGGACGGCGGCAGGGCGGCCAGCCGGCCCGCCAGGTCGGCGGGCCGCTCGCCCGTCGCGGCGGTCGGCCTGCCCTTTCCAGTCCCGTTTCCGGTCCCGGTGGGGGCGGCCAAGCCGCGCAGGAGGGCGGGCCTGGTGTGGACGGGGTGCGTGGCCAGGGTGCGCAGGTCGAGGTTGAAGCCCACGAGGTGGGGGCGGCCGTGCCGGTGTGCGGCGTCCAGCAGGGCCAGGCCGTGTTCGTTGGTCATGGCCTCGACGCCGATACGGCTCATCCGGGCTACGTCGGTGTCGCTGAGGCCGCCGGACATGCCCTTGCCGCTGCCGTCTGCTGCCGGGGCATGCGCCGGGCCGTCTGCCAGGCCGCCTGTCCGGGCGACTGTGCGGGTGTCTGTACGGGTCTCTGTCCGGATATGCGAGGCCTCCCACAGGCCCCAGCCGACCGAGAGACCGGCCAGCCCTTGCGACCGGCGATGCTGCATCAAGGCGTCGCAATAAGCATTCGCGGCAGCATAGTTGGCCTGCCCGGGGCTGCCGAGGGCTGCGGCCGCCGAAGAGAACACCACGAACATGCCCAGCCGCATCCCGCGCGTCGCCTCGTGCAGATTGCTGGCAGCAGCAGCCTTCGCCGCCCACACCCGCGCCAACCCCTGCGGCGTCTGCGCGGTCACCACCGCATCCGCCAGCACACCCGCCGCATGCACCACACCGGTCAACGGATGCGAGGGATCGGTCTTGCCCACCAACTCCGCCACCGATCCCGCGTCCCCGACATCCGCCGCGACGATGCCGACCTCAGCACCCAACGCCCGTAGCCTGTCGGCCAGTTCGGCACCTCCCGGCGCCTCGGGGCCACTCCGGCTGGCCAGCAACAAGTGCCGCACACCCCACTCCCGCACCAGATGCTCAGCCACCACCTGCCCGAGCACACCGGTACCACCAGCGACCAACACCGTGCCCTCAGGATCGAGGGCAGGCGGAATCTCCAACACCAACTTGCCGGTGTGCCTGGCCTGGCTCATGAACCGGAACGCCTCCCGCGCCTTGTCCAGCGGCCAGGAACGTACCGGCAGCGGCTTAAGCCGGTCTGAGGTGAACAACTCGCCGAGGTGGTCCAGCATCCAGCCGATGCGTTCCGGTCCGGCGTCACCGACCAAGTCGTACACGGTGTACGTCACGCCGGGGTGCTCCGAGCCAACGGCCTCGGGGGTTCGCAGGTCGGTCTTGCCCATCTCCAGGAACCGGCCCCCGTCGCCGAGCAACCGCAGGGAGGCATCGATGAACTCGCCGGTGAGACTGTTGAGCACGACATCAACGCCACGCCCACCCGTGGCCTCCCGTATGACCTCCTCGAAATCGAGATCCCGGGAAGACGCACGGTGCGCGGCATCGACGCCCATCTCCTCCAGTACGGAATGCTTGGCCGGACTCGCCGTGGCGAACACCTCAGCCCCCAGATGACGGGCGACCTGCACGGCCGCCATCCCCACCCCACCCGTGCCGGCATGGACCAACACCCGCTCCCCCGCCCGGAGACCGGCCAACTCCACCAACCCATACCAAGCCGTCAGGAACGCCGCCGGAACCCCGGCCGCCGCACTCATGTCCCAGCCCTGCGGGACCGGCGCCACCATCCGCGCATCGGCGACCACCACGGGACCGAACGCTCCCTCGAAGACACCCATGACATGGTCGCCGACCGACACACGTGTGACGTCGGATCCGATCTCCGTGACGACACCCGCACCTTCACCGCCCATGGCGCCGTAGGCGGGGACCATGCCCAAGGCGACGAGTACGTCGCGGAAGTTGATGCCCGCGGCATGCACCGACACCCGCACCTGTCCGGCCCCCAAGGGTTCGAGGACCTCCGGGCAGGCCACCGCAGCGAGATCGTCGAGCGAGCCGCCCTCCACCATCCGCAGACGCCACGCCGCTTCGCCGGGCGGTGCGACGAGTTCGGCCGAACGACGCGCCTGGGCCAGTCGGGGTATGTGGAGTTGCCCTTCGCGCAGAGCGAGTTGGGGTTCGTCGAGGTCTTCGATGGCTGCACGCAGGACGGCCTGCGGCAGGTCGTCGACCTCCGCGCCGCTGTCACCGGCCTCGACGTCGAGCAGGGCGAACCGGCCCGGGTTCTCCGACTGCGCACTGCGCACCAGACCCCACACCGCCGCCGCCGAGGCATCCACATCACCGCTGCCGTCCGCGGCCACCGCGCCCCGTGTCACCACCAGAAGACGCGACTCGGCCAGCTCCGACGCCGCCAAGAACTCCTGCACCAGCGCCAACACCCGCTCAACGACCGGAAGGCCACCCTCACCAACAGCTGTCCCGACCGGAGCGACCACCGCCCACGGCACCGTCCCACCCACCGGCACCACATCAGCCAGACCGACACCACCCGACAACCCGACCCACCCGTCACCACCGGTCGACATGCCGACCTCAGCAACCGAAACCGGTCCCGGAAGCGGCGTCCAATCCACGGTGAACAGGCCGCGCACATCCTGGTGTTGGGCCGTAGTGAGCTGACCAGGACTGACGGGGCGCGTTTGTAGAGCATCGACACTCAGCACAGGGTTGCCGGTCGTGTCGGCAACTGTGACGTTCAGCCCCTGGCTGATGCTTTTTCCGACCGGGCGCAGCCGTACGCGAACCGTCGTGGCCCCCACCGCCCGCAGGGACACTCCGGTCCACCCGAACGGCACATGAATCTGACGGTCCCCGGAGTCCTCCTGAAAACGGGCGGCGAGGAGGGGGTGGAGGGCGGCGTCCAGCAGGGCAGGGTGGATGCCGTAGCCGTCGTGGGGTCCGGCGGCCTCGGGCAGCGCCACCTCGGCCAGCAGATCCTGCCCGTCCCGCCACACCGCGCGCAGGCCCTGGAACGCCGGGCCGTACCCGTACCCGGCTTCCGCAGCCTGTGCGTAGAAGTCCTCTACATTCACGGACTCGGCACCGGCCGGCGGCCAGGTGCCGCCCAACTCCAACTCGGCTACTGCCACTGGTGCTTCGGGGGCGAGAACGCCGGTGGCGTGGCACACCCACACGTCCTCGCCGGTCGCGGCCCCGGCATCCGGGCGTGTGTAGATCTCCACACCGCGACGCCCCTCCTCGCCCGCCTCATCCACCACGACCTGCACCCGAAGCCCCGACGCCTCAGGCACCACCACCGGCGCCTGCACCATCAACTCCTCCACCACCCCACAACCAACCTCATCACCCGCCCGCAACACCCACTCCACCAACGCAGCACCCGGCACCAACGCCGCACCAGCCACCACATGTTCCGCCAACCACGACAGACCCGACCGCGACAAACGCCCCGTCAGCAGACACCCACCCCGACCCGCGAACTCCACCGCCGCACCCAGCAACGGATGCCCCGCAGCCACCAACCCCAGCCCCGCCGCATCCCGACCACCACCGGACCGCCCCGACAACCAGAACCGCTCCCGCTGAAACGCATACGTCGGCAGATCCACCACCCTCGGCGCCCTCACCCCACCCGAGAACACCACCGACCAGTCCACAGCCACACCAGCCACATGCAAACGCGCCAACGCCCCCACAAACGCCAACTCCTCCCCCCGCCCACCAACGAGGGAAGAGACCAGCACCGAATCGGAACGGTCGGTCTCGTCCAGGGTGTGCTGGGCGGCGGTGACCAGTACGGGACGTGGGCCGATTTCGATGAAGGCCCGCGCAGTCGGCGCCACTTGGGCGATGGCAGGCTGGAACAGTACAGGCTGGCGCACGTGCCGGACCCAGTACTCCCGGCTCGCGATCTCCTCACCGGCACGCTCACCCGAAACGTTACTGATCAACGGAATCGACGGCCGCCGGAACTCCACCCCACCCAACGCCTCACCGAACTCCGCCAGCATCGGCTCCATCAACACCGAATGAAACGCATGACTGACCGCGAGTGCCTTGGTCTTGCGACCCCGCTCCCGCCAGACAGCGGCGATCCGCTCCACCTCGTCGACTGGGCCCGAAATCACCGTGGAATCCGGGGTATTGACCGCTGCCACACTCACCGCAGACCCCGCCAACTCCGGGATCAGCTCCTCGGGCGTGGCCTGCACCGCACACATCCCACCACCCTCAGGCAACCCACCCATCAACCGAGCCCGAGCCCCCACCACCCGGCACGCATCCTCCAGCGAGAACACCCCCGCCACATACGCAGCCGCAATCTCCCCGACCGAGTGCCCGACCACCACATCCGGCCGCACACCAACCGACTCCCACAACCTCGCCAGACCCACCTGCAACGCAAACAACCCCGCCTGCGCCCACATCGTGTGATCCAACCGCTCCCCCGGACCACGGAACACCATCTCCCGCAACTCACCGGGCCCCACCCCCAACGACCCCTCCAACAGGCCGCACACCTCATCGAACGCCTCCGCAAACACCGGAAACCGCCCATACAACCCCGCACCCATACCCACCACCTGACTGCCCTGACCACTGAACAGCCACACGACGTCACCACCGGCACGCACGGGTGAAGCAGACGGGCCAATCAGTGCCGGATGCGGCTCCCCCGCTTCCAATGCCGCCAGTCCTGCAACCAGTTCGTGCCGCTGCGCACCCACGACGACGGCTCGGTGCTCATGCTGCGCACGGGTCGTCAGCAGCGACCACCCCACGTCGGTCAGCTGTGAGCGCGACGCATCGTCAGCGAAGTCACTCAGGCGGCGTGCTTGGTCGCGCAAGGCCTGCGGGCCGCGCGCCGACAGCAACCACGGCACCACCACCCCACCGTCGCCATCCCCGGCCCCGTCACCGTCACTGCCCGGGGAAACCGCACTCACCGACTCGGGAACATGCTCAAGAATCAGATGCGCATTCGTCCCCGAAGCACCAAAAGAAGACACCCCCGCACGACGCGGCCGACCCCCCACCTCCGGCCACGCCACCGGCTCCGACGCCAGCCGCACCGCACCCGACGCCCAGTCCACATGCGGCGACGGCGCATCCACATGCAAACTCGCCGGCACCACACCATGCCGCATCGCCATCACCATCTTGATCACACCCGCAACACCAGCAGCAGCCTGCGTATGACCGATGTTCGACTTCACCGAACCCAGCCACAACGGCCGACCCTCCGACCGACCCTGCCCATACGTCGCCAACAACGCCTGCGCCTCGATCGGATCACCCAACGTCGTCCCCGTACCGTGGCCCTCCACCACATCCACATCACCAGCCGACAAACACCCACTCGCCAACGCCTGCCGAATCACCCGCTCCTGCGACGGACCGTTCGGAGCCGTCAGACCATTGCTCGCACCGTCCTGGTTCACCGCTGAACCCCGTACGACGGCGAGTACCTGATGTCCATTGCGGCGCGCGTCCGAGAGGCGCTCCAGCAGGAGCAGGCCCACACCCTCGGAGAATCCGACTCCGTCGGCCGCGGCCGCGTACGGCTTGCAGCGGCCGTCGGGGGCCAGGCCGCGCTGGCGCGAGAAACCCGCGAACATGTCGGGGTCGGCCACGACGGAGACACCGCCCGCCAGGGCCAGATCGCATTCGCCCTGGCGCAGCGCCTGTGCCGCCAGGTGGATGGAGACCAACGACGAGGAACACGCCGTGTCCACCGTCACCGCCGGACCTTCGAGACCGAAGGTGTAGGCGACGCGGCCGGAGACCATGCTGCCGGTGCTCGCCAGATAGGCGTACCCCTCCAGTTGGGCGTCGGCCTCGGGGAACGACTTGGCGTAGTCATGGTTCATCAGGCCGACGTAGGTGCCGGTCAGGCTGCCCTTGAGGGTCGTCGGGTCGATACCCGCGCGCTCGAACACCTCCCACGACGCCTCCAACAGCAACCGCTGCTGCGGATCCATCGCCAACGCCTCACGCGGATTGATCCCGAAGAACGCCGCGTCGAAATCACCCGCATCCGGCAGGAAGCCGCCCTGGTCCGCGTAGCTGGTGCCGGTGTGCTCGGGGTCCGGATGGAAGAGGCGTTCCAGGTCCCAGCCACGGTCGGTGGGGAAAGCGCCCATCGCGTCCGTGCGGGCGTCGAGCAGGCGCCACAGGTCGTCGGCGGAGGCGACGCCGCCCGGGAACCGGCAGGTCATGGCGACGATCGCGACCGGGTCGTCGATGTCGGCCGCCGCCTGCCGCGGACGCGGTGCGACGGGTACGGGTACGGGCGCGGGCGCGGCGGCCGAGGCGCCTGCCAGACGGTGTGCAAGGTGGGTGGCGAGCGCCTGAGGTGTGGGGTGGTCGAAGACGAGCGTGGCGGGCAGCCGTTCGCCGCAGGCGGCCGAGAGGCGGTTGCGCAGTTCCACCGCGGTCAGCGAGTCGAAGCCCAGGTCCTTGAAGGCGATGTCGACCTTCACCTGAGCCGCCGAGCCGTGGCCGAGGACGGCCGCGACGTATTCGCGTACGACATCGGCGAGGAGCTGCAGGCGGCCCTCCTCGTCGAGGCCTGCCAGGCGGCCCGCGAGGGCGCCGTCCGCGAGGCCTTCGGAGGCCACGCGCCGCCGTGGCCCGGAGGCCGTGAGCGTGCGCAGCAGCGGGGACAGGCCGTCCGTCACGGCGCGCGGGTCGAGGTCGGCCGCGACCACGTACGCGCGGTCGTGGGCGCGGGCGGCGTCGAACAGCGCGAGTCCGCCTTCGTCGGTGAGGGCGGCGAATCCCGTGCGCTTCATGCGTGCCAGATCCGTCTGGCTCAGCTGCCCGGTCATGCCGCTGGTCGCCTGCCACAGGCCCCAGGCGATCGAGAGGCCGGCGAGGCCCTGGGCGCGGCGGTGCTGGACGAGGGCGTCGCAGTAGGCGTTCGCGGCCGCGTAGTTGGCCTGGCCGGGGCTGCCGAGGGAGGCGGCCGCCGAGGAGAAGACCACGAACAGGCCGAGGGGCGTCTCGCGGGTCGCCTCGTGCAGCAGCCGTGCCGCGGTCGCCTTCGCGGCCCATACCCGGGCGATGCTCTCGGGGGTCTGCGCGGTGACCACGGCGTCGTCCAGGACACCGGCAGCGTGGATCACGCCGGTCAACGGGTGCGCCGGGTCCACCGATCCGATCAGCTCGGCGACCGACTCCACGTCGCTGACGTCGGCGGCCGCGATGGTCACCTTTGCCCCCAACTCGCCCAGAGCAGAGGCCAGTTCGGTGCCGCCGGGTGCCGTCTCGCCGCGTCGGCTCGCCAGCAGGAGGTGTCGTACGCCCCACTCCCTCACGAGGTGGTCGGCCACCAGTCGGCCCAGTACCCCGGTTCCTCCGGTGATGAGGACAGTGCCGTTCGGGTCGAGGGCTTGGGTGGTTTCGACTCCGCCCTCCTCGGTCGACGGCGGCGTGGGCGCGGCGCGGACGAGCCGGGGCACACGTGTCTCGCCTCCGTGCACGGCGAGTTGCGGTTCGTCCAGGTGGGCCGCCGTCATGGCCGCGGCGAGTGTGTCGTCCGGTCCGAGGTCGACCAGCGTGAGACGGCCGGGGTGCTCCGACTGGGCGCTTCGGACGAGGCCCCATACGGCGGCGGCCGCCACGTCGACGTCCGCGTCCAGACCCACACGTACGTCTGATACGTCTGAGTAACGGTCGGCGGCGAAGGGCACCGCGCCCCGCGTCACCAGCACGAGGCGGGAGTCAGTGAGAGGCAAGGCGAGCCACGTCTGGACGAGGTCCAGGACCTGGGTGGCGAGCGCCAGGCCGTCGTCGCCCGGGGCGGGCTGGACGGGGGCGGCCACCAGCGACGGCGCCGGGCTCCCCGCCTCGACGGACGCCAGCAGGTCGAGAAGGCTTTCGGCGTCCTCGCCGAGCGTCACCCAGCTGTCGTCAGCCCCCGGGAGGGGGGCATCGTCGGGTGCGGTCCACTCCAGGTCGAACAGCCCGTGCCGGTCGTGGGCGGCAGCCGCGGCGAGGCGGCCGGTGTCGGTCGGGCGCGAGCGCAGGTCGCGCACGGTCAGCACCGGGGCGCCCACCGCGTCGGCCACGGTGATCCGCAGGCCCTGGTCGACCCGCTCGCCGAGCAGGGTGAGCCGTACCCGGATCGTGGTGGCCCGTACGGCGTGCAGTGCCACGTCGTTCCAGGCGAACGGCAGCCAGATCTGACCGGTGTCGCTCGTGCCGGTCGTGCCGGTCGTGCCGCTCGTGCCGCTCGTGCCGCTCGTGCCGCTCGTGCCGCTCGTAATGGTCGTGCCGGTCGTCTCGGTGGACGGCAGCAGCAGGGCCGCGGGCTGCAGGACGGCGTCGAAGAGGGCCGGGTGGATGCCGAAGCCCTCCGGCTCTCCGGCCTCCTTGGGCAGCGTGACTTCGGCGAGGACGTCCTTGCCGTGCCGCCACAGAGCCCGCACCCCGCGGAACGCGGGACCGTAGCCGTAACCGGCCCGGTCGGCCCGTGCGTAGAGGTCCTCGGGGTCGGCAGGTTCGGCGCCGACGGGGGGCCATACGCCGTCCAGGGCCTCCGCTCCGCCGTCCGTCGGCCCGGGCCCGAGCACGCCGGTGGCGTGGCAGGTCCAGGTCCGCGACAGCTCGAAGGCGTCGTCGTCATCGGGCCGGGAGAACACGTGGACGTCGCGTCGCCCACGTGTGTCGGCCGCGTCCACGACGACCTGGATCTGCAGGCCCCCGGAGTCGGGCAGGACCAGCGGCGTCTGCAGGGTCAGTTCCTCCAGGGCGGGGCAGCCCGCCTCATCGGCCGCCCGCAGCACCCACTCCACCTGTGCGGCGCCGGGGACCAGCGCCTGGCCCGCCACGACGTGGTCGTCGAGCCAGGTCGCGGACTGCCGCGACAACCGCCCGCTGAGCAGGTGTACGTCGCCGCTCGCCAGGCCCACGGAGGCGCCGAGGAGCGGGTGCCCGGACGCGGCGAGGCCGAGCCCGGCGGGGTCCCCGGCCGTCCCGCTGGTGGGGGCGATCCAGAACTCCTGGCGCTGGAAGGCGTAGGTGGGAAGGTCGACGGTACGAGGGGTGGGGTCGGCCGGGAACCAGCGCCGCCAGTCGACATCGGCGCCCGCGGCGAACGCGTGCGCGGCGGCGCGGGCGAGCTGGGTGGCGTCGCCGTGACCGCGGCGCAGGGTCGTCACGACGGTGGCGGGCACTTCGGCCCGTTCGATGAGTCCCTCCGTCGCCAGGTTGAGGACGGGGTGGGGGCTGACCTCGATGAACAGGCGGTAGCCGTCCGCCAGCAGCGCGTCGACGGTGTCGGCGAAACGTACCGTCCGGCGGACGTTCGTCACCCAGTACGCGGTGTCCAGGCCGGTGGTGTCGGGGAGGTGGCCACCGGTGACGGTGGAGTAGAACGCGACGTCGGTGGCGGCGGGACTGATACCGGCGAGCCCCTCGGCGAGCTCGTCCAGGATCGCGTCCAGCTGCGGTCCGTGGCCGGCGACGTCGGAGGCGACGGCGCGGGCGCGCAGGCCGCGCTCCTGGGCGTCGGCGACGACGGCGGCGATGCCCTCGGGCGGGCCCGAGACGACCGTGGAGGAGGGCCCGTTGACGGCGGCGACGACGACACCGGCATGGCCGTCGATCAGCTCGGCGGCCTGCTCCTGACCCATTCCCAGGGAGGCCATGCCGCCGCGCCCGGAGAGTTGCCGCAGCAGGACGCTGCGTCCGGCGACGATGCGCGCGCCCTCCTCCAGCGAGATCGCGCCCACAACACATGCGGCGGCTATCTCGCCCTGCGAGTGTCCGACGACGGCTGCGGGCACGACGCCCTGGTCGGCCCAGACGGCGGCGAGCGCGACCATCACGGCCCACAGCACCGGCTGGACGACGTCGATCCGCGACAGTTCCGCCCCGTCGCCGCGCAGAACGTCCGTCAGGGACCAGTCGACGTACGGGGATAGCGCCTGTTCGCACTCGGCGATCCGGGCCGCGAACACCGGGGACTCGTCGAGGAGCCGGGCGCCCATGCCCGCCCACTGTCCCCCTTGCCCGGGGAACACCAGGACGGGGCCCGGGCCCGTGGCGCCGACCGCTCCCGAGACCACGTCCGGCGTCGCCTCACCCGCAGCGAGCGACCGCAGCCCTTCCAGGAGCTCCGCGCGGTCCTTGCCGATGACCACGGCCCGGTTCTCGAACACCGACCGGGTCGTGGTGAGCGACCACCCCACCTCCACGGGCGACGCGGGCGGTGCGGGCGACGCAGCCGGTGAGGGCGCTGAGGACGACGAGGACAGCGGGTCGGCGCTCACGTGCTCGACGAGCCGTGCGGCCTGGGCCCGCAGCGCCTCCTCGCCCCGCGCCGAGACCACCCACGGCACCACGGTGTCCGTCACCGGCTCCGGTGACACGGCGCCGGCGGCGGCCTCTTCAGGCGCCGCCTCCTCAGGTCGAAGGGCCGTCTCCTCGGGTTGAAGGGCCGTCTCCTCCGGCGCTTCCTCCAGGATCACGTGGGCGTTCGTCCCCGACATGCCGAAGGCGGACACGCCTGCCCGACGCGGGCGTTCGCCGCGCGACCACGGGACCGGTTCGGTCAGGAGCCTGACGGAACCCGCGCTCCAGTCGACGTGCGGGGTGGGCTCGTCGACGTACAAGGTGGCGGGCAGCAGTTCGCGCTGCAGGGCCATCACCATCTTGATGACGCCCGCGACACCGGCGGCGCCCTGCGGATGACCGATGTTCGACTTGACCGAGCCGAGCCACAGCGGCCGGTCCGCGTCCCGCTCGCGGCCGTACGTGGCGAGCAGCGCCCCGGCCTCGATGGGGTCGCCGAGCCGGGTGCCGGTGCCGTGCGCCTCGACCGCGTCGACCTCGGCGGCGCCCAGACCGGCGTTGGCGAGGGCGGCGCGGATGACGCGTTCCTGCGAGGGGCCGTTGGGGGCGGTGAGGCCGTTGCTGGCGCCGTCCTGGTTGACGGCCGAGCCACGGATCACGGCGAGGACCTGGTGGCCGTTGCGGCGGGCGTCGGACAGCCGCTCCAGGAGGATGAGACCGGCGCCCTCGGAGAAGCCCGTGCCGTCCGCCGAGGCGGCGAACGCCTTGGAGCGGCCGTCGGGGGACAGCGCGCCCTGCCGGGAGAACTCGGTGAACGCGCCGGGTGTCGACATCACCGTCACGCCCCCGGCCAGGGCCAGATCGCACTCGCCCACCCGCAGCGCCTGCGCCGCCAGATGCATCGCGACCAGGGACGACGAGCAGGCCGTGTCGACACTCACCGACGGGCCTTCGAGGCCGAGGGTGAAGGAGATGCGGCCCGAGAGGACGCTCAGCGCGTTGCCGGTCAGAAGGTGGCCTTCCACCGTCTTGTCGGGCTGCGCGCCACCGAAGCCGAGCACTCCGGCCCCGACGTAGACGCCGGTGGGGGTGAGCTTCAGCGCCGCCGGGTCGATGCCGGCCCGCTCCAGAAGCTGCCAGGCCGTCTCCATCAGCACCCGCTGCTGCGGATCCATGGCCAGCGCCTCGCGCGGGCTGATCCCGAAGAACGACGCGTCGAAGGCGGGGGCGTCGTGCAGGAACCCGCCGCGGCGCACGTAGCTGGTGCCGGGGTGGTCGGGGTCCGGGTGGTAGAGGTTCTCCACGTCCCAACCCCGGTTGACGGGGAAGTCCCCGATCGCGTCGCCGCCCTCGCAGACGAGTTCCCACAGGGCCTCGGGCGTTCGGGTGTCGCCGGGGAAACGGCACGCCATGGAGACGATGGCGATCGGCTCCCGGGAACGCTCCTCCACCTCGCGCAGCCGCTGGCGGGCCTGGCCGAGGTCCACTGTGACCCGCTTCAGGTACTGACGGAGCTTCTCTTCGTTACTCGCCATCTAACGTCACTTCTCCATCAGTGAAGGGCACAGGGAACGGGAAGAAGGGGGCGGGCGCACGGCGCGGAGGGGCCGGGCGCAGGGCGCGGAGGGGCCGGGCGCAGGGCGCGGAGGGGCCGGCTCACAGTTCTCGGTCGATGAACTCGAACATCTCGTCGTCGGAGACGTCGTCGAGCGCGTCCAGGTCGGCCGCGCCCGACGCGCCGGACGTGGCGCCACCGGAGGCGCCGCTCAGCTTGGACAGCAGGGTGTTGAGGCGCCTGGTGACCCGGCCGCGCCCCTCGTCGTCGAGGGCCAGTGCCTCCAAGGAGGCCTCGATTCTGCCGAGTTCGTTGAGCACCGGGTCCGCCGCGTCCTTGAGGGGCGGCGAGGCGCCGTCGGGCGACAGGCGTTCCAGGAGGTGTTCGACAAGTGCGGTGGATTCCGGGTAGTCGAAGACGAGAGCCGCGGGCAGTTTCAGGCCGGTGGCGGCCGCCAGCCGGTTACGCAGTTCCACGGCGGTCAGGGAGTCGAAGCCGAGCTCCTTGAACGACGTGTCCGGACGGATGGTGTCGAGGCTGTCGCGGCCGGTGTGTCCGAGGACTCCGGCGACGTTGGTGCGGACGAGGTCGAGGAGAAGGCGGCGCCGCTCGGGGGCCGGCAGTCCGGCGAGCCGGGTGGCGAGGCCGTCCGCCGAGGTGGCCGGGACCGCGGCCGCGGTCCGCCGGACACTCCGGCCCCCCGGCGCCGCGGTGGCGAGGGCGCGCAGGAGGGCGGGCCTGGTCGCGGCGGGCTGTGCGGCGACGGCTCGCGCGTCGAGATCCACCGCGACGACGTTCGCCCGGCCGTGGGCCCGGGCGGCGTCGAGGAGAGCCAGGCCGCGCGCGGCGGTCAGCGGGGTGAACCCGGTGCGTTTCATACGTGCCAGATCGGCTTCGCCCAGGTGCCCGGTCATGCCGCTCGGCGTCTGCCACAGACCCCAGCCGATCGAGAGACCGGACAGTCCTGCCGCGCGGCGGTGCTGGACGAGGGCGTCGCAGTAGGCGTTCGCGGCGGCGTAGTTGGCCTGACCGGGGCTGCCGAGCGTCGCCGCTCCCGAGGAGAACACCACGAACAGGCCGAGGCGCAGTTCGCGGGTCGCCTCGTGCAGATGCCGTGCCGCGGTGGCCTTCGCCGCCCACACCCTCGCGAGGCTCTCGGGGGTCTGTGCGGTGACCACGGCGTCGTCCAGGACACCGGCGGCATGGATGACACCGGTCAGCGGATGTGCCGGATCCGTCTTGCCGACGAGCTCGGCCACGGCCTCAGGGTCGCTGACATCGGCCGCGACGACGGTCACCTCTGCGCCCAACTCAGCCAGTCGGCCGACCAGTTCACTGCTCCCCGGAGCCTGCGATCCGCGCCTACCGGCCAGCAGCAGGTGTCGTACGCCCCACTCCTTGACCAGGTGCTCGGCCACCGCCGCGGCCAGGACGCCCGTGCCGCCGGTGATGAGCACGGTGCCGTCCGGGTCGAGAGCGGGCGGGATCTCCAGCACCAGCTTGCCGGTGTGCTTCGCCTGGCTCATGAACCGGAACGCGTCCCGAGCCCGTCCCAGCGGCCAGGACGCGACCGGCAGCGGGCGCAGGACGCCGGAGGCGAACAACTCCCCCATTTCCGCCAGCATTTCCCCGATCCGGTCGGGTCCGGCGTGCGGCACGAGGTCGAAGGCCCGGTACCAGGCGCCCCCGTGGTCGGCGGCGACCCGGTCGGGATCGCGCTTGTCGGTCTTGCCCATGTCGACCATGCGACCGCCCTCGGCGAGCAACCGCAGGGAGGCATCGGTGAACTCCCCGGCCAGGCTGTTGAGTACGACGTCCACGCCCCGTCCGCCCGTCGCCTCCCGCAGCGTCTCCTCGAAGAGGAGGTCGCGAGACGACGCCCGGTGGGCCGCGTCGATTCCCATGCCGTCGAGCACGCCGTGCTTTGCGGGGCTCGCGGTGGCGTAGACCTCGGCGCCCAGGTGACGGGCGATCTGGGTGGCGGCCATGCCCACGCCGCCGGTTCCGGCATGGATGAGCAGCGATTCGCCCGGCCGGAGGCGGCCGAGATCCACCAGCCCGTACCAGGCCGTCAGGAACACCACGGGCACCGCCGCGGCCTCCTGGAGGCTCCAGCCCTCCGGCACCGGGACGACCATCCGGGCATCCGCGACCGCGAGCGGGGCGAACGCGCCCTCGAACAGACCCATCACACGGTCACCGACCGACAGATGCGTGACGCCGGGGCCGACCTCCGCCACCTGCCCGGCGCCCTCACTCCCCGCGAACGTCCCCTTGTCGGGATACATCCCCAACGCGATCAGCACGTCACGGAAGTTCATGCCGGCCGCCCGTACGGAGATCCGCACCTGCCCGGGCTCCAACGGCGCGAGCGCCTCCGGGGCGTCGATCACCGACAGGTTCTCCAGGGTGGCAGGGCCCGAGGTGCCGAGCCGCCAGACGGACGTACCGGCCGGCGGGACCAGCTCTTCGGGGGCGCCCGCGGGAGTCAGCCGGGGGACGCGCAACGCCGCTTCGCGCCACGCGAGTTGGGGTTCGTCGAGGTCTTCGATGGCTGCACGCAGTACGGCCTGCGGCAGGTCGTCGACCTCCGCGCCGCTGTCACCGGCCTCGACGTCGAGGAGGGCGAGCCGGCCCGGGTTCTCCGACTGCGCACTGCGCACCAGACCCCACACCGCCGCCGCCGAGGCATCCACATCACCGCTGCCGTCCACGGCCACCGCACCCCGTGTCACCACCAGAAGACGCGACTCCGCCAGCTCCGACGCCGCCAAGAACTCCTGCACCAGCGCCAACACCCGCTCAACGACCGGAAGACCACCCTCACCGACAGCTGTCCCGACCGGCGCGACCACCGCCCACGGCACCGTCCCACCCACCGGCACCACATCAGCCAGACCGTCACCTTCCACCAGCGGGACCCAGCCGTCGGCACCAGCGTCGGCTGCCGCAACCGGAAGAGGCGTCCACTCCACCGTGTAGAGCCCGTCGGCACCAGCGTCGGCCGAGGCCATCAGCTGCGCGGGATCGGCCGCCCTGAGGGTCAGCGCATCCACACCCAGGACGGGCGCGCCGGTACTGTCGGCGATCTCGACCCGCAGGCCGCCCTCGGCCGCGTCTCCCTGCGGGGTGAGCCGTACGCGGATGTGGGCCGCGCCCTCCGCGCTCAGCGATACGCCGTGCCACGCGAACGGCAGCCACATTTTCCCGTCGTCGGGCCGGTCGAGGAGCATCAGCGGATGCAGGGCGGCGTCCAGCAAGACAGGGTGAATGCCGAATCCGTCGTGTGCGTCCGCCTGTTCGGGCAACGTGACCTCGGCGAGCAGCCCGGCACCGTGTCGCCACAGCGCCCGCACGCCCTGGAACGCGGGCCCGTACCCGTACCCGGCTTCGGCGGCCCGCGCGTAGAAGTCCTCCACGTCTACCGCCTCGGCACCAGGCGGCGGCCACTGCCCGACCAACTCCCCGGTTACCCCTGCGCGTTCAGGGCTCACCACGCCAATGGCATTGCACAGCCACGGGGCGCCGCCCACCTGCTCGGGGCGCGAGTACACGCGTACGTCACGACGGCCCTGCTCGTCCGCCGCGCCCACGGCCACCTGAACTTGCACTCCCCCGGAGTCGGGGAGCACCAGGGGCGCCTGCAGCATCAACTCGTCCACGGTGACGCAGCCCGCCTCGTCGGCGGCTCGCAACGCCCACTCGACCATCGCCGCGCCAGGCACCAGCACAGCCCCGGCCACCACGTGTTCGGCCAGCCACGAGGGGGGCTTGCGCGAGAGCCGCCCGGTGAGCAGGTACGAGTCCGACTCGGCGAGTTCCACGCAGGCACCCAGCAGCGGGTGCCCGGCGCAGGACATGCCGAGGTCGGCGGCGTCCCCGGTGAGCCCGGCGGGCTCCTCCAGCCAGTAGTGATCGTGCTGGAAGGCGTAGGTGGGGAGGTCTACGGTGCGGGGGGTGGGGTCGGCCGGGAACCAGCGGCGCCAGTCGATGTCGGCGCCTGCGGTGAAGGCGTGGGCGGCGGCGCGGGCCAGTTGGGTGGTGTCGCCGTGGTCGCGGCGCAGGGTGGGGATGACGGTGGCGGGGAGGTCGGTCTGCTCGATGGTCTCTTGTATGCCGAGGTTGAGGACGGGGTGGGGGCTGGCTTCGATGAAGAGGCGGTAGCCGTCCGTGAGCAACGCCTCGATGGTGTCGGCGAAGCGGACGGGCTGGCGGAGGTTGGTGACCCAGTAGCCGGTGTCCAGGCGGGTTGTGTCGTTGAGGCGTTCGGCGGTGACGGTGGAGTAGAAGGCGATATCCGTGCGCGTGGGCTGGATGCCGGTGAGGCGGTCGGTGAGCAGGTCATGGAGCTCGTCGATCTGGGGGCCGTGGGAGGCGTAGCCGACGTCGATGACGCGGGCGCGCAGGCCGCGTGTCTCGGCGTCGGCGACGACGGCGGCGACCTGCTCGGGCGGGCCCGAAATGACCGTGGAGGAGGGGCCGTTGACGGCGGCGACGCACACCCCCGGCCGGTCACCGATGAGCTCAGCCGCCTGCTCCGCACCCGTGCCCAGCGACGCCATGTCCCCGTGGCCCTGGAGCTGGCGCAGGGCGTCACTGCGGACGGCGACAATCCGGGCGGCATCCTCCAGCGAGAGCGCCCCGGCGACGCACGCGGCGGCCATCTCGCCCTGGGAGTGCCCCACCACCGCAGCGGGCGTGATCCCGTAGTCCGCCCACACCGCAGCCAGCGACACCATCACCGCCCACAGCACCGGCTGCACGACCTCAACCCGGGACAGCTCACTCCCATCCCCCCGCAGCACATCGACCAGCGACCAGTCCACGTATGCGGACAGCGCCTGCTCACACTCCGCGATCCGGGACGCGAACACCGCCGACTCATCGAGAAGTTGGGCCCCCATCCCCGCCCACTGCGAACCCTGCCCCGGAAACACCAACACCGGCCCGGCACCAGCCGAACCCGCAACCCCGGACACCACATCCACCGACACCTCACCCGCCGCCAGCGACCGCAACCCACCCAGCAGCGCGTCCCCGTCCCGCCCCACCACCACCGCCCGGTGCTCGAACACCGACCGCGTCGTCACCAGCGACCACCCCACCTCGGCGGGCCGCACCTGCGCGCCCCCCGCGACGAACTCGCCCAGCCGCCGCGCCTGTTCACGCAACACATCCCCACCTCGCCCCGAGACCACCCACGGCACCACCCCACCCGGCGACGCGTCAGCAAGACAAGCGGGCGCCTCCCGAGCGGCCTCCTCCGGCGCCTCCTCCAGAATCAAATGCGCATTCGTCCCCGAGATCCCGAAAGAGGAGATCCCGGCGCGGCGCGCCCGCTCACCCCGTGCCCACGGCACCGGCTCGGTCAGCAGACGCACCCCTCCGCCGTCCCACTCCACATGCGGGGTCGGCTCGTCGGCGTGGAGGGTGGCGGGGAGGTGCTCGTGGCGCAGCGCCATCACCATCTTGATGACGCCCGCCACACCGGCGGCGGCCTGCGTGTGGCCGATGTTCGACTTCACCGAGCCGAGCCACAACGGCCGTTCCTCGGAACGCTGTTGACCGTATGTGGCCAGCAGGGCCTGCGCCTCGATCGGGTCGCCCAGCGTGGTGCCCGTGCCGTGCGCCTCCACCACGTCGATGTCCTCGGGGTTCCGGCCCGCGCCGGCCAGGGCGGCGCGGATGACGCGCTCCTGGGAGGGGCCGTTGGGGGCCGTCAGGCCGTTGCTCGCGCCGTCCTGGTTCACGGCGGAACCGCGCAGCAGGGCGAGGACCCGGTGGCCGTTGCGGCGGGCGTCGGAGAGGCGTTCCAGGACGACCAAACCGGCGCCCTCGCCCCAGCCGGTGCCGTCGGCGGCGGCCGCGAACGGCTTGCAGCGGCCGTCGGGGGCCAGTCCGCGCTGGCGCGAGAACTCCACGAAGGTGTTCGGCGTCGCCATCACGGTCACGCCGCCCGCGAGCGCCAGGTCGCACTCGCCCTGGCGCAGCGACTGGGATGCCAGGTGCATCGCCACGAGGGAGGAGGAGCAGGCGGTGTCCACCGTGATGGCGGGGCCCTCGAGGCCGAAGGTGTAGGCGACCCGGCCGGAGGCCACGCTCGGGGTGCTGCCGGTCATGATGCGGCCCTCGAAACCGTCCGGCTTGCGGGCGAGGAAGCGGGAGCCGTAGTCGTCGTACATGATCCCGGTGATGACGCCGCAGGAGGTGCCGCGCAGGGTGGCCGGGTCGATGCCCGCGTGTTCGAAGGCCTGCCAGGCGGTTTCGAGGAGCAGTCGCTGCTGCGGGTCGGTGGCGGCGGCCTCGCGCGGGCTGATGCCGAAGAAGCCCGCGTCGAACCGGGCGGCGTCGTAGAGGAAGCCGCCTTCGCGGGTGTAGCTGTGGCCGACCTGGTCGGGGTCGGGGTCGAACAGGCCGGCCGTGTCCCAGCCGCGGTCCTCGGGGAACGGGCCGATGGCGTCGGTGCCGGTGGCCACGAGTTGCCAGAGCTGCTCGGGCGAGGACACGCCCCCGGGGTAGTGGCAGGCCATGCCGACGATGGCGATGGGGTCGTCGTCGGTGGCCATGGTGTGGGCCCCCGGCCCGGAGGGGGTCAGGGAAGTGGCCGGGGAGGTGTGCCGATCGGCGTCGGGGAGGTGGCCGCGCAGGTGGCGGGCGAGGGCGCTCGGGCTGGGGTGGTCGAAGATGAGGGTGGCGGGCAGCCGGATGCCGGTGACGGTGGAGAGGCGGTTGCGCAGTTCCAGGGCGGTGAGCGAGTCGAAGCCCAACTCCTGGAAGGCGCGGCCCAGTTCGATCGACTCGGGCGAGGGGTGCGCAAGGACGGTCGCGATCTGCTCGCGGATGAGTTCGGTCAGTGCGCGGTCCCGGTCACCGTGGGACAGCCGGGCCAGGCGGGCGCTCCACGAGGAGGGCGCGGCCTCTTCGGTGGTGGCCGCGGCCCGGCGGGGCATACGCACCAGTCCGCGCAGGGCGGGCTGCAGGGTGCGGGCGACGGCTTGGCCGCGCAGTACGGCGCGGTCGAAGCGGGTGGCGAGGACCGTGGCGTACGGGGCGGTCAGGGCCGCGTCGAAGAGGGCGAGGGCCCGGTCGTCGTCGAGGGCGGCCACTCCGGTGCGGTGGATGCGGGCGCGGTCGGTCTCGGCGAGCCGGGCGGCCATGCCGCCGGAGGCGGACTCCCACAGGCCCCAGGCCAGGGAGGTGGCGGGCAGGCCGTGCGCGCGGCGGTGTTCGGCGAGGGTGTTGAGGAAGGTGTTGGCGGCGGCGTAGTTGGCCTGGCCGCCGTTGCCGAGGACGGAGGCGCCGGAGGAGAAGAGGACGAAGGCGGCGAGGTCCGCGTCGCGGGTGAGTTCGTGCAGGTGCCAGGCCGCGTCGGCCTTCGGCGCAAGGACCGCGTCGAGCCGGTCGGGGGTCATCGCCTCGATGAGGCCGTCGTCGATGATGCCCGCGGTGTGCACGACGGCGGTGAGCGGGTGCGCGGCGGGGATGTCGGACAGGAGTCCGGCCAGCGCGGCGCGGTCGGTGATGTCGCAGGCCGCGACGCGGACGTCGACGCCGTCGGGGGCGAGGTCGGCACGCAGTGCGGCGAGGCCTTCGGCGGCCTCGCCCCGGCGGCTGACGAGGAGCAGGTGGCGGGCGCCGTGGGCGGTGGCCAGGTGGCGGGCGACGGCCCGGCCGAGGCCTCCGGTGCCGCCGGTGATGAGGACGGTGCCCTCCGGGGCGAGGGGTGGGGCGGTGGCGTCGGGCCGGGGCGGGGTGACGGCGAGGCGCGGGACGAGTGCGGTGCCCGCGCGCAGGGCGACCTCGGTCTCGGCGTGGGTGGTCGCGGCGGCCAGGGCGGCGGGCAAGGCGTGGCGTGAGGCGGCGTCCTCGTCGGTGTCCACGAGGAGGACGCGGCCGGGCTGTTCGGCCTGGGCGGCGCGGACCAGTCCCCACAGGGGTGCGGTGGTGAGGTCGGCGGGCGTGTCGTCGGCCCGTGCGGTGACGGCGCCGGTGGTGAGGATGACGAGCCGGGCGGAGCCGAGGGTGTCCGTGGCGAACCAGTCGCGCAGCAGTCGCAGGGCGTGCTGGGCTCGGGCCCGGACCCGCGCGGGGACGTCCGCCGACCCGTCGCCTTGCGCGGTGTGGCCGTCCTCCATGCCGCCCGGTGCGGGGAAGGGCGCGAGGACGATGTCCGGCACGGGCCCGCCGCTCGCCACCGCGGCGGCCAGGGCGGCCAGGTCCGGGTGGTGTGCGGCGGTGGCGGGATACGCGTCGTCGGGGCCGAGCACGGCCCATGCACCGGCGGCCGACTCCCCTGCGGGCAGCGGCAGTTGCTGCCAGTCCAGGTGGTGCAGGGAGGTTGTGGTGGCGGGGCGGGCGGCGCGCCAGCGGTCGGCGGGGATGAGCCGCAGTTGGAGGGTGTCGACGGTCGCGACCGGGGCGCCCTCGGGGTCGGTCAGGGTCAGCCGCAGCCGGTCGTCGCCGCGAGGGCTGAGGCGGGCCCGCAGCCGGGTGGCGCCGGTTGCGTACCGGCGGATGTCGCTGAAGGAGAAGGGCAGCCGCACCGGGGCGTCCGCGTCGCCCTCGCCGCCCACGCCCCCGCCGTCGCGGTCTCGGTAGAGCTCGTCGACAGCGTGCAGGGTGGCGTCGAGCAGGGCGGGGTGCAGGGCGAACGCCTCGGCGTCGGCGCGTTGTTCGTCGGCGAGGCGGACGTCGGCGTACAGGTCGTCGCCGTGCCGCCAGGCCGCGTGTACGGCGCGGAAGGCGGGCCCGTAACAGTAGCCCTGCGCGTCGAGCCGGTCGTACAGCGCGTCGACGTCGAGGGCGGTGGCGCCGGTGGGCGGCCAGGGCATGCCGTCGGGGACGGGTGGCTCGACGGCAGGGGCGGAGGCAGGAGCCGGGCTCGCGGCGAGGACGCCGGTCGCGTGACGGCGCCAGCCGTGGGCCACCGCGTCATTGCCTTCGTCACCCTCCTCACCCTCGTCGTCGGCGGGGCGGGTGTGAATGGTGAGGGTGCGGCGGCCGGTTTCGTCCGGGGCGGCGAGGGCGAGCTGCACATGGACGGCGCCGGTACCGGTACCGGCGCCCGCTGCGGGCTCGTCGAGCAGCAACGGGCTTTCGAGTGTGAGGTCGTCGACGGTGTCGCAGTCGGCGTACCGCCCGGCGAGCAGGGCGAGGTCGACGAAGGCGGTGGCGGGGAGCGGGATGCCGCCCGCGATGGCGTGGTCGGCGAGCCAGGGATGCGTACGCAGGGAGAGGCGTCCCGCGAGCAGGAGGCCGCCGTCGGCCTGCCGGATGACGGCGGGCAGCAGCGGGTGGCCGGTGTCCTGGAGGTCGGCGGCGCGGGCCGGGGCCGCGGCGTCGGGAGCGGTGCGCCAGTAGCGTCGGCGCTGGAACCGGTAGGTGGGGAGCGGCAGTTGTTCCGTGTCGTCGGGGAAGAGCGAGGTGAGGTCGGCGGTCTGCCCGTCGGTGTGCAGGGCGGCGACGGCGCCGAGGAGCGTGCGGGTCTCGTCGTGCCCGGCGCGCAGGGCGGACACGACGACCGGGGGCGCGGCCTCCGTCCCGTCCGCCGGGGCGGCCCGGAGGCAGTCCTGGACCATGGTGGCGAGGACCGGGTCGGGGCCGAGCTCCATGTAGCGCACGACGTTCCGGTCGCCGAGGGTGCGCAGCCCGTCGAAGAAGCGCACGGGCCGGCGGACGTGGCGCACCCAGTACTCGGGGTCGGTCAGGAGCTCCTCGTCGGCGAGCCCGCCCGTGAGGTTGGAGACGACGGGCAGCGTCGGCGGGTGGAAGGTCAGTGTGCGGACCACGCTGCGGAAGTCGTCGAGCATCGGCTCGATGAGCGGCGAGTGGAAGGCGTGGCTGACCTTGAGGCGCTTGGTCTTGACGCCGCGCCCGCGCAGGGTCTGTTCGACGTCCGCGACGACTGATGCCTCGCCGGAGACGACGACGGCGGCGGGGCCGTTGACGGCGGCGAGGGAGAGCCGCCCCTCCAGACCTTCGAGCAGCGGCAGCACGTCGCCCTCGGCCGCCTGGACGGCGAGCATGGCGCCGCCGGGGGGCAGGGCCTGCATGAGGCGGCCGCGAGCCGCGACCAGCTTGCAGGCGTCCGGCAGGGAGAGCACCCCTGCCACGTGCGCGGCGGCGATCTCACCGACGGAGTGTCCGGTCAGATGGCTGGGGACGATTCCGAAGGAAGTGACCAGGCGGTACAGGGCGACTTCGAGGGCGAACAGGGCGGCCTGCGTCACACCAGTCTCATGCAGAGCCGCTGCCTGCGCCGTGTCCGCGGGGGCGAACAGGACGGTACGCAGCGGCTGTTCGAGCAGCGGATCCAGGTAAGTGCAGATCTCGTCCAGGGCTTCGGCGAATACGGGGAAGTCCTCGTACAACTGGGCGCCCATGCCGGGCCGTTGGCTGCCCTGGCCGGTGAAGAGGAAGGCGGTGCCGCCGGACCTGGCCGGGACCTCGCCGCGGGTGAGGGCGGGGTGGGCGCGGCCTGTCGCGAGGGCTGCCAGTGCCGCCGCGCACTCGTCGTGGCCGGCACCGAGCACCACGGCGCGGTGCTCGAACAGAGTCCGGCGCAACAGCGTTCCGCCGACGTCGGCCGCGGCGCTGTCGGGGTGGGCGGCGACGTGCCCGGCCAGTGCGTCGGCCTGGGCGCGCAGTGCGGCGGGGGTACGGGCGGAGAGCACCCAGGGCAGCGGCACGGCCCGCCGCCACTCGTCGCGAGGACGATCGGCATCGGCGTCAGGGCTCTCGGCGTCAGGGCTCTCGACACGTACGCGCACGACGGGGCGAGGCCCCCGCTGAACCCCTGCGCCTTCTTCACCCGCGGGCTTCCCGCCCGCGCCCTCCCCCACCTCCACGGCCTCAACCGGAGGCGCCTCTTCCAGGATGAGGTGGGCGTTGGTGCCGGAGATGCCGAAGGAGGAGATGCCCGCCCTGCGGGGGCGGCTCCCCCGCGGCCAGTCCACCGGTTCGGTGAGCAGGCGTACCGCGCCCGACTCCCAGTCGGCGTGCGGGGTGGGCTCGTCCGCGTACAACGTGGCGGGCAGCGTCCGGTGCCGTAGTGCCTGGACCATTTTGATCAGGCCCGCGGCGCCGGCCGCGCCCTGCGTGTGACCGATGTTGGACTTCACCGAGCCGAGCCACAGCGGCCGGTCCTCGTGCCGCTCCTGTCCGTACGTGGCGAGGAGCGCGTCGGCCTCGATGGGGTCGCCGAGCCGGGTGCCGGTGCCGTGCGCCTCGACCGCGTCGACCTCCGCGGGCGAGAGCCGCGCCCCGGCCAGGGCGGCGCGGATGACGCGCTGCTGGGCGGGGCCGTTGGGGGCGGTCAGGCCGTTGCTGGCGCCGTCCTGGTTGACGGCCGAGCCGCGGATGACGGCGAGCACCCGGTGGCCTGCCCGGCGGGCGTCGGAGAGGCGTTGCAGTACGAGGAGCCCGACGCCCTCGGAGAACGCGGTGCCGTCGGCGGCGGCCGCGAAGGGCTTGCACCGGCCGTCGGCGGCCAGGCCCCGCTGGCGGGAGAACTCGGTGAACACGTACGGGTTGGTCATGACCGTCACGCCGCCCGCGAGCGCCAGATCGCACTCCCGCCTGCGCAGAGCGTGGGCCGCCAGGTGCACGGCGACCAGCGACGACGAGCAGGCGGTGTCGATGGTGACCGCCGGGCCCTCCAGACCGAAGGTGTAGGCGAGCCGGCCGGACAGGACGCTGGGGGCGCTGCCGGTGACCAGATGGCCCTCGGCGGCCGGGTCGATGTGCGGGGTCCCGAATCCGGGCAGGGCCGCTCCCGCGTACACGCCGGTGCGGCTGCCCCGCAGGGAGTGCGGGTCGATGCCCGCGCGCTCCAGAGCCTCCCAGGCGCACTCCAGGAGCAGGCGCTGCTGCGGGTCGAGGACGGCGGCCTCGCGCGGGCTGATGCCGAAGAACTCGGGGTCGAACAGGTCGGCGTCGTGAAGGAATCCGCCCTCGCGGGCGTAGCTGGTCCCGGGGTGGTCGGGGTCCGGGTGGAAGAGCCGGTCCAGGTCCCAGCCCCGGTTGTCGGGGAAGGCGCCAAGGGCGTGGCCGCCCGCGGCGAGCAGCTCCCACAGGTCCTCGGGGCTGCGGACGCCGCCGGGGTAGCGGCAGGCCATCTCCACCACGGCCACCGGCTCCTGGTCGCGTTCCTCGGCCTCGCGCAGGCGCTGCCGGGTGGCGTGCAGGTCCGCGGAGACACGCTTGAGGTAGTCGACCAGTTTCTCTTCGCTCACCATGTGCGCTTTAGCTCCCCGCCCGTGATCGCGGGATGTGCGGCCGGCACGCGGCTCACACCCCGAGTTCGTTGTCGATGAAGTCCAGTACTTGCTCGGCGGTCGCCGTCTCCAGCTGGTCCGCCGCGTCCCCGCCGTCCCCGCCGTCCGCTCCGGTGGCTCCCTTGGCTCCGGCCGCCGTGGCCTCCGTGAAGCGGGCGAGCAGCGCCTCCAGGCGGGCCGCGACGGCCGCCTGGTCCAGGCCCTGCGTGACGGCGGCGGACAGGACGTGCTCGACCCGGGCCACTTCCTGCAGGACCTGGGCGGTCGTGTCGGCCTCCGGGGCCCGTGTCCCGTCCGGGGCGAGCCGTTCGGCGAGGTGGGCGGCGAGCACGTGGGCCTGCGGGTAGTCGAAGACCAGGGCCGCGGGCAGTTTCAGGCCGGTCGCGGCGGCCAGCCGGTTGCGCAGTTCGACGGCGGTCAGCGAGTCGAACCCGAGCTCCTTGAACGGCGTGTCCACCTGCACTGCCGCCGGGTCCGCGTGCCCGAGCACGCCGGCCGCGTGGGTGCGCACGAGACCGGTGAGGAGCTCCAGTCGCTCGTCGACGGTGCGGTGGGCGAGCCTGCTCTGCCAGTCCTCCGCCCGGCCCGCCGCGGCTGCGGTGGGGCGGGCCGCGGCGGGTGCTCCCGGGGCGGCCAGGGCGCGGAGCACGGCGGGGATCGCGGCGTCGGATCCGGCCGGGACGCGGGGGTCCAGGTTCAGGGCGAGCAGGTCAGGTCGGCCGTGGGCGCGTGCGGCGGTCAGCAGGGCGCAGCCGCGGACCGCGCTGGTCGGCTTGATCCCGTAGCGGTCGATACGTGCCCGGTCGGCCGCGGACAGCGTCCCGGTCAGGCCGCTGGTGGCCTCCCACAGCCCCCACGCCACGGACAGACCGGCACGGCCCTGCGCACGGCGGCGCGCGGCCAGCGCGTCGCAGTAGGCGTTGGCGGCCGCGTAGTTGGCCTGCCCGGGGGTGCCCAGAGTGGAGGCGAAGGACGAGAACATCACGAACAGGCCGAGCCGCATCTCCCGTGTCGCCTCGTGCAGTTGTCGCGCGGCGGCGGCCTTGGCGGCCCACACACGGGCCAGGCTCTCGGGGGACTGCGAACCGATCAGGGCGTTGTCGAGTACGCCCGCGGCATGCACGACACCGGTCAGCGGGTGCGCCGGATCGATCCCCGCGATCAGCGCGGCGACGGCCCCGGGCTCGCTGACATCGGCCGCCACGAAAGTCGCCTCGGCCCCCAACTCCGCGAGTCGTGCCGCCAGTTCGTCGGCCCCGTCGGCGGCGGCTCCACGCCGGCTGACGATGAGCAGGTGGGCGCTCTCGCCGGTGCGCGCCAGGTGTTCGGCAACGGCGGCGCCGATGGTGCCGGTTCCGCCGGTCACGATGACGGTGCCCTCGGGGTCGACCGGCGCGGGTACGTCGAGCACCAGTTTGCCGGTGTGCTTCGCCTGGCTCATGAACCGGAACGCCTCGCGCGCCCGCCCCAAGGGCCACGCGGTCACCGGCAGCGGCGCCAGCTCACCGGTGGCGAAGAGCTCGCCGAGCCGGTCGAGCATCCGCCCGAGCCGCTCGGGCCCGGCGTCCGCGACGAGGTCGAAGGCCCGGTACGACACGCCCGGGTACGCCGCCTCGACGCGTTCGGGTTCGCGGAGATCGCTCTTGCCCATCTCCACGAACCGACCGCCGTCGCCGAGTAACCGCAGGGAGGCATCGATAAACTCACCGGTGAGACTGTTGAGCACGACATCAACGCCACGCCCACCCGTGGCCTCCCGTATGACCTCCTCGAAATCGAGATCCCGGGAAGACGCACGGTGCGCGGCATCGACACCCATCTCCTCCAGTACGGAATGCTTGGCCGGACTCGCCGTGGCGAACACCTCAGCCCCCAGATGACGGGCGACCTGCACCGTCGCCATCCCCACACCACCCGTACCGGCATGGACCAACACCCGCTCCCCCGCCCGGAGACCGGCCAACTCCACCAACCCGTACCAAGCCGTCAGGAACGCCGCCGGAGCGGCAGCCCCCTGCCTGGTGTCCCAGTCGGCCGGGACAGGAGCGAGCATGCGCGCGTCGGCGACGGCCCACGGGCCGAACGCGCCGTCCAGCATGCCCATCACACGGTCGCCGACCGACAGCCGGGAGACACCCGGCCCGACCTCCGTGACCACACCGGCCGCCTCGGTGCCGGGCAGCGCGCCCGGATCCGGGTACATACCCAGAGCGATCAGAACGTCCCGGAAGTTGACCCCCGCCGTATGCACGGCCAGCCGGACCTGCCCGGGCTCCAGCGGGCGCGACACCTCGTCGCAGGCCTCCGCCGCGAGTGCGTCCAGCGTCCCGGACTCCCCGCCCACCAGGCGCCAGGCCCGAGCACCGGGCGGCGCCGCAAGCTCGGCGGGCCCGTCGGCCCGGGCCCACCGGGGGACCAACACCTTGCCGCCACGCAGGGCCACTTGCGGCTCGTCCGCCTCGACGGCAGATCGCACGGCGTCTACGACTGCGGCACGGTCGAGCCGCGTATCCGTGTCGAGCAGCACGTCCGTCTCGAACTGCACATCCCCGTCGAACTGCATGTCCGTGTCGAACTGCACACTCCCGTCGAACTGCACGTCCCTGTCGAGCAGCACGATCCGACCCGGGTTCTCCGACTGCGCACTGCGCACCAAGCCCCAGACGGCCGCGCCCACCGGGTCCACCGGGTCCACAGGGGCCGCCACCCGCGACGGGCCGAGGTCGTCGTCGCCGGGAGCGGTCGCGTCCACCGCGCCCCGGGTCACGAACACCAGGTGCGTCTGGTCCAAACGCGGCGCGGCCAGGAAATCCTGGACGATGCTCAACACGCGCCCGACCACTGCGAGTCCGTCCTCGTCGGCGGTGTCCACCGGGACGAGTACAAGGGAGGGTACGGGGGTATCGGCATCCGCGCCGACATCGGCGAGCGCACCCGACCCGTCGAGCACCACACACCCGGCGAGGTCCGGGCCACCGCCCCCGTCCGAGGCCGCCGGCACGGGAAGCGCCGTCCACCGCAGCTCGTACAGTCCGTCCGTCCCCGGCCCCGCGGCAGCCCGTACCTGCTGGGCGCTGATCGACCGCAGACGCAGCTCCGCCACGTCCGCCACGGGCCCACCGGCAGGATCCATGACGGTCAGGGACACCGTCTCCTCATCGCCCCCGCGCAGCCCGGCGAGCCGCACCCGTACGGTGGTGGCCTCCGTGGCCCACAACGACACTCCGCTCCAGGTGAAGGGCAGCAGCACCTCCGCACCGACGGCCCCCTGCTCGCCCCGTTGCGCGAGCAGCGGATGCAACGCGGCATCCAACAGCGCGGGGTGGATTCCGAACCCGGCCGCCGAACCGGCCTGATCGGGCAACTCCACCTCCGCCAGCAGATCCTGGCCGTCCCGCCACAACGCCCGCAGCCCACGGAAGGCCGGGCCGTACGCGTACCCGGCGTCAGCGACGCTCTCGTAGAACCCACTCACGTCCACCGGCTCGGCCCCCGCCGGGGGCCACTGACCGGCCTGCCGCGTCGGCCGTGCCACCACCGGCTCACACCCGAGCTCACCAACGGCGTGGCACACCCACAGCGCCGCAGAGTCCTGCTCGGGGCGTGAGTACACGTGTACGTCACGACGGCCCTGCTCGTCCGCCGAACCGACGGCCACCTGCACCTGGAGCCCGCCGGACTCCGGCAGCACCAGCGGCGCCTGCAACGTCAGCTCGTCCACCGTGACGCAGCCCGCTTCGTCGGCGGCCCGCAACACCCACTCCACCAACGCGGCACCCGGCACCAGAGCAGTCCCCGCCACCACATGCCCGCCCAGCCAGCCACCCCCCTCGGCCGAGACCCGCCCGTTGAGCACCACTCCCCCGTCGGCGAGAGCAACCGCGACGGGCAACTGCGCATGCCCCGAACCGACGGCCCGGTCCCGGCCGACGTCCCGCGCCACGGTGTCGGCCAACCAATAGCGTCGGCGTTGGAAGGCGTAGGTGGGGAGGTCTACGGTGCGGGGGGTGGGGTCGGCCGGGAACCAGCGGCGCCAGTCGATGTCGGCGCCTGCGGTGAAGGCGTGGGCGGCGGCGCGGGCCAGTTGGGTGGTGTCGCCGTGGTCGCGGCGCAGGGTGGGGATGACGGTGGCGGGGAGGTCGGTCTGCTCGATGGTCTCTTGTATGCCGAGGTTGAGGACGGGGTGGGGGCTGGCCTCGATGAAGAGGCGGTATCCGTCGGCGAGCAGGGCCTTGATGGTGTCGGCGAAGCGGACCGGCTGGCGGAGGTTGGTGACCCAGTAGCCGGTGTCCAGGCGGGTTGTGTCGTTGAGGCGTTCGGCGGTGACGGTGGAGTAGAAGGCGATATCCGTGCGCGTGGGCTGGATGCCGGTGAGGCGGTTGGTGAGCAGGTCGTGAAGTTCGTCGATCTGCGGGCCGTGAGAGGCGTACCCGACGTCGATGACGCGGGCGCGCAGGCCGCGTGCTTCGGCCTCGGCGACGACGGCAGCGACCTGTTCGGGCGGGCCCGAAATGACCGTGGAGGAGGGACCGTTGACCGCGGCGACGCACACCCCCGGCCGGTCACCGATGAGCTCAGCCGCCTGCTCCGCACCCGTGCCCAGCGACGCCATGTCGCCGCGGCCTTGGAGCTGGCGGAGGGCATCACTACGTACGGCGACAACCCGGGCGGCATCCTCCAGCGAGAGCGCACCGGCGACACACGCGGCGGCCATCTCGCCCTGTGAGTGCCCCACCACCGCAGCGGGCGTGATCCCGTAGTCCGCCCACACCGCAGCCAGCGACACCATCACCGCCCACAACACCGGCTGCACCACCTCAACCCGGGACAGCGCACTCCCATCCCCCCGCAGCACCTCACTCAGCGACCAGTCCACGTATGCGGACAGCGCCTGCTCACACTCCGCGATCCGGGACGCGAACACCGCTGACTCATCGAGGAGTTGGGCTCCCATGCCCGCCCACTGCGACCCCTGCCCCGGAAACACCAACACCGGCCCCGGACCCACATCCCCCGCAACCCCGGACACCACATCCGCCGAGGCCTCACCCGCCGCCAACGCGCCGAGACCAGCCGTCAGCGCGTCCCTGTCCCGGCCCACCACCACGGCCCGGTGCTCGAACACCGACCGTGTCGTCACCAGCGACCACCCCACCTCAGTGGGCAGCGCATCCGTATCACCCGCGACGAACTCGCCAAGGCGGCGGGCCTGTTCACTCAGCGCCTCCTCGGTCCGACCGGAGAGCACCCATGGCACGACCGCGCCCGGCACGTGCTCAAGGGCGGGCCGCCCGGCTTCTGCGGGCGTGTTCTCGGGCGTGTTCTCGGGTGACTGCTCAAGGATCAGGTGTGCGTTCGTGCCCGAGATGCCGAACGCGGACACTCCGGCCCGCCGCGGACGGCCGGTGTCGGGCCACTCGGTGGGCTCGGTGACGACCTCGACCGCTCCCGCCTCCCAGTCCACGTGCGGGCTCAGCTCCTCGACGTGGAGCGTCGCGGGCACCAGGCCGTTGCGGATGGCCATGACGGTCTTGATGACGCCGGCGACACCGGCGGTGGCATGGGTGTGGCCGATGTTGGACTTGAGGGAGCCGAGCAGGAGGGGCCGGTCACGGTGGCGGCCGTAGGTGGCGAGCAGGGCCCCGGCCTCTATGGGGTCGCCCAGCTTGGTGCCGGTGCCGTGTGCCTCGACGGCGTCCACCTCGGCGGGGGTGAGCCGGGCATGGTCGAGGGCGGCTCGAATCACCCGTTCCTGAGCGGCGTCGTTGGGCGCGGTCAGACCGTTGCTCGCGCCGTCCTGGTTCACGGCCGAACCGCGGATGACGGCCAGGACGTTGTGGCCGTTGCGGCGGGCGTCGGAGAGCCGCTCCAGGAGGATCAGGCCGATGCCCTCGGAGAATCCGGTGCCGTCGGCCGCGGCGGCGAACGGCTTGCAGCGGCCGTCGGGCGCCAGGCCGCGCTGGCGGCAGAACTCGGTGAACATCAGCGGGCTCGACAGCACCAGCACTCCGCCCGCGAGGGCCAGGTCGCACTCGCGCTGGCGCAGGGCCTGGCTTGCCAGGTGGATCGCGACGAGAGAGGCGGAGCAGGCCGTGTCGACGGTGACGGCGGGGCCTTCCAAGCCGTACGTGTAGGCCACCCGCCCCGAGATGACACTGGTCAGGCTCCCGGTGGTGGCGTGCCCCTCGAACCCCTCAGGAATACGCGGGAGTTGGGACATGTAGTCCTCGCTGGACACTCCTGCGTAGACACCGGTGCGGCTGCCCTTGAGGGAGACGGGATCGATGCCGGACCGCTCGAAGAGCTCCCAGGACGTCTCCAGCATCAACCGCTGCTGCGGGTCCATCGCCAGGGCCTCCCGCGGGCTGATGCCGAAGAAGTCGGCGTCGAAGGAGCCCGCGTGGTCCACGAACCCGCCGTGGCGCACGTAGCTGGTCCCGTAGTTGGCCGGGTCCGGGTGGTAGAGGGACCCCAGGTCCCAGCCCCGGTCGGTGGGGAAGTCCTCGATGGCGTCCTTGCCTGCGGCCACCAGGTCCCAGAGGTCCTCCGGAGAGGCCACGCCCCCGGGGAACCGGCAGGCCATGGCGACCAGAGCCACCGGCTCCTGCCTGCGGTCCTCCTCCTGCGTGAGGCGTCGGCGCGTGTCGTGGAGCTCGGTGGTCACCCTGCGCAGATATTCGACCAGTTGCTCTTCACTCGCCATGTGGGGTCACCCGGCCTTCGGAGTGGGGGTCGCGCGCGAGGTGTCGGGCCCGACACCCAGCTCGTTGTCGATGAAGTCGAAGATCTGGTCGGCGGACGCGACCTTGAGCCGGTCGGCGGTGTTGTCTTCCTCGCCTGCGGCGCCGTTCATGGTGCCGTTCGCGGTGGTGTTGGTGGCTGCGTTCATGGTGGTTTTGGTGGTGGCGTTCGTGGTCTTCCACCGGGCGAGGAGCGACTCAAGGCGGGTGGTGATCTCGCCCGATTCCCCGTGGGACAGCTCGGTGGCGAGCGCCGTCAGGGAGTTCTCCATGCGGGTCAGGTCGCTCAGCAGGATGCCGGCGTCGGCGGGTCCGGCGGGCACCTGGCCGAAGGACCCGGCCGTCGGCCTGCTGTGGCCGCTCAGTCGCTCGCGCAGGTGTCCGGCGATGGCCACCGGGGTCGGGTGGCGGAAGACGAGGGCGGTGGGCAGGCGCAGTCCGGTGTCCTCCACGAGCCGGTTGCGCAGCTCGACGGCGGTCAGCGAGTCCAGACCCAGCTGTTTGAAGGTGGCGTCGCCGCGCAGGGCCTCCGGGTCGGTGCGGCCGAGGACCGCGGCGGCGTGGGCCCGTACGGCGTCGACGAGCAGCCGGAGTTGTTCGGCGGTGGACAGGCCTGCCAGGCGGGCGGACCAGTCAGTGGGAGGCTTGCGGTCGGCGGCGGTGCGGCGGGCCGGGACCTGTACGGCGGACAGGGCGCGCAGCGGTGCGGGCAGGGCGGAGGAGTCATCGGCGGCCAGAGCGCGGAGGTCGAGCCGGACCCCGACGAGGGGGCGCGCGTCGTGTCGGCACAGGTCGTGTGGGCACATGTCGTGTCGACACATGCTGTGTCGGCCCATAACGTGTCGGCGCGCGGCGTCGATCAGGGCGGGCAGGTGTCCCGGCGCCATACCCTTGATGCCGGGGCGCGTCGCGGTGGGCGGTCCATAGGTCAGGGCCAGGCCCGTCGTGGTCGCGGTGTGCCGTCGCAGGGCGAGCGCCTCACGGAAGGCGTCCGCGCCGGAGGCGAACGCCGACCAGGTGATGCCCAGGTCCGCGCCCGCCGGGGAGACGACGGCGAAGAGCGCCAGGGGGAGCTGGGCGGTCGCGGCGTGCAGGGCCGCGGTGACGCCCGCGCTCGCCGCCCACGCCTCGGCGGAGGCGGCGATGCCCGAGGCGGCGATGTCCGAGACGGCGATGTCCGAGGCGGCAGTGACGTGGACGACTCCCGTCAGCGGGTGCTCCGCGTCGACGGCGGCGACGGCTTCGGCGAGGGCGGCCGGATCCGACGGGTGCGCGTCGACTACGTCCACGGTGACACCCTTGGTAGACAACTCCCCTGCACACGTATGCAGTTCGGTGTCATCGGACACGAGCAGCAGCCGCTCGCACTGTCCGCTGCGTACGAGGTGTTCGGCGAGGTCGGCGAGGTCCGCGACCAGTGGGGCGGCCGTACCGGCGAGCAGTACGGTGCCGCCGGGGTCGGGCGCCCGCTCGTCGCTCTCAACGGTGGCGGTGGTGGTGCTGTCTGGGAGTGCCGCGAGGCGGGGTACCAGTACCCGTCCCGCGCGGAGGGCGATTTCGGGCTCGTCGTGGGCGAGTGCCGTCGCCACGGCGCGTCCCAGTCCCGGGTCGGTGGGTGCGTCGTCGGGAGTGATGTCGGTGTCGACGAGGAGGAAGCGACCGGGGTGCTTCGTCTGCGCGTCGCGGATCACACCTCGTACGGCGGCGGACGCGGGAGCGGCGAAGTGCCCGTCACCCGTGGCGGCCGCCTCGCGCGTGATCAGCGCCAGACGTGTGTCGGCGAGACGGGCGTCGGCGAGCCAGCGCTCGACGAGGTCCGTGGTCCGCCGCACCGCCGCCAGACCGAGGGCGGCCTCGTCCTCGTCGGCGGCGGCACTTGAGGTGGCCGCAGGAGCGGCGGTCGTGGCGAGCGACTGTACGACGACCGGTGGGGCCGGTGCCCCGGCGTCCAGGGCCGCGCCCAGAGAGTCCGGATCCGGGTACCTCCGATCGACCGCGTCCGGGGCCGTGACCTCCCCCAGGGAGGCCCACTCCGAGCGGTCGACCGCCTCCGCGCCGTCGGGCTCGGGTACCGGTATCCACTGCATCTCGTACAGCTCGGACGCCCGCCGACCGGCGGCCCACAGCTCCCGGGAGCCCGCCGCCACGAGCACCAGGTTCTCGCAGGTCAGCACATCGGCGCCGGTCGGATCACTCACCCTGACCCGCCAGGTCTGCCCCGCCTGCTCTGCATGGCCTGCCTGCTCTGCCCGCTCTGCCGTTCCGGCCGTTTCGGCCTCATCGGCGTCCAGCGGAGTGAGACGGACCCGTACGGAGGTGGCCCCCGTGGCCCAGAGGGACACCCCGCTCAAAGCGAAGGGCAGCCACACCTGGTCGCCCTCCGTGGGCAACTCACCGAGGACCGCGGGGTGCAGCGCGGCGTCGAGGAGAGCCGGGTGGATGCCGAACCCGGCGGCGTCCGGCGCCTCTTGAGCCAACGTCACCTCGGCGAACAGCTCCCCACCCCGCCGCCACAGGGCACGCAGCCCGGTGAAGGCGGGCCCGTAGCCGACACCGGCCTCGGCAGCCCGCTCGTAAAGGCCGCCGGGGTCCACGGTCTCGGCGCCGGCCGGCGGCCACGCCGCCTCGTCCGGGGCCGCCGGGACCGGCGCCGGGGAGGACGCCGCGAGCAGGCGGCCCTCGGCGTGACAGGTCCAGGGCGCACCGCTGCCCTCGGGGCCGTCCTCGTCCTCGGGGCGCGCGTAGACGTGGAACTCGCGGTGCCCTCCCCTCGCGTCGGCAGGCCCCACGACGAGCTGCACCTGCACGCCCGCCGTATCGGGCAACGTCAGCGGGGTCTGGAGCGTGAGGTCGTCGACGCCCGCGCATCCGGCTTCGTCGGCGGCCCGCAGCGCCCATTCCGTGAGAACGGATGCGGGGACGACAGCGGTGCCGAAAAGGGTGTGCTGGGCGAGCCAGGGGTGGCTGTGGCGGCTGACGCGGCCGGTGAGCAGGCGTACGTCGCCTTCGGCGAGTTCGGTGGCCGCGCCGAGGAGCGGGTGCCCGGCCGAGGCGAGGCCCAGGCCGGCCGCGTCCTGGGTGCCTGCGGGGGCGTTCAGCCAGTAGCGCCGCCGCTGGAAGGCGTACGTGGGCAGATCCAGGGAGCCCGGGACGGCCGGGTCAGCGGCCGGGAACCAGCCCTCCCACCTGACCTCGCACCCGGCGCAGAAGGCCTGCGCCAGTGAGAGGGCCAGGCGCGAAAGGCCGCCGTCCTCGCGCCGCAGCGTCGGGACGGTGACCGCGGCGGCCCCGGCCTCTTCGAAGGTTTCCTGCAGCCCCAGGGTGAGGACCGGGTGACTGCTGGACTCGATGAAGACCCGGTGCCCGTCGGCGAGGAGCGCGCCGACGGCGTCGGCGAACCGTACCGGCTGCCGCAGGTTGGTGACCCAATAGGCGGTGTCGAGACTGGTGGTGTCGACGCGGGTCCCGGTCACCGCCGAGTAGAAAGCCACAGAGGCGGCGACAGGGCGGACACCCGCCAGAAGGCGCGTCAGTTCGTCGGTGATGGCGTCGACCTGCGGGCTGTGCGAGGCGTAGTCCACGTCGATGACGCGGCCCCGCAGCCCGCGCGCCTCGGCGTCGGCGACCACCGAGGACACCTGGTCCGGCGGGCCCGAAATGACAGTGGAGGAGGGCCCGTTGACGGCGGCTACCCCCACGCAGGGGTGACCCTCGACGAGTGCGGCGGCCTGCTGCTGCCCCACCCCGAGCGAGGCCATCGCGCCCCCGCCCGAGAGCTGCCGCAGTGCCCGGCTGCGCAGCGCCACGATCTTGGCACCGTCCTCCAGGGTGAGCGCCCCGGCGACGACGGCCGCCGCGATCTCCCCCTGGGAGTGACCGACGACCGCTGCAGGGGTGACGCCGCTATCGGCCCACACGGCGGCCAGCGAGACCATGACGGCCCACAGCACCGGCTGCACGACCTCAACCCGGGACAGCGCACCCCCATCCCCACGCAGCACCTCACTCAGCGACCAGTCCACATACGCGGACAGCGCCCGCTCACACTCCGCGATCCGGGACGCGAACACCGCCGACTCATCGAGCAGTTGGGCCCCCATCCCCACCCACTGCGAGCCCTGCCCCGGAAATACCAACACCGGCCCCGGACCCACATCCCCCGCAACCCCGGACACCACATCCGCCGAGGCCTCACCCGCCGCCAGCGCGCTGAGACCGGCCGTCAGCGCATCCCTGTCGCCGCCCACGACCACGGCCCGGTGCTCGAACACCGACCGGGTGGTGACCAGCGACCGGCCCACGTCCATCGCCGGCGCAGCCGTGTTGCCGACCACGAACTCGCCTAGCCGGTCGGCCTGTTCGCGCAGTGCGGCTGTGCTGCGCCCGGAGACCACCCACGGGAACACACCACGTTTCACCGACCAGCCGGACTCGCCCCGAGACTCCCGCCCGCCCCTGGTCCCCTCAGCCTCCCGCGCCTCCTCCAGGACGAGGTGCGCGTTCGTGCCGGAGATGCCGAAGGAGGACACGGCGGCTCGGCGCGGGCGTTCGGCGCGGGGCCAGGCCACCGGCTCGGTCAGCAGCCGGACCGCGCCCGCCGACCAGTCCACGTGCCCGCTCGGTTCGTCGACGTGCAGCGTGGCGGGCAGTTGCTCGTTGCGCAGCGCCATGACCATCTTGATGACGCCCGCCACACCGGCGGCGGCCTGCGTGTGGCCGATGTTCGACTTCACCGAGCCGAGCCACAGCGGCTGTTCCTCGGATCGGCCCTGACCGTACGTGGCCAACAGGGCCTGCGCCTCGATCGGGTCGCCCAGCGTGGTGCCCGTGCCGTGCGCCTCCACCACGTCGACCTCGTCGGCCGTGAGCCTGGCGTCCGCGAGCGCGGTACGGATGACACGCTGCTGCGAGGGGCCGTTGGGGGCGGTCAGGCCGTTGCTCGCACCATCCTGGTTGACTGCGGAGCCCCTGATCACCGCGAGGACCTCGTGCCCCCTGCGCCGCGCCTCGGAGAGGCGTTCGAGGAGCACCAGGCCCACGCCCTCGGCCCACCCCGTGCCGTCGGCACCCTCCGCGAACGGCTTGCAGCGGCCGTCCGGGGCGAGCCCCCGCTGGCGCGAGAATTCGGTGAACATGCCGGGTGTGGCAAGGACGGTGGCGCCTCCGGCGAGGGCCAGGTCGCACTCGCCGCGCCGCAGCGCCTGGGCCGCCAGGTGGAGCGCGACCAGGGACGAGGAGCAGGCGGTGTCGACCGTCAGGGCGGGCCCTTCGAGGCCGAAACTGAACGAGAGGCGGCCCGAGGCGACGCTGGGCGTGCTGCCGGTCAGCAGATAGCCGTCGGTGGACTGGGACGGCTCGTGGAGTCGGGGGCCGTAGTCCTGGCCCGTCATGCCGACGAAGACGCCGGTGGGGCTGCCTTTGAGCGTGCGCGGGTCCAGGCCCGCCCGTTCGAAGGCCTCCCAGGCGCATTCGAGAAGCAGGCGCTGTTGCGGGTCGACGGCCAGCGCCTCGCGGGGGCTGATGTCGAAGAACTCGGCGTCGAAGTCGGCGGCGTCGTACAGGAAGCCGCCCTGTCGCGCGCTGCTGGTGCCCGACCGGGTGGCATCGGGGTGGAACAGCCGGTCGAGGTCCCAGCCGCGGTCGGTGGGGAACTCCCCGATCGCGTCGGCGCCTTCGGCGACCAGCCGCCACAGGTCTTCCGGTGAGGCCGCGCCGCCCGGATAGCGGCAGCTCATCGCGACGATGGCGACCGGGTCGTCGGCTGTCCCGGGCCCGCCCGCGGGGGCCCTTGCCCCGTCCAACGAGGCTCCGGTTCCCATGAGTTGGGACCGCAGGTGCGTGGCCACGGCCAGCGGGGTCGGGTGGTCGAAGGTGAGCGTGGCGGGCAGGGGCAGGCCGGTCGCCGCGCCCAGCCGTTCACTCAGCTCGGCTGCTGCCATCGAGTCGAAGCCCAGCGTCTTGAACGTACGGGCGGTTTCGACCGCGCCGGAGCCGGTGCCGAGCACCACGGCCACGTGCTTGGCCACCAGACCGAGGAGGGTGCGCTCCTGATCGGCGGCCGAGAGCGCGGCAAGCCGCCCGGCGAGCTCGCTCCGCGCGCCCCCGAGCTCGCCGCCCGCCGCAGGCTCGGCACACTCCTCGTCCTCGTCCGCTACGGGCTCCACCAGCTCCGACAGGGCACCGGGCCAGTGGCGCTCGCGCTGGAAAGCGTAGGTGGGCAGGCTCATGCGACCGGCGGCACCGGCCCCGCCGCCGTACGACCCGAACGACCCGAACGGCCCGTACGCGGCTGCGAAGTCGACCTCGGAGCCGCGCACATACGCCTGCGCCAGAGCCGTCATGAACGTGCCCGCCTCGTCGCGGCCACGGCGACATGCGGCCACCGCCGCCGGGCGCGGACGGCCCGGGTCCTCGGTGGTGGGGAAGCACTCGCGGGCCATCGCGGACAGCGGTGCGTCCGGGCCGAGTTCGACAAAGGTGGTCACGCCGCGCTCGCACAGCCCCCGTACGCCGGACAGGAACTGGACGGGCTCGCGCGCGTGCCGCGCCCAGTACTCGGGGTCGGCCTGCTCCACGCCGGTCAGGACCTCGCCGGTGACGTTGGAGACGACGGGGATGGCCGGCGCATGGAAGGTCAACCCGGCGGCGACGGCGCGTAGTTCGTCGAGTACGGAGTCCATCTGCGGTGAGTGGAAGGCGTGGCTGACCTTCAGGCGGTGCGCCTTGCGGCCGCGCCCCTGCCAGGTGGCCGTCAGCGCTTCGACGGCGTCGCGGTCACCGGAGATCACCACGGATTCGGGGCCGTTGACGGCGGCGACGGTGACGTGCTCCTCGTGTCCGGCGAGCAGCTCGGCGGCCTCGTCCGCGCTCGCCTGCCACGCCGCCATCGCGCCGGGCGCCCGCACCGCCTGCATGAGGCGCCCGCGGGCGGTCACCAGGGCGCTCGCGTCCGGCAGCGAGAGGACGCCGGCCACGTGCGCGGCGGCGATCTCGCCGACCGAGTGGCCAAGGACGTAGTCCGGCCGCAGCCCGAAGGAGGCCGCCAGGCGGTACAGGCTCGCCTCGATCGCGAAGAGCGCGGGCTGGGTGTAGGAGGTCTGGTCGAGGAGCGTCCGCCGCTCAGCACCGCCACCGCGCCCGTCTGCACCACCGCTACCGTCGTCATCACCGAAGACGATCCCGCGCAGCGGGCGGTCGAGATGCACGTCAAGGGCCGCGAACGCCTCGTCGAGAGCATCGGCGAAGACGGGAAACGACGCGTACAACTCCCGCCCCATACCCAGCCGTTGGGCACCCTGGCCGCTGAACAGGAAGGCCAGTTTGCCGTCGCCGTGCGCCTCGCCCCGCACCACGGAAGAGGTCTCCGTCCCCTCGGCAAGCGCGGCCAGGGAGCCGAGCAGCTCGGCGGTGCCGTCGCCGAGCAGGACGGCGCGGTGGGCAAGGGGCGCCCGGGTGGTGGCGAGGGCGTGGCCGACCTGGGCGGCGTCGGGGGCGGGGCGGTCGGTCAGGTGTGCGTGCAGCCTTGCGGCCTGGGCGCGCAGCGCGGCGGCGCTGTGGGCGCCGATCGGCCAAGGCGTGGGGGGCATGGCGGTGCTGCGGCGGGGCGCGCGTTCCTGGGGTGCCGCGGCGGTCGTCGGGGGATCGGCCGGGGCAGGTGGTGCGGCCAGGACGAGGTGGCTGTTGGTGCCGCCCATGCCGAACGAGGACACCCCGGCGATCAGGGGCTGTTCGGGGCGCGGCCAGTCGTCGGGGCGCCGCTGGACGCTCAGGCCGAGGTCGGCCAGCGGGATGGCCGGGTGAGGGGTGGTGAAGTTCAGGCTCGGTGCGAGCCGCCGGTGGTGAATGCTGAGGGCCGTCTTGAGCAGTCCGACGATGCCGGCGGCGGCTTCGAGGTGGCCGACGTTGGTCTTGGCGGAGCCGACGGCCAGCGGGACGGTGCGTGCCTCATGCCGCCCGAGTGCGGCGCCGAGCGCGGCGGCCTCGATCGGGTCGCCCACGGGGGTGCCGGTGCCGTGCAGTTCGACGTACTGGATCTGGTCAGGCGTGACGCGGGCCCGGCGGCAGGCCTCGCGCACCACGTCTTGTTGCGCCGGTCCGCTGGGCAGGGTGAGGCCGTCGGTCGAGCCGTCGCTGTTGACGGCGCTTCCTTTGATGACGCAGTAGACGGTGTCGCCGTCGCGCCGCGCCGCGGCGAGCGGCTTGAGCACCACGAGGCCGCCGCCCTCGCCGCGTACGAAGCCGTCGGCGCGGGCGTCGAAGGTGTGGCAGCGGCCGGTGGCCGAGAGACCGCCGAAGCGGGCCGCGGCCAGTTCGGTGCCGCGCGGCGAGCAGATGAGGTTGACGCCGCCCGCGAACGCGATCTCGCTCTCGCCGTTCCTGATGCTCTCGCAGGCCAGGTGCACGGCGACGAGCGAGGAGGACTGCGCGGTGTCGACGGTCAGGCTCGGCCCCGCCAGGTGGTACGTGTACGAGATGCGGTTGGCCAGAATGCTGCGGTGCACGCCGGTCATGGTGTGGCGGGTGACGGCGTCCTCGGTCCTGCGGTCCAGGACGTGGGTGTAGTCGTCCCAGAGGGCGCCGACGAAGACGCCGGTGCGGCTGCGCGCCAAGGTGGGCGGGCGGATTCCCGCGTCCTCCAGGGCTTCCCAGCTCAGTTCGAGGAGCAGCCGCTGCTGGGGGTCCATCGCGACGGCCTCGCGGGGGCTGATGCCGAAGAACGCGGCGTCGAACTCGTCGATCCGGTCCAGGAATCCGCCGGGCCCGTGGAGGCCGGAGTCGGCTCGGCGGTGTTCGGGCGGTGCGGCGCGCACGGCGCTGCGCCCCTCGCTCAGCAGCTGCCAGAACGCGGCCGGGCCGGACGCTCCGGGCAGTCGGCAGGCCATCCCGACGACCGCGACCGGCTCGGACCGAACGCTTTCGCCGGGGGCGGACGCGTCACCGAGGGCGGACGGGTCACTGACGGCGGTCGGGTCGCCCGGAGCGAACCGGTCGCCGGATGCGGACGACGAGACCGGGGCCATCACGTCAGCTGCGGTCGCGCTGGGAACAACTGGCTGTCACAAGACATCAACGGCGCTCCCGGTCCGAAATCGGAGATCGCTACGAGTACCGGCCTCATCGTGGGCGGGGTCTCTAAAGTCGAACCAAACCCCGGCTAGCCGCTTGCCGCTTTAGACGCGCGCTATGGTCTGCGGCCAGCATCAGGGGCGTACGGCACCCGGCCCGCCCCCGGCCGCACGACGCGGCGGCGCCGTCGGGGGCCGCCGCGGTGTGCCGTACGGCCGGGTACGGCAGCGCGTCCGCGGCAGTGCGTCCGCGGCAGTGCGTGATGAGAGGGAGCGCGTGACGAGAGGGAGTTCGTGACGAGAGGGAGCGCGATGGACAGGAGCACGGCGCGGGCAGAGCCGAAGACCGGGGCCGGGGTGTGGCTGCGCCGGTACCACGATGCCGCGGCGGCGCCGGTGAGGCTGGTCTGTTTTCCGTTCGCGGGTGGTTCGGCGAGCTACTTCTTCGGGCTTTCCGGGCTGCTCGCGCCCGGCGTGGAGGTCCTGTCCGTGCAGTATCCGGGGCGGCAGGACCGGCATACGGAGCCGTGTCTCGATTCGGTGGCCGCTCTCGCCGACGGTGTGGTGCCCCAACTGCCGTGCGACGGGAAGCCGTTCGCTCTGTTCGGGCACAGTCTGGGCGCCATCGTGGCGTTCGAGGTGGCGCGGCGCCTGCGGGACCCGTCGGGTCCGGGCCTGCCGGTGCACCTGTTCGCCTCCGGCGGGATCGCGCGGCCCTACCGCCCGGCGGGTGCGGCGAAGGCGCTCGGGGACGCGGACATCCTGGCTCACCTGCGGGCGATGGGCGGCACCGACGAGCGGTTCTTCACCAGCCCCGAGCTGCAGGCGCTGATCCTGCCCGCGCTGCGGGCCGACTACCGTGCCGTGGGCACCTACGAGGCGCCGGGGCCCGAGCGTCTGGACTGCCCGATCACGGCGCTGATCGGTGACGCCGACGAGCGGACCACTCCCGAGGAGGCCGCATCCTGGCGGGAGCGCACCACGGCGGCGTTCGCTCTGCGGGTGCTGCCCGGTGGTCACTTCTATCTGGACGGCTGCCAGGAGCGGGTGGCCGCCGTCGTCACCGCCGCGCTGGCAGCGGGGGCCGACACCTGAGAGCCTGGCTTTGAACCCCCGCCTGCGCCCCGACGCCCGGCACGCCCGCGCGGGACGTGCCCCTGGCGTGCTCCGCCGAGGGAAGTCGGAGCACGCCAGGCTGGACCGGGCGCGGCAGCCGGGGGGCCGTGGCCGCGCGCGGTCGTCTCTCCCCCTGGGGTCCCCGCGCCCCTGCGGGGGAATTGAGGGGCGCGGGGGTCGTACGCGGCTGCCGCAGCTGTCGCGCACGACGCCTCAGGGCCGCAGGTCTTCCAGGCAGTGGAGCGCCTCGTCCAGAGTGGTCGCGAAGTCCATCTCCGGGTCGTTCGCCCAGTCCATCGAGATCTGCAGCATCACTCCGAACACGGCGCCGGTGTAGGCGCGCACCGCCGGGTCGCGCGGATCGCGGCCGGACCGTTTGGCGACCTGTTCGCCCATGAGTTCCATGGTCCGGCCGATGTTGCCCAGGCTGGCGCCCCAGAGCTCCGGCTCGGAGAGGATGAGGACGAACCGCTCGCGCTGCAGGGCCAGTTCCTGCGCGGGAATGTCCTGCAACATCGACCTGATGGCCTGCCGTTCGGCCTGGATCGGCGTCAGGTCGGGCGACTGGGCCTGGAACATCATCGCGAACGGCAGATCGTAGTCGTGAGAGAAGACCAGGTCCTGCTTGGTCGCGAAGTAGCGGAAGACGGTGCTGGGGGCGACCTCGGCGGCTTCGGCGATCTGCTCGATGGTCGTGGCGGAGTAGCCCTGTTCCCTGAACAAGCGCACCGCCTCCCGCTGAATCGCGGCCTTCGTTTTGGCCTTCTTGCGTTCTCTCAGACCAGGCACGGTTTTGCCCTGGTCAGACTGCGTCTGCGGCTTCATGCTCAGATTCTGCTGTCTTGGCCGTGCTCTGACCAACATGGCGGGGCAGCCACACCACGGCAAGGAGCACACCGAGCAGGCCGAGGGCGCCGGACACCACGAGGACCACGTCCAGGGCGTGGACGTACGCGGCGCGCACCGAGTCGCCGAGCGCGGAGGACTTCAGTGCCCGGGCGACCGCCAGGCCGCCGAAGACCGAGTCCTTGGCCGCGTCGTGCGCCTGTGCGGGCACTCCGTCGAGTTCGAGCTTGCCGCGGTAGCCGGAGTTGAGGACGGAGCCGAGGATGGCCGCGCCGAAGCTGCCGCCGAGCGTACGGATCGCCTGGTTGACGCCGGATCCGACGCCGGCGGAGTCCTCCGACAGCGCGCCGAGCGCCGCGTCCATGGCCGTGGGAAGGGCGATGCCGAGGCCGAGTCCGTACACCGCGGTCCATGCGGCGGCCAGACCGGTGCCGCTGTCGGTGGCCGTGGTGGCGCCGTAGAACAGGGCGGCGGCCAGCAGCGCGAAGCCGAGTCCGACCGAGGTCTTCGGGCCGAGCCCCTTGGCGACCTTGTTGGCGACCGTCACACCCACGAGCAGACCGCCGACCATCGGAAGGAGCCGAAAGCCGCTGCCCATCGCGTCGGTGCCCAGGACCGCTTGGTAGTACTGCGGCATGGTGAACAGCACGCCGAACATGGTGAAGTTGATCACCGTGCCGAGCATGGTGCCGGAGGTGAACCGGGCCGAGCGGAACAGCGAGAGGTCGACCAGTGGATCGGCCGCCCTCTTCTCCCAGAACACGAAGATCACGATGGCGAGCAGGCCGCCGAGGGTCGGCACCAGGGTGGTGACGTCCGTCCAGCCCTTCTCGCCGCCCTGGATCACGCCGTACGTCATCGCGGCGAGACCGACGCTGGAGAACACCAGGCCGCCCACGTCGAACGGTTTGGCCTCCTTGGCCTTCGACTCCGGAAGCCAGGCGGAGACCGCGAAGAAGGCGAGGATCACCACCGGCACGTTGATCAGGAAGACCGAGCCCCACCAGAAGTGGTTGAGCAGGTAGCCGCCCAGGATCGGGCCGAGCGGATAGGCAAGCATCGCCGCACCGGCCACCGCTCCGATCGCCTTGGGCCGCTCCTCGTCGGAGAACATGACCGGCAGCAGCGACAGCGTGGTCGGCATGATCAGCGCGGCACCCAGGCCGAGCACCGCACGCGCGCCGATGAACGTGCCGGACGACGTGGCATAGGCACAGGCCAGCGAGCTGATGCCGAAGATCACCAGGGCGCTGAGCAGGACCTTCTTGCGCCCGAAGCGGTCACCGAGCATGCCCGCGGGGATCATTCCCGCCGCGAACACCAGCGTGTACGAGGTGACGAACCACTGCAGCTCGACGTTGTTCGCACCCAGATCGTCGGCCATGGCCGGCAGCGCCAGGCTCAGGATCGTCACATCGAAGCCCACGACCATGGAGGCGAGTACGAGAGCTCCGACGGCCCACCACCGCCGCGCACCCAGATCTGACACGAGAGTCGACCTCCTAAAGAGAGCTCAATATCTAGTCGGAGCGTACTCTCATTTTTTTCGGAGGGGTACCACCCGTTCCGTATGGAAGGCGTCAAGGCCCGCGTGCAAGGGGTCAAGGCCCACGCGGAAGGCGTCAAGGCCCGTGCACCAGTCGCCCCGGACGCGAGATGAAGGGCCCCCTAGGGGTGGGCGGGAGACGGCCATAGGGGCTGTTGAGGGGCGGGGGTGGGGTTGTGACGCCCCGAGCCGCGCCGTGACGCTGAGGCCGTGACGAAGAACGCGACGACCAAGAAGCCCCCGACGGTGAACAAGACCGTCGCCCCCGAGCCCAGCGACATCGGCCACTACTACGACCACAAGGTCTTCGACCTGATGACCCAGCTCGGAGACGGCAACCTGCACTACGGCTACTGGTTCGACGCCGGCCGCCAGGAGGCCACGTTCGACCAGGCCATGGTGCAGATGACGGACGAGATGATCCGCCGCCTCGACCCCGGCCCCGGGGACCGCGTCCTCGACATCGGCTGCGGCAACGGCACCCCGGCGATGCAGCTGGCCCGCGCCCGCGACGTCGAGGTGGTCGGCATCTCCGTCAGCGCCCGCCAGGTCGAGCGCGGCAACCGCCGGGCACAGGAGGCCGGGCTCGCCGACCGCGTCCGCTTCGAGCAGGTCGACGCCATGAACCTGCCGTTCGACGACGGGTCCTTCGACCACTGCTGGGCACTGGAGTCCATGCTCCACATGCCCGACAAGCAGCAAGTCCTCACCGAGGCCCTGCGCGTGGTGAAGCCCGGCGCCCGGATGCCCATCGCCGACATGGTCTACCTCAACCCCGACCCCGACAAGCCGCGGACCGCCACCGTCAGCGACACCACCATCTACGCCGCGCTCACCGACATCGGCGAGTACCCGGACATCTTCCGCGCGGCCGGCTGGACGGTCCTCGAACTGACCGACATCACCCGCGAGACCGCCAAGACGTACGACGGATACGTCGAGTGGATCCGCGCCCACCGGGACGAGTACGTCGACATCATCGGCGTCGAGGGGTACGAGCTCTTCCTGCACAACCAGGCGGCCCTCGGCAAGATGCCCGAACTCGGGTACATCTTCGCCACCGCACAGCGCCCCTGACCCCTCGCGCCCTCCCCTCCCACCCCAAGGGCCCGCCTGTGAAGAACCTCCGCATCCCCGTGTCGACGACCGTCAACCTCAACGTCCGGCACCGGCCCGCAGGCGGTCCGGGCGCCGCGGGCCGTCCGTTCCTGCTGCTGCACGGCATGCTCTCGAACGCCCGGATGTGGGACGAGGTCGCCGAACGCGTCGCCGCCGCCGGACACCCGGTCTACGCCGTCGACCACCGCGGCCACGGCGCATCGGACGCGCCGCCGGACGGGTACGAGAACGCGGCCGTCGTCACGGACCTGGTCGAGGCGATCACCGCACTCGGCCTGTCCGGCGCCCTGGTCGCCGGACACTCCTGGGGCGCGCACCTCGCGCTGCGCCTGGCGGCCGAACGGCCCGACCTGGTCTCCGGTCTCGTCCTGATCGACGGCGGCTGGTACGAATTCGACGGGCCGGTGATGCGCGCCTTCTGGGAACGCACCGCCGAGGTGGTCCGGCGCGCGCAGGAGGGCACCACGAGCGCCGCCGACATGCGCGCCTACCTGAAGGCCACCCACCCCGAGTGGTCGGACACCTCCATCGAGGCGCGCCTCGAGGACTACCGCGTCGGCCCTGACGGCCTGCTCGTTCCCCGCCTGACCTCGGAGCAGGTGATGTCGATCGTCGAGAGCCTGCAGCGGGAGGCCCCCGCCGACTGGTACCCCAAGATCACCGTGCCGGTCCGGCTGCTGCCCATCGTCCCGGCCATCCCCCGGCTCTCCGACCAGGTGCGCGCCTGGGTGGCCGCCGCCGAGGCGGCACTCGAGCAGGCGACGGTGCGCTGGTACCCCGGCTCCGACCACGATCTGCACGCCGGGGCGCCCGACGAGATCGCCGCCGACCTCCTGCTGCTGGCACGCGAGCTGCCCGCGCCCACGAGAGCGCCGCGGCCCGGCGGCAAGGCGGGGGTTAGACCCGCTTAAGCAGCCGCGGCAACCCTGGCAACCACAGTGCGCGGCTCACCCCTGCCCACGCAGTCCCACCTGAGGCTTCACGCGCGAGAACAGGAAGGCTGACCATTCCCGTGGCGAATCCCGTGGCCAACGAAGAGAAGCTCGTCGAATACCTCAAGTGGACCACCGCCGAGCTGCACCGGACGCAGCAGCAGCTGCGCGAGCTCGAGGCCGCGCAGCACGAGCCGATCGCCGTCGTGTCCATGGCCTGCCGGCTGCCGGGCAAGACCCGCACCCCCGACGACCTGTGGGACCTGGTCTCCGAGGGGCGCGACGCCGTCACCGGATTCCCCGACGACCGCGCCTGGGAGCTGCCGGAGGAACCCCCGTACGCGGAACTCGGGGGCTTCATCGACGACGCGGCCGGTTTCGACGCGGGCTTCTTCGGCATCGGTGCGACCGAGGCCGTGGCCACCGAGCCGCTGCAGCGCCTCATGCTGCATCTCGCCTGGGAGACCGTCGAACGCGGCCGCATCGCCCCGCACACCTTGCGCTCCACGCTCACCGGCGTCTACGTCGGCGCCACCGGACACGACTACGCGACACGTCTGGAGACCGCACCCGACGAGCTGCTGCCCTACCTCGGCGGCGGCACCTCCGGCAGCCTCGTCTCTGGCCGCATCGCCTACGCGCTGGGCCTCGAAGGTCCCGCCATCAGCGTGGACACGGCCTGCTCGTCCTCGCTGGTCGCCCTCCACCTGGCCTGCCAGGCGCTGCGCCGCGGGGAGTGCCGGCTCGCCCTGGCCGGTGGCGGCACCGTCATGTCGACACCGCACACGTTCCACGCGTTCGCCCACCAGAAGTCCCTCGCGGCGGACGGCCGTTGCAAGCCGTTCGCCGCCGCGGCGGACGGTATGGGCCTGGGCGAGGGCGTCGGCCTCGTCCTCCTGGAACGGCTCAGCGAAGCGCGGCGCAACGACCACCCCGTGCTCGCCGTGATCCGCGGCTCGGCGGTGAACCAGGACGGTGCCGGGTACGGCCTCGCCGCCCCCAACGGCCCCTCCCAGCAGCAGGTGATCCGCGCCGCCCTCGCCGACGCCGGGCTCGCCCCGGACCAGGTCGACGCCGTCGAGGCGCACGGGACGGGCACGCCCATCGGCGACGCCATCGAGGTCCAGGCCCTCCTCGCCACGTACGGTGCCCACCGGCCCGCCGACCGGCCCCTGTGGCTGGGCTCCGTCAAATCCAACACGGGCCACACCCAGGGCGCCGCCGGTACCGCCGCACTCATCAAGATGGTCCAGGCCCTTCGGCACGGCACACTCCCCCCGACCCTGCACGTGGACCGGCCCACCCCGCTCGCGGCCTGGAAGAAGGGCGGGGTCCAGCTGCTCACACAGGCCGTCGACTGGCCCCGCCGCGAGGAACCCCGGCGGGTCGGCATCTCCGCGTTCGCCACGTCCGGTACGAACGCCCACCTCATCCTGGAAGAGCCGCCGGTCATCCTGGAAGAGCCGCCGGCCCTCGACGACGTGCCGACCGGGACGCCCACCGGTTCGCAGGTGGTGGCCTGGACCCTGTCAGCGCGGACCCCCGAAGCCCTCCGGGCGCAGGCGGCGGCTCTCGTCACCCAGCTGACGGCCGCCGACCCCGCGCCCCCGCCCGCCGACGTCGCCTACTCGCTCGCCGCCACCCGCAGCCCGATGGAGCACCGCGCCGTCATCACCGGCGGGGACGGCGCCGAACTGCTCGCCGCCGCCCGCGCGTTGGCGGCGGGCGACGACCACCCCGCCCTGGTGCGAAGCGCCCCCGACGACGCTTCCGTGAGTCCCGGGAACATCGTCTGGCACTTCGACGGCGGGCCGTCGGACGACGCGGCACCGGGCGCGGAGCTGTACGCGGCCTTCTCCCTGTTCGCGACCGTCTTCGACGAAGCCTGCGGCCTGCTCGGCACGCGGCACGGGGCCCCGCTGCCCGCCGGACTCCTGCGCTTCGCGGCCCACGTCGCGTACGCCCGGCTGCTCCTCGAAGCCGGGGTCCACCCGCACACCCTCACCGGCGACGGAGCCGGCCACATCGCCGCCGCGTACGCCGCGGGGGTCCTGGGGCTCGACGACGCGTGCCGTCTGGCCGCCGCCCACGCCGCGGCCACGGCGGGCGGCGCGCCGCCGCCCACGCCCGACGCCTACGAACCCGTGCTGAAACAGCTGACGTTCCACTCCCCCACGCTCACCCTTACGAGCACGGCTCCGGCGGACACGCCCCTCACGTCCCCCGCCTACTGGCACCACCACCTCACCTCACCCCCCGCCGCCGCACGGCCCGGCCCCGACGCCCTCTCCCCCGACACGCCCGCGGTGCACGACCTCCTGGTCGCACTCGCCCGGCACCACACCACGGGCGGCACCGTCGACTGGACCCCGCTCGTCCGGCGCACCGCCCGCCCCCGGGCCGTCGACCTGCCCACGTACCCCTTCCAGGCCACGCGCCACTGGCTGCACGACCACACCACGCACCCCTCGGTGTGACACGCCGACAACCCACTCACACAGGAGCATCCATGACCAGCACCGGCAACACCCCCGGCCAGGACGCCACCGAGCTGGAGAAGCAGCTCGCCTCGGCCACCCCCGAGGAGCGCGAGCAGCTGCTCACCGACACGATCCGCACCCAGGCCGGCACGCTGCTCAACACGGCCCTCGACAACGACAGCAACTTCCTGGAGAACGGCCTCAACTCCCTCACCGCCCTCGAACTCACCAAGACCCTCATGACGTTGACCGGCATGGAGATCGCGATGGTGGCCATCGTCGAAAACCCCACACCCGGCCAGCTCGCCCACCACCTCAGCCAGGAGCTGGCCCACACCACCGCGTGACACGCCGGAAAAGGCGCCCCGTGCCCGCACCCGCCGGGCGCCTTCCCTGCTTGCCGACGGGTACGTCGTCGTCGGGCCTGACGTTGCCCCCGAAAACGAATCGAGGGCCGCTTCAGATTGCTCTGAAACGGCCCTCGATCTGCGACTCTCTCGAGTCGGGACGACAGGATTTGAACCTGCGACCCCTTGACCCCCAGTCAAGTGCGCTACCAAGCTGCGCCACGTCCCGGTGCCCGTGTGACCTGGGGTTTCCCCTGGCCGAACGCGCACCGAAACAATACCGCACTCAGACCGGTGATCGCTCACCCCTTTCCCTGGGGGCCCTCGCGGCCGGCCTCGGCCTCGTACTGGTGCGGACCGCCGCCCCGCCACTCGATGAGCGGCGAATCCCCAAGAACCAGCCCTTCGGCGTCCTCAAGCCCGGCGCGCCTCAGGAACTCGATCAGATCCCGGTCGTCGTGGGCCAGCCCCAGGGCCACGGAGCCCACCATGACGCGACGCCCGCCGCCCGGGGCCGCGGGCTGGACGACGATCGCGGACATCATGAGTCCGATGTGCGACACCGCGCCAGGCGGCGCAGCCGCACGCGGGCGGCAGGATCGCGCAGGCGTGGATGGAAGTGCAGCCGGGCGGTCAGGTGGATCAGTCGGCGCCGCAGAGCGGTGCGCTCCGGCTGTTCGGCCAGCTTCTCGTACGTGAGGGTCCACTCCCGCTGGGTACGGATGAGTTCGCGGTGGATGGTGTGACGCATACTTCGATGGGATCACACGTTCGATTTCTCGGGCAAGCGGGCGCGAGAGGGCGGAAGGGCGAGCGGTGAACGCGTTCACGGCGGGGCGGGCCCCACGAGGGCCTGGCCCACCGGGGCCCGCCGAGGACGGCGCCCGCGCCGGGCGCGGAGTTCACCCGCCTGTCACGCCCTGGGGCCTGGCCAGCGCTCTCTGCATATTCACTCCGTGGCCGCTACCCCCACCTCTGGGTGCTCTTCGAGGAGCCTGGGTGGGGCGGCCTGCCGCCAGGAGTCGGCCAGGATGTCCTTGAGCTCGTCGGCGTCCAGCGCCGCGAGGCGCACCCGCACCCAGGCGGAACCCGCCTCGTGGGGGGCGACCCAGAACTTGTCCGGCTCCGCGAGGACCAGTTCGTCGCGCTCGACCTTCGGACAGCGCACGGCGAAGGACGTCTCGTCGTCGGGGACCGTCACGAACATCTTTCCGGCCACCCGGAACGTGGGCATGCTCCACGCCACCTTCTCCACCGTCTCCGGCAGGGCGAGGGCGATGCGGCGCACGTCCTCGGACGTCACGCGGGAACGGGATCTGGACTTCGACATGCCATGAACGGTAGCCAACGCCACTGACAGTCACCGGGATCCGGGCCTCACAGCACCCGCTTGTCCAGCCAGGACGTCAGGTCCTCCTGGACCTCGTCGCGGTTGGTCTCGTTGAGGATCTCGTGGCGTGCGCCCGGGTAGCCCTTCCACGTCAGGTCCTCGGCGCCCGCGTACCGGAAGTCCTCCAGGAGTTCGTGGACCAGCGTCATCCCCTGGTTGCAGGGGTCCTGCTCGCCGACCGCGATGTGGACCGGCAGATCGGCGGGCACGCGCGCGATGTTGCGCGGGTCGTTGATCTTCCGTACGGCACGCACCCAGTCCAGGGAGAGCCCGGCGGAGAACGCGAACCCACAGCGTTCGTCGGCTGCGTACGCGTCGACCTCGGCCTCGTCCCGCGAGAGCCACTCGAAGCCCGTGCGGTGGGTGTACGCGTCGTTGAACGAGGCGAAGAGGTCGGAGACGTACGAGGACCTGGCGGCGCGGCCCTGTTCGGTGACCTCGCGTTCCAGGCGGGTGATCGCCCCCTCGATGTCGGCGCCGGGCAGCGAGCGGAACGTACCCGAGAGGATCACGCCCGCGAGGCTGTCGGCGTACTCCTGCGCGTAGTCCCGCGCGAGCATCGAGCCGAGGCTGTGCCCGAGGAGGAAGAACGGGGCGCCGGGGTGCAGGGTGCGCACCTGGTCGCCGATGGCCTTGAGGTCGTCGACGATCGCCCGCCAGCTGTCGGCGCCGTCCGGGTCCGTCCCCTCCGAAGTGACGCCGTAGCCGCCGGTGGCCTGCGCGGTGGCGCCGTGGCCGCGGTGGTCGGAGGCGACCACGCCGTAGCCGTGCGCGGTCAGATGGCGGGCGAAGCGGTCGTAACGCAGGGCGTGCTCGGCGGCTCCGTGCGCGATCTGGACGTAGGCGCGGGGCCTGCCGTCGGCCGGCAGCCAGGTGTAGGTGGCGACGGGCACGCCATCCGCCGCGTTCAGCAGTCCCGCGGTGTACGCGGCGGCGGAGGGGGTGGTGGCATCGGCTCGGTCGGCCATGGTGAGGGGCTCCCTGAGGGTGCGGCTGGCTGGCTTGTACGGAGCAGCCTCCCCCGCACGCGGGACGTCATGCAGGCGACCCGGCGCACCCCTGCCGACCCATCGACCCTCCGCCGAACCGGAACCTCCCCTGAGTCCCGCCCCGTGAAAGCGCTTTCTAGCAGCGAACAGCGGCTATCCGCTCAAGCGCGGACGTGGACGCACACTCACACGCAGACGCAGACGCAGACGCAACTCACCGCACACCCGGCGACCGGCAGCCGTCCATCCGCCAAGCCCAGGGTGCGCCATGAGTTCCACGGCACGGAAGAGCGCGCCACGACGCGCACTGAGAAGCGCACCAAGACCCCTCCTCGTCCTCATCGCTCTGCTCGCCCTCGTCGTGAGGGCTCGGCGCCGGTCCGCCCGGCGCCGAGCCGCTTGTGGAAGAGCGTGGTCGGGCGAGGGGTGCCGGACGGGTCCGTCGCGTAGTCGGGGATGGTTCCCGACCGGGTCCAACCCGCTCTTTCGTAGAGGGACTCGGCGGGGCTGCCGGTCTCGGTGTCGAGGACGAGGAGCGTCACGCCCGCCTGCGCCGCGGCCTCCTCGGCGACGGTCAGGAGCGCGCGGGCGAGCCCCCGCCCGCGCGCGGAGTGATGCACCATCAGCTTGACGAGCTCGGCGCGGTGGCGGCCGTTGGGCTTGTCGACGAACGCGACACCGACGGTGCCCATGACGCGCCCGGCGTCCACCCCCTCGCCGCGGGCCACCCAGACGGCGAGCCGCCCTTCCCCGACAGCCGGGCCGAGCCCGCGCCACCAGGCGGCGGCGGTGGCACGGTCCAGATCGGCGAGGAAGCCGAGCGAGTTGCCGCCCCGCACGGTGTCGACCAGAAGGTCGGCCAACGCGTCGGCCGACGCGTGGAGTTGAGCGGCGTCGAGCCGGGCGACGCGGGTGCGCGTGGCGACGGAGCTCACGGTTTCACCACCACGAGCGCGTACCGCACGGCCTCCTCACCGCGACAGCGGAACCGCGACGCGCCCCACAGCCGGAAGCGCAGGCAGTCCCCGACGGCCAGCGTGTGCGCCTCCCCCTGCACGGTGACTTCCACGGATCCTTCGAGCACCCAGATGTGCTGCTCCAGACCGAGCACGGGCGGCCGGTCGTACGCGATGTCGGCGCCGGGCTGCAGCCGGACCTCCACCAGTTCGCCGCGCATCCCGGTGCGCGGCGGGGAGACCGCCCAGCGCATGAATCCCGCCTCGTCGTCGGACCAGACGGCCTGGTCGACGGCTGGGACCAGCTGCGCGGGCTCCGCCTCCACCTCGCTCAGGAGCTGCGACATGGTCCGTTCGTAGACGGCGCAGAGCCGGTTCAGGAGCGCCGCCGTGGGACTGATCTCCGCACGTTCGGCCCGGGACAGGGTGGAGCGGCTGATGCCGCTCAGTTCGGCCAACTCGCCCAGGGACCAGCCGCGTTCGGCGCGCAGCTCGGACAGTCGGGCGGCGAGGCGCGCGTCAACTCCTTCGTGTTCCATATCTGGCACGATATCCCTGATATGGGATGACGGTAAAGAGTGAGCTGCCTCTCAGCCGTGCGCCGACACCGCGCCGAGCAGCTCCCTGATCCGCCCCGTCGCCACGCGGAACCCGTCCGAGGCGAGGGCCTGCGCGTATCCCAGGTCCGGGGTCCGGCGCCAGGCCGACCTCGACGACCTCCGTCACCGTGCCCGGACGCGGACTCATCACGACCACACGGTCCGCCAGGTACGCGGCCTCGGCGATCGAGTGCGTCACCAAGAGCACCGTCGTGCCGGTCTCGCGCCAGACGCGGTTCAGCTCCACGTTCAACTGCTCCCGCGTGAGCGCGTCGAGGGCACCGAAGGGCTCGTCCATGAGCAGCACGGGAGGCTCGTGCAGCAGCGCGCGGTACAGCGCCACCCGCTGCTGCATGCCGCCGGACAGCTCGTGCGGATACGCGTCCTCGAAGCCGCCGAGTCCGGCCATGCGGATGGGCTCGTCGGTCCGCGCGCGGGCCCGCTCCGCGGGGAGCTTCCGCATCTCCGCCTGGAGCAGGATGTTGCGGCGCGCCGAGCGCCAGTCGAGCAGGGCTGCGCTGGAAGACGTACCCGATGTCGCGCCGCGGTCCGCGCACCGGTTCGCCGCCCAGGAGCACCTCGCCCGACGACGGCGCGCGGTACCCGTTCTCGCGTCGTCCTTGTTTCTTCAGCTTCGCGTCGTTGGGCATGCCCACCCCTTGATCCCCTTGTCCCCCTTGACTGCCTTGACTCCCTTGGCCGGATCCCAGTACTCCGTCACCGACTTGGGGTTCTCGACCATGCCCGTGGACCGATGCGGGGCTCTGCGGTGCGAGGAATCCAGAAATCGCTCCCGGAAACCGTCAGAAAGCGCTTTCTGGTAGGCCGTCCGCCCCGCTTATGACTGGCTGACGGCAGGGTCAAGAGGCGGATCCGAGTTTCGTGGCGTGCACGGTGCGGGGGGTGCGATGACCGAAGCGGAGCGCGGGCCGCAATGGGAGTCGACGAACGGGGCTCGGAGGAGCACGGCACCGTCAGCAGGTACGGCGCCGTCAGTGGGCACCGCGCCAGCGAACGAGCACGGCATCGTCGACAGACACCGCGCCCAGCGGATGGGCACGGTGCCGCCGAGGGACGCCCGGTCAGCCGGACGTCGGGAGGGCCTGCGGGTCGACTTCGCAGTGGTCGACCGACTCGGCCAGTCCCCCGCCGGTGATCTCCACACGGACCGTCGCCTTGCCCTTGGCGGGCACCTTGACCTTCTCGCTGCGCTCGATGACGGTGATGCCGTCCGCGTCCACGAAGGTGACCGAGGCCCAGAAGCGCGCGGCCCGGTCGTTGCTGTTCGTGACCCTGACGGTCGCGTACGGGGCCGACTTGGTCGCGCAGCGCACCAGCTTGGCCTTGCCGTCCTTCAGCGCGTCGCCGCTGCCGCCCGAGGAACTGGAGGAGGTGGACCCGCCCGTCGGGCGCCGGTTGTAGCCGCCGCCGCTCGTGCCGTTCCTTCCGCTGCTCCCACTGCTGCTGCCGTACTCGTCGTCATCGTCGTCGTAGCCCGAGCCGCCCGATGTCGACGATCCCGACGACCCGTAGCCGGACGAACCCGAGCTGCTCGACGAAGAACTGTCGTGGTCCTGGCTCGAACTGCTGCACCCGCCTCCGCCACCACCGCCGCTGCCGTGGCGGCTGCTGCCACCGTGGCCCCGGCCCGTCGTGAATCCGGTCAGCGCGAGCGCCGACAGCACCAGGACGGCTGTGACCTTGAGTGTGCTCCCCCGATTTTTCATTCGGTCATCATACCGATAGGCAACGACGAGGACCGGCCGGGGCCAGCGAGGCCAATGCCTCAACTCGCCTGCTCAGCATGCGCTTTCGCCGCTCTCCGCACTCGTCAGAAGTGCGCTCGCGACGACACCGAAGAGGCGGTCGGCGCGCGGCGCGAGCGAGGGCTGATCGCCGAGCCAGGCGAGCATGGCGATCAGTGCGAACAGGTCGGCGCCGTCGATATCACTCCGCGCCTTGCCCGCCGACTGGGCGCGGGCGAGGAGCCGCGCACCGGCGGCGCGCAGAGCGAAGCACGAGGCGTGGAGTGCGGATTCGGTGTCCTCGATGGCGGCCGCCATCAGCGCGGTCACGCCCCGGTACTCGGTCGTCCAGGCGACGCCGTCGCGCACCCACGAAACGAGAGCGTCCTCGGGCGTACTCGACGCCTCGAGCTCGGCCGCCTTCACCGTCAGTTCGTCGAAACCCGTGCGAAGCAGGGCGTCGAGCAGCGCCTCGCGCGTCGGGAAGTGCCGCAGCAACGTCGCGAGTCCGACCTCGGCCCGGCGTGCGATGTCACGCAGGGACACGTCGACGCCCTGCTCGGCGATGGCGGCGCCCGCTACTGCGAGCAGATGATCGCGGTTCTTCTTGGCGTCGGCCCGCACCTGTCCCCCTTGTCCATCCGGCTCGCCCATCCGGCTCGTCCGTCCGGCTCGTCCATCCGGTGACCACCGGGCATTCTCCCGGATCGATTGACTAAACGGATCAGCGATCCATATATTCGGATCAGTGGTCCACTTATGTGGATCGCCGATCCGAATAAGCGTATCCCGCGGCGCGAGCAGGAGAAGACGATGGCTACACACACCATGAGGGCGATCCGGCTGCACGAGTTCGGCGGCCCTGGCGTTCTGCGCCACGAGGAGGCGCCGGTGCCCGAACCGGGGCCGGGTGAGGTCCTCGTCCGCGTGCACGCGGCCGGGGTCAACCCTCCCGACTGGTACGCACGTGAGGGGATGCCCGGCGTACCCGCCGAGCTCAAACCCCCGTTCCACCTCCCCCTGATTCCGGGAACCGACGTCTCGGGCGTCGTGGAAGCCCTCGGCCCCGGCGCCGGCGCCGGCGCCGACCGCCTCTCGGCCGGGGACGAGGTGATCGGCCTCCTGCGTTTCCCCACCGCTCTCCAGGGCAGCGCGTACGCCGAGTACGTCACCGCCCCGGCGACCGACCTCGCCCGCAAGCCGACCACCGTCGACCACGCGCACGCCGCCGGTCTGCCCATGTCCGGGTTGACGGCATGGCAGTACCTGATCGAGCTCGGGCACGACCGCCCCTCACCGTTCCAGGAGGCCCAGCACCGCCCGATGGCCCTCGACAGCGCGACCACGGTGCTCATCAACGGCGCCGCCGGCGGCGTCGGCCACCTCGCTCTGCAGCTGGCCAAGTGGAAGGGGGCCCGCGTCATCGCCGTGGCCTCCGGCGCCCACGAGACGTTCCTGCGCGAGCTCGGCGCCGACGAATTCATCGACTACACCAAGGAACGGCCCGAGGACGTCGTCCGCGGCGTCGATCTCGTCCTGGACACCGTCGGGGGCCCCGACAGCAGGCGCTTCCTGCGCACCATCAAGCGCGGCGGGTCCCTCTACCCGGTGTACTTCGGCGAGTTCGACGACGAGGAGAACGCGGAGCTGGGGATCACCGTCACGCTCACCCAGGTCCGGTCGAACGGCGCGCAACTCACCGAACTGGGCCGCTTGGTCGACGCGGGCACGGTGCGTGTCGCGCTCGACAGCACGTTCCCGCTCGCGGACGCCCGGGCGGCTCACGAACGCGCCGCCCGAGGACACATCCAGGGCAAGATCGCGCTCACCGTGGATTAGGGCCTACCCGGCCGGCGCTTACCCGGCCGGCCCTTACCCGGCGGATCAGGGCGCGAGCGGCGGTCAGCCTGCCGCCTCGCCCAGCGCGTCCAGCACCGGGCGGATCAGCGGATGGCCCTCCGCGCCGCACCGCACCGCCGCGAACACCCTGCGCGTGGGGGCCGCGCCCTCCACGGGGCGCACCACGGCCCCCGACACGTCCATGCCGCGCAGCGCCGAGCGCGGCACCAGGGCGACTCCGGCGCCGGCCGAGGCGAGGGCGACCACCGCGCGGAAGTCGTCCGACCAGTGCTCCAACAGGGGCTGGAATCCCGCCTGTTCGCAGGCGAGGACGACCACGTCGTGGCAGGGGTTGCCCGCGAAGGGGCCGATCCACGCGTCCTTGGCGAGTTCGGCGAGGGCCACCCGTTCCGCGTCGACGAGGCGGTGGCCGCGCGGGAGCACCGCGTCGAAGGGCTCCGCGTAGAGCGGCACGCGGGTGAGCCGCGGGTCGTCGGCGCCGGGCGCTCCCCGGTACTCGACGGCCACGGCCACGTCCACCTGCCGGTCGAGGACCATCGGCAGGCTCGCGTCGCCCTCCGCGTCCTGCACGCGGACCCGGATGCCGGGCGCCGATGCGGCGAGGCGGGCGAGGGCGGGCGCGACGACGAGGCCGATGCCGGTGGCGAAGGCCGCGACGGTCACCGTGCCTGCTTCGCCGGAGCTGTACGCGGCGAGCTCGGCCTCGGCGCGCTCCAGCTGGGCGAGGACGGCGTTGGTGTGCGTGAGCAGGATCTCGCCGGCCGCCGTCAGGCGCACCCCGCGCGCCGAGCGCTCGACGAGACGGTGGCCGGTCTCCTGCTCCAGGGCGGTGAGCTGCTGGGAGACGGCGGACGGGGTGAGGTAGAGCGCGGCGGCAGCGGCCGTGACCGTGCGGTGGTCGGCCACCGCACGGAGGATGTGCAGCCGCCGCGCTTCGATCATGTGGTCGATTCTCCCAAACCGGTGGCCCCTGGCGCACCACCGGCCCCGACCGGGGCTCCCCCGCCCGCCCGGGCGGCCGCCGGAGGCGTCAGGCCTGGCCCGCCTCCGCCAGCTCCGCGCGGGCCGCGACGAACGCGTCGACCGCCCGGTTCACGTCCCGCGTCGAGTGCGCGGCCGACAGCTGGACGCGGATGCGCGCCTTGCCCTGCGGCACCACCGGGTAGGAGAAGCCGATCACGTACACGCCGCGCTCCAGGAGCAGCTCGGCCATCCGGCCCGCCACGGCCGCGTCGCCGATCATGACCGGCGCGATGGCGTGGTCGCCGGGCAGGACGTCGAAGCCCTCCTCGGTCATCCGCGAGCGGAACAGGGCCGTGTTCGCGGCGAGGTGTTCCCGCAGGTCACCGGCCGACTCCAGGAGGTCGAGAACCTTCAGCGAGGCCGCCGCGATCACCGGGGCGAGGGTGTTCGAGAAGAGGTACGGGCGCGAGCGCTGGCGCAGCAGGGCGACGATCTCGGCGCGGGCCGCGACGTAGCCGCCGGAGGCGCCGCCGAGGGCCTTGCCCAGCGTGCCCGTGATGATGTCGACGCGGTCCATGACGCCGTGCAGCTCGGGGGTGCCGCGGCCGCCGGGGCCCACGAAGCCGACGGCGTGCGAGTCGTCGACCATGACCATGGCGTCGTAGCGCTCGGCGAGGTCACAGATCTCCGCCAGCGGGGCGACGTAGCCGTCCATGGAGAAGACGCCGTCGGTGACGACCAGCTTGCGCCGGGCGCCGCCCTCGGTGGCCTCCTTGAGCTGCTGCTCCAGGTCGGCCATGTCGCGGTTGGCGTAGCGGAAGCGGCGCGCCTTCGACAGGCGGATGCCGTCGATGATCGACGCGTGGTTGAGGGCGTCGGAGATGACCGCGTCCTCGGCGCCGAGCAGCGTCTCGAAGACGCCTCCGTTGGCGTCGAAGCACGAGGAGTAGAGGATCGTGTCCTCCTGGCCGAGGAAGGCGGACAGGCGCGCCTCCAGCTCCTTGTGCACCTCCTGCGTGCCGCAGATGAAGCGGACGGAGGCCATGCCGTAGCCCCAGCGGTCGAGCGCCTCGTGGGCGGCGGCGACGACGTCGGGGTGGTCGGCGAGGCCGAGGTAGTTGTTCGCGCAGAAGTTCAGGACCTCGCCGGGGCGGCCCCCCGCGGTGACGGCGACGGTCGCGGACTGCGGGGTGCCGATGACGCGCTCGGGCTTGTGCAGACCGGCGGCGCGGATCTCGTCGAGGGTGGCCTGGAGGTCTTCGCGTACGGAGTCGAACATGCGGGAATCCTTAGGGGTTTGCCTTGGGGGCGTGCGCCGGGAGGGTCAGGAGGTCCAGTCGAGGATGACCTTGCCGCCGCGGCCGCTCGCCGCGTCGTCGAAGGCCGCCTCGAAGTCGCGGTGGCCGTACCGGCCGGTGATGACGGGCGACAGGTCGAGGCCGCCTTCGAGCAGCACCGACATCGCGTACCAGGTCTCGAACATCTCGCGGCCGTAGATGCCCTTGATGGTGATCATCGAGGTGACGATCCGCGCCCAGTCGACGGCGAAGTCCTCGGCGGGCAGGCCGAGCATGGCGATCTTGCCGCCGTGGGTCATGTTGGCGACCATGTCGCGCATCGCGCGCGGGTTGCCGGACATCTCCAGGCCGACGTCGAAGCCCTCGCGCAGGCCGAGCTCGCGCTGGCCGTCGGCGATCGCGGAGTCCGCGACGTTCAGGGCGAGGCTCACGCCGATCTTGCGGGCCAGTTGGAGGCGCTCCTCGCTGACGTCGGTGATCACGACGTTGCGGGCGCCGGCGTGCCGGGCGACGGCCGCCGCCATCAGGCCGATGGGGCCGGCACCGGTGATCAGTACGTCCTCGCCGACCAGCGGGAAGGACAGGGCCGTGTGCACGGCGTTGCCGAACGGGTCGAAGATCGCGGCCACGTCGAGGTCGACCGGGACGCGGTGGACCCAGACGTTGCCCGCGGGCAGGACCACGTACTCCGCGAAGGCCCCGTCCCGTCCGACGCCGAGGCCGACCGTGGCGCGGCAGAGGTGGCGCCGTCCGGCCAGACAGTTGCGGCACTTGCCGCAGACCAGGTGGCCCTCGCCGCTCACCAGGTCGCCCGCCGTGATGTCGGCGACGTCACGGCCCACCTCGACGACCTCGCCGACGAACTCGTGGCCGACCACCAGCGGCGCGCTGATCGACTGCTGCGCCCAGCCGTCCCAGGCCCGGATGTGCAGATCGGTACCGCAGATCCCGGTGCGGAGCACCTTGATCAGGACGTCGCCGTGGCCTGTCACCGGCTCCGGCACGTCCTTCAGGCTGAGACCCGGCTCCGCCTTCTCCTTGACCAGCGCCTTCACCGCTACGGCTCCCGTCGTACGTCGTTTCTTCCCCCGACGAGACAGGAATCTTCCCTACGGCGGCGCCCCGGTCCATCGAGGATTTCTTAAGCGCCGCCGCAGCTTTCCTTCAGGCCTCGTGGTTCAGCGGGTCTGACCGCGTTCGAAATAGGCGATCAGCTCCGGGTCGAGCGCCGGTACCTCCCGCGGCGTCCCGCCGTCCCGCAGCGACTGCGTCGCCCGGACGCCCGCGGCCACCGCCATGCGCGCCGCGACCGGCGAGGTGTCGGTGCGCCCTCCCTCGCGTGCGAAACGTACGAACTCGTCCATGAGCAGCGGGTCGGCGCCGCCGTGCCCTCCGTCGTCCTCGGCGTCCGGCACCAGATACTCGGCGTCCGCCTCGCCCCGGTAGCCCGAGCGGCGCGCGTTCCACACCTTCACCGCGGCCCCGGGCCCGTCGCCGAAGTTCTCAAGGCGGCCCGCGTCGCCGATGACGGTGTAGTTGCGCCAGTAGTCGGGGGTGAAGTGGCACTGCTGGTAGGCGGCCAGGACGCCGTTGTCGAGGCGCATGTTGACCAGGGACACGTCCTCGACGTCGATGACGGCGTTGAGGCCGCGCTGGGTGTGCGGCGGCCAGTGGCCGTCCTCGGTGTACCAGTCGTCGGTCTTCGGCTCACCCGGCGCGCGGCGGTGCGGATTGCCGCCGTAGACCATGAGGTCACCGAGGGCCTGCACCTGGCGCGTGTAGCCGCGGCCGAGCCAGTGCAGGACGTCGATGTCGTGGGCGGCCTTCTGCAGCAACAGGCCGGTGGTGTACTGCCGTTCGGCGTGCCAGTCCTTGAAGTACCAGTCGCCTCCGTAGCCGACGAAGTGGCGCACCCAGACCGTCTTGACCTCGCCGATCTCACCGCGCTCGATGATGTCGCGCATCAGCCGGACCACGGGCATGTGGCGCATGTTGTGCCCCACGTAGAGCCGGGTGCCCGTCTCGTACGCGGTCCGCAGGATCTCGTCGCACGCCTCGATGCCGATTTCCAGGGGCTTCTCGACGAAGACGGGCTTGCCCGCGCGCAGCGCCTCGCAGGCGAGCTCCGCGTGGGTGTGGTCGGGGGTGAGGACGACGATGGCGTCGACGTCCGGGTCCTCGACGACCTTGCGGTGGTCGCCGGATATCAGCGCGCCGGGGAAGGCCGTGGCCGCCTCGGCCCGGGCCGCGGCGTCGTGTTCGGCCAGCGCGGTGACGCGGGAGCCCGCATCCGGCCGGTGGGCGGTGCGGGCCAGCGAGCCCCGCAGTCCGAAGCCGAGAACGCCGAGACGGAGGTCGGTCATGGAACTTCCTTCGCTTGTGCCGGTGTTGCGGGTGTGCTCGAGCCGGAGGCGGCCAGAGCCGGGGTGCTTGCGCCGGTGCCGGGGTGCTTGCGCCGGTGTGCTTGCTGCGGTCTTCCGGTGAGCTCGATCCTTGTCCATCCGGCCGCCCGGCCCTCTTGCGCACCGTAGCAACCGCTTACATGCTGGCGCGGAATCGGCACACCCATGAGCCCCGACGCCCCGCCCCGCCCCCGCTCGAGGAGTCACGCCCACATGCCCGCACCACACCTGCACCTGCCGCCCACCGACCGCGTCCGCTCCCCGCTCACCGGATGGACCCGGGCGCACTGGGAAGCGCTCGCCGACCGGCAGTTGGAGGCGCTCGTCCCGTACGCGACACCGGGGTTCGCGCAGTACCGGCTGCCGGGCCGCAACAGCTGGTCCGGGGTCGTGTCGGACGGCCTTGAGGGGTACGCGCGGTCGTTCCTGTTGGCCGCCTTCCGCATCGCGGGGGCGGGCGGCGACGTCGACCCCCGCCTCATCGAGCGGTACGCGCGGGGCCTGACGACGGGCACCGACCGGGCGAGCGGTGAGGCCTGGCCCCAACTCACCGACTGCTCGCAGCAGATGGTGGAAGCCGCGTCGATCGCCATCGGGCTGCACGAGACGCGCCGCTGGATCTGGGACAGGCTCGACACGCGGGTCCAGGAGCGGGTGGCCGACTGGTTCTCCGGCTTCGTCGGCGCAAAGACCTGGGACAACAACTGGCGGCTCTTCCAGGTGGTGTCCGAACAGTTCCTCGCCTCGGTGGGCGCTCCGTACAGCCGGTCGGACATCGACGGCGGCCTGGACCGCATCGAGGACTGGTACCGCGGCGACGGCTGGTACACCGACGGCGACGGGCGGAACTTCGACTACTACCTCGGCTGGGCGATGCACCTGTACCCGCTGCTGTGGGCGCGGATGGCCGGCGACGAGGACGGTGGCCGCGCCAAGGTCTACCGCGAGCGGCTCACCCAGTTCCTCACCACCTACCCGCACTTCTTCGGCGGCGACGGCGCCCCCGTCCACCAGGGCCGCTCCCTGACCTATCGCTTCGCGGCCGCCGCGCCCGTCTGGATGGGCGCCCTCGCCGACTGCACCCCGCTCGCTCCCGGCCTGACCCGGCGCCTCGCCTCCGGCGCCGCACGGCACTTCGTGGAGCGCGGCGTCCCCGACGAGCGCGGGCTCCTGCCGCTCGGCTGGTACGGAACGTACCTGCCCGCGACCCAGGCCTACTCGGGCCCGGCCTCCCCGTACTGGGCGAGCAAGGGCTTCCTCGGCCTGCTGCTGCCCGCAGGCCACCCGGTCTGGACGGAGCGCGAGCTGCCGCTCCCCGTCGAGGAGTCCGACCAGTACACGGCGCTCCCGCAGCCCGGCTGGCTGCTGCACGGCACCCGGCACGACGGCATCGTCCGCCTGGTCAACCACGGCAGCGACCACAACCTCCTCGAAGGCCCCGCCCAGGACGACCCGCACTACGCCAAGTTCGCCTACTCGACGGCGACCGCCCCGGAGACCGCACCCCGCGCGTGGGCGCGGGCCGTCGACAACCACCTGGCGCTCCTCGCCCCCGACGGCACGGCCTCGCGCCGCCGCCGCATCCACCCGCTGCGCTGCTCGGGCCGGGTGGCCGCCTCCCGGCATGAGGCCCAATTCCCCGGCGGCGACGAGGAGTTCACCATCGAGACGACGAGCGCGCTGCACGGCCCGTGGGAGATCCGCGTGCACCGGGTGCGGGCTCCCGCGGGCGCGAGGGTCCGCGAGGGCGGCCACGCGGTGGCCGACGAGACGCAGCCGCACGCCGAACGGGGCCCCGGCTGGGCCCTCACCCGTACGACCACCGGCCTGACCAGCGCGGTCGTCAGTCTGTACGGCTGGGACGAGGAGGCGGGCATCGCCCGCGAGGTGGCGGCCAATGCGTACGGGCCGCACTCCGCGACGCCGTTCCTGACCTCGGCGGCCCACCCCGGCGGCGACAGCGTCCACGTCACCCTGGTCGCCCTGTCACAGGACACGGTCCGCCCGCGGGCGCTGCGCGAGTCCGTCACGTGCGCGGTGGACACCGACCGCGTCCGCGTCCGCTTCCCCGACGGGACGGTACTCGACCTCTGATGCCCGGTCAGATCCCGCCCGCCTCCCGCCGGTGGATCTCCTCGACCAGCTCCGCGGCCATGCGCTTGATCGTGTCGAGCCCCGCCGTGCCCCAGCGGCGCGGCTCGACGTCCACGACACAGACCGTGCCGAGGGCGATCCCCGTGCGGTCGATCAGGGGCGCGCCCAGATAGGAGCGGATGCCGCTCTCGTCCACCACGGGGTTGCCCGCGAACCGCGGATAGTCACGGACGTCCTCCAGGACGAGGGCCTTGCGGCGCACCACGACGTGCGGGCAGTACCCGTGGTCGCGGGCCATATAGCGACGCGCGTCACGGTCGGCGGCGGTCCCTGGGGCCGGTTCGGCGGCGACGAGGGTGCCGTGCGGAGCGTGCAGTCCGGCGAAGAACTGCCGGTCCTCGTCGATGAAGTTGACCATGGAGCAAGGCGCGCCGGTCAGCTCGGCGAGCCGTTCGGCGAAGACGTCGAAGGCCGGTTCGGGGTACTGCCCGATGCCGAGTCCGCGCAGCCGCCGTACCCGTGCGGGAGCCTCCTTGTCGACGGGGGTGAGGAGCAGGTGCCCGGTCGGGTCGTACATCACGTGTGGGCTCCGTAGCTCGGCGCCGGGGCATGGTTGAGGAGGTGTTTGACGAGGATGAGGAGCGTCTGGATGCCGGAGCTGGAGATCCGTGCGTCGCAGCGCACGACGGGCACTTGAGGGTCGAGGTCGATCGCGGACCGCACCTCCTCGGGTTCGTAGCGGTGGGCACCGTCGAATTCGTTGATCGCCACGATGAAGCCCATGCCGCGCTGTTCGAAGAAGTCCACGGCGGCGAAGCATTGCTCCAGTCGGCGGGTGTCGGCGAGCACCACCGCGCCGAGGGCCCCTTCGGAGAGCTCGTCCCACATGAACCAGAACCGCTCCTGCCCCGGTGTGCCGAAGAGGTACAGCACGTGCTCCGGGTCGAGCGTGATCCGTCCGAAGTCCATGGCGACGGTGGTGGTGGTCTTGTTCTCCACGCCCGACAGGTCGTCGGTGGCTGCGCTGACGGTGGTCAGCAGTTCCTCGGTGCTCAGCGGGGCGATCTCGCTGACCGCGCCCACGAAGGTCGTCTTGCCGACCCCGAAGCCACCGGCGACCAGGATCTTGAGTGCGGTGGGGAAGGGGTCAGAGCTGTCGTCGTAGTCCATCGAGCACTGCCTCCAACAAAGACCGGTCAGTGGGGTTGTGGTAGAAGTCCGGGGCCTTCTGGGTGAGGGCCCCGCAGTCGAGGAGATCCGAGAGGATCACTTTGGCCACGACCGCGGGCAGCTTCAGCTGGGCCGCGATCTCGGCGACGGAGATGGGCGCCTCGCACAGACCGAGGGCCGTGGAGTGCTCGGGCCCGAGGTAGCCGAGGGGGGTGGATCCTGTCGCCATCACCAGGGAGAGCAGGTCGAGTTGGCTACTGGGTCTGGTCCGTCCGTTGCTGACCGTGTAGGGGCGGACGAGCCGCCCGGCGGCGTCGTCCAGCCAGGGCCCGTCGTGCGGGGCCGCCATGGTCAGCGCCTCATCGACGCGGGTTCGCCCGCGGGCTGCCGCGGGGCGGTGATCAGATACGGGCGCACGCTCTTGACCAGCATCGCCATCTCGTAGCCGAGGACGGCCGCGTCGGCGTCGCGCCCGGCGAGCACGGCCAGACAGGTGCCCGAACCGGCGGTCGAGACGAACAGGAGCGTGGAGTCCAGTTCCACGACGACCTGCCGGACGTCCCCGCCGTCGCCGAACCGGACGCCCGCGCTGCGCCCGAGCGAGTAGAGCCCCGAGGCGAGGGCCGCCATGTGGTCGGCGCTGTCCGGGTCGAGGCCGTGCACCGACTTCACGAGTCCGTCGGAGGAGAGCAGGACCGCGCTGCGGGTGTGCGGCACGCGCTGCACGAGGCCGCTCATCAGCCAGTCGAGATCGGATACATGGCCGGTCGGCGCATCGCTCGCCATGGTGGATCGACTCCTTGAGGTACAAACGTACGTAGGTCTGCCGGGGCAGAGGTGGTGGGGGGTGCCGGGCCTGCCGGTGCTGGTCAGCCGCCTTGTCCTCGTCCGTCGTGGGGGGCGCCGACCTCGTGCTCCAGCGGGGTGGGGTCGCGGGCGTCCTGCGCCTGGGCGAGGCCGATACCGCGCTGGAACGCCGCCATCAGGCCCGGGTCGTGGCCGACGTGGCCGACGTCGGGCCGCGGCGCCGGGGCGTCGCGCAGCTGAGGTGCGATGTGTTCCTGGGCGCGCCGCTTGGGGAGCTGCGGTCTGCCGACACGGCCGCGCACGGCGCCGCCGAGCGGCGTGGGCGGCGCCCCGGCGTGCTCGGCGGCGGCCTGCCGGTCCTCGGGCCGGATGCCGGGGGTGGCCTCGGCGGGCGTCGGGCGGTCCTGACGGGAGCCGCGCACGGGGAGGGGGGCGGGCGCGGTGCCGTTCGCGGTGCGCGGGCGGTACGGCGTGGCCACGGGTGCGGGGGCCACGGGGTCCGGGCGGGGCGCCGGGTCGGGTTGCGGGCCGGGAGCGCGGGGCTCGGTCCGGGGTGCGACGCTCGGCCACAGCGGGGTGGTGTCGGGTGCGTCGTCCCGTACGGCTCCGATGCCTCCCGTGTCCGGCGCGGCACCCCGCGCCGCCTCCTCGGCCGCCGGACGGCGCCGGGTGACGGGCTCTGCCTGCTGTTCGGCGCCCAACAGCTCCTGCGGCAGGATCAGTACGGCCTGCACGCCGCCGTAGATGTTGGTCTGCAGCCGCACCGCCACACCGTGCCTGCGGGCGAGCGCGGCGACCACGTAGAGCCCGATGCGGCCGTCCTGCAGCAGGTGCGCGACGTTGACCTGGTCGGGGTCGGTGAGCAGCCCGTTCATCTTGTTCTGCTCGGTGACGGGCATGCCGAGGCCGCGGTCCTCTACCTCGACGGCGATTCCGGCGGTCACGGCGTTGGCGCGCAGCAGGACCTGGGTGTGCGGCGCGGAGAACACCGTGGCGTTCTCGACGAGTTCGGCGAGCAGGTGGATGACGTCGGCGACGGCGTGCCCGCGCAGGGTGCCGTCGATCGGGGGCACCAGTTTGACGCGGGAGTACTGCTCGACCTCGGCGATGGCCGAGCGCATCACCTCGGTCATGGAGACGGGGTTGCTCCACTGGCGCCGCGAGACGGCGCCGCCGAGGACGGCCAGGTTCTCGGCGTGCCTGCGGATGCGGGTCGCGAAGTGGTCGACGTGGAAGAGGCCCTTGAGCAGTTCGGGGTCCTCCACCTCGTTCTCCAACTCGTCGAGCAAGGAGATCTCGCGGTGTACGAGTGACTGCAGCCGCCGGGCGAGGTTGACGAAGACCTCGACCTTCTGTTCGCTGCCCGCGTGGCTGGAGAGCTGGGAGGCCTGCACGACGGCGCCGACGGCGAGGTCCTGGGCGCGGGTCAGCTCGTCGGCGAGCTGGTCGAACTCGTCACCGCCCACTCTGGCCCGGGCGGGTGTCCCCGGTGTCGGCGGCTGGTCGCCGCGGCGCAACTGCTCGACGACGGAGCGCAGTTCGGCCTCGCCGCGCGCGGTGCTGCGGCGCAGCGCGCCGACCCGGTCGTGCAGGGACTTCGCGGCGCGCTCGGCGGCGACGGCGGCGGTCACGATGCCCGCGAGGCCGACCAGGGCGGCCGCGGTGAGGACGGTGAGCAGGACCGGTCCCGGCCGGGCGCCGGTCGAGCGCAGCGTGAACAGCACGGCCGCGCAGGCGCTCAGGCCCACGGCGACGGCGGGCAGCACCGCCATGCGCAGGAGCTGCGGCCGTATGTGCGTCTCGGGCAGTGCGGCGCTGCGGCTGCCTGGCCTGCCGTGCCGGCCGCCCTCACGGCGGTCCGTGCGGGCGGCCGGTGCGCGTAGATGAGACATCTGCGTCCTCGGTACGTGGCGACGAGGGTCCAGCGGTCGGCCCGACTCCCCTTTGCGGCGTGCTTGCGGCATCGCCGTGCCGGCCGGCAGGTCGCGACGTCAGCCCTGCGTCGTGATCCCTGCGTCGCCCGACGGCCACTCACGGTAGTCGGCAACGCATCACGTGCGGTGGGCAGTTGACAAAGTCAGCGGTGCAGCGTCCCGCTCTGGTGTGACGCCTCGCACGGGGGTCCGATTCACCTCGTACGCAGGTCCGATTCAGGTCTCGTACGGGGAGCGGCTCTCGCACGAGGAGCGGCGGCGCCCTCCTCGGAACGTCGCCGCCAGGGCGACGGCGGTCGGCCGTACCAGCCGATGGTGACTCCTGGCCGTCAGCCCGCTGTAATGGCCTTATGCATCTCAACCCTTACGGCGAAGGCGCCGTGAACCTGGCCGCCGACCTCGCCAACCACCGCCCGGCCGACGCCCAGGAGCTCGCGGACCGCTGCGTCGCCGCGGGCCTGACCCTGGAACGGCCGGTCATGCCCGAGGACTTGGCGCACACCCGGGCCACCCTGGACGCCTGGGAGAAGGTGGTCGACGCCACCGAAGAACACGAGCGCGCCGAGCTGATCAACGCCATGCTGGCGTCGGCCGCCGCCTACCCGCGGCTGACCGACCACGCGGGCAGCGGCTGGCACCTGCACTACCGCGACGCCCGGCAGCCGCTCGGCGCCCTGCTCTTCTCGCTGATCTCCGTCGGCACCGCGCTGCACCTGGCGGGCCGCGGCATGCACCGGCTGCGGCGCTGCGCCGTGACCGAGTGCGCCAGGATCTTCGCCGACACCTCCCGTACGGGGCGGCAGCGCTACTGCTCCCAGCGCTGCGCCAACCGCGACGCGGTCCGCCGGCACCGCGCTCGCGCCGCCTGAGCGACGCGAGCGACCCCCGGCACCGGTGGCACCGCTACCCGACGGACGTCGTCTCGTGCTCCCCGCTGTCCGACGTGGGCCCCGCGACCGAGCGGACGACCAGCGTCGACGCCCCGAGCCAGCCGCCGTGCGGCTCCACCGCCACCCCGCGCCACCACAGGGAACCCGGCACGGAGTCCGCCCCGGGCTCGAAGGGCTCACCGGGACAGGGCAGCGCGACCGTGGCGCCCGCCCGGCGCGCCGCCGCGACCGTGCCCTCGCCGGGCTCCGACCAGGCGTGCGGGGCGAGGTTGAACGTCCCCCAGTGGATCGGCAGAAGCACGCCCCGCGGCCGGCCGCCCTGCAAGTCCAGGTGGGCCTGCATGCCCTCGTCGGGCGTCATGTGGATGTCCGGCCACCACTCCGAGTACGCGCCGATCTGGATCATCGTGGCGTCGAACGGGCCGTGCTCCGCGCCGATGTCACCGAAGCCGGGGAAGTAGCCGGTGTCGCCGCTGTGGTAGACGCGGTGCTCCGGTCCCGCCACCACCCAGGACGCCCACAGCGTGTGCTGCTGGTTGCGCAGTCCACGGCCGCAGAAGTGCCGCGCGGGGGTGGCGGTCAGGGTCAGCCCGCCCACCTTCGCCGTCTCGTTCCAGTCCAGCTCGCGCAGCCGGTCCGCCGGTACGCCCCACCGCTCCAGGTGGGCGCCGACGCCGAGCGGGACCGCGAACACCGTGTCGGTCCCGGCCAGCGCCTTGATGGTGGGCATGTCCAGGTGGTCGTAGTGGTCGTGCGAGATCACCACGGCGTCGACCGGGCCGAGCGCCGCGAGGGGCACCGGCACCGGGTGCAGCCGCTTGGGCCCGGCGAAGGAGAACGGCGAACACCGCTCGCCCCACACCGGGTCGAAGAGCACCCGGTGCCCGTCGATCTCCACCAGGACGCTGGAGTGACCCATCCAGGTGACCCGCAGGCCGTCGGCCGGCGGCTCGGCGAGGTCGGCGAGGGTCGTGGGGTGCACCGGGATCGTCCCCGCCGGGCCGCGGCGCAGCCGCTCCTCCCTTCGGAAGTAGATCTTGGCGAACTCCAGGCTGGACCCGGTCGGCCGGGTCCGGGCGCCCACGGGGTTCTGGAAGGACCCCTCGGCAACGGAGTAATTCGGGGATCTGCGGATCCGGGCCAGCCGGGCACCTGCGGGATCCGCGCCGAAGGGGGCGGTGCGCAGCGAGCGGAGCCCGGGGATCAGGGACCGGGACACGGGACCTCCTGAGGGGGGTGGATAGGCCTCTCCATTATGTCCACCGGCCCGCGGCGAGTCCTGCGCGGGCGACCGAGACCCCTGCCACGTCCGCCGGGATCTCTCCCCCGGGTCTCCCCTGGATCTCCGCCGACGCCGCCGCACCCGACGATCGGAGTGCCCGGTTGCCCAGGCCGACAAGTTACGAGAGCGCCTACCGCGAGAGCCTCCTCGATGCGGCGGCCTTCTGGGGCCGTGCGGCCGAGGCCGTCGACTGGTACGTCCCGCCCGCCGCGGTCCTGGACGCGGCCGCGCCGGCCGCGCCCCGCTGGTTCGCGGGCGGCGAGCTGAACACCTGTCACAACGCCCTGGACCGCCACGTCTTGGCCTGGTCGTGCTGCGCCAGGGCGTGGACCGCCCGGCGGCCGAGGTCGAGGCGGAGCTGCGCGCGCTGGTGCGGTCCCGGATCGGCGCCGTCGCCACGCCGCGTCGCGTGGTGCCGGTGCCGCCCCTGCCCAAGACGCGCTCCGGGAAGATCCTGCGCGGGACGGTCCGGGCCATCGCGGACGGCCGCGACTACGCCGTACCGGCGACGATCGAGGACCCCGCGGTGCTGGCCGAGATCACCGAGTCGCCGGCCCGGTACGGGGCGCGGTGAGGGCGGACACACCGACAGGCGCCCCGCGTACGGGGCGCCTGTCGGTTTTCGCAGAATCGATCCAGTGGCCGTCGTTCAGGAAGCGGCCTCGATCTGCATCTTGATGGTGTGCGGGTTGCGGAAGCCCTTCGCCTCCACGTGGTCGCCCGAGCTCTCGCCCCGGATGCGCCGCCCGATCCACGGCACCAGGTACTCGCGCGCCCAGTGGATGTCGTCGCGCCGCACCTCAAGCGTGCCGCGCGGCGGCAGCGGCGGCCACGCCTGGTCGGGGTCCGCGGGCACGTCGAGGCCCAGGACCTGACCGGCGCGCAGCGCCACGCGCGTGTGCCCCTCGGCGGAGAGGTGCAGCCGGTCGCCGTCCCAGGCCCGGCGGTCCTGCACGGTCCTGAGGGACCACAGGTCGAGCACGGGGCAGCCGTACCGGTCGGCGATGGCACGGACGTGCATGTTGTACGTGGCGATCTTGCCGCGCAGGTGCTTGAGCACCGCGACGCCGCGGGTGTCGAAGCCGGTGGTCACCATGACCGTGCCGACCGCCGAGGAGAGGTCGGCCACGGCCCGTTCGAACCGCTCTGCGACCTCGTCGGGGTCGGTGCCGGGACGGATGATGTCGTTGCCCCCGGCACAGAAGGTCACCAGGTCGGGGGCGAGCTCTTTGGCGCGCGGCAGCTGGTCCTCGACGACCTGGTCGAGGAGCTTGCCGCGGACGGCGAGGTTGGCGTACCGGAAGGTGTGCTCGGGCACCCGGTCGTCAAGGAGGACGGCGAGCCGGTCGGCCCAGCCGACGAAGGCGCCGTCAGGTCCGGGGTCGCCCACGCCCTCGGTGAAGCTGTCGCCGAGCGCCGCGTAGGAGTTGAATACGCCGTTGTTGATGGGGTGTTTGATGAAGGATGTCGACTCTGCGCTCACGGGATAACATCCTTCACCTCCCTAAGTGACCTACGCCACCGTAGGGAGGGGTTGACGGTGCGTGAGATAAGCCACCGGTCAAGTTTCGTCCAACTCGGAATAAGTGCAGGTTCCACCTTTCGGTCCGCGTCACACCCGGCACAGCCGGAACACCGCCGCGTCGAGATCGCCCGCGAGCCCGGTCCGCGACCCGCCCGCGGTGCAGCAGCACGGCACCGCAGAGTACGCCGCTTCCGATTGACATGCAGCCGCTTGGGTGCCAATCATGGACAGGCAGCCTTTCAGCTGCATGACTGGGGGTGACAGCGTGTGGACGCGGCATTCAAGGCGTTGGCCGATCCGAATCGGCGGCAGCTCCTGGACCGGTTGCGGGACCGCAACGGACAGACCCTGCGGGAGCTGTGCGCGGGCCTGGACATGGCCCGCCAGTCGGTGAGCAAGCACCTGACCGTGCTGGAGGGCGCCGAGCTGGTCACCACGGTGCGGCGGGGGCGGGAGAAGCTGCACTACCTGAACGCCGCTCCGATCAACGCCATCGCCGAACGATGGATCAACCAGTTCGACCGCGGCCGGGCGCACGCCCTCGCGGACCTGAAGAGAGCATTGGAGCAGACCCCCATGGACAGCAGGACGTTCGTGTACACGACGTACATCCGCACCACCCCCGAGCGGCTCTGGCAGGCGCTGACCGACCCGGCCTTCACCAGCCGCTACTGGGGCGTGAGCTTCGGCACCGACTGGGCGCCCGGGTCCCCGATGACCTGGACCGAGAGCGGAGCCACCACGGAGGACCCCGAGCAGGTCGTCCTCGTCCACGAACCGCACCGCAGGCTCGCGTACACCTGGCACACCTTCAGCACGCAGTGGGCCGAGGCCAACGGCATCGGCGAGGAGCTGCGGGCGGAGCTCGCGAGCGAGCGCCGGTCGACGGTCACCTTCGACCTGGAGCCGCAGGGCGACCAGGTCAAGCTGACCGTCACGCAGGAGTTCGACCCGGCCGGCACCCTGCACTCCATGTGCAGCCAGGGGTGGCCGCCGATCCTCTCCAGCCTCAAGACGCTCCTGGAGACCGGCGAACCCCTCGGCGCCTCCCGCTGAGGGCGCGCATCGAGGGCTCGCCTCAGGCGGCGGACCTGGCAGCGGCCGGACCGGGCCAGCAGCGAGTAATCACCCCCGCGAAGAGCTCGTGAGGTGCCCGCTCAGGGCCGCCGAGGCGCCCGGGAGGAGGGCCCGCCGCAGGGGTGATTGCCCCAGGTACCCATGTCGTATCGTCAAAGACGCACCCACCGGCGAGCCGCGCCGGCCGCAGACTCCGAGGAGAGCCCGTGACACAGCAGGTCCCGCCGACAGAGCTGTCAGAGCCCGAGCTGACCGGAGTGCGCAATTTCCGGGACGTGGGCGGCCTGCCGACGGTGGACGGCCGGCGCGTCCGTCCGGGCGTGCTCTTCCGCAGCGGTCACCTGGCGCACGCCACCGCGAGCGACGCCGCCTACCTCGCCTCGCTGGGCCTGCACACGGTCTTCGACTTCCGCAACGCCGCCGACCAGCGCCTCGAAGGCCCCGACATCGAGCTGCCCGGCGTGCGCAACGTGAATCTGCCGCTGACCGACCCGGCCGACGGCGCCGAGTTCTGGAAGATGGTGCGCGACGGCGACCTCGACCAGCTGCGCGGGATCCTCTCCGACGGCCGGGCCGCGGGCCGCATGGAGACCGCGTACCGCACGATCATCAAGGAGCGCACCGCCGAGCACAGCAAGGTGCTGTACGCCCTCGCCGATGACAGCGTGCCCGCTCTGATGCACTGCGCGGCGGGCAAGGACCGCGCGGGCCTCTCCATAGCCGTGACGCTCCTCGCCATAGGCGTCGAGCGCGACGCGATAGAGACCGACTACCTCGAGTCGAGCGCGTCGCACCGCCGGTACAAGGTGCACCGCTCCGACAGCTCGTCGAACGCGACGCCGCCCGAGGTCTTGGAGCTTCTCGACCCGCTCTTCGACGCCCGCGCCGAGTACCTGGCGGCGGCGTACGAGACGATCGAGCAGACCTGGGGCGACGTGGACACCTACTTCACCGACGGGCTCAAGGTGAGCGCCGAGACCCGCGAGCGCCTCCGCGACCGCCTCCTCGACTGAGCGCCTCCTCGACTGAGCGGCTCCTCGACCGATCGGCTCTCCTACTGGTTCTTCGCGCCCAGCTCGAACAGCAGATAGATGAAGGCCGCGAAGATGTGGCCCACCGCCACATAGATGATCAGCCGGACCCAGAGCGCCCGGGGGAACTTCTCCTGCATGGTGGTGCGGGCGGGCCGCTCCGGCCGCAGCGGTGCCTGCTGTTCCGGTTCCGTCATGTCGGTTCTCCCTGGGTGGGGCCGCGGAGGCACAGCGCGGTGGCGGGGCTCTGCAGCAAGGTGTGGACGAAGAGGAAGTCGGCGCCGCCCCGGTCGGCGGCGGCGATGCGGTGCGGGGTCAGCGAGTCGAAGTGTGAGCTGTCCCCCGGTTCGAGCAGGTGCACGGCGTCCCCGAGGTGCAGCCGCAGCCGCCCCTTCAGGACGTACAGCCACTCCTCGCCGGGGTGGACGCGCACGATGTCGCCCTGCGCCCCGTTCGGCACGTGCACGCGCAGCGCCTGCATGCCGCGCCCCGAGGCGCCCGCCTGCCAGTAGGTCCAGCCGCCCGCCCGGGTCGGTTCCATGTCCGGGGCGCGGACGACCGCGTCCCGGTCAGCGACCGTCTCGCCGAGCAGCTCCGAGACCGTCGTACCGTAGACGCGTGCGAGCGTGAGCAGCATCGGCAGTGAGGGCTGGCGCTGCCCGGTCTCCAAGCGGGAGAGGTGGGCGGGCGAGAGCCCCGCGGTACGGGCGGCGGCCTCCAGCGTGAGGGACGCCCGGCGGCGCAGTTCGCGCAGCTGGGGCGCCACGGCGGGCAGCGCGTCGGCCGCCGGTGACGGCTCGGCGGCTTCCCCGGGGTCGGGCTCCGTGGGCTCGGCAGGGCTCATACCCTGATTGAGCCAGAGCGTTGCCCCCCGGGCAAATTTCTTGCCCGAGAGGCAAAATCCGGCGAGCTCCGCCGGAGGGCGCCCGCTCTCAGAGCCTGTCTTTCAGCGGTTCGCGACCGCCTGCTTCACCAGCGTCCTGCCGAAGTCCCACATCAGTCCGCCGCCGCTGTGCGCGTCGTCCATCACCGCCGTGAAGGCGGCCACGAAACGGTCCACCTCCTTCTCCCCCACGGTCAGCGGCGGGATCAGCTTGATGACCTCCAGATGGTCCCCGGACACCTGGGTGAGGATGCGGTGCTTCTGCAGCAGTGGTACGACGACCATCTGCGCGAAGAGCCCCTTCCGGGCGGCTTGCAGCATCGTCCAACGCCCGCGCAGCTTCAGCGACTTGGGCCGCCCGAACTCGATGCCGACCATCAGGCCCCGGCCGCGCACCTCGCTCAGGAGCTCGTAGCGCTCCACGAGCGCGCCGAGGCGGGACTTCAGCAGTTCCCCCGTCACCCGGGCGTTCTCGACGACCTTCTCGTCCTCCATGACGGCGAGCACCGCGAGCCCGGCGGCCATGGCCTGAGCGTTCGAGCCGAAGCTCGCCGAGTGCACGAGCACCCGGTCCATCGACGAGTAGACCTTCTTGAAGATCCAGTCCTTGCCGAGCGTCGCGCCGACCGGCACATAGCCGCCCGAGAGCGCCTTGGCGACGCAGACCAGATCGGGCTCGACGCCCTCCTCGTGCTGGTACGCGTAGAAGTCGCCGGTCCTGCCGAGGCCCGTCTGCACCTCGTCGGCGATCAGCAGCGCCTTGTGCCGGTGCAGCAGCTCCTGGGCCGCGCGCAGATACCCGGGCGGCGGCTCGTGCACGCCCTTGCCCTGGATCGGCTCGACGATCAGCCCGGCGACGTCGCCCTTCAGCAACTCCCGGCGCAGCACGTCCAGATCTCCGAGCGGCACCGCGGTGTCGGGAAGGAGCGGCGCGAAGCCGTCCCGGAACCCGTCCTCGCCGTTGACGGAGAGCGAGCCGGTGGTCAGCCCGTGGAAGGCGTGCGTGCAGTAGAGCACCCGCGGCTTCCCGGTCGCGTAGCGCGCGAACTTCAGCGCCGTCTCGACGGCTTCCGTGCCGCTGTTGCCGAAGAAGACCCGGTCCAGGTGCGGGCTGTGCGTGAGCAGCCGCTCCGCGAGCAGGCCGGGCAGCGGCTGGCAGTCGAAGCGGGTGAGGTCGGCGAGCGAGGCGTCGAGGACGTCGTGCAGCGCCTTGCGTACGACGGGGTGGTGCCGGCCGAGACCCATCACGCCGAAGCCCGCGAGCATGTCGAGGTAGTCGTTGCCCTCCGCGTCCCAGAAGTACGCGCCCTCGGCCCGCTCGTAGACCTTGTCGAAGCCGATGGTGTGCAGCATGCGCGGCAGTTGGTGGTTGAGGTGCCGCGTGTGCAGCTCGTACCGCTCGGCGCCCCGCTCGGCGAGGAGTCTGCCGAGGTCGAACTCCTTGGTCATGCGCTGTGCTCCTTGCCTGAACCCTGCTCCTGTGCGCCCTCCTTGGCCGCGAGCGTGGCGCCGATCCGTCCCGCGATCTCGACCGGCGTGAGCCCGACGTCGGCGAGGACCTCGCCCCGCTTGGCGTGCGCGAGGAACTGCTCGGGGATGCCGAACCGCCTTATGGGCACGTCCACTTCGGCCTCGCCGAGGGCCAGCGCGACCGCGGCGCCGACCCCGGCGGCACGGCTGTTGTCCTCGACGACCGCCACGAGGCGGTGGTGCGCGGCGAGCCCGGGCAGCTCGGCGTCGACGGGCTTGACCCAGCGCGGATCGACGACGGTGCAGCGCAGTCCGCGCGCCCGGAGCAGCTCGGCGGCCTGCAGGCAGACCGGCGCCATCACCCCGACCGCGACGAGCAGCACGTCCGGATCGTCGTCCGTCAGCAGCAGGTCCATGCCGCCGAGCCGGTCCACGGCGGGGATCGCGGGCCCCACCGACTCCTTGGGGAACCGCAGCAGCGTCGGCGCGTCGTCCACGGCGACCGCCTCCCGCAGCTGCGCCCTCAGCTGGTCGGCGTCGCGCGGCGCGGCGATCCGCAGCCCCGGCACGACCTGCAGGATGGACATGTCCCACATGCCGTTGTGGGAGGCGCCGTCGACGCCCGTGATCCCCGCCCGGTCGAGCACGAAGGTGACCCCGCACCGGTGCAGCGCGACGTCCATCAGAAGCTGGTCGAAGGCGCGGTTGAGGAACGTGGCGTAGAGCGCGACGACCGGGTGGAGGCCGCCCGTGGCGAGCCCGGCGGCGGACACCGCGGCGTGCTGCTCGGCGATGCCGACGTCCCAGACCCGGTCGGGGTGGGCCGCCGCGAACTTCGTCAGGCCGACCGGGCCGAGCATCGCCGCGGTGATGGCGACGACGTCCTCGCGCTCGGCGCCGATGCGGACGATCTCGTCCTCGAACACCGAGGTCCAGGAAGGCCCGTTGGCGGGCGCGAGCGGCTCGCAGGTGAGCGGGTCCATGACGCCCACGGTGTGGAAGCGGTCCGCCTCGTCGGCGAGCGCGGGTTCGTAGCCGCGGCCCTTGTCGGTCAGGCAGTGGATGAGCACGGGGCCGTGGAAGCGCTTCGCGCGCCGCAGGGCGGACTCGACGGCGCCGATGTCGTGCCCGTCGATCGGCCCCACGTACTTGAGCCCCAGGTCCTCGAACATGCCCTGCGGCGCGAAGGCGTCCTTGAACCCCTTCTTGGCCCCGTGCAGCGACTCGTACAGCGTCTTTCCGACGACGGGGGTGCGCTGGAGTATGTCCTTGCCCCAGGCGAGCACCCGTTCGTAGCCGTCCGTCGTGCGGAGCGTGGCGAGGTGGTTGGCGAGCCCGCCGATGGTCGGCGCGTACGAGCGCTCGTTGTCGTTCACGACGATGATCAGCGGCCGGTCCTTCGCCGCGGCGATGTTGTTGAGCGCCTCCCAGGCCATGCCCCCGGTGAGCGCGCCGTCCCCGATGACGGCGACGACGTGCCCCCGCTCGCCGAGGACCTGGCGCGCCTTGGCGAGGCCGTCCGCCCAGCCGAGCGCGGTCGAGGCGTGGCTGTTCTCGACGATGTCGTGCTCGGACTCCTCGCGCGAGGGGTAGCCCGAGAGGCCGCCCTTGCCGCGGAGCTTGGAGAAGTCCTGCCGCCCAGTGAGCAGTTTGTGCACGTAGCTCTGGTGGCCGGTGTCCCACACGAGCCGGTCGACGGGCGACTCGAAGACCCGGTGGAGCGCGATGGAGAGTTCCACCACCCCCAGGTTGGGCCCGAGATGGCCGCCCGTCCTGGCGACCGCGTGCACCAGGAACTCCCGGATCTCCCCCGCCAGTTCGTCGAGCTCGGCCCCGGAAAGCCTCTTCAGGTCCCGCGGCCCCCGGATGGTCTCGAGAATGGTCATGCTCGGGCCCCCTCTCTGGTTCTTCTCAGCTCACGGTGACGGGGGGCACCCCTGACGGAGTGCCCCGGCCCGCCCGTTCACGTGCGTCACCCGCGGTTCCCCGAGACCGTCTCGCGGGCCGCCCTGATGGACTCCTTGAGGGAGCCCATGGTGGCGAGGACTGCCGTCGGTTCGTAGCCGCAGTGCGCCATGCAGTTGGCGCACCGCGGGTCCTTGCCGCGGCCGTACTTGCTCCAGTCGGTCTCCTCGATGAGCTGGCGGTACGTGGGTACGTAGCCGTCGCTCATCAGGTAGCAGGGGCGTTGCCAGCCGAAGAGCGAGTAGTTCGGGATCGCCCACGCGGTGCACGGGAAGTCCGCCTTGCCCTCCAGGAAGTCCAGGAAGAGCGGCGAGTGATTGAGGCGCCAGCGGCGCCGGTTGCCGCCGGCGAAGGCCTTCTTGAAGAGCTCCCGGGTCTGGTCGACGCCGAGGAAGTGCTCCTGGTCGGGCGCCTTCTCGTAGGCGTAGGCGGGCGAGAGCATCATCTCGTCGACTTGCAGCTCGTCGTTGAGGTAGTTGAGGACCTCGATGATGTTCTGCGGCGTGTCATTGCTGAAGAAGGTGGAGTTGGTGGTCACCCGGAAACCGCGCTTCTTGGCTTCCTTGATGGCCTCCACCGCCTCGTCGAACACGCCCTCCTTCGCGACGGACTCGTCGTGCCGCTCCCGCATGCCGTCGATGTGCACGGCGAACGCGAAGTACGGGGAAGGCGTGAACTTCTCGATCTTCTTGCGCAGCAGCATGGCGTTGGTGCAGAGGAAGACGTACTTCTTCTTCGCCACCAACTGCCGCACGATCTCGTCCATGTGAGGGTGCATCAGCGGTTCGCCGCCCGCGATGGACACCATCGGCGCACCGGACTCAAGGACGGCGCCCACGGCCTGGGCCACCGGCATCCGCTGTTTGAGCACGCCGGCCGGGTGCTGGATCTTTCCGCATCCCTCGCACGCGAGATTGCACGCGAAGAGCGGCTCCAACTCGACGATCAGAGGAAACTTGTCACGCTTGCGGAGCTTCTGTTCAAAGAGATACGTCGCGACCTTGATGGTCTGGCGCAGCGGCATGGCCATCTGGCTCACCTCCGAGGGAGCAAAGAAGAACGGTGCCATTCGAAAAAAGCGGGAAGCACGGCACGAAGAACGCGGAAAGCTGATATTCCACCGCGCACCGTGCCGATGCGGACGAGTTCGTACTGCGGAGCATCCACTACCACCCGGACGGCGGCAACGGGCCGATCTCCGGCGCGTACGGCGCTGTGCAGCGTCGCGGCGGACTCCATGTCCACCGCGATCGCGCCGGTGGCCAGGAGCTCGCCGCGCTCCTGGCCCCGTACGACATGGTCGGAGCCGGTGAGCGGTCCGGTGTGCACGGCGCGTCCGGGCAGGGCCCGCGCCAGCTCCTGGACCAGCAGACCGGCCCCCGTGCAGGCGGTGCTGCCGCGCGCGTCCCTGGTCTCCTCGGCGACGACGAGGTCGCCGGGGCGCATACCGGGGGCGAGTCCGGCACAGAAGCCGGTGGCCAGGACGGCCGCGTCGCGCAGGGTTTCCTTGCCGAGCGCGTCGTCGACGGCGCGCTCGGCGTTCTTGGGGCCCATGCCGGTGCGCAGCACCGTCATGGGGCGGGGGGCGCCGCTGCGGTCGCCCGTGCGCAGGGCGAGGCGCTCGATGCCGAGCGCGCAGGCGATCAGCAGCGGCACGGGGCCCGGCCGCGGGGCCGGGGTCCGGTCCATCAGCTGCCCTTGCCCGGATGTGCGGCGGAGCCTTTCGCGAAGGGCTCTCCGTTGACGTACCTGCCGAGCGCGGTGAGCGGGAACACCTGCCGGTACAGGTGGTAGTTGATGGAGAAGTCCCAGGGGAAGCCGGTGCCGGTGAAGTACGGCTCGTCCCAGGAGCCGTCCGCGCGCTGGTTCTCGACGAGCCAGGCGATGCCCCGCTCCGCGGACTTGCCTTCGCCCTCTCCCGCCGCGAGCAGTGCGAGCAGCGCCCAGGCGGTCTGCGAGGCGGACGACGTGCCGTGCCCGACCCAGCCCCGGTCGCGGTAGGAGCGCAGGTCCTCGCCCCAGCCGCCGTCGTCGTTCTGCACCGACTCGACCCACTTCACCGCCCGCCGGATCGCGGGGTGCGCGGCCGGCAGGCCCGCCGTGACCAGGGCGGGCACCACCGCCCCTGTGCCATAGATGTAGTTGACGCCCCAGCGGCCGAACCAGGCGCCGTTCTCCTCCTGTTCGGCGAGGAGCCACTCGATGCCGCGCCGGGTGCGGGGGTCGTGGGACTTGCCCTCAACGGCGAGCATCTCCACCACATGGCCGGTGACGTCGGCGGACGGCGGGTCGATGACCTCACCGAAGTCGCAGAACGGCAGCCGGTTGGGGAAGGGGCTGGTGTTGTCCACGTCGAAGGCGGCCCAGGCGCCGTTCTTCGACTGCATGCCGAGGGTCCAGCGCATCCCGCGCTCGATGGCGTTCTCCAGGCGCGCCTTGTCCGGGTGCGCGACTCGGCGCAGCGCGAGGGCGACCTCGGCGGTGTCGTCGATGTCCGGGTAGTTGTCGTTGTGGAACTCGAAGGCCCAGCCGCCCGGCGCGAGGGCGGGCCTGCGCACCGACCAGTCGCCCGGCCGCACGATCTGCTCCGAGATCATCCAGTCCGCGGCCTTGACCAACTGCGGGTGGTCCGCGGGCAGTCCGGCGTCCGCGAGCGCGATGGTCGCCAGGCAGGTGTCCCACACCGGTGACTGGCAGGCCTCGATCATGCGGGCGCCGTCCTCGCGCCACACGGCGAACCGGTCGAGGGAGGCGAGCCCGGCCTTCAGTACGGGGTGGTCCAGGTCGTAGCCGAGCAGGTGCAGCGCGATGATCGAGTAGACGGCGGGCGGCTGGATCCCGCCCCAGCAGCCGTCGTTCTCCTGCCGCTCGATGATCCAGCGGGCCGCGCTGTTCATCGCGGCCCTGCGCACGAAGCGCGGCGCGACCTTGTGGTAGACGTGCAGCGCCTTGTCGAGCCGCTGGAAGATGCCGTCCCAACTGCCCGCGGGGGCGAGGGGCTTGGCGGGGTTCGGCACACGCGCGTCGGTGTGCAGCTCGTCCAGGGCGAAGGGCGCGGGGCGTACAGGACGCTTGGCGGAGACGATGGTCAGGGGCACTATGGTCTGCCGCGCCCAGCAGCCGAAGTCATAGATGTTGAGCGGCACCCACTGGGGGAAGTAGATGAGCTCGGGCGGGAGTTCGGGCAGGTCGTCCCACTTCCACCAGCCGAACAGGGCGAGCCAGATCCGGGTGAAGACCCGGGCGGATGCGATGCCGCCGTGCTCGCGGATCCAGGCCGAGGCCTTCGCCATGTGCGGCTCGTCGGGCCGATCGCCGGCCAGACGCAGCGCGACGTACGCCTCGATGGTGGTGGAGAGTTCGCCGGGCCCGCCGAAGAAGGTGGCCCAGGTGCCGTCGTCGCGCTGCTCGCCGCGGATGAACAGCGCGGCGGCGCGCGTGGTCGGCTCGTCCCGGATCCCGAGGAACTGGCGGAGCAGGAGATCCTCGGAGTCCATGGTCACGTTGGTCTCGAGGTCGCCCTTCCACCACCCCTGGGCGTCCTGCCGGGAGAGCAGGTATTCCGTGGACCGGCGCATGGCGCCCGCGGCGGCTTCGCGGGTGTCCGACGTCGCGACGGCCCTGTCGGTCCGGTCCACGGATTCGGTGGTCTGGCTGGCCGAGGCTGCTCGGGGCGTGGCCGCTCCGGTGCTTCCGTCGGTCGTCGCTGTCATGGCTTCCCCTTCGTGCAGTGCGGTGGCTACGTCTGCTGTGGGTCCGCCGTCGGCCGACGCGACGCGCCGGCCGGCGACTGCCTGGGCGTCCAGGGGGTCACACCCCGGAGCTCCCGGATGTCCGCGCAATAACGCTCATCTCTCTCGTACGACGACGAAGTCGGCGAGCGCGACGAGCTGCGCCCGCACCCGCTCCGGCATCCGGACACCGTCCAGCGCCTCGATGGCGATGGCGTGCTGACGCCGGGCCTCCTTGGCGGTCCACTCGCGGCCGCCCGACTCCTCGATCAGGGCGGCGCGCGCGGCGAACTCCTCCTCGGAGAAATTCTCGAACTCGCTGCTCTTGGCGTCCGCGGCGAGCAGTTCGCCGAGCCGCTCGGAGGCGGGGCCGCCCGCGGCCAGCGCGGCCACCACGGGCAGCGACTTCTTGCGCTGACGCAGATCGCTCCACGTCTGCTTTCCGGTGGCCTCCGGGTCGCCCCAGATGCCGAGCAGGTCGTCCACGGCCTGGAAGGCGAGACCGAGGTGGTAGCCGTACTTCTCCAGGGTGTCGGCGGTGCGGTCGTCCGCGCCGCCGAGCACGGCGCCGATGGAGACCGCGCAGGCGAGCAGGGCGCCGGTTTTCTTGCCCTCCATCTCCAGGCACTCCTCGACGGTGACCCGGTCGCGGTGCTCGTAGCTGATGTCCTGCGCCTGACCGTCGATCAGCGCGCGCGTGGCGGTGATGAGACGGCGGGTGGCGCGGCCCGCCTCGACGGTGCCGAGCTCCAGGAGGATCTCGTTGCCGAGTGCGAAGAGGGCGTCGCCGACGAGGATGGCCTGCGCGGGGCCGTGCACCTTCCAGACGGTGTCGCGGTGGCGGCGCTGCTCGTCGCCGTCCATCAGGTCGTCGTGCAGCAGGGAGAAGTTGTGTACGAGCTCGACGGCGACCGCGCCGGGCACGCCGACCTCGGGGGGCGCGCCCGCCGCCTCGGCGGAGAGCAGGGCGAGCGCGGGACGCACGGCCTTGCCGCCGTCGCCGTCGGACGGGTTGCCCTCGGCGTCGATCCAGCCGAAGTGGTAGGCGGCCACGGTGTCCATGGGCGGCGCCAGACGGTCCACCGCGGCCCGCAGCACCGGGGTGGCCAGCGTCCTTCCTTGTTCGAGAGTTGAGGTCACGTCCACCGTGTCGGCAGCCGTTTTCTCGGCCGAGGGCACAGTCGGCACAGTTTCTCCTCTTGTTCCGGTGCTGGTTCTCTGGGGACCTGACCCCAGATGGTCGAGCTTCACGCCGCCGCCTCCTCGAACGCGAAGAGGTGGTCACGAGGGCGGTCGAGGGTGGAGAGGGCGGCTTCGGCCGCGCTGATGCCGCTGCGTACGGCGCTCTCCATGGTCGCGGGCCACCCGGTGGCGGTCCACGCGCCCGCGAGATACAGGCCGCGGGCCTTGGTGCGGGCACCGGGGCGGAGCCTGCCGACACCGGGCGTCGGCGCGAACGTCGCCGTGCGCTCGCGGGTGACGAAGAAGTCCCGCACCTCGGCGCCGTGCGCCGCGGGCAACAGCCGCTCCAGTTCGGGCAGATAGCGCTCTCGGAGCGCGGCGACGGGCGCGTCGATCTCGTTCTGCGCGACGGACTGGGAGAGCGCCAGGTACTGCCCCTCGGCGAGACCGGACGCCTCGGTCCGGTCGAATACCCACTGCACAGGGGTGCCGAGGGCGGCGAAGAACGGCCGCTTCAGCACCTTCCTGTCGTACACGACGTGGATGTTGAGGATCGGCGCGGTGTCGATGTCGAGCAGCCGGTCGGGCCGGTCGAGCGCGCCGTCCGGGAGGAGGTCGTGCGCCTCGTGCTGCGGCACGGCGAGCACGACGGTTTTGCACTCGATGGTCTCGCCGGGAACCTCCACGCGCCAACCGCCGTTGTCCGTACGGGAGATGGAGGTGACTCGTGTCTTCAGTTCCGTACGGACTCCCGCGGCGTCGAGCGCCTTGCGGGCCAGTTTGTCGTGCAGATCACCGAGGGGCACCTGGGCCCAGCCGATGTCGGCGGCGCCCGGTTCCGAGAGCAGCCCGGTCTTGAACACCATCGCGGCGAGCCCCAGCGAGGCGTCCCCCGCGACGGCGTTGAGCGTCGCGACGCCCACGAGGTCCCAGAGGGCCTCGACGGCGCGCGGCGACTGACCGTGCCGGGCCAGCCAGCTGCCGAAGTCCTGGCCGTCCAGTGCGGGATCGGTCGGATCGAGCCCCTTGAGGGCGAGCGCCGCGCGCCCCACGTTGGCGCGCTCGGCGAGCGACAGATGCGGGTACGTGGCCAGGCTCGCCGCCAGGTGCAGCGGCACGGGCAGCGCGGTGCGCCGAAGTCGCCCGAGCCGGTTTTTGTCGGCGTCGAGCACGGGCACGTCGAGACGTTCCTGCAGGGGTGCGAGGTGCGCGCCCTCGATGCGGTCGAGGAACCACCGGTAGGCGGTGCAGCAGCGCAGATAGACGTGCTGGCCGTTGTCGACGGTCAGTGCGCCGCGCTGGAAGGAGAACGCGAGCCCGCCGAGCCGCGGCCGTCCTTCGAGCAGCGTCACGCGCAGGCCCGCGTCGGCCAGCGCGAGCGCGGCGGTGATGCCCGCGAGGCCACCGCCGACCACCACGGCGGCCGCCCCTTCGGAGCGGCCTTCGGCGTCCACGTCAGCCCCTTCGGGCTGCATGTCCTCGCTCTTCACGCACCCACCCCTTCGGCCGTTGCAGTCTGGGACGCGGCCCCGGAGCGGAGGGTTGCCCGCCGCTTTGCGGACGCCGTCCCAGCGGTCCCACGATCACTCCGGATGCGCATCACGCACGCCTCCAGACGGTCTGTCGTGACACGCTCCGCGCGTCGAGCCCGGACAGCCCGCGCACGGCGACGTACGCCTTCTCGCGCCCCGGCAGCGAGACGCGGCCGCGCAGCACCGCTTCAGGATCGCGCTCGATGCGGTCGAGCAGCCTGCGGTAGATGCCGGCCATGGCCGCGACGCAGGCGCCGCTGCGCCGGTCAAGCATGGGCAGCAGGCGGTAGCCCTCGGCGAACAGGGCCCGCGCGCGGCGCACCTCGAAGTGGACGAGGCCCGCGAAGTCGGACCCGGCGGGCGGCTCGGATCCGGCGAACCCGGCGGCGCAGCCGAACTTGGCGAGGTCGTCGGAGGGCAGGTAGGTCCGCCCGTCCTGCGCGTCCTCGCGAACGTCCCGGAGAATGTTGGTCAGTTGGAGCGCGAGGCCGAGCGTGTCGGCATACTCCGGCGCCCGCTCGGCGTGGAGCGCCCCCCGTTCGGTGCCGAACACGCCGAGGGAGAGCCGCCCGATCGCCCCCGCCACACAGCGGCAGTAGACCTTCAGGTCCTCCCACGTCTCGTACGTCCCACCGCCTACGTCCATGAGGACGCCGTCGATGAGCTCGTCGAGGCCGTCCATCGGGATCGGGAAGTGTGTCGCCGCGTGCGCGAGGGCGACCGCCACCGGGTCGGTGTCGTCCTCGTGCACCTCGCCCGCGCGGATCCGGGCGAGCAGGGCCCGGGTGTCGTCGAGCCGGGCCGTCTTGATCTCCGGCGCGAGTCCGCCGTCGCCGATGTCGTCCACCCGCCGAGAGAGCGCGTAGAGCGCGGACATGGCCCGTCGCTTCGGCGTCGGCAGCAGCCTGATGCCGTACGCGAAGTTGCGCGCCTGCTGTCCGGTCACGGCCTCGCAGTAGCTGTACGCGGCGAGCACCGACGCGGACACGCCCGGATCCGACCCCACTGCCCGGCTCACCCCTCTCCTCGCAGAACTGCACCCGCCTCACGCAGCATGCGTGGCTTGGTGGGTCTGGGTGGTCCGGGCAGTACGTCGTATCCCGCGGCGACGATCGCCCGGACCGCCGCCCTCCCCCCTGCCACGAATCCGGCCAGCAGCAGCTTCAGCCTGCCGTGGACGCTACCCACCAGGGGGGTGCCTTCATTCAGGAGGCACCGGACGCGTTCCGTTTCGTAGGCGACCAGGGCGCGCACCGATGCGCCCGCTGTCGGCCGGGACAGGTCTGACTCGCTCACGTGGAACTGCTTCATGTCCTCAACCGGCAGGTAGATGCGGCCGCGCCGCAGGTCTTCGGCGACGTCCTGGATGTGCTCGACGATCTGCAGCCCGGTGCAGACGGCGTCCGAGCGGCGGATGCGCTCGGGGGATTCCGTACCGGTGATGGCCAGGACGAGACGGCCGATCGGGTTCGCGGAGAGCGCGCAGTACGCGACGAGGTCGTCGTAGGTCTCGTAGTGCGTGACGCGCTGGTCCTGGCGGTTGGCCTCCAGCAGGCCGAGGAAGGGCTCCACTGTCAGGGTCCCGCGCTCGACGGCCGGGCGCAGCGCCCGCACCAGCGGGTGGCCGGGGTCGGCGCCGTCGAAGACCTTGCCCAGATCGGCCTCGACGGCGTCCAGGAGGCTCAGCGGGTCACCGGGGCCGTCGAGGCCGAGGTGGCGGGCATGGGCGGCACCGGGCGCGAGGTCGCTGTCGCCGATGTCGTCGATGAGGCGGACGACGCCGTAGACGGCCATGAGATCGTCGCGCCAGGCCCGGGGCAGGAAGAAGGGAGCCACCGGGAAGTTCTCGTCCGCGGCCTTGTCGAGGACGGCGGATGCATCGCGGAGCTGGAGATCATCCGTAGCCATTGCCGTCACATCTCCCGTTCTACACTGCCGACCCAATACATCCTATTTCGGACACGCCGCCCAGCCCTCTCCGGGGCGGGCCGTGCTCCGAGCCGGGGCTCCGCGCGATATCGCCCCACTTGCCGCGAATCAGCACTGCTACAGCTTACGTTGTACAACCACTCAGCCATCGTCGGGGTGTTCGGCGCATCACAACAACACACCGATTGGCCTCAATCTTCCCTGGGCGCACGCGAGTTGAGTGACCCATGTGGCTCAGGGGAGACACCATGCCACGACAGTGCCCCGCCGGATTCCGCCCGGCGGGGCACTGCTGCCGAACGGGTGCGCGCCCGATGGCTCGAACGGGCTACTTGCCCGTGAACTTCTCGTACTCCTTTATGACCTCGTCGGTGGGGCCGTCCATGCGCAGCTCGCCGCGCTCCAGCCACAGGACACGGTCGCAGGTGTCGCGGATGGACTTGTTGTTGTGACTCACCAGGAAGACCGTGCCCGCGTGCTTGCGCAGCTCGCGGATGCGGGCCTCGGAGCGCTTCTGGAACTTCCGGTCGCCGGTGGCCAGGGCCTCGTCGATCATCAGGACGTCGTGGTCCTTGGCCGCCGCGATGGAGAAGCGCAGCCGGGCCGCCATGCCGGACGAGTAGGTGCGCATCGGCAGGGTGATGAAGTCGCCCTTCTCGTTGATGCCCGAGAAGTCGACGATCTCCTGGTAGCGCTCCCGGATCTGCTCGCGGGACATGCCCATGGCGAGCCCGCCGAGGATGACGTTGCGCTCGCCCGTCAGGTCGTTCATCAGGGCCGCGTTGACGCCGAGCAGCGAGGGCTGACCGTCGGTGTAGACCTTGCCCTTCTCGGCGGGCAGCAGGCCCGCGATGGCCCGGAGCAGGGTCGACTTGCCGGAGCCGTTGGAGCCGATCAGACCGATGGCCTCGCCGCGGTAGGAGGTGAAGCTGACGCCGCGTACGGCATGCACCTTGCGCACGCCGCGCTCCTCGCCGCGCCGGAGCATGCGGCTCAGTGCGGAGGTGGCGCTGCCCTTGCCCGTCTTCGCGCCGTTGACGCGGTAGACGATGTGCAGCTCGTCGGCGATGACGGTAGGGATGTGTCCCTTGTCGGTGATCTTGTCGTCAGCCACGGCCGTAGCGCTCCTCAGCCTTCCAGAAGTACACGAAGCCGACCGCGCCGATCACGACCGCCCAGCCGATGGCAAAGATCCACACGTGCGGGGGCAGGTAGGAGGATCCGTAGTCGTCGATCAGGGCGAAGCGGATCAGGTCCATATAGATCGAGGCCGGGTTCCACTGGAGCACGTCCCCGACCCAGCCGGGCACGTCCTTCTTGTCCGCGAGCATCGCGGGGATGCTGAACATGACGCCCGAGGCGTACATCCACGTGCGCATCACGAACGGCATCAGCTGCGCCAGGTCGGGCGTCTTGCTGCCCATCCGGGCGAAGATCAGCGCGAGCCCGGTGTTGAAGACGAACTGCAGGGCCAGCGCGGGCACCACGAGCAGCCAGGAGAAGGCCGGGTAGATGCCGAACCCCACCATGATCACGACGAGCACGATCATCGAGAACAGCAGCTGCTGGAGCTGCTGGAGCGCGAAGGAGATCGGCAGCGAGGCCCGGGGGAAGTGCAGGGCCCTGACCAGGCCGAGGTTTCCGGCGATCGCCCGCACGCCCGCCATCACGGAGCTCTGCGTGAAGGTGAAGACGAAGACGCCCGTCACCAGGAAGGGCACGTAGATCTCGTGCGGAATGCCCTTCCTCGCGCCGAGGAGCAGTCCGAAGATGAAGAAGTAGACCGCCGCGTTCAGGAGCGGTGTCGCCACCTGCCAGAGCTGGCCGAGCTTGGCCTGGCTGTACTGGGCGGTCAGCTTCGCCTGCGAGAAGGCGAGGATGAAGTGGCGTCGTCCCCAGAGCTGGCGGACGTACTCGAAAAGTCCGGGCCGGGCGCCGCTGACGGTCAGACCGTACTTGGCGGCGAGTTCGGATCGGGAGAGCCCGTCATCGGGCGACGGAGACGCGGTCACCGCGACTCCGCCGTCATGCGTTGTCTCACTCACGAGTGGAAACTTTCGTCTTCAGATGCGCAGCCGGTCGGGCGTAGGCGTGGGCCAGGGACCGGGGTATGGCCCGAATGCTCTCAGACCCGAGCTTGTCAGATCACAGGAGGTCGACCGAGTCGGGTCAGCCGCCACACCGTACGCCACTTCATGGGTCTGCGAGGTCCGCAGGGCGTGGTCCAGCCCTCCTTGAAGCCGCCGAACCAGGCCTTCAGGGCCGGGCCCGAGGGGCGTCGGGCGAGCGTGAGGAGCAGCCAGACGCCGAGGTAGACCGGGACAAGGAGGGCGGGGAGGTTGCGACGGGCCAGCCAGACGCGGTTGCGGGCCACCATCCGGTGGTAGACCGCGTGCCGGGAGGGGGCCGTCGTGGGGTGGAACAGGACCATGTCGGAGCGGTAGTCGATCATCCAGCCGGCGTTCAGCGCGCGCCAGGCGAGGTCGGTCTCCTCGTGCGCGTAGAAGAACTCGCCGGGCAGACCGCCGACCTCGGCGAGGACCTTCGTACGGACGGCGTTGGCGCCGCCGAGGAAGGTCGTCACGCGCGAGGAGCGCATCGGATCGGAGGCCCGCAGGCGCGGCACGTGGCGGCGCTGGGTCTCCCCCGTGTCCGGGTCCGCGATGCGGAAGCTGATGATGCCGAGCTCCGGGTCGGCGGCGAAGGCCTCGCGGCACAGCTGGGCCGTGTCCATGTTCGCGAGCAGGCCGTCGTCGTCCAGGAAGAGCAGGATGTCGACGTCGGTGCCGCCGGGGCCGAAGGCCTCGATGCCGACGTTGCGGCCGCCGGGGATGCCGAGGTTCTCGGGCAGCTCGACGGTGCGTACGCCTTCGGGGACCTCGGGCACGGGGGCGCCGTTGCCGACCACGACCACCTCGACCGGGTCGCCGTCCTGCTTGGCGACCGAGTCGAGGAGGGCGCGCAGCTCCTGCGGCCGGTTGCCCATCGTGATGATGACGGCGCCGACCTTCAGCTTCTGTGCCGGGGTGCTCACTTCAACCTGCTCGATACGAGGATGGACACGAGGTGGAGCAGGGTCTGCAGCAGCGCGATGCCCGCGAGGACGGCCACGCCGAGGCGCGAGAAGAACAGGTCGCCCCTGGCCTGGTCCACGAACGCGATGACCAGGATCAGCAGCGACGCCTCGACACCGAGGATCAGCCGGTGGAACTTCAGCGCGGCGGCGGCCCTGCGGGCCAGCGCCATGCCGGAGGAGCGCGGCTCGGCCGCCGACTCCTTGACCGGCTCCTTGCCCGTCTGGTGGCGGGCGACGCCGACGAGGTCGGTCTCGGCCTTGATCAGGATCGCGCCGAGCGCGGCCAGCGTGCCGAGGAAGGCCCACAGCCAGTCGATGCGTCCCGAGCCCCAGATGTCGGCGGCCCGCAGACCGAAGCCGACCAGGACCGCGGCGTCGCACAGGTAGGCGGCGACCCGGTCCAGATAGACCCCGGACATCGAGTACTGCTTCTTCCAGCGGGCGATCTCGCCGTCGACGCAGTCGAGCAGCAGATAGAGCTGGACCGCGAGCACGCCGAGCACGGCGCCCGTGATCCCCGGCACCAGCAGGGCCGGGGCGGCGAGGGCGCCGGCCACGGTCATCACGTAGGTCAGCTGGTTGGGCGTGACCTTCGTGTTCACCAGGTGCCGGTCGATGCGCAGGGAGACCTCACGCATGTAGAGCCGGCCGGCCCAGTGTTCGCCGCTGCGCCGGTCCTTCACCCCCGGGGGGTGAACAACCGGGCGGAGCTCAGCTACCGATGGCTTTTGCATAGTCGGCGTATGCGTCCCTGATCTGGTCGGTGGACAGGTCGAGGTGTTCGAGGATCGTGTAGCGGCCCGGCCGGGTCTGCGGAGCGAACTCCACGACCTGGACGAACTCGTCCACGGTGAAGCCGATCTCCTCCGGCAGCACGGGAAGACCGTGCCTGCGCAGCACCGAGGCCATGAACGCCGACTCCTCGCGGGCACCGCGCAGGTGCATCGCGAACGCCGCGCCCAGACCGCACTGCTCGCCGTGGCTGGCGGCGCGCTTGGGAAAGAGGAGGTCGAAGGCGTGGTTGATCTCGTGACACGCGCCGGACGCCGGGCGGGAGTCGCCGGAGATGGACATCGCGATGCCGGTGAGGACCAGACCCTCGGCCAGGACCTGCAGGAAGGCGTCATCGCCGACACCGCCGGGGTGGCGGAGAACCGCCTCGCCGGCCTGGCGGGCCATGGCGGCCGCGAGGCCGTCGATGTCCTCGCCGCGCTCACGGGCGGCCAGCTCCCAGTCGCGGATCGCGGAGATGTTGGACAGCGCGTCGCCGATGCCGGAGCGGACGAAGCGGACCGGGGCCTCGCGGATGATGTCGAGGTCGATCACGACCGCGATGGGGGTCGGCACGCCGTACGAGCCGCGGCCCGCGTCGTTGTCGAGCGTCGCGACCGGCGAGCAGAGACCGTCGTGCGACAGGTTCGTCGCGACGGCGACCAGCGGCAGGCCGACGCGCGCCGCGGCGAACTTGGCGCAGTCGATGATCTTGCCGCCGCCCAGGCCGACGATCGCGTCGTAGCGGCCCGACTTCCTGATGGCGTCGGCGAGCTTGATGGCGTCGTCGAGCGTGCCGCCACCGACCTCGAACCACTCCGCGCCGCTCAGCGAGGGCATCAGCCGCTCGCGGAGCACCGCACCCGAGCCACCGCTGATGGCGATGGCGAGCTTGCCGGTCGACGAGCAGATCCGCTGGTCGGCGAGGACACCGGCCAGGTCGTCGATCGCCCCCGGCCGGATGTCGACGACGACCGGCGAGGGGATGAGCCTCGTCAGTACTGGCACGCGATCTCCCGGCCCTTGGCGAGGTCGTCGTGGTTGTCGATCTCGACCCACTTGACGTCGCCGATCGGGGCCACGTCCACCTTGAAGCCGCGGTTGACGAGCTCCTGGTAGCCGTCCTCGTAGTAGAGGTCGGGGTCGCGCTCGAAGGTGGTCTTCAGGGCGTCGGCGAGCTCGTCGGCTGCGGAGCCCTCGATGAGGGTGACGCCGATGTACTCACCGGTGGCCTCGGAGGGGTCCATCAGCTTGGTGATGCGCTGCACGCCCTTGGCGTCGTCGACGATGACCTTCATCTCCTCGTCGGCGAGCTGCTTCACCGTGTCGAGGGCGAGAATGATCTTCTGGCCGTTGCCGCGCGCGGCGAGCAGCGTCTTCTCGACGGAGACCGGGTGCACGGTGTCGCCGTTGGCGAGGATCACGTCGTGCTTGATCGCGTCACGGCCGCACCACAGGGAGTAGGCGTTGTTCCACTCCTCGGCCTTGTCGTTGTCGATCAGGGTCAGCTTGAGGCCGTACTTCGCCTCGAGCGCCGCCTTGCGCTCGTAGACGGCCTCCTTCTTGTAACCGACGATGATCGCGACCTCGGTCAGACCGATCTCGGCGAAGTTGCCGAGCGTCAGGTCGAGGATGGTGGTCTCACCGTCGACCGGCACCAGAGCCTTGGGCAGGGTGTCGGTGTAGGGGCGAAGACGCCGTCCGGCGCCTGCCGCAAGGACGAGGCCGATCATGCGGGTTCTCCTTCATCGTGTACGGCGGGTGCGCCGACTTTGTGGGCGTTCACCCAGAAGCGGATGCTCTCGACGAGCACCACGAGTGCCACGGCCACGGCGAGTGCCGTGAGCGCGACGGTGAAATCTGTGGCGGGCAGCAAGGTCGCGGCCAGCGCGACCACGAGGGTCCTGCCGTCCTGGCCGCCGATCGTCCGCACCAGCCAGCGCGGCGGCGCGCCGGTGCCGCCCTTGATGCGGTACACCGTGTCGTAGTGATGGTAGGCGACCGCGGCCACGAGCCCGAAAGCCGCCGGAAGCGCTCCGTTCACATCGGCCCTGGCCGCCAGCGCCAGGACCGTGCCGTACTCGGCGGCGCGGAAGAACGGCGGGACCAGCCAGTCCAGGGAGGCCTTGAGGGGCATGATCAGGGCGAGACCCGAGAGGGCGACGTAGAACGCGGCGGCGACCACGACGGCGGGACCGCCGTAAGGCGTGGTCAGGGCCGCGGTGACGACGACGGCTCCGCCGACGAAGGCGAGGACCGGGGCGGGCCGCAGCCAGGTACGGGGCCTGAGGGCGGCGAAGGCGTCGGCGAGCGGGCCGTTGTCGGCGAGCTCGGCGAGGGCGCGCGCGGCGCGGTCGGTGCGGGTCGCCTTGCGGGTCAGGGAGCGCAGGACGCGCCCCGCCGTGGTGTAGCAGGCGGCGAGCGCGCAGCCGATGAGCAGGACGACCAGGGTGATGCGCGGGGTGGTCACCGCGGTGAGCACGGCGATCATCGCCCAGCGCTCGCCGATGGGCAGCACGATCATGCGGCGCAGCCAGACCGTCCACCCGACGCTGTCGAGCCTGTCCGAGAGGGCCGCGGTGGGGCTGGTGTTGGCGGTCGCGGCCGTGCTGTCGGAGTTTGCCTCGTTGAAGGAGAAGTCCACGACGTGCCGGCAGGTCTGCAGGACCATCGCGCCGAGGGCGAGCGCCCACACGTCGTCACCGCCGCGGGCGGCGCCGAGCGCGAGGCCCGCGTAGTAGGCGTACTCCTTGGCGCGGTCGAACGTCGCGTCCAGCCAGGCGCCCAGCGTCGAGTACTGCAGGGAGTAGCGGGCGAGCTGCCCGTCGGTGCAGTCCAGGACGAAGGAGAAGAGGAGCAGCAGGCCCGCCGCGACGAAGCCGCCGCGGGTGCCGGTCGCCGCGCAGCCCGCCGCGATCAGGGCGGTGAGCAGCGAGGCGGTGGTGACCTGGTTCGGGGTGAGGCCCCGGCGGGCGCACCAGCGGGCGATGTAGCGCGAGTAGGGGGAGATGCAGTACGTCGTGAAGAAGCCGTCGCGCGACTTGACCGCGGTGCGCAGGCGTACGGCCTCGTCGTCGACGGCGGCGACGGCCTGGCGTGCCTCGTTGCGGGCCTGCGGATCGCTGGGCACGGTGGCGACGAGGGTGCCGAGGTCGGGGCGGTGCACGTCGGCGGCGCCGGACTCCATGGCCGCCGCGATGTCGTGCGGGAGCTCGTCGAGCGTCATGACGCCGCCCGCGGTCGCGGCGGTCGCCCGCAGGGCGCGCGTCAGTTCCGTGCGGGCCTCCGGCTTGGCCGTGACGGCGCCGGGGACGGCGCTGGCGGCGAAGCGGGGGTCGGTGAGGCCGAGGCGCAGGGCGTGGACGTGACCGACGAAGCGCGCGTCGACGACCGCGACCCGCTGGTCGCCCGGCACGGCGGCGAGCAGCGTCTCGACGTCCGCCGCGTCGGAGGCGACCCGCACGTCGAAGCCCAGGGACCGCAGATCGCCTTCGAGCGGCGACCCGGGGACCGGCTGACCGGTGAGGATGGCGGTCGACAGACGAACTCACTCCTTGAGTACCGGCGCGGCTCGCGCCGGGCACATGCGTAAGGGGAACGCCCCTGGCCATGGCGGCCGGGCGGCACGTCGGCTGAGGCTATCGGATGAGGGGAAGCGGGCGTTCATCGCCCGTTCACGCCCCGATAAGGGCGGCCTGCGAGGGCCTCGGCTTCGCGATCATCATGGTGGATGGGGGGCCGCGGCCACAAACCGCGCCCGCCCCGCGCCCGGCTTGCCCCGCATAGCGACCACCTGTCCACGTGGTGCGTTCGCCTCGGCGCGTTCGCTTAGGGTGGGCGCCCATGACATGGCTGATCACAGGTGGAGCGGGATACATCGGGGCCCATGTGGCGCGGGTCATGGCCGGTGCCGGGGAAGGCGTCGTCGTACTGGACGACATCTCGTCGGGCGTTCCGCGGCGGCTGCCCGCGGACATGCCCCTCGTGAAGGGCTCCTCGCTGGACGGGGCGCTGCTGCGCCGGGTCTTCGCCGAGTACGGGGTCACCGGTGTGGTGCATCTCGCGGCCCGCAAGCAGGTCGGGGAGTCGGTGGAGCAGCCGCTGCGCTACTACCGGGAGAACCTGGGAGGCCTGACGACGCTGCTCGAAGCGGTGGCCGAGGCCGGCATCGAGCGGTTCGTGTTCTCCTCGTCGGCCGCGGTGTACGGGAATCCGCCGGACGCGGAGTTCGTACGGGAGGACACTCCCTGCGTTCCGGTCAGCCCCTATGGCGAGACGAAGCTCGCCGGTGAGTGGCTGGTGCGGGCGGCGGGGCGGGCGCACGGCATCGGGACCGTCTGCCTGCGGTACTTCAACGTGGCGGGCGCCGCCTCCCCCGAGCTCGCGGACACCGGGGTCTTCAACGTGATCCCGATGGTCTTCGACCGGCTGCGGCGCGACGAGGCGCCGCGGATCTTCGGCGACACCCATCCGACGCCGGACGGCACCTGCGTCCGTGACTACGTGCACGTCTGCGACCTCGCCGAGGCCCATCTCGCGGCGGCCCGCAGGCTCGCGGCGGGCGCCGGGGGCGATCTGACGGTGAACATCGGGCGGGGGCGCGGCGTTTCCGTACGCGAACTCGTCACCCTCATCGGCGAGGTGAGCGGGGACACCCGGCCCGCGCTGGTGGAGCCGGCCCGCCCCGGCGACGCCCCGCGCGCCGTGGCCGACGCCCGCCGGGCGGCCGAGGAGCTCGGCTGGACGGCCCGGCGCGGGGTGCGCGAGATGGTCGAGTCCGCCTGGGCGGGCTGGTGTCTGCACCACCCCGGAGCGGTCCGCGGCTGATCGTTTCGACGCTCTGACCTGCACCCCTCCCCCAGACGGCAATCGTTGCCGTTTTCGCAGGTCAGGGAGATGACAACGGTGTTCAGTGCCGCGTTGCCAGATACCCCCCACCCGTAGTTCACTGTGGGCGCGCGACCGGCGAACGCCAGAACCGACGACCACTGGGGAGGCGGCTCCATGGGGGCTGGGCACGATCACGGACACACACACGGGGTACCGGCCACGGGGACGGCGGCCAACGCCTACAAGGGCCGGCTCCGTACAGCCCTCGCCATCACGCTCACGGTGATGGTGGCCCAGATCGTGGGCGGCGTCATGGCGGACTCGCTCGCGCTCGTCGCGGACGCGACGCACATGGCCACCGACGCCCTTGGCCTCGGCATGGCCCTGCTCGCGATCCACTTCGCGAACAGGCCGCCCACCGAGAACCGCACCTTCGGCTACGCCCGCGCGGAGATACTCGCCGCGCTCGCCAACTGTCTGCTGCTGCTCGGCGTGGGCGGCTACGTGCTGTACGAGGCGGTCGAGCGGTTCATCACACCCGCGCAGACCGAGGGCAGCCTCGCCGTCTACTTCGGCGTCTTCGGCCTCGTCGCGAACATGATCTCGCTGTCGCTGCTGATGCGCGGCCAGCAGGACAGCCTCAATGTGCGGGGCGCCTTCCTGGAGGTCGTCGCGGACACCCTCGGCTCGGTCGCGGTCATCATCGCCGCCGTCGTCATCATGGCCACCGGGTGGCAGGCCGCCGACCCGATCGCCTCGCTCGTCATCGGTTTCATGATCGTCCCGCGTACGGTCAAGCTCCTGAAGGAAACCCTGAACGTGCTCCTGGAGTCGGCCCCCAAGGGAGTCGACATGGCGGAGGTGCGGGCCCACATACTCGAGCTGCCGGGCGTCGAGGAGGTCCACGACCTGCACGCCTGGACCATCACCTCGGGCATGCCGGTGCTCTCCGCACACGTGGTGGTGAGCTCCTACACCCTCGACTCCATCGGCCACGAGAAGATGCTGCACGAGCTGCAGGGCTGCCTGGGCGACCACTTCGACGTCGAGCACTGCACCTTCCAACTGGAGCCGAGCGGACACGCGGAGCACGAGGCGAAGCTCTGCCACTGAACCCCGGCCCCACCGCTCCGGTGTACGACGCCGTGGTCACCTTCGGTGTTAATGTGGCCGGAGTTCTTGAGTTCCCTGGAGGTGGGTTAATGACTGTCGCGGCCGACGCTGCTCTGCGCGGCGACACGTGCATCCCCACTTCCCGGGCTCGCGTCTGACGCTCCGTACGTCCGCGGGCCCCTCACTCAAGGGTTTCCCACGTTGACCGACCACACGTCGCTCACCCATGCCTTCTTCGCCCTGCACCACGGGCTCGACCGGCAGGGTCCCGGTTCCGACGCCACCACCCGGCGGCTGCTCTCCCTCACGGGCGCGCTGCCCGCGCGAGCGCGCGGGCTCGCCGGATCGATCACCACCCTCAACGCCGACATGGCCGAACTCCCCTTCCCCGACGGCTCGTTCGATCTGGTCTGGGCCGAGAGCTCGGCCTACTCCATCGGCTTCGACACCGCGCTGCGCACCTGGCGGCGGCTGCTCGCTCCCGGCGGAGCGCTCGTCCTGACCGAGTGCGAGTGGACGGCCGCCGAGCCGTCCGCCGCGGCCCGCGCCTTCTGGGAGCGGCATTACACACTCCGTACCGGCGAGGAGAACCTCCGGGCCGCGACCGGTGCCGGGTACTCCGTGCTCGGCGTGCACCCGCAGCCCGAGTCCGACTGGGACGAGTACTACGGGCCGCTGGCCGCGCGCGCGGACGCGGCGGACCCCGCGGCTCCCGGCATGGCCGAGGCGCTCGCCGCCACCCGCGAGGAGATCGCGATGCGGCGCGAGCACGGCACGGAGTTCGGGTACGCGGGGTACGTCCTGCGGCCCACGGGCTCCTGGCCGACCCGGCCGGAGACCGCGTCGGACGTCGCCGCGGTGCACGCCGTGAACGCGGCCGCCTTCGAGAGCGAGGCGGAGGCCGATCTGGTCGACGCGTTGCGCGCCGACCCCGGGGCCTGGCTGCCGGGCCTGTCGTACGTCGCCGAGGCGCCCGACGGTTCCGTGGCCGCGCACGCGCTGATCACCCGCTGCCTGGTGGGCGGGGCGCCCGCGCTGGCGCTCGCCCCTGTTGCCGTACTGCCCGCACACCAGCGGACGGGGGCGGGATCGGCCGTTGTCCGTGCGCTGCTCGACGCGGCACGCGCGCGTGGGGAGCAACTGGTCGTCGTGCTCGGGCACCCCTCGTACTATCCGCGGTTCGGTTTCAAGCCCGCTTCCGGGTACGGAATCCGGCCAGGTTTCGAGGTGCCCGATGAGGCGATGATGGCGCTCGTGCTCGACGGATCCGACGATTCCGCGGGGCCGGCGCGGGGCACGATCCAGTATCCGGCCGCCTTCGGCGTCTGACCGCCCCACCGGGTGCTCCCTCGGGAAGCGCCCGGCGCATGTCCCGCCGTGCCCCGGTGCGGCGGGACATGCGGGCCCCCGAAGTGCCGGGGGCGTCCGGAACGTACGGCAGACTTGGGGCTCGAAGACCGAAGCGAAGGATGGGTATGCCGATCACACCTGCCACCGCGGCGAACGATTCGTCGAACGGCGCCGGAGAAGCGATCTTGCTCGAACTCGTCGACGAGGACGGCAGGACGATCGGCACAGCGGAGAAACTCGCCGCGCATCAGGCGCCCGGGCAGCTGCACCGGGCGTTCTCCGTCTTCCTCTTCGACGAGCAGGGGCGCCTGCTGCTCCAGCAGCGCGCCCTCGGCAAGTACCACTCCCCCGGCGTCTGGTCGAACACCTGCTGCGGCCACCCCTACCCGGGCGAGGCCCCGTTCGCGGCGGCCGCGCGGCGTACGTACGAGGAGCTCGGGGTCTCGCCGTCGCTGCTCGCCGAGGCGGGGACGGTGCGCTACAACCACCCGGACCCGGACTCGGGGCTCGTGGAGCAGGAGTTCAACCACCTCTTCGTGGGCATGGTGCAGGCCCCGCTCAGCCCGGACCCCGACGAGATCGGCGGGACCGCGTTCGTGTCGGCGGCGGAGCTGGCCGAGCGCCACGAGCGCGAGCCGTTCTCCGCGTGGTTCATGACCGTGCTCGACGCGGCCCGGCCCGCGATCAAGGAGCTGACCGGCCCCTCCGCGGGCTGGTAGCCACCCGAGCCGGCACAGACCGCCGCCGGGTCCCGGTCCGGCGGCGGTTCGCTAGCATGTAATGCATGCATGCCAATAGTGACTCTTACGAGCTCTGCGCGGGAGTGCCGTCCGTCGAGACCTTCCGCCACCTGCGGACCGTGGCCGGCCTCTCCGACCGGGCACCCGAGGCCGTCGCCCTCGCCCTGCCGAACACCTGGTACGGCGTGGTGCTGCGGCACCAGGGCGAGCCCGTCGGCATGGGCCGGGTCATCGGCGACGGCGGCACCGCGTTCCAGATCGTCGACATCTGCGTGCACCCGGACCACCAAGGGCAGGGCCTCGGCAAGCGCATCATGGCCGCGCTCACCGAGGAGCTGGAGCGCCGCGCGCCCGCGACCGCGTACGTCTCGCTGATCGCCGACGGCCCGGCGCGCTTCCTCTACGAGAAGTTCGGCTTCGCCGACACCGCCACGCACGACTCGATCGGCATGTACCGCTCGATGCCCGCGCGGTGAGCCGCCCGCCGGGGCGGTTGGCACGGGACTGTTGGTACGGGACTGTCGGTACGGGACTGCTGGTACGCGCCAACTCCTTGACGGGGACTCGGAGTCTGCCTTAAATCAAGTACTGAACGAAGTGAACACAGTCGGATCCTGCCGCGGTCGCTCCCTCGCCGCGGCCAGGTCTCGGCCGTCATTTGTCATGCGCACGCCCCATCTGGCCACCGCCCCCACGCGAAGCGATGTGATGACAGTGCACACCTCCCCCCGCCGCCGCACCAAGCTCTGCGCGCTCGCCCTTGCCTGCGGCGCCGCGAGCCTCGCCGTGCTCCCCTCGGCCTCCGCCGAGCCCGCGCCCCGCTCCCCCGCCACCGCACCGGCGGCCGCGGCCGCCTCGTTCACCGACGACTTCAACGGCCCCGCCGGGTCGGCGGTCGACGGCTCCAAGTGGCAGATCGAGACGGGCGACAACGTCAACAACCACGAGCGGCAGTACTACACCTCGGGCAACAAGAACGCCGCACTCGACGGCCGGGGCAACCTGGTCATCACCGCCCGCAAGGAGAACCCGGCCAACTACCAGTGCTGGTACGGCAGGTGCGAGTACACCTCGGCCCGCCTGAACACCGCGGGCAGGTTCACCCAGACCTACGGCCACGTCGAGGCCCGCATGAAGGTGCCGCGCGGCCAGGGCATGTGGCCCGCGTTCTGGATGCTCGGCGCCGACATCGGCAGCGTGGGCTGGCCGGGCAGCGGCGAGATCGACGTGATGGAGAACGTCGGCTTCGAACCGGGCACCGTGCACGGGACCCTGCACGGACCCGGCTACTCCGGCTCGGGCGGGATCGGCGCGGGCTACACGCTGCCCGGCGGCCAGGCGTTCGCGGACAAGTTCCACACGTTCGCCGTGGACTGGTCGCCGAACCGCGTCAGCTGGTCCGTGGACGGGACCGTCTACCAGACCCGCACCCCGGCCGACCTGAACGGCAACCGGTGGGTCTTCGACAAGCCCTTCTTCCTCATCCTCAACCTCGCGGTCGGCGGCTACTGGCCCGGCGACCCGAACGGCAGCACCTCCTTCCCCCAGCAGCTCGTCGTCGACTACGTGCACGTGACGACCGGCAACTGAGAGCCTGTCTTTGAACCGACACGCCGCCCGGGAAGAGGGCACCATGTGCGGCAGCCGCCGCGCTGAACAATGGCGTTTCCACCCCTCTTCCCAGGAGCGACAGGCATGAGCACTTCAGCCCAGATCGGGGTCACGGGCCTCGCCGTCATGGGGCGCAACCTCGCCCGCAACTTCGCCCGCAACGGGTACGTGGTCGCCCTCCACAACCGCACCGCCTCCCGCACCCACGACCTGGTGCGGGAGTTCGGCGAGGAGGGCATCTTCGTGCCGACCGAGACCGCCGAGGAGTTCGTGGCCGCCCTCGAACGGCCGCGACGCCTCGTGATCATGGTGAAGGCCGGCGAGCCGACCGACGCGGTGATCAAGGAGTTCGCGCCGCTCCTGGAGCCCGGCGACATGATCGTCGACGGTGGCAACGCGCACTTCGCCGACACCCGGCGCCGCGAGAAGGAGCTGCGCGAGCAGGGCATCCACTTCGTCGGCACCGGTGTCTCCGGGGGCGAGGAGGGCGCGCTGCACGGGCCGAGCATCATGCCCGGCGGCAGCACCGAGTCGTACGCCTCGCTCGGCCCGATGCTGGAGAGGATCTCCGCGAAGGCGAAGGACGGCGCCCCGTGCGTGACGCACGTCGGCCCGGACGGCGCCGGTCACTTCGTGAAGATGGTGCACAACGGAATCGAGTACGCCGACATGCAACTCATCGGCGAGGCCTATCAGTTGCTGCGGGACGTGGCCGGGTACTCCCCCGCGCAGATCGCCGACGTCTTCCGCACCTGGAACACGGGCCGCCTCGACTCGTATCTGATCGAGATCACGGCGGAGGTCCTCTCCCACGTGGACGCCGCCACCGGGAAGCCCTTCGTGGACGTCGTGCAGGACCAGGCCGAGCAGAAGGGCACCGGGCGCTGGACGGTGCAGATCGCGCTGGACCTGGGCGTGCCGGTGTCGGGCATCGCCGAGGCGGTGTTCGCCCGCTCGCTGTCGGGCCACGCCGACCTGCGCGCCGCGTCGAAGGAGCTGCCGGGCCCCACGGCGAAGCCGCTGAGCGGACCGGCGGCCGGCGCCTTCGCCGACCAGGTCGAGCAGGCGCTGTACGCCTCGAAGATCGTGTCGTACACGCAGGGCTTCCACGAGATCGCCGCGGGCAGCGAGACGTACGACTGGGACATCGACCTGGGCGCGGTGGCCCGTATCTGGCGCGGCGGCTGCATCATCCGGGCGGCGTTCCTGGACCGGATCACCGCCGCCTACGAGGCGCAGCCCGGCCTGGTCTCGCTCCTGTCGGACAAGGGCTTCGCGGACGAGATCGCGGGGGCGCAGGACGACTGGCGGGCCGTCCTGGTCGCCGCGACCACGCAGGGCGTGCCCACGCCGGGCTTCGCGGCGGCGCTCGCGTACTACGACGGGCTGCGGGCCGAGCGGCTGCCCGCCGCGCTCACCCAGGGCCAGCGGGACTTCTTCGGCGCGCACACCTACCGGCGGGTCGACCGTGCGGGCTCGTTCCACACGCTCTGGGGCGGTGACCGCTCGGAGACCGGCGCCTAGGCGCCGCAAGGGGTGCAGGGCCCCAAGACACCGGGGGGACGGCTCGGGCCGGCGAAAGCCGCCCGGGCCGTCGTCATGTCGGTGACCCAGGCCACCTCGGGGGGCCGCGGGCTGTGAGCCCACTCATAGGGGCCACGTCACATGCTAAGGACGGTAGTAGCGGGGTGAGGGCGGGGGCCGGGGGCCGAGGCGCGGGTATGGGCCGCTTTGCCCGGGGACGTCTGCGTACCGGGGTAGTACGTCACACCATTGCGTCCACCCCCGGGCACCCCTAACTCTGGCTGAGGTCTCCGGGGCTCCCGGATCCCCACCGGGCACAGACGCCCACTTCGGATCGAGCCCCACACGTCCCCCTTGAGGAGTTATCCCCGCATGGCCACGACCCAGACGCCGAACCGTGCCGCCCGCTTCCGCAAGTTCTCCGTCGCCGGCATAGCCACCGCCGGTGCCGCGGCAGCGGCCCTCACGATGGCGCCCTCCGCCGCGCACGCCGCGGAGCCGGCCAAGGTCAGCACGGCGGCCGCCACGCAGGCGCAGGCCGCCAAGAAGCCGCACGCCGACAACCTCGACGGCTGGATCCGCGAGTCCCTCGACATCATGAAGTCGAAGGGCATCCCCGGTTCCTACGAGGGCCTGCACCGCAACATCATGCGCGAGTCCGCCGGCGACCCGAACGCCCAGAACGGCTGGGACGTCAACGCGCAGAACGGCACCCCGTCCAAGGGCCTGCTCCAGGTCATCCAGCCGACCTTCGACGCCTACCACGTCGACGGCACCGCAAACTCCCTGACCGACCCGGTCGCCAACATCACCGCGGCCGCCAACTACGCCGCCGACAAGTACGGCTCGATCGACAACGTCGACTCCGCCTACTGAGCCCCCGGTCGACGAGGAGAGTCAGCGCATGCCGCACGAGAGCGGGAACGAGCACCCGGCGCACCCGGCCGACGGCCCCGCGGCACCCGCCTACGGGCCCGCGCGGGTACGCCGCTCCCGACGCAAGCCCCGGAAGAAGGCCCTGCGCTACGTCGCGTGGGGCGCCCTGGGCGCGGTCATCGTCGGTGGCGGAGGCGTGGCCTACGCCTGGCAGCACCTCAACGGCAACATCCAGGGCACGGACGTGAACGCCGCCCTGGGCAAGGACCGGCCCGCCCAGCAGCGCGACGGTTCGATGAACATCCTCCTGCTCGGCTCCGACTCCCGGGCAGGGACGCACGGCGAGTACGGCAGCGGCGTCAGCGGCGCCCGTGCCGACACGGCGATGGTCCTGCACGTGGACAAGACCCACAAGAAGGCCTCGGTCGTCAGCATCCCGCGCGACACGATGGTCCAGCGGCCCCAGTGCACGCCGTCCCACGGCGGCGGCGCGGCGGGCACTCAGCAGGCCATGTTCAACTCGTCCTACCAGGTGGGCGGACCCGCCTGCACCGTCAAGACGGTCGAGAAGATGTCGGGCGTCCGCATGGACCACTACCTCGAAGTCGACTTCAAGGGGTTCCGTAAGCTCATCGACGAGCTCGGCGGCGTGGACATCACCACCCACAAGGCCATCAAGGACCACAACAGCGGTCTCTCGCTGACCGCGGGCAAGCACACGCTGAAGGGCAAGCAGGCGCTTGAGCTCGTCCGCACCCGGCACGGCGTGGGCGACGGCAGCGACCTCGGCCGCATCCAGCTCCAGCAGGCATTCATCAAGGCCCTGATCCACCGCGTCAACACCGTCGACCCGCTCAGCGACCCCGGCAAGTCCTACGACCTGGCGGACACCGCGACGAAGACCGTCAGCGCCGACTCCGACCTGGCCTCCGCGGACAAGCTCCTCGGCCTCGCCAAGGAGCTGAAGGGCATCAGCCCCGAGGACACCGACATGGTGACCATGCCGGTCACCTACGACGCGCAGGACGCGGGCCGGGTCAAGCCGCTGGACAAGGCCTCGCACCAGGTCTGGAACGCGCTGCGCGAGGACCGGGCCATACCGAAGTCCGCCACCCGGGACTCGGTGGGCGACAGGACCGACTCACCGGTCTCGGCCGGCTCCTGAGGCCCCCTGGCTCGCCGGTACGCGCGCCCTAGTAGTCACCGGGCTTGAGGGGCAACGCCGCCCAGATGACCTTGCCCCCGCTCGCGGTGTGCTCGACGTCGCAGGCGCCGCCCGCCTCCTCGGTGATCTCGCGGACGAGGAGAAGTCCCCTGCCGCCCGTCTGGCCGTGGTCCGCCACGAGGGCCGTCGGGCGGTAGGGGTGATTGTCCTCGACGGACACCCGCACCCACTCGGCGCCGACGGCGATCTCCACCGCGAGCATCGGCGAGAGCAGGGCCGCGTGGCGCACCGCGTTGGTGACCAGCTCGGAGACGATGAGCAGCAGGCCGTGGACGAGGTCGTCCGGGGCCGGCACGCCCTGCCGGGCCAGCAGGTCGCGCACCGCATGCCGTGCCTGGGGTACGGAGGCGTCGACGGCCGGGGCGGTGAAGCGCCATACACCCTCGTAGGGCAATGGTCCGTCGTCGCCGGGGAGTGGGCCGGGCCGCCTCCCGCCGTTCTCCATCGTCGGGTCGCCGCCCTTGCGCTCGATTGTCGCCACACATCGAGTGTTGGGAACGCTCCGGCCCGGACCGCGCCGCTGACCAGAAGTCAGCGACTATCGACGGGATTTGATCGGTGGCGTATGACGCCGTCAGTTGTGCGACTGATCCTGCCCCTGTTGTTCCGGATTCAATTGTTTTTCAGGTTGTACGAGGCTGACGATGCGGCGCCCTCCGATGCCCGTGGCGATCAGGCCGAGGCCGTCGAAGAGCAGCGCGAGGGAGAAGAAGCACCCGATCACGTACTGGCTGCTGCTGGGCCACTCCGCGAGGACCAGGATGCCGATCAGCAGGCCGAAGGCGCCCTGCAGAAGGGTCAGGGCGAATTGCGGGCCGCGCACCACGAGGCTGCCGACCAGGCGGAACACCCCGCCCGTGAGGAAGAGCAGGGCCGCGAACATGGTCAGCGCCTCCGCCGCCACCTCGGGCCTGCGGATGATCACGACACCCGCCGCGAGGTTCAGCGCGGCGACCACCACGCCCAGCCAGAAGAAGCTGGTGCCCCGTGACTGGACGGCGTGCAGCAGACCCACGACGCCGCCGACGAGCAGCAGCCAGCCGAACAGAAGCATCGAGGTCAGCGTGGCGACGCCGGTGTAGACGAGGCCGACGAGCCCGGCCACGGCGAGGATCACGCCGAGCAGGGCGAGCCAGCCGAAGCTGCGGCTGAGCCTGGCGCCCTGGGCACCCGCTCTGGCGGTTCCGGTCCCTGCCCCGGGCTCGGTGGGTCCGGTGGTTCTGGCGTCCTTGGGTCGGGCCATCAGCGTCTCCCTGTCGCTCGGCAGAGCCTTCCGCACCCTATGTGCGCCCTGTGCTCCCTTATGTACCTTCTGTTCCACCCTTCTTGATCGTACGTTCGAGGGGTGCGGATAGCATCCGGCGCATGGAGCCGCAGCTGAGGCACACCGTCACGGACGGCGTCGCCACCGTCGTCATCGACCATCCAGCCAAGCGCAACGCCATGACCGCGGACATGTGGGGCCAGGTGCCGCCGCTCTTCGCGGCCCTCGCCGCCGATCCGGCCGTGCGTGCCGTCGTGCTCACCGGCGCGGGCGACACCTTCTGCGCGGGAGCCGACATCTCCTCGCTGCGCGAGTCGCCGGGCACCGCGCAGGACCTCGCGGTGCGGGCCGAGGACGCCCTGGCGGCCTTCCCCAAGCCGACGCTCGCCGCCGTGCGCGGCTACTGCGTGGGCGGCGGCGCCCAGCTGGCGGGCGCGTGCGACCTGCGGTTCGCCGACGAGGGCGCCTCCTTCGGCGTCACCCCGGCCAAGCTGGGCATCGTCTATCCGGCGTCGTCCACCCGGCGCCTGGTCTCGCTCGTGGGGCCCTCCGCCGCCAAGTACCTGCTCTTCTCCGGCGAGTTGATCGACGCGGAACGGGCGCTGCGCACCGGCCTGGTCGACGAGGTGCTGCCGGCCGGCGGTCTGGACAAGCGGGTCGCGGAGTTCACCCGGGTCCTCGCGTCGCGCTCGCAGCTGACCCAGGCCGCGGCGAAGGAGTTCGCGGCGGGGCGCACGGACCGGGACGCGCACTGGGCGCTGCAGGCGCGCGGCGGCGGCGACACCGCCGAGGGTGTCGCCGCCTTCCTTGAGCGCAGGCCGCCCCGCTTCAGCTGGACCCCGTCGACCGGCTGAGCCGCCGGGCGCGCGCCTACCGCTCGAAGCGGCTCCGGTCGCGGAACCTCGCGACGATGTGCGCGGGCGCCTTCTCGGGGGACCCGGCGTCGTAGGGCGGCTGGGGGTCGTACTCGGTCATCAGCTGGACGCTCTGCGCGTGCTCGTCACCCGCGATCCGGCCCGCCAGGGTGAGTCCCATGTCGATGCCCGCGGAGACGCCCGCCCCGGTGACGTACTTGCCGTCGAAGACGACCCGTTCCCCCGTCGACTCGACGCCGAGGCGTTCCAGCTCGCCCAGGGCGCACCAGTGCGAGGTGGCGCGGCGGCCCTTGAGGAGGCCCGCGGCGGCCAGGGCGAGGGAACCGGTGCACACCGAGGTCGTCCAGGTGCTCGTGGCGTCGACCGTGCGCAGCCAGCCCAGGAGCGCCTCGTTCTCCATCTGGTCACTCTGCCCCGGGCCGCCGGGCACCACCACGATGTCGGGGCGCTGGACCTCGGCGAAGGACTTGTCGGCGACCAGGGCGAGGGAGCCGCTGTCGTCGCGCACGGGTCCCGCCTGCTCGGCCACGAAGACGGTCTCGTGACCCGGCAGCGAGTTCAGCATCTGGTACGGGCCGATGGCGTCCAGAACGGTGAAGCGCTCGTACAGGGCGATGGCGATCTGCATGGTGTCCCTATCGGTTGGGGTGACTGGTGGGATGGCTGGTGGGGTGGCTGGTGGATGCCCCGGCCGGTACGGCCGGCGCGGGGTGGAAGCGGCGGCGGTACTCGGCGGGCGCCGCGCCGAGCGTTTTGACGAAGGCGCGGCGCATGGCCTCCGGAGTGCCGTAGCCGCTGGCGCGCGAGACCTGCTCGACCCCGTCGTCGCTGTCCTCAAGGAGGCGGCGGGCGTGCTCGATGCGGACGCGCTCGACGTACTTGCCCGGCGTGAGTCCGGTGTCCGCCCGGAAGGCGCGGGCGAAGTGCCGGGGCGAGAGCCGGGCGCGCGCGGCGAGCGCCTCGACCGACAGGTCGTCGGCCGGATGCTCGGTGATCCACTGCTGGACCTCGCGCAGCGGCTCGCGCCGCGCGGTCTGCGCGGCGAGCTGGACGCTGAACTGTGCCTGGTTGCCCGGGCGCCGCAGGAAGACCACGAGGTGCCGGGCGATGGTGAGCGCCACCTCACGGCCGAAGTCCTCCTCGACAAGGGCCAGGGCCAGGTCGATGCCCGCGGTGACCCCGGCGGACGTCGCGACGCGACCGTCGCGCACGTAGATGGGGTCCGGGTCGACGTCGATTCCCGGATGGTCCCTGGCCAGCTTCGCGCAGTAGGCCCAGTGCGTCGTCGCGCGGCGCCCCTCCAGGAGGCCCGCCTCCGCGAGCCGGATGGCGCCGGTGCAGACCGAGACGAGGCGCTCCGCGTGCGGGCCGTGGATGCGCAGCCAGTCGGTCAGGGCCGGGTCGGCGGCGCGGGTGCCCGGGCCGCCGGGGACCAGCAGGGTGTGCGGCGCGGGGGCGTCGGCCAGTGCGGAGTCCGGGACCAGGGTGAGGCCGCTGGACGTGCGTACGGGGGCGCCGTCCAGGGAGGCGGTGCGCACGCGATAGCCGCTCTCCTGATAGCCGCTCTCCTGGGCGCCGAGGGTGAGTGCGGCTCCCGTGAACACCTCCACGGGGCCCGTGACGTCGAGGCTCTGGACGCCGTCGAAGAGGACGACCAGGACGGTTCGCTGCTCCATGCCCCGATTCTTCGCCCGGCCGACGATGGCCGCAATGACGAGCACCCCACCTTTCCTGCCATCCGAACGCCGCGTGATGCTCTTTCGCCGGGCTCCCTACGGCGACATACCAACCAGTAGGTACCGTGCACCCATGACCTCTTCGACGACCTCCCCCACGGCCGCGGCGCTGCCCCCGCGCGCGGGACGCCGCTGTCACAGCGTGCTCAACGCGCTGCACTCGACGCACTACTTCTCGCCCGACGCCGCGCGGGAGATGGCCGCGTTCGGGGTGACGCACCCCGCGGCGGTCAACTTCGCCCTGCGCGCGGCGGCCCTGGGCGCCGTCGGCCCCGGGACCGTTGCCGCCACCTTCTACAACTACAAGTACGAGCTCGTCGCCGCGCACGTGCCCGACGTGTGGAAGACCGCCGTCCCCGCCGAGGTGCACGGCGCACGCGTGCGCGCCGTCGACACGACGCTGCGCCGGCTCCTCGGCGACGAGCTCGTCCGCTCGCCGGAGATGACGGAGGCCGCCGGGCTCGCGCTGCGCGCCACCGAGGCCTGCAGCCGCGGCGCCCGTCCCCTGTACGCCGCGCACGCCGATCTGCCCGTCCCCGACGAGCCGCACCTCGCGTACTGGCACGCGGCGACGCTGCTGCGCGAACACCGCGGCGACGGCCACCTCGCGGTGCTGCTCTCCGCCGAACTCGACGGCCTCGAGGCCATGGTGACCCACGCCGCCACCGGCAAGGGCACCCGGCCGAAGTGGGTCTTCGCCACCCGGGGCTGGAACCAGGAGGAGTGGGACGCCGCGGTTCAGCGGCTGCGCGAGCGCGGACTGCTCGACGGCGAGAGTGAGTTGACGGAGGCGGGCGTGGCGCTGCGCCGGGACGTCGAGGCCGAGACGGACCGCCTCGACCGGGCGCCCTACGAGCATCTGGGCGCCGCGGCCGTCGAGCGGCTGACGGAGCTGGCCACCCTGTTCACCGGGACGGCGCTGCAGGCCGGGGCGTTCCCCGCGGACCTGATCGGCAAGCGCTGACGGCCGATCCGGCATGGCTTCGCCGCACTGCGGTACCCGGACGTCTCCCGGCCGGCACCCCGGCCGCGCCGGGAGACGAGAGGGGAAACCCATGTTCCGTGCCATAGCGGACGTACTGCGCCAGATCGTGGGTGCCATCGCCACCGTCGTCACCCTGCCGTTCCGGGCCGTGGCGCGGCTGTTCGGCGGAGCCTCCCGTTCCACGGGGCGGGGCGGGCGGAGCACGGGGCGGCGGCCCGGCCGTACGGGGCGGACCCGCCGGGTCTGATCACCCTCTGTCGGCGCCACCTGCCACAATTGCCCGGCAACCTCAGCGAGAAGGCGGTACCGGAACGTGGCAGCTTTGAAGACGTCCACCCCTGCGACCATCGAAGGCAGGATCGCCGAGGAGCTCGGCGTACGGGAGCGGCAGGTGAAGGCCGCCGTCGACCTGCTCGACGGCGGGTCCACGGTGCCCTTCATCGCGCGCTACCGCAAGGAAGCGACCGAGATGCTCGACGACGCGCAGCTGCGCACGCTCGAGGAGCGGCTGCGCTACCTGCGCGAGCTGGAGGACCGGCGCGCCGCTGTCCTCGACTCGGTCCGCGAGCAGGGCAAGCTCACCGACGAGCTGGAGACGCGGATCCGCGAGGCGGACACCAAGGCGCGGCTCGAGGACATCTACCTGCCCTTCAAGCCGAAGCGGCGCACGAAGGCGCAGATTGCCCGCGAGGCAGGCCTCGAGCCGCTGGCCGACGGGCTGCTCGCCGACCCGTCCGTGGAACCGCAGGCCGCCGCCGCCGCGTTCGTGGACGCCGACAAGGGCGTCGCCGACCCGCAGGCCGCACTCGACGGCGCCCGGGCGATCCTCGCCGAGCGGTTCTCGGAGGACGCCGACCTCATCGGCGAGCTGCGCGAGCGCATGTGGGTGCGCGGCCGGCTCGCCGCCAGGGTCCGCGAGGGCAAGGAAGAGGCCGGCGCCAAGTTCGCCGACTACTTCGACTTCGCCGAGCCCTTCACCGAGCTCCCCTCGCACCGCATCCTCGCCATGCTGCGCGGCGAGAAGGAAGAGGTCCTCGACCTCACCCTGGAGCCCGAGGAGGCCGCCGCCACGCCGGGGACCCCGTCCTCGTACGAGGGCATCGTCGCCCACCGCTTCGGGGTCGCCGACCGCGGCAGGCCCGGCGACAAGTGGCTGCAGGACACGGTCCGCTGGTCGTGGCGGACCCGGATCCTCGTCCACCTCGGGATCGACCTGCGGCTGCGCCTGCGGACCGCCGCCGAGGACGAGGCGGTGCGGGTCTTCGCCTCGAACCTGCGCGACCTGCTGCTCGCGGCGCCCGCGGGCACGCGCGCGACGCTGGGCCTCGACCCCGGTTTCCGTACGGGTGTGAAGGTGGCCGTCGTCGACGCCACCGGCAAGGTCGTCGCGACCGACACGATCCACCCGCACGTCCCGGCGAACAAGTGGGACCAGTCCCTGGCCACCCTCGCGAAGCTCGCCCAGGAGCACGAGGTCGACCTGATCGCCATCGGGAACGGCACGGCGTCGCGCGAGACCGACAAGCTCGCCGGTGAACTCATCGACAAGCACCCCGAGTTGAAGCTCACGAAGGTGATGGTCTCCGAGGCGGGCGCCTCCGTGTACTCCGCGTCGGCCTTCGCCTCCCAGGAACTGCCCGACCTCGACGTGTCGATCCGCGGCGCGGTCTCCATCGCCCGGCGCCTGCAGGACCCGCTCGCCGAACTGGTCAAGATCGACCCCAAGTCGATCGGCGTCGGCCAGTACCAGCACGACCTGTCGGAAGTGAAACTCTCGCGTTCGCTGGACGCGGTCGTCGAGGACTGTGTGAACGGCGTCGGCGTCGACGTGAACACCGCGTCCGCCCCGCTCCTCGCCCGGGTCTCCGGCATCGGCGCGGGCCTCGCGGAGAACATCGTCTCGCACCGCGACGCGAACGGCCCCTTCAAGAACCGCAAGGGCCTCAAGGACGTGGCCCGGCTCGGCCCGAAGGCGTACGAGCAGTGCGCGGGCTTCCTCCGCATCCGCGGCGGCGACGACCCGCTGGACGCCTCCAGCGTGCACCCGGAGGCGTACCCCGTGGTGCGCAAGATGGTGAAGTCGGCGGGCGGCGCGGTCGGTTCGCTCATCGGCAACACGGCGGCGCTGCGCTCGCTGAAGCCGGACGAGTTCGTGGACGACGTCTTCGGACTGCCCACGGTCACCGACATCCTGAAGGAGCTGGAGAAGCCCGGGCGCGACCCGCGTCCCGCCTTCAGGACGGCGACCTTCAAGGACGGCGTGGAGAAACTCTCCGACCTCGTCGGCGGGATGGTGCTCGAAGGCGTCGTCACGAACGTGGCCGCGTTCGGCGCGTTCGTCGACGTGGGCGTGCACCAGGACGGTCTGGTGCACGTGTCCGCCATGTCGAAGACCTTCGTCAAGGACCCGCGTGACGTCGTCAAGCCCGGCGACATCGTCAAGGTGAAGGTCATGGACGTCGATATTCCGCGCAAGCGGATCTCGCTGACGCTGCGACTTGACGACGAGGCCGCCGCGGTCGGCTCCGGCGGGGAGCAGCCGAAGCGGGGCGGGGGGCGGCCGCCTCAGCAGCGGCAGGGCGGGGGCGGTCGAGGCGGTGGCCAGGGTGGTAGCCCGGGTGGCGGTCAGGGCGGTGGCCCGGGCGGCGGTCAGGGGCGGGGGCAGAAGCGGCAGGGGCCGCCGCCCGCCAACGACGCTATGGCCGAGGCGTTGCGGCGGGCCGGTCTCGTGGACCCCAAGCGGCGCTGACGCCCGGGAGGCGGGACGGAGGTCAGAGTGACAGCTCGGTCACTTTGCCCTCCGCCACCTCCAGGCGGCGCGTCACGCTGACCGCGTCGAGCATCCTGCGGTCGTGCGTGACCAGCAACAGCGTGCCCTCGTAGGACTCCAGGGCCGACTCCAGCTGCTCGATCGCGGGCAGGTCGAGGTGGTTCGTCGGCTCGTCGAGGACCAGGAGGTTGACGCCTCTGCCCTGGAGCAGGGCCAGGGCCGCGCGCGTCCGCTCGCCGGGCGACAGCGTGGCCGCCGAGCGCAGCACGTGCTCCGCCTTGAGGCCGAACTTGGCCAGCAGCGTGCGGACTTCGGCCGGTTCGGTGTCGGGGACCGCGGCACAGAACGCGTCGATCAGCGACTCCTCGCCGTGGAACAGTGCGCGGGCCTGGTCGACCTCGCCGACCAGGACGCCCGAGCCGAGAGCCGCGTGGCCCGCGTCGAGCGGAAGGCGTTCCAGGAGGGCGGCGAGCAGCGTCGACTTGCCCGAGCCGTTCGCCCCGGTGATGGCCACGCGGTCCGCCCAGTCGATCTGCAGGGTGACCGGGCCCAGCGTGAACCCGCCGCGGCGCACCTCCGCGTCGCGCAGGCCCGCGACGACCGTGCCGGAGCGCGGGGCCGCCGCGATCTCCATCCGCAGCTCCCACTCCTTGCGGGGTTCCTCGACGACGTCGAGGCGCTCCAGCATCCGCTGCGTCTGACGGGCCTTGGACGCCTGCTTCTCGCTGGCCTCGCTGCGGAACTTCCGGCCGAGCTTGTCGTTGTCGCCCGCCTTGCGGCGGGCGTTCTTGACGCCCTTGTCCATCCAGCCGCGCTGCATCTGCGCGCGGCTCTGCAGCGCGGACTTCTTGTCGGTGTACTCCTCGTAGTCGTCGCGGGCGTGCCTTCGGGCCGTCTCCCGCTCCTCCAGGTACGCGTCGTAGCCGCCGCCGTAGAGGTTGATCTGCTGCTGGGCCAGGTCGAGTTCGAGGACCTTGGTGACCGTGCGGGTGAGGAACTCGCGGTCGTGGCTGACCACGACCGTGCCGGCGCGCAGTCCCCGCACGAAGCTCTCCAGCCTTTCCAGGCCTGCCAGGTCGAGGTCGTTGGTCGGCTCGTCGAGCAGGAACACGTCGTACCGGGACAGGAGGAGGGAGGCGAGGCCGGCGCGGGCCGCCTGGCCGCCCGAAAGGGACGTCATCGGCTGGTCCAGGCCGACGGCGAGACCGAGGGAGTCGGTGACCTCTTCGGCGCGCTCGTCGAGGTCCGCGCCGCCGAGCGCCAGCCAGTGCTCCAGGCTGTTGGCGTACGCGTCGTCCGCGCCCGGGGCGCCGTCGACGAGCGCCTGCGTGGCCTCGTCCATGACGCGCTGGGCCTCGGCGACGCCCGTGCGGCGGGCCAGGAAGGCGCGGATCGTCTCGCCGGGGCGCCGGTCCGGCTCCTGGGGCAGGTGCCCCACGGACGCGGTGGGCGGCGAGAGCCTCAGCTCGCCGCCTTCGGGGGTGTCCAGGCCCGCGAGGAGCCGCAGCAACGTGGACTTCCCCGCTCCGTTGGCCCCGACCAGGCCGATGACGTCGCCGGGGGCGACGACCAGGTCCAGACCGGAGAAGAGGGTGCGGTCGCCGTGGCCGGCGGCGAGATCTTTGGCGACGAGGGTTGCGGTCATCAGGGGATGATTGTAGGTCGCGGGGCGTGTGCGGGGGCGTTGGGGCGGGGGCGCCTGGTGTTCGGTGGGGGGCGGGGACGTGGGGGTATGTGCGTACTCGCCATCCCTGCGTCGCGTTGCACGGACAAAGACGCCAGAGGATGCTCGGTGCTCCGTGCGCACATACCCCCACGCCCCCTCAGGCCGCTCGGGCGCCTGCCGGCCGGTGGGGGCGGCTGCCTCCGACTCCCGCCGTACGTTGCGGGGCAAAGACCCCCGGCCCGGGCTCCCGCCGCACATCGCGGGCCAAACGCCCCACCCTTACTCCTGCGGATGGTCAAGGCACCCCCGCCCACCCGCTCCCGCCATACGCCGCCGGGCAAACGCCCCCGCCCCTACTCCCGCGAATGGCCACCGCAACCCCCCACCCTCCCACTCCCGCCATACATCGCCGGACAACGCCCCATTCGCCCCTACTCCCGCGGATGGCCACCGCAAACCCCCACCCACCACCCGCCCCTACCCCCGCCATACGTCGCGGGGCAAACGGGTGGGTGGGTGGGAGAACTCCGCCGCGGAGCGGCGGGCCTGTTCGCACCGAAAGAGGGAGAGGAAGGCGGGGGAAAAGCCCACCCCCCCCCTACGCGGAGGTAGAGCTGACCAGGACGTTCGTGGAGGTTCGGGCCACCACGTAGGAGTGGCCCTTCGTGGCCTTGGCCGGGAGGGGGACCCGGTGCGACCCCGGTTCCAGGACCTCGTCGAAGACTTCGTAGAGGTGGGGGCGCGAGAGGCGGTCCACCCTGTACACCGTCAACCGGACCCGGCATGCCGACGTGACTTCCAGTTCCGCCGAGTGGGCCCCCGCGGTGAGCCGGGTGAGGCGGCGCTGTTCGCGCGGGCTGCGGTCCAGCGCGTACTCGATCTGGGCGACGAGGAGCGGGATGACCGGAGCGAGCCCGTCGACGTAGGCGACCCGGACGTCGGCCCGGTCGAAGGCGGAGCGGACGGACCGGCGGACGGCGTCGGGGACCGCGCGGCCGAAGGCGACCGCGCCGTAGGTGCGGAGTTCTTCGGGCGGGACGCCCGCCGCGTCCGCCGCGATCTCCGCGCCGATGCCGATCGTGCGGAGCGCCGCGGCCAGCTTGGCGAGGAGCGCCACGCGGGCGCCGATGAGGAGGACCCGGCGGCGGGCTCGTCGCTCGTCGTCGGTGAGCAACTGCCCCAGCGCGGACCGGTATTCGTCGCCGCGGAAGCGGAACGGCCCTATGCCGTGGTAGCCGTTGAGGGCGAGGTCGGCCGGTTCGGACGTCTGCCAGGCGAAGTCGCGCCAGATGAAGTCGTCACTGCCGTCGGCGCTCTTCTCGATCACCGCCGTCACCGCGCCGCACTCCAGGCCCTCGCACTCGGGGCAACCGTAGATGACGTACCGCCCCTCGCTCAGCGGCGCCTGCGCCTCCAGGAGCAGCCGGCGGACGTGTGCGGTGAAGATCGCCGGCGGGATGTCGGCGGCCAGCGGCGACACCGCGTCGAGGTCGGAGAGCTGGAAGAGCAGAGGGCGGCCGTCCACGATGAAGTCGACGAAATCGCGGTGCACTTGGTAGCCACCGTTGGCGAGAACCCCACCGGCGCGCATGGCCGGTGCCAGACCGAAGGTCGCGTACTCGGCAGACATGCTGTGAGTATCCCCACCTGGCCTGTGATGTGAGCACGGCATCGCACATTCCGCTACGTTCCTGGGATGAGGGATGCCGATGTGATCGTGGTGGGCGGTGGGGTCGTCGGACTCACCACCGCCGTCGTGTGCGCTGAGCTCGGGTGCCGGGTGCGGGTGTGGAGCAGGGAGCCCGCCGAGCGGACCACCTCGGCTGTTGCGGGCGCCCTGTGGTGGCCCTATCGGATCGAGCCGGTGATGGCCGCCGGCGACTGGGGGCTCCGGTCCCTCGCCGTGTACGAGGAGTTGGCGGCCCGCGGCGGGCTCGGCGGCGTACGCATGGTCGAGGGCGTACTCGCCGGGAATCGGCTGGACGCGCTCGGGCCCTGGGCCGCCCGGGTGGCGGGTCTGCGGGCGGCGGAGCCCGGCGAGTACGCGGGGCAGGGGCTGTGGGCCCGGCTGCCGCTCATCGACATGCCGGTCCATCTCGCCTGGCTGCGGGAGCGGCTGCGCGCGGCGGGCGGGGTGCTGGAGGAGCGGACGGTCGGGCGGCTCGCGGAGCCCCTGGCCGAGGCGCCCGTCGTGGTCAACTGCTCGGGCCTCGGGGCGCGCGAACTCGTGCGGGACGACGCGGTGTACCCGGTGCGGGGGCAGCTCGTCGTCGTGGAGAACCCGGGGATCGAGACGTGGTTCACTGCGGCCGATTCCGGGGCGCGGGAGACCACGTACTTCTTTCCGCAGCCGGGCGGGCTGCTGCTCGGCGGGACCGCCGAGGTCGGTGCCTGGTCTACGGAGCCCGACCCCGCCGTGGCCGCCGCCATCGTCGCGCGGTGCGCGGCCGTGCGGCCGGAGATCGCGGGGGCGCGGGTCCTCGCGCACCGGGTGGGGCTGCGGCCCGCCCGGCACCGGGTGCGCCTGGAGCGGGACGGCACCGCGGAGGGCCGGGTCCTCGTGCACAACTACGGACACGGGGGCGCTGGTGTCACGGTCGCGTGGGGGTGCGCCGAGGAGGCGGCGCGGCTGGCGGGCGCCGCCTCCTGACGCGGCCGGTCAGCGGTTGTCGACTGCGGTGCTGCCCGATTCCCGGCCGTTGTCCTCGTCGTCCTGGATCGGGCCGATGCGGATCTCGAAGTCGCCGTCGTACTGCTCGTGACCGGCGATCACGGCCTTCTCGACGGCTTCCGTGCCGTGTTCACCGCGCACGATCAGCGGGTCGTGGCGCAGGTCACGCATCAGGGCCACGCACATGCCGATCATCACGATGGTGAAGGGTGCGGCGGCCAGGATGGTGAGGTTGCGCAGGCCGGTGAGCGCGTCGTCCGAGCCGTCGCCGATCAGCAGCATGACCGCGCCGACGGCTCCGGTCACGATGCCCCAGAAGATCACGACGAACCGGCCGGGCTCCAGGGCGCCCTTCTGCGAGAGCGTGCCCATGACGATGGACGCGGCGTCGGCACCCGAGACGAAGAAGATGCCGACGAGGATCATCACCAGGAGGCTGGTCACCGTGGCGATCGGATACTCGTGGAGCAGGCCGAAGAGCTGTGCTTCCTGGGTAGTCTCACCCTTGAGGCCACCCCGGTCGGCGACGGTCATGGCGGTGCCGCCGAACACGGCGAACCAGATGAGGCTCACGGTGCTTGGCACCAGGATGACGCCGCCGACGAACTGACGGATCGTACGGCCGCGGCTGATGCGCGCGATGAACATGCCGACGAAGGGCGTCCAGGAGATCCACCAGGCCCAGTAGAAGACCGTCCAGCTGCTCAGCCAGTCCGCGACGCCCTTGCCGCTGGATGCCTCGGTGCGGCCGATCAGCTGGGGCAGGTCGTCGAGGTAGGCGCCGAGCGACGTCGGGACCATGTCGAGGATGATGACCGTCGGGCCCGCGATGAAGACGAACACCACGAGCAGCGCGGCGAGCACCATGTTGATGTTCGACAGCCACTGGACGCCCTTCTCCACACCGGAGATGGCGGACGCCACGAAGGCCAGGGTCAGCACGGCGATGATGACGACGAGCAGGCCCGTGCCCGCGTCCTCCATCCAGTCGAGCACCTCGATGCCGCTGCCGATCTGCAGGGCGCCGAGGCCGAGGGACGCGGCGGAGCCGAAGAGCGTGGCGAAGATGGCCAGGATGTCGATGACCCGGCCCCAGGCGCCGTGGGCGTGCTTCGCGCCGATGACCGGTTCGAAGACGGCGCTGATGGTCTGCCGCCGGTTGCGCCGGAACGTGCTGTACGCGATGGCCAGGCCCACGACCGCGTAGATCGCCCACGGGTGGAGCGTCCAGTGGAAGAGGGTGGTGGCCATCGCGGTCTCCATCGCCGCGGGCGCGTCGGCCGGATCGGTGCCCGGCGGCGGCGTGGTGAAGTGGGCCACGGGCTCGCTCACTCCGTAGAACATCAGGCCGATGCCCATACCGGCACTGAACATCATGGCGACCCAGGAGACGGTGCGGAACTCCGGCTCCTCCCCCTCCCGGCCGAGCGTGATCTTGCCGTAGCGGCTGACGGCCAGCCAGAGCGCGAAGACGACGAACCCGGTGGCGGTCAGCATGAAGAACCAACCGCCGTTGTGCATCAGACCCTCGAGCATGTCCGTGGAGACATCCTTGAGCGAGTCCGTCGACACCGCGCCCCAGACCACGAACGCCAGCGTGAGCACGGCGGTCACACCGAAGACCACCCGGTCCGTCTGTGGGGACCGGCCGCCGGGGGCGGGCGCCATGATCTCTTGGGCCCCTCCCCCGTCGTCCGCCTTATGCTGATCCTGCGTCACAGGTGACACCTTTCAAGGGGTCGATTGATTCCGGACTTTCTCCTCCGCTACCCCCTACCACATGTGACGCACCTCTCACTTCCTCAACAGGCCAAGTCGGGCCGAGCTGTGACCATGTGATACGGCGCGCGCTCGTCCAGCAGGAGCGGGACGAGGCGCCGTGCGGACTGCCGCAGCGGGACGTACGCGCCGGACTTCTGGCGCTCCACGGCGACACCGTGCAGGGCCAGTTCGTCCTTGATGTCGTGGTACTGGGCGGCGGTCAGGCGGTAGCCGCACGGCGGGTTCGCAATGACCTCGGCCGGTTCGGCGGGATCGTTGTCGGCGCCGCCGACGTAGACCGGGCCGCGGTCGCGATAGCCCTCGGTGCGGGCCACTCCGGTGGCCGCCTCCAGCCGCTCGCGGCGCTCGTCCGTGAACGCGACCAGGCCGCCGAGCGCCGAGCGTTGGGAGGCCACGCGGCGCCGGTTGTTCAGCGCCTCGTCCTTCTTCTCGGCCTCCGTCATCGGATCGACGCGGCTCTCGATGAGGAGCCCCGCCGCGTGCTTGATGCCCGACATGTTGCGCAGGATGCGCTCCTGGCCGTCGCCCGCGGTCTGCTTGACCGGGTCGCCGGTGACCGGATCGGTCCAGATGCCGTACGTGCCGGTGGTGTACCCGTCGTGCTCCGCGGCCGGTCGCACGTACGCCTTCGACAGCGTCTGCGCCTCGTGGTGCACCACCTCGTCCGTGTTGAGGTTGCGCGGCCAGAGGTCGAACAGGTCCTTGTCGTAGTACTTGGGTGTGGCGCCGTACTCGTGCAGGTCGTAGATGACATCGGGCTTGCGGTCGCGGATCACCGCAGCCATGGCGCGGGCCTCCGCCGTGCGCAGGGAGAGGTGGTCGCGGTTGATGTCCACGCCGTCGGAGTTGCCTCGTGTGTCGGCGGCGCGGCCGTCGGGGTTGGCGGTGGGCACGACCAGGAGCGTGGTGCGGGAGAGGAAGCGCCTGGTCTTCTTGTCCTTCGCGTACGCCAGGTCGCGAATCGTGGACAGGCAGGCCTCGCGGCCCGACGGCTCGTCGCCGTGCTGGCTGCAGATCAGCAGCACGGTGTTCTTCGCGGGACGTTCGCCGATGCGGACCAGTTGGAGGGGCCGCCCCTGTTCGGTGCTGCCGATGCGGGTGACCGAGACCCTCTCGGCTGCCCTGTCCACGGTGGCGAGGAGGTCCTGCTCCTCGGGCTGGCTGGTCCAGCGCGCCCCGTCCGTCTCCTCGAATCCGGTACGGGGCGGGGTCGGCGTCGCCTGCGCGGGCGCCGTCAGGAGCGGCGCGGTCAGCGCGGTGGCGGCGCAGGCGAGCGCCAGGGTGCGGATGCGGGGTCTCATGAAGTGCTGCCTCCCGGGCGAGGGTTGATCCGGCGCGGCGGGGCCACGCCGTCGAGGCGGGACTCTCCGGGCGTCACGGGTGCGGTGGTGGCGAAGGCGCCCGCGCCGCCGACCAGCGGCAGCTTCGCCGAGGTGCGGGCCAGGTCGAGGGTGAGGGTCGGGGTGTCGGCGGGCGGTTCGATGAGGTTCTTGTCGGTGCCCGCGACGATCAGCGCCAGCCGGTGGCCCTTGGGCACGACGTGGTCGCTCGCGGCAAGGTCGAGGGTGATGGTGTGCGGTTTGCCCGGGGTGAGCGGGCGGCCGTGCCCGGCGTCCGCCCAGTTGCCGAGGTCGGCCCAGCCTCGGCTGAAGATCGTGTAGTCGACGGCGGCGGTCTTGGCGCGGGTCTCCTTGAAGCAGGCGCTGTCACCCGCCGTGCTCGGGCCCCAACAGGTGCGCTCGGGAAGGGTGGTGATGCCCTCGCCCGCCGCGGAGTAGTCGCGGATGGTGTCGGGGCCGACGTCGACGAGGACCGCGGAGAGGTGGGCGGTGCGGGTGGTCGGGGTCGCGGTGACGGTCACCGTGGCGGGGCCTGACAGGCGCAGGTCACGCCCGAGGGGCTTGCTGACGAAGCCCGCCTTGGCGGGCGTTGACGTGTCGATGCGCCCGGCCCAGTCCGTCTCGCTCAGCCGCCGGTCGTCGGTGAAGGTCTCGGTGCCCTTTCCCGGGCGGAGGCCAAGGGTGCCGACGCCGGGGGACGTTCCCTCGGCGGGGTGGAGTCCGACGGTGCGGGTGCCGCGCGGGGGCCAGACCCGGTCGGTGGTCCAGTGGTCCGGCGAGCGCTCGATGTCCGCCATCGGCTCACGGCCGATGCCGTTGTCGTAGCCGAGGAGTTCGTGGTCGAACCAGCGGTGCAGCGTGCGCACCCAGTCGCCGCGGCGCAGGTCGAACGGGTCGACGTGACCGGCCTGGCTGAGCCACACCTTGCGGTCGACGCCGTTCTCCGCGAGGGCGTCCCACCACTGGCCGAAGTGCTTGGTGCGGACGTTGAGGTCCTGCATGCCGTGCACGGCGAAGACGCTGGCGCGCACCTTGTCGGCGTCCGGCACGTGGTTGCGTTCGCTCCACAGGCCGGTCCAGTCGCCGGAGCGCGGTGCCCCGTCGACCAGGCGCTGCTGCACGGCGCCGCAGCGGGCGCGGGCCTCGGGGCTCTCCACGGCGTTCGAAAGACCGTCGGGGCCGCTGCCGTAGAGGGGAGCGCCCTTGGCGAAGTAGTAGTCGTACCAGGAGGAGATCGCGCCGATCGGCACGATGGTCTTGAGCCCCCGGGCCCCGGTGGCGGCCACGCCCTGCGCGACCGTTCCGTCGTAGCTCTTGCCGATCATTGCGGTGGCGCCGTTGGTCCACGTCGCCTTGGTGCGGTCGTTCCCCGTACGGCTCGTATAGCCGCGGGCGCGGCCGTTCAGCCAGTCGACGACGGCCTTGGCGGACTGGACGTCGGAGCGGCCGCCGACGTCGACGCACCCGTCGGAGCGGTTGGTGCCCGCGAGGTCCACGGCGACGTAGCCGTAGCCGCGGGGCACGAAGTAGTTGTCGTAGTACAGGGGGAATTGGACGGGATTGCCGTCCGCGTCGTACGTCTTCTTCTGACTCTCGTTGCCCCGCCCGCAGCACGCGTAGTAGGGGCTGGCATCCATGATCACGGGTATCCGGCGGCCCGTGCGGTCGAGTTCACGGGGCCGGACGATGTCGACGGCGACGCGGTCGGTCCTGCCGTCCGCGTCGCCGTCGATTGCGGTGTCCACCCACACGGACTCGCGTATCGCGTCCTCGTACGAGTACACGGGCTTGCTCTCGCCCGGGGTGCGAGGGGCCTGGGTGCGAGGGGCCTGGCCGGGCGTGCGCGGGGCCGGTGCGGCCCCCTGCGCTGCGCCCGGGGACATGAGGGTGGCGATCAGGGCGGCCAGGGCGGCCGCGAGGAGCGTTCTCCACAGGAGGCGGGTGCGTCGCGCACGTATCGGCATGGCGCGGAAGGTACACCGGTGAACTGCCGCGCGACAGAGGGCCGCCCAACGTCGCGTCAGGTGCATGGGACATTGAGGCACATGTCGGCCGCATGGCGATCGTATGACGACCGGGGCCATGGACATGACGTGGGCAGGAGGGGCTGAATAGGCTCGTCGACCAGACGAACAGATCTTCAGCCCCTACGACTTGGAGCTTGACGTGCACCGCAGACTCATCGCCCCGGGCGCACTCGCGGCCTCTCTGCTGCTGGCGATCCCGGCATCGGCCGCGGACTTCACCCCCGGGGCCCCGGGCATCGGCGACCCCTACTACCCGGCCAGCGGCAACGGCGGATACGACGTCTCGCATTACGACCTGCGGCTGAAGTACCAGCCCACGACCGACCTGCTCGAAGGCACGGCGACGATCAACGCCCGCACCACCCAGGACCTTTCGCGCTTCAACCTCGACTTCGGCCTCAAGGTCTCCGAGGTGCGGGTCAACGGCAAGAAGGCGAAGTTCCAGAAGACCGGCGACCAGGAGCTGGAGATCACGCCGCCGGCCGGGCTGCCCAAGGGCGCGGCGGTCACCGTCGTCGTGCGGTACGCGGGCAAGCCGTCCGAGCTGAAGATAAACGGCTACAACGCCTGGCACCGGACGCCGGACGGCGGTGTCGCGGCCCAGGAGCCGGAGGCCGCCGTGTGGTGGTTCCCCTCCAACGACCACCCGCTGGACAAGGCGACGTACGACGTGTCCGTCTCCGTGCCCGACGGCAGTCAGGCGATCTCCAACGGCGTGCTGCAGTCGCAGAGTTCGAAGCTGGGCTGGACCCGCTACAACTGGCGGTCCAACAAGCCGCAGGCGAGCTACCTCGCCACGCTCGCCGTCGGCAAGTTCGACATCACGACCGACAAGACCGAGGGCGGCCTGCCGGTCCTCAACGCCTACAGCAAGGACCTCGGCGACAACGCCGGCGCGGCACGGGCCAGCATCGAGCGGACCACCGAGGTCGCCGAATGGCTGGAGACGGTCTTCGGGAAGTACCCGTTCAACGCGCTCGGCGGGTACGTCCCGAACGTGAAGAGCAGCTACGCCCTGGAGACCCAGACACGGCCCTTCTACAGCCCCGCCGCGTTCGCGAACGGCGCCAACGCGTCGATCGTCGTCCACGAGCTGGCCCACCAGTGGTACGGCGACAGCGTGTCCGTGGACGGCTGGAAGGACATCTGGGTCAACGAGGGCTTCGCCCGCTACAGCCAGTGGCTGTGGTCGGAGAAGGAGGGCGAGGGCAGCGCGCAGGAGCTGGCGGACTACGTGTACGCCCAGCACCCCGCCGACGACCCGTTCTGGCAGGTCAAGCCGGGCGACCCGGGCCCGGACAACCAGTTCCACGGCGCGGTCTACGACCGGGGCGCCCTCGCCCTGCAGGCGCTGCGCAACGAGGTCGGGGACACGACGTTCTTCTCGATCCTCAAGAAGTGGCCGCAGCAGCACGCGTACGGCAACGCCAAGGTGAACGACTTCGTGAAGTTCGCCGAGAAGGTCTCGGGCAAGCCGCTCGCGGAGCTGTTCGACACGTGGCTCTACCAGCCGTCGCGCCCGGCGGCTCCCGCCGTGCGGGACGCCGGGATCGCCCGCTCCGCCGCGGCCCCGGCCAAGCCGAAGTCGTGGAAGCAGATCGCGGCGACGAACGGCGTACACGCACACGGTCACGGGCACTGACGACCGGCGCTGCCGGGCCGCCGGCGGGATTCACCGCCCGGCGGCCCGGTACCGCGCCCGCGCCTTCCGTGGCTCTGGCAGACAGCGCAGCCGCTCCGGCAGGAGCGGCACCACCGTCCGGACCACCTTGCCGAACCTGCGCAGCCTGCGCTCCTGTCCGGCCGTCCAGGCCAGACCGATCGCCGCGCGGGCGTCCGGCGGCATCAGGCCGACGGTGGTGCGCCACCTGCAGGGTGAGCGCGGGCGGCAGCATCAGGACCATGCGGATGTCTCCCGCGATGCTCCACAGGATGCCGCCCGGGGGTGGTGGGACGGGGTCGGGGTCAGGGTCTCTGCGGATGTCAGGGTCTCTGCGGATGTCGCGGTGGTCCCGGGGCCCGCGAGCCCGGAGAGCGTCAGCGCGCCGCGGCGTACGCGTCCAGGATGACGTCGACGACCGCGTCCGGTTCCCGCACCGTCGGGAAGTGGTCGCTGTGCGCGAGCCGCACCAGGCGGCAGCCCGGGATGCGCCGCGCCATCGTCTCGTTCACGCGGATCACCTCGGGCCTGTCCAGTTCCCCGAGGGCAAGGACGCACGGCACGTCGAGCTCGCCGAGCCGGTCGTAGGCGGGCGGGTCCGGCAGGTGGTGGGGGGCGTTGGCGAACCACGCCGGGATCACCGCCCGCAGGTACGCCTCGACCTCCGGGTCGTCCCCGGTGACCGCGGCGCCCGCGGTGTGCCGCAGCAGTGCCACGATGGCGTCGATGTCGCCCGCCTCGGCGAGCCTGCCCACCTCCGCCATGAACTCCGGGGTGGTCAGTTCGTCGGCACCGGTGACGCCCGGCACCACCAGGGCGAGGCTCGCCACCCGCGCGGGATCGCGGAGCGCCAGGCCGATGGCCGTCGCGCCGCCCATGCTCGATCCGGCGAGGACCGCGCGGGCCGCCCCGAAGTGGTCGAGGACGGCGATCAGGTCCTCGACCTGGGAGTACGGGGCGGTCGGGGCCGGAGACCTGCCGTACCCCCGGGTGTCGTAGTGGATCACTCGGTGCCGCTCCGTGAGGCGGGGCAGGATGCCGTCCCACACGCGGGAGTCGGCCACACCGGGATGCAGCAGGACCAGAGGGAGGCCTTCGCCGCCCTGGCCACTCGCGCCGCCCGGGTCACCCGAGTCGTGCGCCCACAGTTCGCCGTCCTTGACCGAGACCATGACGTCCATGCGGCCGAGTGTCCGGGGCCCGGGGCGGTGCCGCCAGGGGCCACGGCGGACGAGGGCGCGAATGCATACGACTAGCGGCCGGAACCCGCCGGGCCGGCGCCGGGCCGGGGGTCCGGATCGCCGCCCGGCTCGACGGACCGCAGGAGGGCCGGGCCGTCGGCGGGTCCCAGGACTCGCTCCGGGCCCGGCCCGAAGTCCGGCGCCGGCGGCGGTCCGGTGAGCGGCTCGGACGCGATGCGGCTCGCCAGCTCGGAGGCCCACTCGGAGACCTGGCCGCGCAGTTCCGCCTCCACCGCGGCGCGTTCCGCCTCGACTCTGGCCTGCCCGGTGGCAAGCGCCGCGTCGCGCTCCCCGTCGGCTGTCTCGCGGGCCGCCCCGGGGACGGGTGCGGCCTCGCTGTGCAGTGTCCCCCGGGCCCGCACCTCGTCCCCGGCGCCCGCGAGGATCAGCGCCCGCTCTTCGAGGACACGGCCGAAGCGGGGCAGGAGCCGTCCGGCGAGGAGACAGAGGGCGCCGCACAGGACGGCGGCGAGCGCCAGGTCCTGGGCCTTCGGACCGGTCGGCCCGAGTTCCACGGGGATGAGCTGCATGCCCGTGCTCTACCCGCTCATCCGTGCACAACAACGCACACCTGCTCCGCAGTTACCGCGGAGCGGACGGTGACCGGCCGCGGCGCGAGCCGCAGCCGCTCAGACCCCGGAGCCGCGGACCGTCACCGCGATCCCGCTACCGGCCCTTCGGCGCCGAGAGGCTCTGCGCCTCGCGGCCCACCCGGCGCCGTACGCCGAACCAGCCCGCCACCAGGGCGAGGCCCACGACCGGAATCAGGAACAGCGTCTTGCGCCCGACCTCCGCGTCCTTCCACATCAGGCAGAGGACGGCGAGCAGGAAGGCGATCGTCACGTACTCGGTGACGCCGCTGAAGGGGAGCTGGAACTTCGGCCGGGTGATCTCGCCGCGCTTCGCGCTCCGCACGAAGGCGAGGTGGCAGACCATGATCGTGATCCAGGTGCCGATGATGCCGAGCGAGGCCACGTTCAGGACGATCTCGAAGGCCTTGCCCGGGACGATCTTGTTGAGGCCGACGCCGACGACACCGAGCGAGGCGGTGAGCAGGATGCCGCCGTAGGGCACCTGGTTGCGGTTCATCTTGGCCGTGAAGCGCGGGGCGGAGCCCGACATCGCCATCGAGCGCAGGATGCGGCCGGTGGAGTACAGGCCGGAGTTCAGCGAGGACATGGCCGCGGTGAGGACCACGAAGTTCATCACGTCGCCGGCGGCCGGGACGCCGATCTTGGACAGGACCGTCACGAACGGGCTCTGGTCGGCCGAGTACATCGCGCCCGGGAGCAGCAGCGCGAGCAGGATCACGGAGCCGACGTAGAAGACGCCGACGCGCCACATGATCGAGTTCACCGCGCGCGGGACGACCTTCTGCGGCTCGGCGGTCTCGCCCGCCGCGACGCCGACCAGTTCGAGCGAGGCGTACGCGAAGACGACGCCCTGCATCACGATCACGACCGGCATCAGGCCGTTCGGCATGAGGCCGCCGTGGTCGGTGATCATGTTGAGGCCCGGCGTCTCGCCGCCCACCTTGTGCTGGGTGGCCAGCAGCCAGATACCGATGATCATGAAGGCGCTCAGCGCGGCCACCTTGATGATCGAGAACCAGAACTCCATCTCGCCGAAGTACTTCACCGAGACGAGGTTCACCGAGAGCACGACCGCGAGGGCGATCAGCGCGAGCACCCACTGGGGTATGTCGGTGAAGAAGCTCCAGTAGTGCGTGTAGAGCGCGATCGCCGTGATGTCGGCGATACAGGTGGTCGACCAGTTGAGGAAGTACATCCAACCGGCGAAGAACGCGCCCTTCTCACCGAGGAACTCGCGCGCGTACGAGACGAACGAACCGGACGATGGCCGGTAGAGGACCATCTCGCCGAGCGCCCTGACCACGAAGAACGCGAATATGCCGCACACGAGGTACGCGAGGGCGAGCGCGGGGCCCGCCGAGTGGAGGCGGCCGCCCGCCCCCAGGAACAGGCCGGTGCCGATCGCGCCACCGATCGCGATCATGTTGACGTGACGGGCCTTGAGGTCCTTGCTGTATCCGGCGTCGCCCGCGTCCGCGGGGGCCTGGGGTGCGTCCGTACGGGGCGCCTCCAGGGTGGCCGAATCTACGGCTTCCTTGCTCACGTGGTGGATCTACTCTCTGGTGCCCGGAAGAGCTCCGGGGTCCGGATGTGCTCCGGCCCGCGCACCCCTGACGCGCGCGAACCGACGGGACACCTTCCCCCACCCACCGCGCCCCACGCGGTGGCGCACGTCACATAGCGGAACTTCTCACATGGTGGTCAAGGGGTATACAAAGCCTCGATGACCTGCCGGTACTTGTCGCGGATCACCCGGCGGCGGAGTTTCAGGGACGGGGTGAGCTCGCCGGTCTCGGGGCCCCATTCCTCCGTGAGCAGGCGGTAGCGCTTGATCTGCTCGGTGCGGTTCAGGCGCGCGTTGGCGGCCTCGACCGCGCGCGCCACCTCCGCCAGCACGGCCTCGTGGGTGGCTGGATCTCCCTCTATCCCGCGCGCGGCGGCCCAGGCGGGCGCCATCTCCCGGTCCAGGACGAGCAGGGCCACGAGATAGGAGCGGCCGTCACCGTGGACGAGGGCCTGTCCTATCAGCGGGTGCTCCTTGAGCGTGTTCTCGACGAGGGCGGGCGAGACGTTCTTCCCCGTCGACGTCACGATCATTTCCTTCTTGCGGTCGGTGAGCCAGAGGTACCCGTCCTCGTCGAGCCGTCCGATGTCGCCGGTGGCGAACCAGCCGTCCGCGTCGCAGGCGCCGTCGACGCCGCCGTCGGGCCGCAGATAGCCGTCGAAGACGGTCGCGCCCCGCACGAGGATCTCGCCGTCGTCGGCGATGCGGACGTCGAGTCCTTCCAGGGGACGCCCCACCGACCCGAGCCGGAACCCGTCGGGGCCGTTCGTCGTGACCACGCCGGAGGTCTCGGTGAGCCCCCACGCATCCATGATCACCAGTCCGAAGCCGGCCCAGAACCTGGACACGTCGAGCGGCATCGGCGCGGAGGCGCTCGCCGTCCACACGAGCCGGTCGAATCCGGCCTGGGCGAGCAGCGGATCGAGGACGTCCCGCTTGGCCTGCTCGTACGCGGCCCGCAGCGCCGCGGAGGGCTCTTCGCCCCGCTCCCGGCAGGCGACGTGCTCGCGCGCCGTGTCGTTGGCGGCCTCGATGGCGCGGCGGCGCTCCTCGGGCAGCCCGGCGAGCGCCGCCCGTACGGAGGCGGCGAGCTTCTCCCACACGCGCGGGACGCCGAAGAACTGGACGGGGTGCAGCTCGCGCGCGGTGGCGGCCACCTGGGCAGGGTCCGCGCACAGATGGACGTGGGCGGCGCGCAGCACCGGCAGGTAGATGCCGAGCAGGCGCTCCGCTATGTGCGCGAAGGGCAGGTAGCAGATGTGCCCGACGTGTTCGGGGAACTCGACGACGCCGTCCAGGGCGACGCCGCCGATGAGCACATTGCGATGGGTGAGGCGGACGCCCTTGGGGTCGCCTGTGGTGCCCGAGGTGTAGACGACGGTGAGCGGGTCGGTCGGGCGGCTCTCGCGCCAGGACTTCTCGAAGGCGTCGGGGTCGTGGAGGCGGCTGCCCGTGGCCTGCAGGGAGCCGTACGTGCGGTGGGTGCCCGCCTCGGCCCCCTCCACGACGACGAGGCGCTCCAGCGGGGCGGTGTCGTCCGCCAGCAGCGGCTCCCAGCGCGGCAGTTCGCGGGCGCCCTCGACGATCGCGAAGCGGGCCCGGCTGTGCCGGACGATGTGCGCGACCTGTTCGGGGGCCGCGGTGCCGTACACGGTGACGGGCACGGCACCGAGGTGCACCAGGGCGAGGTCGCTCAGCCAGTGCTCGGGGCGGTTGCCCATCATCATCAGGACGTGCTCGCCCCGCTCGATGCCGAGCGCGGCGTAACCGGCGGCGAGGACGGCGACCTTGCGGCGCGCCTCGCGCCAGGTGAGCGTCGACCACGCCTCGCCCGCGCGCCAGGAGAGCGCGGGAAGATCTCCGTGGTCCTCGGCATTGCGGAGCAGCAGGGCGGGGAGCGTGATGTCGGCGGGGTCCCCGGGGAGCCGCAGGATCGTGGTCATGACCGCCTCCTGGCGCCATCGGCTGTGCGTGAGCTGACGGGTGCGTGGAGCGAGGGCCGAGCGGTGGACGAGCGGGTGACTGGCCCGGAGGGTTTCACAACACTGGTGTGCCAGCAATACTGTTGCACCGGATTGATGCACGCCCGGGCAGGCACCGGACCACTGCGCAGACGGGGAGACGTCCGGAGAGCCGGCCAGGGAGGGAGGGCGCCGTCATGGCGACGGAAACCGAGGAGCCGACGCTCACGGTCGACGAACTGGCCGCACGCGCAGGCGTCACGGTCCGCACGATCCGCTTCTACAGCACCAAGGGGCTGCTGCCGCCGCCGGTGATCGGCCCGCGCCGCGTCGGCCACTACGGCCAGGAACACCTGTCCCGGCTCGCGCTCATCGAGGAGTTGCAGCACCAGGGCATGACACTCGCCGCGATCGAGCGGTACGTGGAGCAGCTGCCCGCGGACCTGAGCGCCCATGATCTGGCCATCCACCGCGCCGTGGTGGCCTCGTGGGCGCCGGACTCGGCGGAGGACGTGCCCCTTGCCGAGCTTGAGCGCCGGTCGGGCCGCCCGCTCGGCGAGGCGGACCTGGACCGGCTCGCGGCGATGGGAGTGATCGCCAGGACCGGAGCGGCCGGGACCTACCGCGTGGATCCGGGGCTGCTGCGCCTGGGCGTGCAGCTCCTGGACGTGCCCATCGCGCACGAGACGATCCTCGCGGCGCGCACGGTCCTGATGGAGCACACGCGCTCGGCCGCCCACGAGCTCTCCCGGCTCTTCCGCGACGAGGTCGGTGGGCCCTACCGCGCGGGCGAGTCGGACGCCGAGCACGTCGCGGCGATGCGCTCGCTCTCGGCCCACATGCAGCCCCTTGTGGTCCAGGCACTGGTGACCGCGTTCCAGCGCTCGCTCAAGGAGGAGCTGCGGGAGTGGCTCAAGGAGAGCTGAGCCACCCCCGCCCGAAGTCCTTTTAAGACCCGGGGTCATTTCAAGAGCGGTATCAGCCGTCGCTGAACTTCTCGCCCTTCTCCGCCTTCTCGATGAGCAGCGCGGGCGGGTCGAACCGCTCCCCGTAGCGCTCGCTGAGCTCACGCGCGCGTGCCACGAAGCCGGGCAGACCGCCTTCGTAGCCGTTGATGTACTGCAGCACGCCGCCCGTCCAGCCCGGGAACCCGATGCCGAGGATGGAGCCGATGTTGGCGTCGGCGACCGACGTCAGGACGCCCTCCTCCACCAGGCGTACGGTGTCGAGCGCTTCGGAGAAGAGCATCCTCTCCTGCATGTCCTTGAACGGGATCTCGTGCCCCGGCTTGGTGAAGTGCTCGCGCAGCCCCGGCCAGAGCTTGGCCCGCTTGCCGTCCACGTAGTCGTAGAAGCCCGCTCCCCCGCTCCTGCCGGGGCGCTCGAACTCGTCGACCATGCGGTCGATGACGGCGTCCGAGGGGTGGCCGGCCCAGGTGCCGCCCGCCTCCTCGACGGCGCGCTTCGTCTCGTTGCGGATCTTGCGGGGCAGGGTGAGCGTCAGCTCGTCCATGAGGGAGAGCACCTTGGCGGGGTAGCCCGCCTGGGCCGCCGCCTGCTCGACGGAGGCGGGCTCGATGCCCTCGCCGACCATCGCGACGCCCTCGTTGATGAAGTGCCCGATGACGCGCGAGGTGAAGAAGCCGCGCGAGTCGTTGACGACGATCGGCGTCTTGTTGATCTGGCGCACCAGGTCGAAGGCGCGGGCCAGCGCCTCGTCACCCGTCCGCTCGCCCTTGATGATCTCGACCAGCGGCATCTTGTCGACGGGCGAGAAGAAGTGCAGGCCGATGAAGTCGACCGGGCGCGTGACGCCCTCGGCCAGGGTGGTGATCGGCAGGGTCGAGGTGTTGGAGCAGAGCAGTGCGTCCGGCTCTACGACGTCCTGGATCTCCTGGAACACCTTGTGCTTGAGCGAGGTGTCCTCGAAGACCGCCTCGATCACGGCGTCGCAGCCGGTCAGGGCCTGCGGGTCCGCGGTCGGCGTGATGCGGGCGAGCAGCGCGTCGGCCTTCTCCTGAGTCGTGCGTCCCCGCTGGACGGCCTTGGCGCAGAGCTTCTCGGAGTAGCCCTTGCCCTTCCGGGCCGCCTCCGCGGAGACGTCCTTCAGGACGACCTCCATGCCCGCGCGGGCACACGAGTACGCGATGCCCGCGCCCATCATCCCGGCGCCGAGCACGGCGACCTTGCGGACCTGGCGCGGCTCGATGCCCTTGGGGCGGTTGGCGCCGGAGTTGACGGCCTGCAGGTCGAAGAAGAACGCCTGGATCATGTTCTTGGCGACCTGGCCCGTGACCAGCTCGGTGAAGTACCGGGCCTCGATGGTCAGCGCCGTCTCGAAGTCGACCTGGGAGCCCTCGACGGCCGCCGCGAGGATGTTGCGCGGGGCGGGGTAGTTGGCGCCCGCGGTCTGCTTCTTGAGGTTGGCGGGGAAGGCCGGGAGGTTCGCCGCGAACTTCGGGTGGGCGGGGGTGCCGCCCGGGATGCGGTAGCCCGGCTTGTCCCAGGGCTGCTGCGACTCGGGGTTGGCGTCGATGAAGGCGCGGGCCTTCTCGATCATCTCCTCGGGGGTGGCCGCCAGTTCGTGGACGAGGCCGTTCTCCAGGGCGCGCTTCGGGTTGTACTGGGTGCCCTGGAGCAGCACCTTCAGGAGTGCGTCGGTGATGCCCATGAGGCGTACGGTGCGGGTGACGCCGCCACCGGCCGGGAGCAGGCCGAGGGTGACCTCGGGCAGCCCGATCTTGGAACCGGACACGTCCAGGGCGACGCGGTGGTGCGAGGCGAGGGCGATCTCGTAACCGCCGCCGAGCGCCGCGCCGTTGATGGCGGCGACCACGGGCTTGCCCAGGGTCTCGATGCGGCGCAGCGAGTTCTTGATCGCGGTGCCTGTCTCGAACGCCTGCTGTGCGTTCTCCGGACCGACCTTGATCATGTCCTTGAGATCGCCGCCCGCGAAGAAGGTCTTCTTGGCGGAGGTGTAGATGAACCCGCGGATCGCGTCCTTGTCGGCCTGGACGGCGGCCTCCGCGCGGTCGGCGATCGCCGCGATGGAGTCCTTGAACGCCTGGTTCATGGTGTTGGCGGACTGGTTGGGGTCGTCCAGGACGAGGGTGACGACACCGGTGTCGTCCTGTTCCCAGCGGATCGTTGTGCTTTCGGTCATTTCTGATTCTCCGTGAAGTCTGTGGCAGGCGGAATCTGGGGAGGATGGCGGGGGATCGTGGCCGACTGACCGCGAGTGGGGGCTGGTCGCGCAGTTCCCCGCACCCCTGAAGGCATGCGGCTTCGCCGCGGACTGCCCCCGGCCTGCGCCCTTGAGGTAGCGCACGCAGTGCGCATCTCAGGGGCGCGGGGAACTGCGCGACCAGCCACAACGAACCCGCAGTCGGCGACGGACGACAGCCCCTCCGGCGCTTAGCCGGAAACGCGCTCGACGATCGTCGCGATACCCATCCCGCCCCCCACGCACAACGTGGCCAACCCGTACCGGAGGTCCCTCCGCTCCAGCTCATCGACCAGCGTGCCCAGGATCATCGCCCCGGTCGCCCCCAGCGGATGCCCGAGCGCGATCGCGCCACCGTTGACGTTGACCTTGTCCAGCGACAGACCCATGTCCTTGACGAAGCGCAGCACGACCGCGGCGAACGCCTCGTTGATCTCGACGAGGTCGATGTCGTCGATGGTGAGCCCTGCCTTGGCGAGAGCCTTCCGCGTCGCCGGTGCCGGCCCGGTCAGCATGATCAGCGGCTCGGAACCGGACACGGCCGCGGACACGATCCGCGCACGCGGCGCGAGGCCGAACCGCTCGCCGACCTCCTTGCTGCCGACGGCGACCAGCGAGGCGCCGTCCACGATGCCGGAGGAGTTGCCCGCGTGGTGGACGTGGTCGATCTCCTCGATCCAGTGGTACTTCTGCAGCGCCACCGCGTCGAAGCCGCCCATGTCGCCGATGTCCTTGAAGGACGGCTTCAGCTTGGCGAGGGAGTCGGCGGTGGTGCCGGGGCGCAGGTGCTCGTCGTGGTCGAGGACGACCAGGCCGTTGCGGTCCTTGACCGGCACGACGGACTTCTGGAAGCGGCCGTCCTTCCAGGCCGCGGCGGCGCGCTCCTGGGAGAGGGCCGCGTACTCGTCGACGTCGCGCCGCGAGAAGCCCTCGATGGTGGCGATGAGGTCGGCGCCGATGCCCTGCGGCGCGAAGCCGGTCTCGAAGTTGGTCATCGGGTCGGCGAACCAGGCGCCGCCGTCGGAGGCCATCGGCACCCGCGACATCGACTCGACGCCGCCCGCGAGCACCAGGTCCTCCCAGCCCGAGCGGACCTTCATCGCGGCGAGGTTGACCGCTTCGAGGCCCGAGGCGCAGAAGCGGTTCTCCTGGACACCGGCGACCGTGTCGGGCAGCCCCGCGGCGATGGCGGCGATCCGCGCGATGTCGGAGCCCTGGTCGCCGACCGGACCCACCACGCCGAGGACGATGTCGTCGATGGCGGCCGGGTCGAGGCCGGGGAAGCGGGCCTGGATCTCGTGGATCAGGCCGACGACGAGGTCGATGGGCTTCGTGCCGTGCAGGGCGCCACTGGCCTTGCCGCGTCCGCGCGGGGTGCGGATCGCGTCGTATACGTACGCTTCGGTGGTCACGCGTGAGCCTTTCGGGGTGTCCGGGAGGGTGAGGCTTTTCGTGGATGTGCGGGAGGGTGAGGCTTTTCGGGATGTGCGGGAGGGTGAGGCCCGGGGGCCTCAGGGGCGGGTCAGCCGAGGAGGGAGCGGCCGATGATCTCCTTCATGATCTCGGTCGTGCCGCCGTAGATGGTCTGGATGCGTCCGTCGGTGAAGGCCTTCGCGACGCGGTACTCCGCCATGTAGCCGTAGCCGCCGTGCAGTTGCAGACAGCGGTCGGCGACACGCTTCTGCAGCTCGGTGGCCCACCACTTCGCCATCGACGCGTGCACGGCGTCGAGTTCCCCGTTCGAGTGATCGACGATGCACCGGTCGAGGAACGTGCGGGTGACGGCGCACTCGGTGGCCATCTCCGCTATCTCGAAGCGGATGTGCTGCAGCCTGGCCAGCGGCCGCCCGAAGGCCTCGCGCTCCTTGACGTATGCCGTGGTGATCTCCAGGAGGTGCTCGGCTGCGGCGATCCCGGCCACGGCGATGCCCATGCGCTCCTGCGCGAGGTTCGTCATCAGGTGGATGAACGCGCCGTTCAGCTCGCCGAGCAGATTCTCCTTGGGGACGCGTACGTCGTTGAAGAAGAGCTCCGCGGTGTCCTGAGCCTTCTGGCCGATCTTGTCGAGGTTGCGGCCCCGCTCGAAGCCTTCCATGCCGCGCTCGACGACGAGGAGGGACAGGCCGTGGGCGCCGCCTTCGGGGGTCGTCTTGGCGACGACGATGACGAGGTCGGCGAGGATGCCGTTGGAGATGAACGTCTTGGAGCCGTTGAGCACCCAGTGGTCGCCGCGGTCCTCCGCGCCGGTCCGGATGGCCTGGAGGTCGGAGCCCGCGCCGGGCTCGGTCATCGCGATGGCGGTGATCGTCTCGCCGGAGCAGAAGCCGGGCAGCCAGCGGCGCTTCTGCTCCTCGGTGGCGAGCGAGGTCAGGTAGGGGCCGATGATGTCGTTGTGCAGGCCGACGGCGAGCCCGGCGGCGCCCGCGCGCGTGAACTCCTCGGCGAGGACGGCGGAGTAGCGGAAGTCGGTGGTGCCACCGCCTCCGTACTCCTCGGGGACGGCGAGGCCGAGGAGTCCCTGCTTGCCGGCCGCGAGCCATGCCTCGCGGGAGACGATGCCGTCCTGCTCCCACTGCTCGTAGTGCGGGAGCACCTCCTTCGTGAGGAAGGTGCGGACGGTCTCGCGGAACGCGTCGTGCTCGGCGGAGAAGATCTGCCGCTTCATCTGTACGTGGCCTCCTGGAGCCCGGTGGAGCAGCGAGCCCTTTCAGAGCCAGCCCTTGACGGTTTCGATCAACTTGGCCGGCTCGGCGCCGACGGGTATGACGTTGAGCATGGTGACGCCCGCGGCGCGGAAGGCCTCGACGCGCTCGCGTACGTAGCCCTCGGGCCCGCACAGCGACATGAGCTCGCAGAACTCGTCCGGGACGGCGGCCTCGGCCTCCTTCTTCTTCCCGGCGAGGTAGAGCTCCTGGATGCGCGCGGCTTCCTTCTCGTAGCCGTAGGCCACCGCGAGGTCGTTGTAGAAGTTCTTCCCCCTGGCGCCCATGCCGCCTACGTAGAGGGCGATCTGCGGGCGGGCCGCGTCGCGTACGGCCGCCGCGTCGTCGCCGATGGCCAGCAGTCCCCCGGCGACGGTCTGGAGCGGTCCGAGGGACGGATCGCGCTGTGCCCTGCCCTCGGCGAGCGCCGCGCCCCACACCTGGTGGGCCTTCTCCGGGATGAAGAGGGTGGGCAGCCAGCCGTCGGCGATCTCCGCCGTCATCTTCACGTTGGCGGGTCCCAGGGAGGCGACGTAGAGCGGGACTTCGGGGCGAACCGGCCTGGTGAGGATCTTCAGGGGCTTGCCGAGCCTGCCGCCCTTCTCCGGGGGCAGCGGCATGTCCGTGATGCCGTGGTGGTCGATGACCTCGCGGCGCAGGATGCGGCGGGTCAGCTCGACGGCCTCGCGGGTGCGGCCGAGCGGCTTGTCGTACGCCTTGCCGTGCCAGCCCTCGACGACCTGCGGGCCCGAGGCGCCGAGGCCGATGATGGCGCGCCCGCCGGAGACCGCGTCCAACCCGGCGGCGGTCTGGGCGATGAGGGCGGGCGTGCGGGAGTAGACGTTGAGGATGGCGGCGCCGATCCTCATGCGCTCCGTGCGGGCCGCCAGGTAGCCCATGACCGTGGGCGAGTCGAAGCCGTACGCCTCCGCGACCCACACCGCGTCGAGGCCCGCGGACTCCAGGGCCGCGACGCGGTCGGCGGCCTCGCGCGGGTCGCCCGCGTAGGCGAGCGGGGACGAGAGCTGCATCAGTGGTCTTCCTCTTCCTCAGAGGCTCGCGCCAGGGCCGGTACGTCCCAGTCGCGGGCCACCTCCGCGGTGTCGGCGCCGGGCTGCGCGGGTCCGGAGCGGACCTGGGTCGGGGTGGCGGAGAAGCGGGGTGCGGGGGCAGGCTGGGTGATGCCGCCGTGGTCGACGAAGGTGCCGCGGGCGGCGAGGTGCGGGTGGCCGGGGGCCTCGCGCAGGGAAAGGACGGGCGCCACGCACGCGTCGGAGCCCTCGAAGACGGCCGTCCACTCGTCGCGGGTACGTTCCTTGAAGCGGGCGGCGACGGCCTCGCGCAGCTCGCCCCAGCGGGCCAGGTCCTTGCGGGCGGGCACGTCCCCGGCGAGGCCGAGCAGCGCGATGAACTCGTCGTAGAACTGCTGCTCCAGGGAGCCGACGGCCATGTAGCCGCCGTCGGCGGTCTCGTAGTTCCCGTAGAAGGGGCAGCCGCCGTCGAGCAGGTTGGCGCCGCGGCGGTCCTGCCAGCCGCCGGCCGCGAGCATGCCGTGGATCATCGTGGAGAGGTGGGCCGCGCCGTCCACGATCGCGGCGTCCACGACCTGTCCGGCGCCGTGCACGCGCGCGTGGTGCAGTGCCGCGAGGATGCCGACGACGAGGTAGAGCGAGCCGCCCGCGTAGTCGCCCACGAGGTTCGCGGGGATCGCGGGCGGTTCGCCGGGGTTGCCGATCATGCCGAGGGTGCCGGTGATGGCGATGTACGCGATGTCGTGTCCGGCGCGCTGGGCGAGCGGCCCCTCCTGGCCCCAGCCGGTCATCCGGCCGTAGACGAGCCTCGGGTTGCGGGCCCGGCACTCCGCGGGGCCGACGCCGAGGCGCTCGGCCACGCCGGGCCGGTAGCCCTCGATGAGGACGTCCGCGCGTTCGACGAGGTCGAGGACGCGGGCCGCGCCGTCGGCGGCCTTCAGGTCGACGACGACGGAGCGCTTGTTGCGGTTGGTCACGTCGTACTCGGGGTCGATCGCGAGGCCGCCGCCGCGCGGGCGGTCGACGCGCACGACGTCGGCGCCGAGATCGGCGAGGAGCATGGCCGCGAACGGGCCGGGCCCGATGCCCGCGAGCTCCACCACCCGCACCCCGGCCAGCGGTCCGTGAACGCCCTTGTCCGGCACAGCCATTGAGCCCCCAGCACTATGACACAACTGATGTAACACCAGTGATGCTAAGAACGTGTTCCACCGTGCACAAGCCCCTGACGAGCAAGCGCTTAGCCAAATCCGGTCCGTCACTGGGACCACGGGGGTCCGGCACCTACCCTGAATCCATGGATTCCGTACTGGTCAGCGCGTGTCTACGAGGAGTTCCGTGCCGCTACGACGGCCGTGACAAGGCGTCGCCCGAGCTCGAAGAGGCCGTGGCGGGTCGCACGGTCGTGTCGTTCTGCCCCGAGGCGGCCGGGGGCCTGCCGACGCCGCGCCGCCCCGCCGAGCTCGTCGGAGGCGACGGCCACGACGTCCTGGACGGCACCGCCCGGGTGGTCGAGGACACCGGGCGTGATGTGACGGCCCAGTTCGTGGCCGGTGCGCGGCGCGCGCTGACGGCCGCGCGGCACGGCGGGTGCACGGAGGCGCTGCTGATGCCGCGCAGCCCCTCGTGCGGGCGCGGGGCGGTGTACGACGGGTCGTTCGGCGGTGAGCTGGTGGCGGGCGACGGGGTCACCGCGGCGCTTCTGGAGCGGCACGGCATCACGGTCCGCACGGCGCCGGGCGTGTGACTCCGCCGCCCCGTCGCGCTCCGCCCGTTTCCGCAGGGCGCTTTCGGACAGCCACGGGTACCGCGTGATCGCGGCGCGCTCGCCGCACGCTAGCCTCGGCCACCCACAACTGCACGGGGCGCACGGCGGAGAGGTGCCATGACTGCCATGACCGGTGATGACAGCAAGAGCCAGCAGAGCAGGAACAGCGATCGCGCGTACGACATCGTGCTCTTCGGAGCGACGGGTTTCGTGGGCACGCTGACCGCGGAGCATCTCGCCGCCCACGCCCCCGAAGGGGTGCGCTGGGCCGTCGCGGGGCGCGACACGACGAAGCTGACGGCGCTGCGGGAGCGGCTCACCGCCATCGACCCGGCGTGCGCCGAACTGCCGCTGGTCCACGCCGATGTGGCGGATCCCGATTCGCTGCGGGAGATGGCCGACCAGGCGCGCGTGGTCGCCTCGACCGTCGGTCCGTACCTGACGTACGGCCAGGAACTGGTCGCCGCGTGCGCCGAAGCGGGCACGGACTACGTGGACCTGACGGGTGAGCCCGAGTTCGTCGACCTCATGTACGTGCGGCACGACGCCCGCGCGCGGGAGACGGGCGCGCGGCTCGTGCACTCCTGCGGCTTCGACTCGGTCCCGCACGACCTGGGCGCGTACTTCACCGTGCGGCAGCTGCCCGAAGGAGTGCCGCTGCGCGTCGACGGGTTCGTCCGGGTCGGCGCGCGGTTCTCCGGCGGCACCTTCGCCTCCGCGCTCAACCAGTTCGGGCGGGGGCCGCAGATGCTGGCCGCCGCGCGGGACCGCAGGCAGCACGAGCCCCGCCTCGTGGGACGCAGGGCGTACGCCCCGCCGGGTGCGCCCCGGTACGCGGGCGAGGTCGGCGCGTGGGCGCTGCCGCTGCCGACGATCGACCCGCAGGTGGTGCAGCGCTCGGCGCGCGCCCTTGAGCGGTACGGGCCGGACTTCCGCTACCGGCACTACGCGGCCGTGAAGTCGCTGCCGGTCGCGCTGGGCGCCCCGGCGGCCCTCGGCTCTCTGTTGGCGGCCGCGCAGCTGCCGCCCGTGCGGCGGTGGCTGTCCGGGCGGCTCAAGCCCGGCGACGGGCCGAGCCCGGAGCGGCGGGCCGCGTCGTGGTTCTCGGTGCGGTTCGTCGGCGAGGGCGGCGGGAAGCGGGTGTTCACCGAGGTCTCGGGCGGCGACCCCGGCTACGACGAGACGGCGCGGATGCTGGGCGAGTCGGCCCTGTGCCTGGCGCTCGACGACCTGCCGCCGACGGCCGGGCAGGTCACCACGGCGGCGGCGATGGGCGACGCGCTGACCCAGCGGCTGCAGGCCGCGGGGCTGACGTTCCGGGTGGCGTCCGTGCGGTAGTGCGCGGCATTGCGGCGAGGGCCCCTTGAATTCGCCACGACGTGCGGGGCCCTCGCCGACCGTGGATCAGAGCACCGGCACCGGGTAGGTCGGGTACTCGACTCCGGATACGTGCTGGACGACCCGGATGACCTGGCACGAGTAGCCGAACTCGTTGTCGTACCAGAGGTAGAGGATCGCGTTGTCGCCGTCGACCTTGGTGGCGCCGGCGTCGATGATCGAGGCGTGGCGCGAGCCGATGAAGTCGTTCGAGACCGCGTCGGGCGCGCTGGTGAAATCGATCTGGCGCTTGAGCGGCGAGGTCAGCGACACGTTGCGGAGGTGGTCGAGGACTTCCTCGCGGGTGGTCTCGCGGCCGAGCCGCAGGCTGAGGATCGCGATCGAGACGTCCGGGACCGGGACGCGGATCGAGCTGCCGGTGATCGGCGCCTTGAGGTCGGGCAGCGCCTTGGCGACGGCGGAGGCGGCGCCGGTCTCGGTGATGACCATGTTCAGCGGCGCCGAGCGGCCGCGGCGGTCGGCCTTGTGGAAGTTGTCCAGGAGGTTCTGGTCGTTGGTGAACGAGTGGACGGTCTCCACGTGGCCGCGCACGACGCCGTACTCGTCCGCCATCGCCTTCAGCGGCGGCACGATCGCGTTGGTGGTGCAGGAGGCGCAGGACAGGATCTGCTCGTCCGGCTTGATCGTGTCGTGGTTGACGCCGTGCACGATGTTCGGGACGTCGCCCTTGCCCGGCGCGGTGAGGACGACCTTGTCGACACCGGGACGCAGGTGCTGCGAGAGGCCCTCGCGGTCGCGCCACTTGCCGGTGTTGTCGATGAGGATGGCGTCCTTGATGCCGTACGCCGTGTAGTCGACCTCGGACGGGTCGTTGGCGTAGATCACCTTGATCTCGTTGCCGTTGGCGACGATCGTGCTGGTCGCCTCGTCGACGGTGATCGTGCCCTGGAACTGGCCGTGGATGGAGTCGCGGCGCAGCAGCGAGGCGCGCTTGACGATGTCCTGCTCGCCGCCCTTGCGGACGACGACGGCGCGCAGCCGCAGGCCGTTGCCGGAACCGGACTTCTCGATCAGCAGGCGGGCGACGAGGCGGCCGATGCGGCCGAAGCCGTAGAGGACGACGTCGCGGCCCTCGCGGCACTCGATCTTGTTCTCGCCGGTGGCGCCGGAGACGGCCTCGGCGGTGAACTCCGCCACCGACAGACCGCGGTCGTCGGCCCGGTACGTCGCGGCGAGCATGCCGAGGTCGATCTGCGAGGGGCCCAGATCGAGGGTGGTGAGAGCCTGCAGGAACGGCAGCGTCTCGGTGACCGAGAGCTCCTCGCCGGCGATCTGCCGGGCGAATCGGTGGGTCTTCAGAATGCTGACCACCGACTTGTTCACCAGGGAGCGGCTGTGCAGCAGGACCGTGACGTCCCGCTCGCGGTGCAGCTTCCCGATGATCGGGATCATCGACTCCGCGATCTCCTCACGGTGCTTCCAATTGGTGAACGAGTCGTCATTGACAGTCACAGGAGTATCTTTCGAGCTAGGCGGCGCTCATATGCTAACTCGCCCCTCATTTGATCCTTCAACCCGGTGCCGTACGCACGCCTCGCGCAGCGCCGAGCGGCACAGGGCGTCCGCGCGGCGGGTGGATTCCGGGAGCCGGAAGCGGGGCGTGAGGCGCAGGGTGTGCTCGCAGGCGTTGGCCAGGCTCACCCGGTGGCCCGCCGAGACGAAGACCGGCTTCACGCCCTCGCGCGTACGCAGGGCACGGCCCACCTCCGCCGCGCCGTCCAGCAGCGGCGCCGCGCTCCCCCTCGCGGCGGCCGGGTCCTCGTACGTGAAGGTGAACGGATTCTTCGCGACGCCGATCGTCGCAAGGCCCGTCAGCACGCCGAGGTGACTCGCGAGCCCGAAGCGGCGCGGGTGGGCGATGCCGTAGCCGTCGCAGACGACCAGGCCGGGGTCGGCCCGCAGACCGGCGAGCGCGGCCAGGACCGCCGGGATCTCACGGAAGGCCAGCAGGCCCGGCACGTACGGAAACGCCACCGTGCCCACCGCTGTCGACTCCTCGACCACGTCGAGCGTCGCGGCGTCGAGGACGACGACGGCCGCGGCGACGAGGTCCCGCTCGTCGTCGTAGGCGACGTCCACTCCCGTCACATGCCCCGTGCCGGGCGGCGGGCCCATCTCGTCGAGGACGAGGCGAGCGCGCAGCTCGTCCTGGACGGCGCGCGCCGTCCGCTCGTCGGTGGGCCAGTCGGCAGGCATGGCGTAGCTGGTCATAGTGCGGGGCAGCCTAATCGGCCCGTTGCCGCCGCTCCCCCGAGGCCGCCGCGGCGCCCGCGTCCGACCGGCATCAAAGAAGCGTAAAGATTGCCGGAATCCGGCAGTGATCAGACCTCACCCGTCATGTCACCATCGCTCCGTACCGAGGTGAACGGCACGGACGGGAAAGTGATCCGATGACGGTGTTTCTGGGTCTCGGCATTGCTGGGATCGTGCTGCTGGCGCTCTCGCTCGCCCTGGACGGCATGCTCGAAGGCCTCTTCGCAGGAGCGGGCGCGCTGGACGGGCTCTTCGACGGGCTGCTTTCACTGCCCGTCGTCGCCGGGTTCGTCTCGATGCTCGGCTTCGGCGGAGCGCTCGTCCTCGGTACGACCGGCTTCGGCACGGGCCCCGCCACCGTCGTGGGCGTCTGCGCCGGAACCGGAGCGGGCTGGGTGACATGGAAGTTCACCCGGGCCCTGATGCGTGACCAGACCGCCCGCACCCCGCGCGGCGACGACCTCGTGGGCACGGCCGGCTCCGTGGTCACCGCGATCCCGGCCGACGGCTACGGCGAGGTGCTGCTGCGCCTCGCGGGCCAGCCGGTGAAGTTCGCGGCCCGCAGCACGGCCGCCGTGGCGCGGGGCACCGAGATCTGGGTCGACGCGACGCTGTCGCCGACCTCGGTGGCGGTACGGCCCGTGGAGCGCTGACCGCGCGCCGGGCCCTCTCACACCGGTCGCCGCTTTCACGCATCGACCGCACCACCTCACGTAACCGATCTGCCGTCCCCGGGTGGCAGGGGGGAATGCACCATGAGTCCAGTCCTGACCGCCGTCGTCGGAGTCGTCGTACTCCTCGTCCTGTTGGCGCTCGTCGTCATCACGCGCTACAAGGTCGCCGGGCCCAGCGAGGCCTTCATCGTGACCGGGCGGCGCGGCAAGAAGTCCACCGACCCCGACACCGGCCGGGTCATGACCGACAACAGCGGCCAGAAGGTCGTGGTCGGCGGCGGCGTCTTCGTCGTGCCGTTCGTGCAGCAGAAGTTCACCCTCGACCTGTCCTCGCGGCACATCCCGATCGCCGTGCGCGGCGCTGTCACGCTGCGCGGTGTGAAGGCGAACCTCGAAGGCGTCGCCATCGTGAAGGTCGGCGGCACCGAGGACTCGATACGGGCCGCGGCCCAGCGGTTCCTGGTGCAGCAGGACGGCATCGTCGGCTTCACCCAGGAGGTGCTCTCCGGCGCGCTGCGCTCCATCGTGGGGCGGATGTCGGTCGAGGACATCATCCGCGACCGTGCCGCGTTCGCCGGTCAGGTCGCCGAGGAGGCCGAGGCCAGCCTCTCCGGGCAGGGCCTGGTCCTTGACGCCTTCCAGATCCAGGACATCACCACCGAGGGCTCCTACCTGGAGGACCTCGGGCGCCCCGAGGCCGCCCGCGCCAAGCAGGAGGCGGACATCGCCGAGGCGGTGGCGCGCCGCGCCGCCGAGCAGGCACGGCTGAAGGCCGAGGAGGAGATCGCGATCGCCCAGCGGACGTTCGCGCTCAAGCAGGCCGAGATCAAGGCCGAGACGGACGAGGCCGCGGCGCGCGCCGGCGCCGCGGGACCCCTCGCCGAGGCGGCCAGGCAGCAGGACGTCCTGTCCGAGCAGGAGAAGGTCGCCCAGCGCCAGGCCGCGCTGACCGACCGGGAGTTGGACACCAAGGTCCGCAAGCCGGCCGACGCCGCCCGCTACCAGGCCGAGCAGGAGGCGGAGGCCCGCAGGATCGGCCTGGTCAAGCAGGCGGAGGCCGACGCGGAGCGCTCCCGCCTCACCGGTGAGGGCGAGAAGGCGCACCGGGCCGCGCTCGCCGACGCCGTACGCCTGGAGGGCGAGGCGGAGGCCGCCGCGATCGGCGCGAAGGGCACCGCGGAGGCGGAGGCGATGCGCAAGAAGGCGGACGCGTTCACGCGGTACGGGGACGCCGCCGTCCTGCAGATGCTCGTCGAGGTCCTGCCGAGCGTGGTCGCCAAGGCGTCCGAGCCGCTCAGCGCGGTGGACAAGATGACGGTGATCTCGACGGACGGGGCGAGCCAGCTCTCCCGTACGGTCGCCGACAACGTCGCCCAGGGAGTCGAACTCCTCAACTCCACCACGGGAGTCGACCTCGCGGAGCTCCTGAAGAACCTCACCGGCGGCAAGCAGCCCGCCCCGGCTCCGACTCCGGCTCCGGCCGCCGTCAACGGCCGGATCGAGGTGACCGACTGAGAGCCTGTCTTTGAACCCCCGTACGCCGCACCGCGATCGCCAGGGTGTCGTCCAGGTGAAGCACGTCCCGGAGCAGGTCCTCGGCCAGCAGGCCGGGGACCTGCTCCGTCGGTCGCGCGCGGTGGCGGCACAGGGCTTCCTTGAGCCGGGCCTCGCCCGCGATGGGGTCCCGGCGGCTCTCGGTGAGGCCGTCGGTGTAGAGGAGCAGCACGTCGTCGTCCTCCAGGGTCGTGGTCAGGACCCGGTCGCTGCCGGGCAGCGGGAAGCCGATGCCGCGCCCGCGCACCTCCAGGTAGGTCGCGCCGCCGTCCCCGTGGGCGAGCAGGGCCGGCGGGTGGCTGCCGTTGGCCAGGGCGAGCGTGCCGTCCGCCGGGTCGAGGCGGGCCAGCAGCAGGGTGGCCATGACGTTCTGGTCGAAGGGCGCCAGGACGGTGTCGGTCCGCGCCACGATGCTCTCCAGCGGGTGGCCTTCGAGCGCGAGCGTGCGCACCGCGTGGGTGACGGTCAGCGCGGTACGGGTGCTGGTGATCCCGTGCCCGATCGCGTCGACGACGGTGATGTGGACCGTCCCGTCCGGCAGCGTGAACCAGTCGTACAGGTCTCCGCCGGTGGGCGCGTCGTCGCTGGCCGGGGCGTAGTGCACGGCCAGTTCGAGGCCGTCGACGTGCAGCGGCCTGGGGCGCAGCGCGTCCTCCAGGGCGCGCAGGGTGCGGCCGTGCGCGGTGCGCAGCTGTTCGTCGCGCTCTTCGAGCTGCACGTAGAGGGCCAGGACGCCGCTGTTCGTCTCGGCGAGTTCGTGCTTCAGCCGCTGGTGTTCGCCCGCCAGGGCGTCGGCGCGGGCCAGCGCCGCCCGGAGCTCCTCCTCAAGCAGGGCGACGTCGGTTTCGCCGTGCTGTGCCGTCGGGGCGGGGGTGAGCGGTAGCCGGGTCGCCGGCTGGCCGCCGGGCGGCAGGGGCAGGTTCCACACGAACGTGCCGTCGGGCTGGGTCCGCGCGCGCAGCGGCAGGCGGTCCGTCGCCACCTGCGCGCCGGTGCACTGGTGCGGCAGGCGCAGGGCGAGGGTCAGCAGGGGGGCACCGTCCTCGCGCGTCTCCCGGCCGCTGAGCAGGGTGACGGGACGGCCGCCGCCGAGGGCCGCGGCCGCGACCTCGCTCAGCGACAGGACGAGGCGCGCCCGTTCGTCGGCGGGCAGCCGGTGTCCCAGGGCGATGCTTCGTACGGTGTGCCGCAGCGCCTTGAGCGTACGGAGGGTTTCGCGGGTCATCTCATTCCCAGGTGCGGGCCGAGGGCCAGGACGGTGGCGTCGTCACGACGGCGGCGGTGCGTGTGGGCCAGGGAGGCCGACAGGAGCATCGGGGGCAGCGTGAGGCGCGCGTCGGACGGGCTGTAGGTCCACCGGTGGTCGATCCCGTCGGTGTACAGGACCAGGGTGGTGTGCTCGGTCAGGTCCACGAACTGGCTCTTGGGCGTGGGCAGGGTGTAACCGACGATGCCGGCCTGCCCGTTGAGCTGGTGGTGGATGCCGTGCGGGGCGACGGCGGCGGCGCGGACGTTGCCGATCCCGCAGAACTCGGCGCGGCCGCCGGTGACGCGCAGGGCGGCCACGGCGGCGCCGCGCGTGTGGCGCAGCGCCTTGTGCAGTGCGGTGAGGAGGTCCGCCAGCGGGGTGAAGGGATTGGCCAGGAAGGTGCGTTCGGCGCGCTGGGCGGCCGTCGCCGCCTCGGGGCCGTGGCCGAGGCCGTCGATCACGAGGGCGGTACGGACGCCGTCGTGTTCGGCGACGGCGTACCCGTCGCCGCTCGTGTCCTCCCGGTCGGCGGGCAGGCAGAGCGCCCCGAGGGCGGCCGGGGTGCGCGGCGCGTCCGGTTCGGCGAGGCGGGCGTGGGCGAGCGTGCCGAGCCCCGCGTCCGAGCGGATGACGAAGTCGGTGGCGATGCGGCGCGCGGCGCCCAGGCCCGCGCCCATCGTCCTGGTGGTGCTGTACCCGTCCCTGAGGCTCAGATCGATGTCGGGCATGCCGGGGCCGCTGTCGACGGCCATCACGTCCAGACTGCCGCCGAGGGGCGACTTCTGGACGAACAGGGCGCCGTTCCTGGCGTGCTTGAGGATGTTGCTGGCCAACTCGCTCGCGAGGACGGCCGCCTGGTCGGGCAGCACCCCGGGCATGCCGCGCGCGACCGAGCGGGCCTGGTGGGCCGCGCTCTGCACAGCGCTCGGGTGGTCTATGGCGATGTGCAGGGTGCGCGCCGCCGCCCAGGCGTTCACCGTCGTCCGTTCCAGCGCACGGCGGTGATGGTCGTGCCGCGGCCGGGGGTGGTCCGCACCGTGAACTCGTCCATGAGGCGGCGGGCGCCGCCCAGGCCGTGGCCCAGACCGGCGCCGGTGGTGTAGCCGTCAATGAACGCCTGGTCGAGATCGGCGATGCCCGGTCCCTGGTCGCTCACCGTGAGCCGCAGCCCTCGGTTCTCGCCCTGCCCGATGATCTCCAGGCTGAGGGAGCCCCCGCCGCCGTGTACGTAGGCGTTGCGGGCCAGTTCGCTGGCGGCCGTGACGATGCGGGTCTGGTCCACCAGCCCGAAACCCGCCCTCAAGGTCGCTTCGCGCACCGCGTGCCGTACCGCGAGCAGGTCCTCCTCGGCCCGGATGGCGTGCTCGTCACGGGCGTCCTCGCGCTCCGCGGAGGTCGCCGAAAGGCCCGCCGACCAGCTCGCCGACGGCCGCTCACCGCGGGCGGGAGCGGGGACGGCAGGCTTGTTCTCAAGGTCACCGTAGAGGGACAACTGGGCTCCCCTTGGGTGATCGCGAGGCAGGCTGCCAGCCCAGTGCGATCATCCCCTGCTCCGCGTTGAGCGTGGTCTCCACGCCGGACAGCTGCAGCCCCAGTTCCACCAGAGTGATCGCGACCGCCGGTCGCATGCCTGCCACTATCACCCGCGCCCCCAACAGTCGCGCCGTGGTCGTCAGTTCCATCAGGGTGCGTGCCACGAAGGAGTCGATGATCTCCAGGCGCGAGATGTCGATCAGGATCGCGCGCGCACGGTCGGCGACGATGCGCTCCGTGAGCTCCTCGGTGAAGGCGAGCGCCGCCCGGTCGTCGAGTTCGTTCAGCAGGCCGGTGACGAGCACGTCCCCGAGCCGCAGAATCGGTACGCCGCTCAAACCGCCGCTCACCGCGCATCCGCGAGCGAGGACCGCTGCTCCGGCTGGTCCGTGAGCAGGGGAATGGCGGCGGCGAGGGCGTCGGCCAGCGTCGCGCGCGTCAGGATGCGCGAGAGGTCGATGCCGAGCTGGGCGATGGTCTGGGCGATCGGCGGGCGGATGCCGCTGATCACACAGTCGGCGCCCATCAGCCGTACCGCGTTGACCGTCTGCATCAGGTGGTGCGCCACCGCGGTGTCCACGGTGGGCACGCCGGTGATGTCGATGATGGCGATCTGTGCCTCGTCCCGCTCGATGGCCTCGAGCAGGTTCTCCATCACGACCTGGGTGCGGGTCGTGTCGAGCGTGCCGATCAGCGGGACGGCCAGGACCCGGTCCCAGATGCGTACCACGGGAGTGGACACTTCGAGGAGCTGACGGCTCTGGCGCCGGATGATCTCCTCGCGGCCCTCGACGAAGATCTCGAAGGACTTGGCGCCCGCGGTGTCGAGAAGCCGGTTGATGAACAGGGCCGCCTGGTAGAACGCGGTGACGTCACGCGTCTCCTGCTGCACCGCTTCCAGCAGCGCTTCCTTGAGGGCGAGCACGGCCATGTAGGTGGCGGAGGCCGAGGCACCGCCTCTGGCGCGGCGCATGGAGAGGTCGGCGACGGCCTGCCGCAGCCCTTGGTGCGAGGCGACGACCTGATGCACCGGGCAGTCCGTCTCCAGGCCGGCGAGCAGCGTCTCGACCAGGGAGTCGGCTTCCTCGTTCAGTTCGGCCTCGGTGATGCCTGTCTCCAGGACCGCCTGTGCCGACTGGAGCTGCACCCAGCGATCGGCGACCTTCTCACCCTGCTCACGCAGGGCGGCGATGACACGCAACCGGGCCTCGGGTTCACTGGTGTTCATTCCACCCACCTTAGCAATTGTTGTCGCACGGCAAATGTTAACCGAGGGCGACGACCTCCCGGAGGCAGAGGCCACGACGCGTCAACTACGCGATTCAGCCGCACCGTTGCCGTCCCGAACCGGCCACTCACCGGGGCACAGCGCCTCATTCACCCGAACCCCACAGCATTCACCCGGACCCCACAGCTCTCGATCCTTCACGAACGTCTGCATGTACCTGGATACGCCCGGAGTAAACCCGCGCAATCAGAGCCTGTGTCATATCCCCGGTCGGATCAGCGGGCGTCGTCTGGTGCGTGCGATCGCAAGGCGCCGGGAAGTCCTCGATGGGGCCCCCCGGGCCCTTAAGGCCTGGGGGAGGAGCTACTAGGGCTTTTCGGCAACGCGGATGGGGGTCCCCCCGCGCCGTTCAGGCGTGGGGGAGTGCGTGCCAGACGACGCCCGCCCGGCCGGGGATATGACACAGGCTCTGAGGCGAACGGGCACCGCACGGTCCGCGACGTCGTGCCGCTCGGCGCGTCAGGCGGGCTCCGCCGCACGGTCGCCCACCGGGCCAGGCCGGGGCGCGGTGCACTCCACCGCATCGTGGAAGCCGCTCAACCCCTTCACCAGGGCCGAGCGTTCCGCGGGCCGCATGGCCGAGATGGCTTCGAGCAGGGCGCTTTCCCGGCGGGCCCGCAGTTCGGTGAGGTAATTCTCTCCCCGGCTCGACAAGCGCAGTTCGAGCTCGCGACGGCTGACGGAACTGAGAGACCGCTCGATGAAGCCCAGGGCGTGCAGGCGGTCACACATACGACTCACCGACGACGGCGCCGACCCCAGATACTCGCCCAGGGTGCGGAGATTGATCCCCTGAGCACCGTCAAGGGCGTACAGCACGCGCAGCTGTGACGACGAGACCGGTGCTGTCGGCGCGATGTCCCTGCCTCTGCTCCACAGGACCTCGAGCAGCTCGATGACTTCCCGGGCAGCGTGCGCGGCCGCGTCCTGGCCACCCCCGACGGAAGTTTCGGAATCCATGCCCTCAACTGTGACACTTCGCAATGGCCCTGTCAGTCGCTGAGAGCCGTCCGTGAACCCCCGTCGTCCGCGCGAAGCGCGGGCGCGCCTGAGCTTCCGCCACCCGTTCGACGTGCGGGTTCGACGCTCGGCCTGTCCACTGGGCGGCACTTCGGCACTTTTCCTGCACACTTCTCCTGCGCAACAGGCGTTGAACCCGCCACTTTTCGGGCAAGAGTTCCTCTCGTACGGCCACCGTTCGGTCTGGCCAACCGCTGAAGGAAGAGGCTCATGCGGACACAGCACATAGCGCTCGGCACCGGACCGCCGGCCACGGCCACCTTCGACAAGAAGCCAGAGGCGGTCTCCGACGCGCGGGAGCTCACCCGAGGCTTCGTCGAGGGGCTCAGCCCGGCCGTGGACGACCAGAACGCCGCGAGCATCGAACTCGTCGTCTCCGAGCTGGTCACCAACGTGGTGCGGCACGCCCGCGGCGCCCTGTGCGCGCTGCGCCTGCACGCCCACGAAGACGTCATCACGATCGCCGTCACCGACGCGGACCCGCGTCCGCCGCAGCAGCGCACCCCCGACCTGGAGGGCGGCACCGGCGGCTTCGGCTGGCCCATGGTCCAGCAGCTGGCCAGAGCCGTCGGCGTCACGCTCGGCCCGGGCGGCAAGACGATCCGGGCGGAACTGGCGAGGTAGCGCCCAACGGCCCCGGCCGGGCGCGCGGGGAGCCCGGTAGCCTCGCGATCATGTTCATTCTCGAATTGACCTACACCGCGCCGCTCGCCGCCGTCGACGAGCAGCTGGCCGCCCACGTCGTCTGGCTCGACGAGCAGTACGAAGCCGGCGTCTTCATCGCCTCCGGCCGCAAGAACCCGCGCGACGGCGGCGTGATCATCGCCGTCGCGGACGACCGCGCCCGGATCGAGAAGCTCCTGGCGACGGACCCGTTCACGGTGGCCGGGGTCTGCGAGTACCGCGTCACCGAGTTCTACGCGACGAAGACGGCACCGGAGCTGGCCCCGTACCGCGAGCAGCTCCCCGCCTGACCCGCGCCCCACGCCCCGCGCCCCGGGAAGAGGCCCCGGCTAGCCCCGCTCCAGGCGGGCGATGCGCCCCTTCTCCCCCGCGGCCCAGCAGCCCCGGTCCCGGGCGCAGTCGACGGTGTCGTACGACCCCGGGTCGACCGTCCGCCAGCTGCGGCCGCCGTCCGTGGTGACGTCCGTGCCCGTGGGGCCGACGGCGAGGGCCGTGGAGCGGCTGTGCGGGAACCACGTCACGCCCGAGCGGTAGGCGGGCGGCGGGCGCCCGGCCGGGTCCCAGCGGCGGCCGCCGTCCCGGGTGACCGCCGCCGCCTTCGGCGAGGCCTGCCCCGCGCGGTAGTCGCCGCCGACCGCGATGCCGTGCGTACGGTCGCGGAAGGCGAGCCCGAAGACGCCGCGGGCCGGATCGCCCGCCGGGATCGGCGCGTCGGTGGCCGTCCAGGTCAGTCCGCGGTCGGTGGAGTGCAGGACCCGCGCCCGCGCCGCCCCGCCGGTGGCCAGCCACACGTCGCGCGGCCCCGAGCTCACCAGACACTGGCCGCTCGCCGCGAAGCCGGCCTCGCCCTCCTGCGCGGCGGGCATGCCGTCGTTCGGCAGAACCCGCCAGGAACGGCCGCCGTCAGCGGTCGAGAGAATGCGGTACTTGCCGTCGACCGGATCGCTCACGGCCAGGCCGTGGCGGCGGTCGAAGAAGGTCATGCAGTCGTAGAAGGCCTTGGCGTCGGTGTTACGGAAGGACTCCGTCCAGGTCTTGCCGCCGTCGTCGGTGCGCAGCACCCGGGAGGCCTCGCCCTCGCCGATGGCGAGCACCACCGCGCGCCGGCCGTCGAAGGCCTCGATGTCCCGGAATTCGAGATCGGCGGCTCCCGGCGGGGAGACTTCGCGCCAGGTCTTGCCGCCGTCGGAGGTCCGCAGCACGGTTCCCTTGGTACCGGCCGCCCAGGCGGTGTCCCGGCTGACGGCGGCGAGGCCGCGGAAGCGGGCGTCGGTGCCGCTGTCCCCCAGCTGCCAGCGCGGACTCCGGTCCGGGTGGTGCGCCGGGCCATCCGCCCGCGCGGTGCCCGGCGCCGCGAGGACGGTCCCGGCGAGCGCCGCCCCGCAGAGTCCCGTGAGTATCGTCCGCCTCGTCGACTTCGTCTTCCCCATGCCCCTCATGGCGGGCGAAGCTAGCCGACGCGCGGAAGCTCGTCCAGATGGCCTGAAGGGGTCCCCCGTGCGACGGGCGCCGGGAACCGCGGGCGCCGCCACGGTGTCGCGGTGACAGAGGTCACTCGGTCCGACCCACCCGCCGTGTGCACGGATCCCGTCTTTCCGTCGTCTAGTCAAGTGCCGACCCCAGTCGTCCAGCAGTCAGTGAGGGAGCAGGCGTTGTCCACCGTCATCGAGCAAGCCGTAGAGGCCCGCCTCGTCGCCGCCGCGCCGCGGATGCCGACCATTCCCGCGACCCTCCACTACGACCCGCAGGACCCCTTCGCCGTGCGCATGAGCTTTCCCGCGCCCGCGACCCTGGAAGGCATCGAGGTCTACTGGACCTTCGCCCGCGAGCTGCTCATCCACGGCGTGGAGCGGGCGGTGGGGGACGGCGACGTGCGCGTGCGGCCGTACGGTTTCGACCGCACGGTCGTGGAGTTCCATGCCCCCGAGGGCACCGCGATCGTCCACGTCCGCACCGGCGATCTCCACCGCTTCCTGCACCGCACGACGGTGCTGGTCCCGGTCGGCCAGGAGCACCGTCACGTCGATCTGGACCAGGACCTGGCCGAGCTGATGCGGGACGCCTGCTGACGCGGGACGCCTGCTGACGCGGTCCGCTCCATCAGCCGCCCCTCAGCCGCCCCATCAGCCGCTCCCTCCACCGCCCGACGAGCGTGCCGCCTCGGCCGACGCGACGGCTGAGGCGAGCGCCTTGCGGAGGTGGTGCATCAGTGACCGCAGCTCCGGTGAGTCGCCGCCACTGCGGTCGGTCAGGGCCTCGATGCGGTCCTTGTAGCGCCGACGGTCCCTGCCGGTGGCGACGGGGCGCAGTTTGCCGGTGGCGGCGCAGACGGCGAGCGCCGCGTCGCTCTCGGCGATCTCCGTGGCCTCCCGCGGGCCGCTCAGGACGGCGAGCGTCTCCGCGTGCAGCGCCTCGGCGTATCCGACGCGTTCCAGTTCCCAGTGGCGGGCGGGGAAGAGACCGAGGACGCGCCTGCGTCCCTCGCGCAGATAGCCGTGGACGGCCAGCTGGTCGCGGACCGCGTGCAGGGTGGCGCGGGAGCGGTGTGCCGTCCACCCCCGCCACGTGCGTGGACGGGACTGTTCGACGAGTTCGAGGAGGGCGTCGAGGGCCGGGTCGCCGGTGCGGGCGTCGACGACCGGGGTGACGATGCCGTCCGCGTCCAGGAGCATGCCTCGCTGGGCGAGCTCCGCGAGGGCGCCGGCGCGGACCACGAGGTGGAGATCGGGCCCCCCGGCGAACCTGCGCTTCTCCGGGTGCCACGACAGCAGGTAGAGCCTGGCGGGCAGGGACAGCGTTCCGAAGTGCACGGCGCCTCCTCTTCGGATGTCGCGAGCCCTCACGATAAAACGTTGACACGGTCCGCGAAGGCTCCTACGGTCTACAACGGTTCTGTTGCCGTCGATAGGAGAAGGACGTTGCTCGTCTGAGGTCATGAGACACCGCGTCACACAGCTTTCGCTGTCGTGCACGTCGCGTGCGACCTCGGCATACGAGCCGTCCCGTCCCCCGGCACAGGCCATTTCTCGTTTCTCCGGCCTCACACCCCTGCCGCGGTGTCTCGAACGCGTTGCCCCTGACCGCGCTCCACACCACGCAACCGCGAGGCCTGTATGTCTACTTTCCCCACCTCCGTCGCCTGTACGTCGCTCTCCTTCGCCTGGGCCGACGGCACCGCCGTCCTCGACGGGCTCCAGGTGTCCTTCGGACCCGGCAGGACCGGCCTCATCGGCACCAACGGGTCAGGGAAATCAACCCTGTTGAAGCTGATCGCCGGTGAGCTGACCCCCACCGAGGGCACCGTGCGCGTCGCGGGCGAGATCGGCTACCTGCCGCAGAACGTCACCCTCGACACCGGCCTGCGCGTGGACGACGTGCTCGGCATCGCCACGACCCGCGCCGCGCTGCACGCCATCGAGGCGGGCGACGTGCGCGAGGAGCACTTCGCCGCGGTCGGTGACGACTGGGATGTCGAGGAGCGCGCCCTCGCCACCCTCGACCAGCTCGGCCTCGGCCACATCGGCCTGGACCGCACCACGGGCGAGGTGTCGGGCGGCGAGTCGGTGCTGCTGCGCCTGGCCGCGCTGCTGCTGCGCCGCCCCGACGTACTGCTGCTCGACGAGCCGACCAACAACCTCGACCTGTATGCACGCCGGCGCCTGTACGCGGCCGTCGAGGCGTGGTCCGGAGTCCTTGTCGTGGTCAGCCACGACCGGCAACTGCTGGATCTCGTCGACCAGATCGCCGACCTGCGGGACGGCGAGGTGACCTGGTACGGCGGGAACTTCTCCGCGTACGAGGAGGCGCTCGCCACCGAGCAGGAGGCGGCGGAGCGCATGGTGCGCGTCGCCGAGTCCGACCTGAAGAAGCAGAAGCGCGACCTGGCCGACGCCCAGGTGAAGCTGGCCCGCCGCAAGCGGTACGGCCAGAAGATCCAGGACAGCAGAAGCCAGCCGAAGATCCTCATCGGGGCGCGCAAGCGGGCCGCACAGGAGTCCGCGGGCAAGCACCGCATCATGCACGAGGAGAAGCTCGCCGAGGCCAAGGAGCGCCTCGACGACGCGGTGGAGGCGGTGCGGGACGACGACGAGATCCGCGTCGACCTGCCGCACACCCTCGTCCACCCGGGTCGCACCGTGCTCACCCTGAGCGGTCTCGAACTGCGCTACGGAGCGCGGGTGAAGGGCGAGTTCGAGCTGCGCGGCCCGGAGCGGATCGCGCTGATCGGGCGCAACGGCGCGGGCAAGAGCACGCTGCTTCGCACCGTCGCCGGGGAGCTGGCACCGGTCTCGGGGGAAGCGCTGGCGCACGTCCCGACGCGCTTCCTGCCGCAGCGCCTCGACGTGCTCGACGGTGAGCTGACCGTCGCCGAGAACGTGGCGGCGTACGCCCCCGACGCGACGAACAACCGCGTCAGGGCGCGCCTCGCCCGCTTCCTGTTCAAGGGGGCCAAGGCGGATCAGCGGGCGGCGACCCTGTCGGGCGGCGAGCGGTTCCGTGCGACGCTCGCGGCGCTGCTGCTCGCCGAGCCCGCGCCGCAGCTCCTCATGCTCGACGAGCCGACGAACAACCTCGACATGGCGAGCGTGAAGCAGCTCTCGACGGCCCTGGAGTCGTACCGGGGCGCGCTGATCGTGGCCAGTCACGACCTGCCGTTCCTGGAGTCCATCGGCATCACGCGGTGGCTGCTCCTGGACGGGGAACTGAAGGAGATCACCCAGGAAAAGAAGACAGAAGCTGTCGGGTATTTTGCCTAGCGTCGGGTGCATGCACCAGGAATCGCACCAGTACATCACCATCGACGGAGCCCGGGAGAACAACCTCAGGGAGGTGAGCCTGCGCATTCCGAAGGGCAGGCTCACGGTCTTCACGGGGGTGTCCGGGTCCGGGAAGTCGTCGGTCGTCTTCGACACGATCGCGGTCGAGTCGCAGCGCCAGCTGGGCGAGACGTTCACCTGGTACGTCCGCAACCGGCTGCCGAAGTACGAGCGGCCGCAGGCGGACGCCATCGAGTAGCTCTCGCCCGCGATCGTCGTCGACCAGAAGCCGATCGGCGGCCACTCCCGCTCCACCGTGGGCACGATGACGGACATCTACTCCGTGATCCGGGTGCTGTTCTCCCGGCACGGCACGCCGAGCGCGGGTCCGGCGGCGGCGTACTCGTTCAACGACCCCTCGGGCATGTGCCCCGGGTGCGACGGCCTCGGGCGCACCGTGCGCCCCGACTACGACCGCATCATCGACCCCGCCAGGTCCTTGGCGGACGGCGCGATCCTCTTCCCGCCGTTCACCGCGGGGACCTGGCAGGGCCAGACCTACACAAACACGCCCGACCTGGACGCGCACAAACCGGTCGGTGAATTCACCGACGCCGAACGGCAGTTCCTGCTGCGCGGCGGCCGCCGGAAAGCGAAGGTCAACGTCAACAACACCGGCGGCGCGCGGGACATCGACTACGAAGGGCTCGCCGACCGGTTCGAGCGGCTCTACCTCAACCGCGATCTCTCCACCCTCTCCCAGAAGACCCGCGACCTGGTGCGGGGGTTCCTGCACGAAGGCGCCTGCCCGGCCTGTCACGGGGCCAGGCTCAACCCGGCGGCGCTCGCCACCCGCGTCAACGGCCTGGGCATCGCGGACTGCGCCCGGATGGAAGTGACGGACCTGATACGGGAGTTGGGGCGCGTCGACGGCGCGGTGGCGGGGCCGATCGCCCGGGCCGCCGTCGCGGCCCTCGAGCGGATCGAGGCGATCGGCCTCGGCTATCTCAGCCTGGACCGCGAGACGTCCACGCTCTCCGGCGGCGAGGGGCAGCGCCTGAAGATGGTGCGCCACCTCGGCTCCAGCCTCACCGGCATGACGTACATCTTCGACGAGCCGAGCGTCGGCCTGCACCCGCGCGACGTGGGGCGCCTGAACGACCTCCTGCTGCGGCTGCGCGACAAGGGCAACACCGTTCTCGTCGTGGAGCACGATCCGGACGTCATCGCGGTCGCCGACCACGTCGTCGACATGGGCCCCGGGGCGGGCACCGACGGCGGCCTGGTCGTCTTCGAGGGCACGCCGGACGAACTGCGGCAGGCCGAGACCCTCACCGGGCGCCATCTGCGGCGCGCCACCGGCGTCAAGGAGCACCCCCGGGAGGCGAGCGGCGGCCTCTGGATCGAGAAGGCCGCTCTGCACAACCTCAAGGACGTGAGCGTGCGGGTGCCGACCGGGGTGCTCACGGCGGTCACCGGCGTCGCCGGGTCCGGCAAGAGCACGCTGGTGTCGAAGGCGTTCACCGCGGCGCACCCGGACGCCGTGGTCGTGGACCAGTCGTCCATCGGCATCTCGGGCCGCTCCACCCCGGCGACGTATCTCGGGATCATGGACACGGTGCGCAAGCTCTTCGCGCGGGAGACGGGCGCGAAGGCGAGCCTGTTCAGCTTCAACTCCCATGGCGCGTGCGAGCGTTGCCAGGGGCGCGGGATCATCTACAGCGACCTGGCGTTCATGGACCCGGTGACCACGACGTGCGAGGGGTGCGAAGGGCGCAGGTTCAAGGAAGAGGTGCTGCGGCTCACCGTGGCCGGCCGGTCCGTCGTGGACGTGCTCGACATGACGGCCGGGCAGGCACTGGACTTCTTCGAACGCTTCGACGACACGGCGGTGCGCCGCCGCCTGCGCGCCCTGCGGGACGTGGGCCTCACCTACCTCACGCTCGGGCAGCCGCTGAGCACGCTCTCCGGCGGCGAGCGCCAGCGCATCAAGCTGGCCACCCAGCTGCACCGCACGGGCACGACGTACGTCCTGGACGAGCCGACCACCGGCCTGCACATGGCGGACGTCAACGGACTGCTCGCGCTGCTCGACCGGCTCGTCGAGGCGGGCAACACGGTGCTCGTCGTCGAGCACAACCTCGACGTCGTCAAACACGCGGACTGGGTGATCGACCTGGGACCCGACGGCGGCAAGCACGGCGGGCGGATCGTGTTCGAGGGAACGCCCGCGGAGCTGCTCGGCGCCGAGGGGTCGTTCACGGCGGATCATCTGCGAAGCACTCTGGGCCTGGAGCGGGAGCGCGCTGCATGATGTGCGGCACGGCCCCGCCCGGCGAGGGCGGCGGCGCCCCGCCCCGTGAGGAGAGCCAGCCGTGCCCAGCAAGAAGGCCCTGATCCGCCGCCCCGGCCCACGCCTCGCCGAAGGCCTGGTCACGCACCTGGCACGCACCCCGGTCGACACCCGGCTCGCGGCGGAGCAGTGGGAGACGTACGCGGCGGCGCTCGACCGGCACGGCTGGGAGATCTTCGAGGTGGAACCGGCCGACGTCTGCCCGGACGCGGTCTTCGTGGAAGACGCGGTGGTCGTCTTCCGCAATGTGGCGCTGATCGCCCGGCCGGGCGCGGACGCACGGCGGGACGAGACGCCGGGGGTCGAGGAGGCGGTGGCCCGGCTCGGCTGCTCGGTGAACTGGGTGTGGGAGCCGGGCACGCTCGACGGCGGCGACGTCCTCAAGGTCGGCGACACGATCTACGTGGGGCGGGGCGGCAGGACGAACGCGGACGGGGTGCGGCAGCTGCGGGCCGTCTTCGAACCGCTGGGGGCGCGGATCGTGCCGGTCCCGGTGGCCAGTGTCCTGCATCTGAAGTCCGCGGTGACGGCGCTGCCGGACGGGACGGTGATCGGCTACGAGCCGCTGGTCGACAGCGCCTCTCTCTTCCCGCGCTTCCTGCCCGTACCGGAGGAGGCGGGCGCGCACGTGGTGCTGCTCGGTGGCCCGAAACTGCTGATGGCGGCGAGCGCGCCGAAGAGCGCGGAGCTCTTCGCGGGGCTCGGATTCGACCCGGTTCCGGTGGACATCAGTGAGTTCGAGAAGCTCGAAGGGTGTGTGACGTGCCTCTCAGTGCGGCTGCGTGAACTGTACGCCTGACCAGCTTTGAGGCTGTTGTGGCCCTGGTGACGGGCGGGGCCGGGCCTCACCGGCCCTTTACGCGGGTTTAACCTACGGCAACGTAACCTACGAGACCGTAGGTAGGTGGTGCACCGCTCGCACCGCCGTCAGTACTCCCGTCCCCCTTCTGGAGCCCCCGTGACGATCACCTCTCCCCACCCCGGCAGCGCGGACAGCTGGACCGACGCCCGGCTGCTGTACGCGCTGGAGGAAGTGGTCGAGCAGGAACTCAATCGCCACCTGAAGGTGGCCAAGGACTGGATGCCCCACGAGTACGTCCCGTTCTCCGACGCACGCAACTTCCCCGGCATCTTCGAGGACGGCGAGGCGTGGGAGAAGGGCCAGTCCCCGGTCACCGACATCGGGCGTATCGCCCTGGTGGTCAACCTGCTCACCGAGGACAACCTCCCCAGCTACCACCACGAGATCGCCTCCCTCTTCGGCCGCGACGGCGCCTGGGGCACCTGGGTGCACCGCTGGACGGCGGAGGAGGGCCGGCACGGCATCGTGATGCGCGACTACCTCCTCGCCTCGCGCGCCGTCGACCCGGACCAGCTCGAGCAGTTCCGGATGGCGCACATGAGCGAGGGCTTCGAGTCGGACAACCGCCACTCGATGCTGCACTCGGTCGCCTACGTCGCCTTCCAGGAGCTGGCGACCCGCATCTCGCACCGCAACACCGGACACCAGTCCGGCGACCCGGTCTGCGACCGCATGCTGGCGCGCATCGCCACCGACGAGAACCTCCACATGGTCTTCTACCGGAACCTCCTGAAGGCCGCCTTCGAGCTCGCCCCCGACCTGACGATGCAGGCCGTGCGCGACGTGGTGGTCAACTTCCGGATGCCCGGCCACGGCATGCCCGGCTTCGAGCGGGCCGCCGCACAGATGGCCATCGGCGAGGTCTACAACATGCGCATCCACCACGACGACGTGCTCCAGCCCGTGCTGCGCTTCCTGAAGGTCCTGGAGATCGACGGCCTCGGCCCCGAGGGCCTGAAGGCCCAGGAGGAGCTCGGCTTCTTCATGGACGGCCTCGACGCGGAGGCCTCGAAGTTCGACGAGCGTCTCGCCGCCCGCAAGGCGCGGATGGCGGCGCGCGACGCCTGACATCGTACGGCCCCGGGGTCAGCGCCCCGGGGCCGTTCGCCCTCGCTGATCCCGCCGTCCTCATCCATACGTTCCCGCCCCGCGCGTTCCGTGCCCGTGGTCCCGGCCGGAGTCACAGCGATTTACGACCGCCCTGCGCGGTGCAACTGTGGGCGAGGGGGTGAACCCATGGCGCAGACCCATGAATGGATGTTCTACGAGGTCATGTGGCGCAGTTGGACGGGCAGGGCGCAGGTGCCCTACCCCGTGCCCTGGTGGGCGCAGCAGGCCTTCCGGCGCTGGAGCGACGACTTCGACTCCGGCACGTACGAATCGAAGGAGGCCGCCCTGGCCTCCAACGCCCTCTACCGCTACTGGCACATGGTGGGCGTGAAGGACCACCGCCAGGAGTCCCTGATCGGCCAGGCCGGTGAGATCGAGCCGGTCTACGACAAGTACTGCCTGCTCTTCTTCCTGTACGACCCGGCGACGGGCGCCCTGCACCTGCCGCAGCTGGCCGAGGCCGGCACGGTGGGACAGCGCATGGAGGCCCCGTATCTGCCGGTGGTCCTTACGGACTTCCGCACGCCGGACGGCGTCGAGCTCGTGCAGCGCACTTTCGCCACGGCCGTGGGCGCGCGACAGCGCGACCTCGTCGTGACCCGCCTGACGGTGGGCAGTGCGACCGGGCAGCCGCGCGAGGGCTGGCTCTGCGCGGCGGTCGTGCCGACGGGACCGAGCGGCTTCCAGCGGCACGACCGCAACGGCCGGCAGATCACCGACCGGCGGCTGACGTTCCTGAGGCACCTCCCGGCGGAGAACCGGGTGGAGACCAACAGCGGCTGGGGCCCGGTGTTCGACACGGCCCCCGAGCAGTACGGCGTCTACGGCAACCCGGACTTCAGCTACGACCCCGGCACCTATCTGGCGCACAGCCCGTTCCACGACCTGGTGATGGGCGGCAAGCTGAACGGCGCGGGGCAGGCGCAGGACCAGATCGCCGGACTGTGCAGCGCGGCGTTCGCCTGGTCGTTCCGGGTCATCGACGACGAGGTGTTCGAGCTCGATGTGCGGCTGCCCGTCGACCTGTACAGCGGGGCCGACGACCTGGCCGAGATCAGGGCGACACCGGCCGCCGAACTGGAGTCGGCGAACCGGACGTTCTGGACGTCGAAGCTGCTCGGCCAGGGCATCCAGCCCGAACTGCCGCGCCCCGTGGCGCACTTGACCGACCTCTTCCGGGAGTCCCGGGCGCAGCTGCTCATCCTCTCCGACCACGGAGAGATCCACCCGGGACCGACGGTCTACGACTCGTTCTGGATCCGCGACTCATCCGTCGAGGCCACGGCCTGCTCGCTGGTGGGCGACGACGCGCTCGCCGAGCGCCAGTTGGGCACGCACTACCCGCTGAAGTTCAACCGCGGCACGGGCCGGATCGGTCCGTGCGCCGAGTACGGCTTCTACGGCGGTCCGCACGAGCGCGACGACCGCGAGTGGGACAGCAACGGCCAGGCGCTCTGGGCGATCGGCCGCTTCGACCGCGTGCGGGGCCGGTCCGCGGGGTTCGGCGCGAAGCTCTACACGCCGTACGTCGTCGACGGCGCCCGGTGGCTGCGCGACAACCGCGACCAGTACGGCCTGCTCCACAGCGGCTGGAGCGCGGAGCATCTGGGCGAGCGCGACAAGCCGCACTACTGGGACGACCTGTGGGCGCTGGCCGGACTGTACGAGGCGGCGCGGCTCGCGGAGCGCATCGGCTCGCCGGACGTGCCCGAACTCTGGGCCGCCTTCGACGACATGAAGGACGCGACGGCGGCCTCGGTGCGCTGGGTCCTTGCGGAGCAGCGCAGGCGCGGGGCGTGGGAGACGTACATTCCCACCGGGCCCGGCGACGTGGGACGGCTCGACTCGACGATGATCGGCGCCGCGGCCTTCTTCCATCCGCTGCGCCTGCACATGGGCAGCAAGCTGGGCCCGGACATCGACGCGGCGGCCCGCTCCACGCTCGACACCATGTACGCCCACTTCGTGTCGGGCGGCTATCGGCACGAGGCCGCGTGGAACGCCTACGGGCCTTATCTGTCCACGCAGTTGGCGCACGCGTATCTGCTCGCCGGTGATCCGGCTCGGATGGACGCGCTGCTCGGCTGGATCGTGCAGGCGTCGTTCCCGCGCACGCAGGAAAGGGCGGTCGCGCTCGGCGCCTGGAACGAGCAGCACGCGTTCACCGTCGCCTCGGACTTCCACGAAGTGCCGTCCCGCCACTGGTACATGGGCGACATCCCGCACGGCTGGGCCGCCGCCGAGTACCTGCTCCTGATCCGCGACATCCTGCTCTTCGAGGCGGACGAGGACCACGACCCGCATGTGTACATCGCAGCGGGTGTCCGTCCCCACTGGGTGCCGGACGGGGAGACGGTGGCCGTCGAGTCGGCGCCGACGCTGTTCGGTGAGCCTTTCGGGTACCGGCTCACGCACGACGCCGGCCGCCGGGCGGTGACCGTGGAGGTCACCCAGGCCCCGGAGGGGGTGCGGTACGTCTACCCGTGCCGGTTCGGGCAGGTGCGGTCGGTGTCGGCGGACGGCCGGGAGCTGCCCGTCCCCGGTGACGACGTCCAGGTACCCGCGGGGACACGGCGGTTCGTCGTTACGTACGCCTGAGGTGTTCGCACCGGCACGGCGGCACGCCCGGCTCCGAGCTCCTCGATGGGGGCTGCGTACGCGCGGTTGCCCGCCGAGCCCGGTCGCGCTCGATGACGCGACCGGGTTCGGCGGGTGTGAGGACCGAGGAGTCAGGCGCGAGGTTCGCGTCTGAGGGCGTACCGCTCCTTCTCGGAGAGGCCGCCCCAGACGCCGAATCGCTCGTCGTTCTTCAGTGCGTACTCCAGGCAGGCCGCGCGCATCTCGCACATCTGGCAGATGTCCTTCGCCTCGCGCACCGAGCTACCGGGCTCGGGGAAGAAGAAGTCTGCTCCGGTCTGGGCGCACAGCGCCTGCTCCTGCCAGGCGAGTTCCGGCTCGGCTGTCATGTCGATCTGCATGCCGTCGATGCTGGCCCATCGCGCGAAACAAGCAATCAACGATTGATCAACGCACCACCGGGCCTCCCCCGCCCGTACGCCGCCTCGGGGCGCCCCGCCCGGTACGACCCGTCCCGTACGCCCTATGGGGACTGCCCATCGCCCGGCACCGCGAAACCGCCGCCACCGGCGCGGGACGGTGGCCGGTGGACGGTGCCGGGCCCAGATGACCGCCGGTCACGAACCTCCCTGCTCACCGGAGGGCGACGGCTGCAGCACCGCGAACCGCGCTCCCGCCGGGTCCGCGAGCTTCGCGAAGCGGCCCACGCCCGCCATCTCCACGGTGTCCATCCGGACCGTACCGCCACCTTGCCGGGCCTTGTCGACCGCGTCGTCGCAGTCGGTCACCTGGAAGTACGGCAGCCAATACGCGCCCGAATCCGCTTCGGTCGGGTCGGCCGAGAGCGGCACCACGCCGCCGAACATGTCGTCCGCGGTGCCGTCCGCGGGGTGCACCATCGTGTACGACCCACCGGGGAAGGCCGCCTCGGTGGTCTGCCAGCCGAACACCGCGCCATAGAACGCGACGGCCGCGGGGACGTCCGGGGTGTACAGCTCGGTCCAGACCAGGCCGCCCGGTTCGTTCAGGACATCGAGGCCCTTGAGCTCGCCCTGCTGCCACACGGAGAACGGGACGCCCGCGGCGTCGACGAGGCCCGCCATGCGGCCGAGGTCGAGGATGTCCACGGCCTCGAAGAGCGTCCGGCCGCCGGCCTGCTCGACCGCCTTCGCCGTGGCGTCCACCTCCGGCGTGCGGAAATAGAGCGTCCAGGACGGGGGCGCCTCCTCGAGGGGAAGGGCCATCGCGCCCGCGGCGGTGCGGTCGGCGAGCTGATACTGGCTGTAGCCGCCCACGTCATCGGCGCCCTGCCGCAGCTCCCAGCCGAACAGGGAGCGGTAGAAGTCCCTGACGCTGCCGAGATCAGGTGCACACATGTCCACCCAGACAGGGGCACCCGTCACGAAACGGTTATTGAGCATGATCGACTCCTTTGTCGCATGTCTCTTCCGTTCTTCCGAGTCTGGCACCCGGCACTGACAATCCGCCTCTCCCCGCCCCACGTCGCCATTTGGTGAAGAGAGAACATTTCTGAGAGCGCTCTCAGTCACAACTCTTGACGCCGCATTCGCCCGTCGGGACAGTGGTGCACCACCCCCCAAGGCGCCCCCGAAGGCACCCCCACGATCTCCCCCCACCCCCACCCCCACGCAACCGCGCAGGAGACCTTCCGTGATATCGCGTCGAACGTTCCTGACCTCCGCAGCCGGCGCCGCGGGCGCCCTCACCTACCCCGTATGGGGCAGCACCCTCAGCCCCGGCGCCCGGGCCGGCGGCCGGGCCGCGCCCGCCACCTGCGAACTGGCCCTCGCGAACAAATCCCTCCCCGGCCAGGTCCGCGCCTACGTCACCGGCCACGAACAGGGCACCGGCCGCTGGCTGCTGCTCAAGCCGGACGGCGGCGTCTACCGCCCCGAGTCGCCCTCGGCGCCCCAGACGCCGCTGCCCGTCGACTGCGCCATCCCCCTCGGCGCCGCCGGATCCGCGCCGAAGGTGCTGACCCTGCCTCAGATGTACGGCGCCCGGATCTACTTCGTGCGCGACGACAAGCTGGACTTCTTCCTCAATCCGGGCCCCGCCCTGGTCGAGCCCGCCTTCGCGACCCCCGAGGACCGCAACTACGGCCGCACGTGGTCGTTCTGCGAGTTCACCTTCAACCCCCAGCAGCTGTACGCCAACATCAGTTACGTCGACCTCGTCACCGCGCTGCCCATCGGTCTGACCCTGACCGGCGACGCCACGCACACCGTCGCCCCGCTGCCCGACGGCGCCGTCGACAGGATCGCCGCGGACCTCGCGGCGCAGACGGCGAGGGACGGGCAGCCGTGGGACAAGCTGGTCATCCGCGGTTCGGGTGGCGGCGTGCTGCGGGTGATCTCGCCGCAGAACCTCATGGCGCCGCACTTCGACAGGCCGGACCAGATGCCGTTCCGCGACGTGTGGAACGGCTACATCGACCAGGTCTGGGACAAGTACCGCTCCACGGACCTCAAGATCGACCTGCAGGGCGGCCGGGGCGTGTTCACCGGGCGCGTCAGCGGCGACGTCCTGACGTTCAACGGCGGCCACTCCTTCACCAAGCCCACCTCGAAGGACATCTTCACCTGCAACCACGGGCCGTTCGCCAACAACCCGGGCGACCCCGACGACAAGAAGGGCCTGCTCGCCCGGCTCGCCGCCGGCTTCAACCGCAGCATCATGCTCACCCACCCCGAGCAGCCCGGCGGCACGACCACGGCCGACTACTACCGGGGCGCGGTGACCAACCACTGGTCACGGGTGGTGCACGCCAACTCCCCCATCGGGTACGCGTTTCCGTACGACGACGTACGCCCCGACGGGCAGCCCGACGTGTCGGGCGCCGCACACGACGGCAATCCGCGGCGCTTCACGGTGAGCGTGGGGTCCTAAAACTTTTTCAGAGCCTGTCTTTGAACCCCCGTCGCTGCGCAGGCGGCGGTTCAAAGACAGGCTCTTTCAGGCCGAGGCCCTGCGCACCAGGGACGTCGGCAGGACCACACCGGCCCGTTCCGCGGCGGGCTCCTCGCCCGCTCGGCCGCGCAGCAGCATCCGTGCCATCAACCGGCCCATCTCCTCGATGTCCTGACGGACCGTCGTCAGCGGCGGATCGGTCTGCTCGGCCACCGGATACATGTCGTCGAAGCCGACCACCGCCACGTCGTCCGGCACCCTCCTGCCCCGCTCCCGCAGCACCCGGAGGGCGCCGGACGCGGTCAGATCGTTGGCGGCGAAGACGGCATCCAACTCCGGCTCCCTGTCGAGCAGTTCCCGCATCGCGCGCTCTCCGCCCGCGGGCGTGAAGTCGCCCTCGGCGATCAGCCGCGGATCGACGTCACCGAGGACGTCACGGAACCCGTCGAGCCGGTCGACCGCGGAGGTCTGGTCGAGGGCGCCGGTGATGTGCGCGACGCGGGCGCGGCCCAGGCCGACCAGATGGCGCACCGCCTCGCGGGCACCGCCCCGGTTGTCGCAGTCCACGTACGACGCCCTCGACTCGGCACCGCCCTCCTGCGGCCAGCCGGGACGTCCGCCGAACACCGTGGGCACGCCCGCGCGCCGGATGATGCCGGGCAGCGGGTCGTCGAGGTGCAGCGAGAAGACGAGGGCTCCGTCTACATGCCCTCCCGCGAGATACCGGCCGACTCGCTCGTGATCGTCCCGCCCCTCGGTGAGCAGCAGCACCAGCTGAATGTCCTGGGATGTCAACTCCTTGCTGATGCCGCGCAGTTGCAGCGCGAAGAACGGGTCGGCGAACACCCGGGTCTCGGGCTCGGCGATCACCACCGCGACCGCGTCGTGGCGCCGGGTGACCAGGCTGCGGGCGGCGCGATTGGGCACGTAGCCGAGCTCGTCGACCGCGTGCCGCACCTTCTCGGCCAGCACCTCCCGCACCCCCGGACCGCCGTTGACGACACGGGACACGGTGGCCCTGGAGACCCCGGCGCGGGCGGCCACGGCCTCCAGGGTGGGGCGCGGTTCCTCGGTCACCTTCGGTCACTCCTCCCTGACGGTGTCAGGAAGCATCCTCCCGTATCGCCTCCACTGACCCGTCAGGCAGGGGAGGGCCGAGCTCATCGGTCCGGCATGCCGTCGGGGCGCGGCGCGCTGCGCAGGCGATGCCTTCATGTTCAAGAAGCGGAGAGAGCGCAAGCAGGCTGAACTCCACGAGGAACTGGCCGCGGCCCTGCGGGAGCCGGACAGGACGGTCCGCGCCAAGGCGGCGTCCGACGCCGCGGAGGCCGCCGAGCCGGAGTGGGCGCTGCGCGAGCCGGCCCTGGCCGTGGGGTGCGAGCCGTGCACGGACGACTTCCACGACACCGTGGTGGACGGTTCCGCGGCGGTCCTGCGCCGCGAAGCGCCGGTCCGCGAGCGCACGGAGCGGATCGTCGCAGGGCACCTGGACGACCCCGCGGGCTTCGTGCGGGCGCGGACCGGATTCGTCGCCGAGCTCGGCGGCGAGCCTCCCTCATCGGACCGGGTGCCCGGTCGGCACGGACACCGGCGAGGAGCCGAACTCCCGGACGGTGTCCGACACCATGGAGCGCCACGCCGACTCGCCCTCGCCCTCGCCCCTAGGGCCTGTTCGGTGAGTTGGCACGGTCCCCTTGTCTGCCTTCTAGGCTGGCGCCATGAACAACGGGCTCGCTCATGAGAGAAGTGCCTTCATCAACTTTCGACGGTACGCCCCGGATCCGAAGAAGCACGGGTTTCGGTGGGTCGACATCAAGCAGCTCCGCTTCTCTGCGGAGTCCGTGAGCGATAGAGGGCTGCTTGCCGCGCTGATTGGGCATGAGCAGTTCCGGGACGACTATGCAGGTGGTGGAGTGCTGCCGGACGGGCCCCGGCACGGTCCGTACTGGCTGCGGTTGATCACTCCCGACTTCTACGAGCCCATCAGCCAGGAGAAGGCCGCGCAGACTCTGCGTGAGTGGGTGGATCCGCTCTGGGACGTGCCCACCGAGCTGGAGGCAGATCTACAGCGGGAGGTTTTCGCCCGCCTGGCCGCAGCCGATGGCATCTACTACCTCAGCGAGCTCGGTGATGAGGCGATTCATGACTGGGGACGTGTGCACGACTACTTCCACGAGCTCGTGCTCATCGACCGCTCGGATGGGCAGATCACTCTCATCGTCGCCGCCGACGACTGAGGCAACCACCGGGGCATCCTCTGCGGTGGCTGAGATCAGCAGCGGAGCCACAACCGAAGCGCGGCGAGAGTGACCGTGCCGTGGAAGACGTAGGCCCTCTTGTCGTAGCGAGTCGCCACGGCTCTGGAGCCGTTGAGCGCGTTGAAGCAACGCTCGACGTCGTTCCTCCTCTTGTACGCAGTGCTGTCGAAGCCGGTCGGCCGCCCGCCGTGGCTACCGCGCCGTTGGCGATTGGTCTTCTGAATCTTCGGCTCAGGGATGGTGTGCTTGATCTGGCGTCGCCGCAGGTAGCGGCGGTTCCGGCGAGAGCTGTACGCCTTGTCGCCGCACACGTGGTCCGGTCGCGTCCGCAGGTGACCGCCGGCTGGGCGAGGGACTCGGACGCGATTCATCACATTGATCAACTGTGGCGCGTCACCCCACTGTCCGGGAGTGATCAGCACCGCCAATGGGCGGCAGTTGCCATCACCCGCCAGATGAATCTTCGTCGTGAGACCACCCCGTGACCGGCCGAGCGCCTCATCAAGACGATGCTCAGCCGGACGGCGCCGACGCCCCAGCACCCGGGGCACGCGGTGATAAGCCCCGGCCGCATGCTGATGGGCACGGCAGGCCGTCGAATCCACGCTCACCACACTCCAGTCGACTCGCCCCTCGACGTCGGCGTCGGCCTGGACCGACCGCAGGACACGCTCCCACGTACCATCCGCGGACCACCTGCGATGGCGGCCATGGACCGTTTTCCACTTCCCGAAGCGGGTCGGAAGATCTCGCCACGGCAGGCCGGTGCGCTGCCGGAACAGAATCCCGTTGATCACGCGCCGGTGGCACTGCCAACGGCCGCCCCGCCCGACGTTCTTGGGCAGACTTCGTTCGAATCGAGATCACTCGTCATCAGATAGATCACCCCGCCCCACACCAGACAGAACGACCGGTCGACAGGTGGGTTACCTGACCCATCGGACAGGCCCTAGAAGTCCCATGAAGATGTTGGGCTGTTCTGGCCCTCGATCATGGGGTTCGGGGCCAGGCTGGTAGGCATGATGGGGCGGCCGCCCGAGAAGCCGGTCGGGCCTGATGTGTGGTCCGTGTGCCGGGAGTTGATTCCTGCCGGGAGCGTGTTCGCGTTCCTGGCCGAGCACCACGAGGTGCTGTTCCCGGAGGCGATGTTCGCGGACATGTACCCGTCCTCGGACGGGCGCCCGTCGGTGCCGCCGGGCGAGCTGGCCGGCGCGATCGTGCTGCAGGTGCTGCACGGCCTGTCGGACTTCGAGACCGTCCAGCACCTGCGGTGTGACCTGCGCTGGAAGGCCGCGTGCGGACTGGGCCTGAACGATCCGGGGTTCGATCCCTCGCTGCTGGCGTACTTCAGGCGTCGGCTGGCCCGCTCCACGCAACCGGACCGGATCTTCGAGAAGGTGCGTGAGGTGGTGGCCGCCACTGGTGTGCTCAAGGGCAGACAGCGGCGGGCCCTGGACTCGGCGGTGCTGGAGGACGCGGTGGCCACCCAGGACACCGTCACCCAGCTGATCGCCGCCATCCGCCGCGTCATCCGTGACGTCCCCGGCGCCGACGCGGTGACCGCCCGGCACTGCCACGCCCACGACTACACCGATCCCGGCAAACCCCGCATCGCCTGGAACGACGAGGCGGCCCGCGCCCAACTCGTGGACGCGCTCGTCACCGACGCGCTGCGGCTGCTGGGCCACCTGCCCGAGCAGAACGTGGGCGAGAAAGCCGCCAACGCGATGGGCATCCTCGCCCTGGTCGCCGGACAGGACGTCGAGCCCGCCGACGACAGCGACGGCACCGACGGCCGCTGGCGCATCGCCCGGCGCACCGCGCCCGACCGGATGCTCTCCACCGTTGACCCCCAATCCCGCCACACCCACAAGACTTCCTCTCACTACCAGGACGGCTACAAGGCCCACCTCGCCGTCGAGCCGGAAACCGGCCTAATCACCGCGATCGCGCTGCGGACCGCCGCCGGAGGCGAACACCACGAGGCCGCCGTCGCCCGCGAGTTGCTCGCCGAGGAGACCGGCGTGCTGGACGTGCTGGCCGATGCCGCCTACTCCAGCGCCGACCTGCGGGCCACCCTCACCGCGGCCGGACACCGCCTGCTGGTCAAGCCCCCGGCCCTGAAACCGGCCGTCCCGGGCGGCTTCACCCTCGACGACTTCCACAGCAACCCGGCCACCGACACCGTGACCTGCCCTGCCGGACACACCACCGTCCTGTTGCCCCAGGGCGGCAGCCATCAGCAGCGCAAAGCCTGGTTCACCGCGAACCAGTGCACCGCCTGCCCGTTCAAGGCCCGCTGCACCACCGCGAAAGGCGGCCGGGTGGTCACCTGGCGCCCCCACCACGACCTGCAGCAAGCCGCCCGCCACCAGGCAGCGACCGACCCTGACTGGCAGGCCGACTACCGGCGTTGGCGCCCCGCGGTCGAGCGGGTCATCGCCTGGCTCGTGGCCCGCGGCAACCGCCGCCTGCCCTGCCGCGGCTGGATCAACGGCGAACGCTGGATCCACCACCGGGCCGCCGCCCTCAACCTCCGCCGCCTGACCAACCTCGGACTCGACCACCGCAACGGAACCTGGACCCTGGCCCCGGCAACCCCCTGACCAGCACCAACCGAGCCACCTGGCTACACAACAAAACGACTTCCGAACAAGATTTTCACGGGGCTCCTAGTGATGCCCGTGCTCCCCGGCGTCGCCCTTGGACGGGGACTTCGAGGAATCCTCGGACCCGGCCGTGGAGGGGGACTCCGAGGACCGTTTCGACGTCGCCGCGTGATGAGGCTCGTAGTCCGGGATCGTGCCGTCCGCCTTCTTCACCAGGAACAGTCCGGCCATGCCCATGTCCGAATGGCTCTGCACATGGCAGTGGTACATCCAGGCGCCGGCCCCTACGCCCTCTCCCGCGACGACCTGGAATCCGAAGGAGTCGCCGGGTCCCGTGATCTTGTCGTCGAGGATCTGACTCGGGTCGTCGGGGCCGGTCAGCAGGCCCGTGCGGTTGTCCGCCCAGCGATGACCGTGCACGTGGAACGTGTGGTAATACTCGCCGTGGGTGATCGAGACGAACTCGACCCGGTCGCCCACCGTGGCCTCGAAGGTCGGACTGTCGTGGCCCGCCTTGTTGTTGATCGTCATGTCGTTGAAGACGACCGTGAAGGTCTTGTCCGGCAGCAGATCGCCCTTGCGGCGCACGATCAGCGGCCCGTAGAGGCCCTTGCGGACGCCGCCGGTGCCGTGATCGGTGCCGACCACGTGGTCGTGGTAGTGCCAGTAGCCCGCGGTGCCGGGACGCCAGGTGCCGTCCTTGCGGCGGCCCGGGGCGTGCGTGCGCCAGGTGTACGTGCGCTTGCCGCCCGGCTCGACGTGGCTCTTGGTGTGCCGGGTGCCGTCGCTGGAGATCTCGTAGTCCATGCCGTGGACGTGCAGGCTGGCGTCCACGTCCATGGTGTTCTCGAACTCGATGTGCAGGGTGTCGCCCTCGTTGAGCTCGATGAGCGGGCCGGGAATGGACGCCTTGCCCTTTTCCAGGCCGTACCCCATCTGCCCGTCCGGGAGCTTCTCCGCGTACAGCTTGATGCGCTTGACCTCGCCGCCCGCGGGGGCGGTCCTCGGTGGCGCCTCGGCCGTGCTCGCGTCGGGCGCGCCCGCGACCGACAACGATGTCACCCCCGCTGCCGCCGCCGCTCCGCCCACCAGCATCCGCCGGTTGAAACTCCGCCTGTCCAAGTTGCGTCGAGTCATGACGAACCCCCCACTGCGGTACGGAGACTGATGAGGCGTCGAGTGCCCCGGGGACGGCCACACGGTATCGGCCGGCTCTTTGTTTATCCACACGCAGGACAAAGTTGGTGCTATCACGGTGATACCTATTGGCGAGTTGCGAAAAGAGGTCTAGCTTCGTCGGCGCTGTTGCTGTGACCGACGAGGGGTGGGTGTACTCATGCGGCGCACACCGCATCAAAGGCCCTTGGCAGTACGAGGGTTGAGCAGATCACGACCGATAGCGAGCCGATCGCGCCGGGCCTGGGCCGCCGCGCTGCTGTCCGGCGCCCTGGTCACCGGGGCGCTCTCGACGCAGGCCGCGTCCGCGCGACCGTACCCGGAACCGACGTTGACAACGATGTCTCTGCCCTCGCCGCCCGGCGGGGCCAACGTGAAGGTCCTGGTCTTCCACGGCTCGGCGGCGGGCGGCGACGAATCCCCCGTCGTCGACGCCGGTATCGAAGCCATCGAGAAGATCGGCCAATCCGGCCCGGCCGCCCAGCGGTTCAAGATCGAGGCCACCGACGACCCGGCCGTCTTCACCAACGCGGCCAAGCTCGGCAAGTTCAACGCCGTCACGTTCCTGACCGGCGGCGGCGACATCCTCGACCCCGAGCAAGAGGCGGGCCTTGAGGCCTACATGGAGGCCGGTGGCGGCTTCCTCGGCATCCACGACGCGGCCCGCGCCGAGCCGTACTCGAGCTGGTTCACCGGACTCGTCGGCGCCCGCCCCGCGGACTCGAGCCCGACGAACGTCCAGCGCGCGACCGTCGAGGTCGGCGACCGCGAGAATCCGGCCACCCAGAGCCTTCCGCTCCAGTGGAAGCGCCCCGACCAGTGGCTGAACTGGACCAAGAACCCCTCCGGTGACGTGCACACGGTCGCCCGCGTACGGGAGTCGACCTACCGGCCCGGCGACAGCAAGAACGGCGCGGACCACCCGGTGTCCTGGTGCCGCGACTACGACGGCGGCCGCTCCTTCTACACGGGCATGGGCGGCACCGCGGCCTCGTACGACGAAGCCGACTTCCGCAGTCATCTGCGCGGCGCCCTGCTGTGGACCACGCGCCTCGCACGCGCCGACTGCAAGGCCACGATCAACGCCAACTACCAGGCCGAGCGCCTCACCCAGCCCAACCAGCCGGGAAAGAACGACCAGATCGGCGAGCCGCACGGCCTGGTCACCGCGCCCGACGGCAAGGTCTTCTACATCGGCCGCGGCGGCGCCGACTCCTCGCAGCCGGTCATCACCGACTGGAACGACCCGGACATCGGCAAGGGCAAGGGCAAGATCCACGTCTACGACCCCAAGACCAGGAAGTCGACCCTCGCGGGCGCCCTGACCGTCTTCGGCAACAAGGGCGGCGGCGATGAGCTGATCAAGGTCGAGGAGGGCCTCCTCGGCATCGAGCTCGACCCGAAGTTCGAGCAGAACGGGTGGGTGTACCTGCACTACACGCCCCACTCCAGGATCGACCGCGAGAAGCACATGGCCGAGCGTCACGTCTCACGCTTCACCTTCGACCAGGCCACGAACAAGCTGGCCATCGGCAGCGAGAAGGTCCTGCTCAAGTGGCCGGTGCAGATCCACAGTTGCTGCCACGCGGGCGGCGGGATGGCCTGGGACTCCAAGAACAACCTGTACATCGCGACCGGTGACAACAACTCCTCCGGATTCAGCGACGGTTACTCGGGCAACAACCCGCAGCCGAACTTCAAGGGCGTCTCCTTCGCGGACGCGCGCCGCACCGCCGGCAACACCAACAACCTCAACGGCAAGATCCTGCGCATCCACCCGGAGCCCGACGGGACGTACACGCTCCCCGAAGGCAACCTCTTCACGGGCAAGGAGCAGGACGAGGGCGGCGGCAAGACGCGCGGCGAGATCTACGTGATGGGCGTCAGGAACCCCGCGCGCATCTCCGTCGACAAGAAGACGGACACCCTGTACGCGGGGTGGGTCGGCCCGGACGCCGGCGCGCCGTCGACGACGTGGGGCCCGGCGAAGTACGACACGTTCGCCGCGATCACGCACGCCTCCAACCGCGGCTGGCCGTACTGCATGGGCAACAACCAGCCCTACCGCGACCGCAACCTGCCCGACCCGACGAAGCCGCTCGGCTGGTACGACTGCAAGAACCTCAAGAACGAGTCGCCCAACAACGACGGCCTGGTGAACATCCCGCCGGCCGAGCCCAACAACATCTGGTACTCGCCGCAGGGCGGCGGCGTCGACTACCCGCGCGACGCCAACGGCGTGCCGAGCTACAAGACGTCGGAGCAGAAGACGCTCCTGCCGTGGCTCAAGGGCGGCGGCCAGGCGACCATGAACGGCCCGGTCTACCGGTACGACGCCGCGAACGAGAGTGCCGACAAGTGGCCCTCGTACTGGGACGGCAAGTGGTTCGTGGGCGACTTCTACGACGGTGACCAGCCGCGGCACGCGGTCCTCATGGACCCGAAGAGCGCCGGCAGCGGTGGTCTGCCCGTGCACGCCGAATCGCTGAAGAAGATCATCCCGATCGGCAACGACGGCATCAAGAACCTCATGGACTGGAAGTTCGCGCCGGACGGCTCGCTGTACGTCCTCGACTACGGCAGGGGCTTCTTCACCTCGGACTCCAAGTCCGCGCTGTGGCGCGTGACGTACAAGGGCGGCGCGGCGACCCCGGCCGCCGACGACCTGGCGAGGAAGGCGGGATGATGCGCACGACCTGGAACAGGCCGGGCGGTACGCCACGTACCGCCGGTGGCCGGCGAAGAATGTACGCGGTGCTCTTCGTGGCGCTCCTGATGGTGCTCGGGCTGACCTCGACCACGGCCGCGGCACGCCCCGATGACACCGGGCCCGCCGCGGCGCAGACCCTCACCTGGACCGCGGACAACGACATCTCCAAGTACAAGTCGGCGCCCACCACGGCGGTGGCGGGTCCGACGACGATCGTCTTCGAGAACAGCGAGGCGACCGGCAACACGACCGGCATGCCGCACACGCTGACGTTCGACACCTCCGACCCGGAGTACAACAACGACGTCACGCTGAACATCCTGGCCAACCCCAACGACGACCAGGGCGGCAAGCACACCGCCGAGGTCACGCTCACCCCGGGCCGCTACCGCTACCACTGCACCATCCCTGGCCACGGGTCGATGCAGGGCATCCTGGTGGTGACCGAGGGCGGCGGCCAGGACACCACCGCGCCGCAGGCCTCGGCGAAGGTCGAGGGGACCACCAACTCGGCCGGTGAGTACGTCGGTTCGGCCACCGTCGCGGTGACCGCGACGGACGAGGGGTCCGGCGTCGACAGAATCGAGTACGCGGTCGGGGCGGACGGCGCCTGGCAGCCGTACACCGCGCCGGTCGTCGTCGACCAGGCCGGCACGCACAAGATCCGCTACCGGGCCACCGACAGGGCGGGCAACGTGTCGGCCGAGAAGTCCGCGGACTTCAAGGTCGTCGCGCCGCCGACGGACGACAGGACGCCACCCGAGACGTCCGCCACGGTGGCCGGGGAGAAGAACGACCAGGGTCAGTACGTCGGCATGGCGACGGTCACGGTGACGGCCTCCGACACCGGCTCCGGCGTCAACAAGATCGAGTACGCCATCGGCGACGGCGCCTGGACCACCTACACCGCGCCGGTCATGGTCCACGAGGCGGGCGCCCACAAGGTCCGCTACCGCGCCTCGGACAAGGCGGGCAACCAGGCAGCCGAGAAGGCCGTCGAGTTCACCGTGGTCACGCCGCCCGTCGAGGACAGGACGCCGCCGGAGACCACCGCGAAGGTCACGGGCGACAAGAACTCGGACGGCGCGTACGTCGGCAAGGCGAAGGTGACGGTCTCCGCGACCGACGCCGACTCCGGTGTCGACAAGGTCGAGTACTCCCTGGACGGCGGCCCGTATCTCGCGTACACCGCCCCGGTAGTCGTCGACCGCGTGGGGCGCCACACCGTGGCGTACCGCGCGAGTGACAAGGCCGGCAACACCTCGGCGGCACGTGACGTCTCCTTCACCGTCGCGCGGGGAGGTGGCGTCCCGGCGCCCAACTGCCCGGAGTTCGACGAGCGTTTGACGGTCTTCGTGGGCACGGTCGACACGGGCATTCCCAATCGTGTCACCAACAACCGTTGCCGTATAGGCGAGTTGATCGAGGACGAAAAGGAGTGGACCTCGCACGCGCTCTTCCTGAAGCACGTCAAGGGCGTGACGGACAAGCTCCTGAAGGCGGGTGAGATCGACCAGCGGGAGTACAACAAGATCAACCGCGCCGCCAAGCAGTCCGGCATCGGCAAGCCCGGCCAGACGGACGGTTACCGCACGATCTTCGACGGCACCCAGGCCTCCCTGGACAAGTGGGAGCAGGTCGGCGGCGGCAAGTTCGGCCTGAACCCCGACGGTTCGATCACCAGCAGCACCACCGTCGAGGGCATGGGCATGCTCTGGTTCCCCCAGCGCAAGTACGGCGACTTCTCGCTGAAACTCCAGTGGCGGGACGACGCCCCGGGCAACGGCAACGCCAACGGCGGCGTGTTCGTGCGCTTCCCGCAGGTCCACGACCACCCGGAGGAGTCCCGTCCCGAGTGGGTCGCCATCAAGTACGGGCACGAGGTGCAGGCGCTCGACAGGCCCGACGGCGACATGTACAAGACGGGGTCGATCTACGGCTTCGACCGGGTGGGGCTCGCCGGCGCGCACGTCACCCCGAAGGGCACGTGGAACGACTACGAGATCCGGGTGGTCGACCAGCACTACTCGGTCTACCGCAACGGCATCCTGATCAACGAGTTCGACAACACTGGCGGCCAGACCTTCACGCCGCCGCGGGGCGACGATCCGGGCACGGACGGGCGGCGGTACTCGTCCGGCTATCTCGGGCTCCAGGTGCACGGGGTCACTGACGTGATCTCGTACCGGGACGTGCGGATCAAGGAGCTGTAGCCGGTCGGCCCTCTTCCGGGATCTTCGCTTCGTGAGCGCTTGGCGCTTCGGCGCTTCGGCACCTGACGCTTCGGCGCCTCCACCCGTACCGGTGGAGGCGCCGTTGCCATGCCGCGCGGGCCCTCGCGCGCTACTCCTCGTGCTTGGCGCGGCTCGGCTGGACGCGTTTCGGCTCGCCCGGCATCTTGGGGTACTCCGGCGGGTACGGCAGGTCGCCGAGCCCGTGGTCCTTCTCGTCCTTGGTGGCCAGTTCCAGGAGCGCTTCCAGGGAGTGGGCCCGGTCGTCCATGGCCGCGTGGACGTCGCCGGCCTCGGCGAAGCGGCCCGGCATCGTGGCGAGGTCGAAGTCCTCCGGCACGGCGTCGTCGACCTCGTCCCAGCGCAGCGGCGCCGAGACGGGGGCGTGCGGGCGGGCCCGTACCGAGTAGGCGGAGGCGATCGTGCGGTCCCTCGCGGTCTGGTTGTAGTCCACGAAGATCTTGGAACCGCGCTCCTCCTTCCACCACGCCGTGGTCACCGCGTCCGGCATCCGCCGCTCCAGCTCCCGCCCGCAGGCGATCGCGGCCCGCCGCACCTGGGTGAAGGTCCAGCGCGGCTCGATGGGCACGAAGACGTGCATGCCCCGGCCGCCGGAGGTCTTGGGCCAGCCCACGAGGCCGCCGAACTCGTCAAGGACGGCGCGCAGTTCGTGGGCGGCCCGCACCGCGTCGGCGTAGTCGGTGCCGGGCTGCGGATCGAGGTCGATGCGGAGCTCGTCGGGGTGGTCGAGGTCGTCGCTCCGCACCGGCCAGGGGTGGAAGGTGAGGGTGTTGTACTGCGCGGCCCAGATGACCGCGGCCACCTCGGTGGGGCACATCTCGTCGGCGGTGCGGCCGCTGGGGAAGGAGATGGTGGCGGTGGGGATCCAGTCGGGATGGTTCTTCGGCACGCGCTTCTGGTAGAAGAACTCACCGGCCGCCCCGTCCGGGTAGCGCTGCAGGGTGGTGGGGCGGTTCCGGAGGGCGCGGAGGATGCCCGGGCCGACGGCCACGAAGTACTCGGCGAGGTCCAGCTTGGTGAACCCCCGTTCGGGAAAGACGACCCGGTCCGGACTGGAGAGCCGTACTTCCCGCTCCCCCGTGTCGATCTGCACGGCCGCGCTCTTGCCGTTGGCTGCACCCATGCGAGCCACGCTATGCGCGTCGGGCATTCATCGCATACCGGGCGATAGGCGGCACCAGCCGCACCGTACAGCAGACTCGAACACGCGTTCCAGAACGAGAGTGAGTCATCGCGACAGCGCCGACCGCTCTCAGCGGAACGCGGCGACATTGCGGGCGGCCCAGTCGGCGAACGGACGAGGGTCCCGGCCGAGGACGTGCCGGACGTCCGGGCTGACGCGCAGTTCAGCCGCGTTCGGGGCGCCGAGGATGTCGAGGGTGTCGTCAGCGAGCTCCCCCGGCATGCTCTGGACCATGGCGGCCTTGGCCTCCTCGCGGGTCAGCTCGTGGAACCGGACGGGCGAGCCCAGCGCGGCGGCTATGGCCGCCGTCTGCTCGCGCGGCGTGATCACCTGAGGCCCCGTCAGATCATATATGCCGCCCGCGTGTTGATCCTCCCGCAGGCAGGCTGCCGCGACCTCGGCGATGTCCGCCGGGTCGATGACCGGCACCCCGATGTCGCCGAAGGGCGCGGCGACAAGGCGGTCCGCCCGGACGGACTCGGCCCACCACAGGGCGTTGGAGGCGAAGCCGCCGGGGCGCAGAACGACCCAGTCCAGGCCGGACTCCCGCAGCGCGTCCTCCAGTTCACGCATCGCGATCCGCGTCGCCCCGAAGGGCCTGCTCGTCACGCCCAGCGTGGAGAGCAGGACGACGCGGCGGACTCCGGCGGCCGCGGCCCTGCCGATGATGTCGGCCGGTCTGGCCCCGAGGGCGTGCAGGTCGCCGGAGAGCAGCAGGAACATCGCCTTCGCCCGGGCCAACGCGGGTTCGAGCCCGGCCGGTTCGGCCAGGTCGGCCGCCAGGTGGCGCACTCCGTCCGGCACCTCCGCGGCACGCCGCGACACCGCCGTCACCTCCTCGCCCGCTTCGGCCAGCGCCCGCGTCAACGGCCGGCCAATGTTTCCGGTGGCCCCGGTTACGACGATCATGGGTAGCTCCTTGTCCGATGTGCTGTGTGGACGTGACGCTAGGAGCCGGGCTCACTCTTGGTAAGGACATACCTATGGGTAAGCTCCTCACATGACGGAAGGCGCGCAGATCACACCGGTCGACACTCAGGCGCGGTATGAGGTGTTTCACACCGACTGCCCCGCGCGCGAGATGGTCGACCACGTGACCAGCAAGTGGGGCACCTGGGTGCTGATCGCCCTGGGAAGCGACAACCTGCGGTTCTACGAACTCCGTGACCGCATCCGGGGCATCAGCGAGAAGATGCTCGCCCAGACCCTGCGCGCGCTGGTCCAGGACGGCCTGGTCTGGCGCGAGGTCGAGCCGACGACGCCGCCCCGGGTCACCTACGGGCTCACCGAATTCGGCCAGGACGTCGGCGAGCCGCTCGCCGACCTGCTCGGCCGGATCACGCGGCGGATGCCACCCGGCTGAACAGGCGGGCAGCCCGGGCGCCTCTTAGATTTGGGCCATGGATCTGCCGGTGATGCCGCCCGTGAAGCCCATGCTCGCCAAGCCCGTGGGGAAGATTCCGCCGGGCATGCAGTACGAGGCGAAGTGGGACGGGTTCCGCGCGATCGTCTTCCGGGACGGCGAGGACGTCGAGATCGGCAGCCGCACCGGGAAGCCCCTGACCCGCTACTTCCCCGAGCTCGCGGCAGCCCTGCGGGAGCGCCTTCCGGAACGCTGCGTGGTGGACGGCGAGATCGTGATCGCCAGGGACGGACATCTGGACTTCGACGCGCTCACGGAGCGCATCCACCCCGCCGCCTCCCGCGTGACCCTGCTGGCCGAGCGCACGCCCGCGTCGTTCGTGGCGTTCGACCTCCTCGCGCTCGCGGACGAGGCGCTGCTCGACGTGGGCCTGGCCGACCGGCGCGCCCTCCTGGTGAAGGCGCTGTCCGGCGTCACGCCGCCCGTCCATCTGGCGCCGGCCACCACGGACCCCGAGACGGCACAGGCGTGGTTCGAGCAGTACGAGGGGGCGGGCCTCGACGGCGTCATCGCGAAACCGCTCGACCTGGCGTACCGGCAGAACGAGCGCCTGATGTTCAAGATCAAGCACGAGCGCACGGCGGACTGCGTGGTCGCGGGCTACCGCTTCCACAAGAGCGGCCCCGTCGTCGGCTCGCTGCTGCTCGGGCTGTACGACGACGCGGGCGCCCTGCAGCACGTGGGCGTGTGCGCGGCGTTCCCGATGAAGCGCCGCGCCGAGCTCGTCGAGGAGCTGGAGCCGCTGCGGATGGAGGACGCCTCCGGGCACCCGTGGTCAGCCTGGGCGGACGAGACGGCCCACGAGACGGCGCGGCTGCCCGGCGCCCCGAGCCGCTGGTCGGGCAAGAAGGACCTCTCCTGGGTGCCGCTGCGCCCGGAGCGGGTGTGCGAGGTGGCGTACGACCACATGGAGGGCGGCCGGCGCTTCCGCCACACGGCCGCCTTCCGCAGGTGGCGCGCGGACCGGGACCCGGAGAGCTGTACGTACGCGCAGTTGGAGCAGCCGGTCCGGTATGACCTGGCGGACGTGCTCGGCTCCGCGGGCTGACCGGCACACGCACCCCGAAGACCCCCGCGACCACCGCAATCACGCCAATGTGCGGTCAGGCTCCCGCGCACCTTCCACCCCACCGGCCGCGACCGTATGCTCCCTCGCCTGACACGTCAGTTACCGAGGGTAATGGGGGCGGGGCATGGGGCACAGCGGTGCCGAGGGGCATACACGGCGGGGATTCGTGGCGGGGGCCGCGGCAGTCGGCGGGGCGGCCGCGCTGGGGGTGGGGGCGCTGCCCGCGGCGGCCGCACCGGGAGCTTCCGGGGCGCGGCAGTCCGTGGCCGTGCTCGGCGGCGGCGTCGCGGGGCTGACCGCCGCCCACGAACTGGCCGAGCGGGGCTTCGCGGTCACCGTGTACGAGCGCCGGGCGCTCGGCGGCAAGGCGCGCAGCATGGACGTGCCGGACAGCGCGAAGGGCAACCGCAGGCCGCTGCCCGGCGAACACGGCTTCCGCTTCATCCCGGGCATCTATCACAACCTCCCGGACACCATGCGGCGCATCCCCTTCCCCGGGAACGCGAACGGCGTGTGGGACAACCTGGTCGCGCCGCGCGAGATGTCCTTCGCCCGCACCGGCCGCGAGGACATCCGGATGCCGATCCCCTGGCCGGGCGGCACGCCGGAGAAGCTCACCCTCGACGACATCCGGCGGGCGCTCGGCGCGCTGCTCGACACCGCGTTCAACCTCCCCGCGCACGAGGCCGCGTACTTCGTGAACCGCGCCCTGGTCTTCCTCACCAGCTGCGACGAGCGCCGCGAGGACGACTGGGAGTCGACGCCCTGGTGGGAGTTCACCCGGGCCGAGAAGATGTCGAAGGACTACCAGCGCATCCTCGTCATCGGCGTCACCCGCAACATCGTGGCGACGAAGGCCGAGGAGGCCAGCACCCGCACCGTCGGCACGCTCGGTGAGGCCTTCGTCCTCAACGCGCTCGGCCAGGGCGCGGACGGCCCGCCCGACCGGATCCTGAACGCCCCGACGAACGAGGCGTGGATCGACCCGTGGGTGGCCCGCCTCAAGGATCTCGGCGTGGAGTTCCGCATCGGCTGGACCGTGCGCGAGCTGGGGTTCGACGGCAGCCGCATCGCCAGGACCGTCATCGAGGACCCCGACGGCGTACGGCGCGACATCACCGCCGACCACTACGTCCAGGCCATGCCGGTGGAACACGCGCGCCGGACGTGGAGCGCTCAAATGAAGGCGGCCGACCCGCAGTTGGCACGCTGCGACAAGCTGGAGACGGACTGGATGACGGGCATCCAGTTCTACCTGACGGAGCGCCCTGCGGTCGTGAAGGGCCACTTCAACCTCATCGACTCGCCCTGGTCGCTGACCGGCATCGCGCAGGCGGGACACTGGCCCGGGCGCGACTTCCCCGCCGAGTACGGCGACGGCGTCGCGATCGACTGCCTGTCGGTGGACATCTCCGAATGGGACAGGCCGGGCATCCTGTACGGCAAGACGGCCAAGCAGTGCACCCGCGAGGAGGTCGCCAAGGAGGTGTGGGCGCAGCTCAAGGCGGCCCTCAACGACACCGGCAGGACGGTCCTGAGCGACAGCAAGCTGCACTCGTGGTTCCTCGACCCGGGCGTGGCCGGACTCGGCACACCGAACCCCACCAACGAGGACCAGCTCCTGATCCACCCCGTGGGCACCTTCCACAACCGCCCGTCGGCCGCCACGAAGATCCCGAACCTCTTCCTCGCGGGCGACTACGTCTCCGTGGACATCGACCTCGCGACGATGGAGGGCGCCAACGCCGCGGCCCGCCAGGCGGTCAACGCCCTGCTCGACCGGGTGGGTTCGGACCAGAAGCGGTGCACGGTGACGCCGCTGTACCGCGTCCCTGAGATCGAGATCCTCAAGCGCCACGACCGCACCCGCTACCGGCTCGGCCTGCGCAACGCCCTCGATCTGGGCTGACGGGCTGCGACCGGTCACGTTCGGGGTAGGACTCCCGCATGAGACGGAGCATGGCGGGGCGGACGCGTACACGGGCCGGGGCGGCGGTGGCGATCACGGTCGCCGCCCTGGCGTCCGGCTGCACCATCGAGCCCTCCGGGGCGGACGGGAACCCGCCGGCGGGGGCGGGGCGGGGCGGCGTGCTCGCTGTCAAGATCGACAACGTGGGCCCGGCGCGCCCGCAGACCGGCCTCGACGCGGCGGACGTCGTCTATGTCGAGCAGGTGGAGGCGGGCCTCAGCCGCCTGATGGCGGTGTTCGCCTCGCGGCTGCCGCCCGCCGTCGGTCCCGTACGCAGCGCGCGCGAGACGGATCTCGAACTCCTGCGGCAGTTCGACCGGCCCGCGCTCGCGTTCTCCGGGGCGCAGTCCAAGCTCCTGCCGCTGATCGCCGGCGCGCCGGTGCGGGCGCTGCCACCCGGCAAGGCGCCCGGCGGCGCCTACTACCGGGGTGGCGGCAGGGCCGCCCCGCACAACCTCTTCGTACGCCCGGCCGCCCTGGGGGCGGATCCGCGCGCGGGCGCCCTGGCGAGCACCGGATTCCGGTTCGGGCCGCGCCCGGCGGGCGGCACGCCGCAGGCCCGGCGGACGGTCGACTTCCCCGCGGCGCGCTTCACCTTCGACTGGGTGGAGTACGAGGGGCGTTGGCGCGTCACGATGGACGGGCGGCGGGCCCGGACGTCCGACGGCAGGGAGCTGGGCCCTTCGACGGTCGTCGTGCAGTACGTGAAGGTGCGTCCGTCCCGCTTCCACGACCGCGCGGGCAGTGTCTCGCCGTTCACCGAGACGGTCGGCGAGGGCTCAGCGAGTGTGCTGCGGGACGGGCGCGCCTACAAGGCGCGGTGGAAGCGCCCGTCGGCCGGGGACGGCACCGGCTTCACGACCTCCGACGGCAGGCCGCTGGCGTTCGCGAAGGGGCAGGTGTGGGTCGTGTATGCGAAGGCGTGAGCCCGGTCAGTCGGCGGCTGCCGCCGTCGGCTCCGCGGGGTTGCGCAGGTCCTCCGCCGCGTCCGCGACCCGCTGGATCAGGTCGAGGAAGACGGACCGCTCCTCGGCGGAGAGCGGTGCGAGGAGGACCTGGTTCATCCGGGCGGTGCGCACGGTCAGTCTGCGGTGCGTGCGCTTGCCCTCGTCGGTGAGGCGCAGCAGGAAGCGGCGGCCGTCCGCAGGATCGCGGACCTTGTCGAGCAGCCCGCGGCGGATCAGCCGGGCGACGACGTCGGCGATGGTGGACCGGTCGAGGCCCACTCGCTCGCCCACGGTGCGCTGGTCGGGGCCGGGTTCCGCGACCAGGGCGTTGAGGACGGCGTACTGAGGCGAAGTGATGTCCTCGGACACCATCGTGTTCCACAGCAGGTGGTGTGCCTGCTGCAGCCGCCGGGCCAGGTGCCCGGGGTGGGTGGCCAGGTCCACCGCGGCCATGGGGTCCTCCGCTTCTTCGACTTCTCGACTCGTTTTGTCGGTGCACTGAACAATACTCGCTGCTGATCCCGGGACGTGTGGGTCTTGTCAGGCGGTTGACGTGACTCCTATCCTCGCCGAAATAGTCAGTGCGCTGACTAACTGATCGGAGCGAGAGGGGGTCGCGCGGATGGACAAGGTGGTGGCCACGGCTGCCGACGCGGTGGCCGACGTCCGGGACGGGGCGTCGCTGGCGGTCGGCGGCTTCGGCCTGAGCGGCGTGCCGAACGAGCTGATACGCGCGCTGCACCGGTCCGGTGTCTCGGACCTGAAGGTCGTGTCCAACAACTGCGGGGCCATGGACTCGGGCCTCGCGATGCTGCTCGCGGCGGGCCGCATCGCCCGCGTGACCGGCTCCTACATCGGCGCCAACAAGGAGTTCGCGCGGCAGTACCTGGGCGGCGAACTGGAGGTCGAGATGATCCCGCAGGGCACGCTGGCCGAACGGCTGCGGGCGGGCGGCACGGGCATCCCGGCGTTCTACACCCCCGCCGGGGTCGGCACACAGGTCGCCGCGGGCGGGCTGCCCTGGCGCTACGACGGCGAGGGCGAGGTCGCGCTCGCGTCCCCGGCCAAGGAGGTACGGGAGTTCGACGGCGTCACATACGTCCTGGAGCACGGCATCCGTACCGACTACGCGCTGGTGCGCGCGGCCCGCGGCGACCGGCACGGCAACCTCGTGTTCGGCAGGTCCGCCCGCAACTTCAACCCGCTCGCCGCCATGGCCGGGCGCGTGACCGTCGCGGAGGTGGAGGAGCTGGTGGAGCCGGGCGGGATCGACCCTGACGCGGTGCACCTGCCGGGCATCTTCGTGCAGCGGGTGGTGGCGCTCACCCCCGAACAGGCCGCCGACAAGAGCATCGAACGGCGCACCGTCTCCGCCCCCGCGGCGCCGGGGACGGTGGACGGCTGATGGCCTGGACCCGGGAGGAGATGGCCGCCCGCGCCGCACGCGAACTCCGCGACGGCCAGTACGTCAACCTGGGCATCGGCCTGCCCACCCTGATCCCCAACCACCTGCCGCCAGACGTCGAAGTGGTCCTCGAATCGGAGAACGGCATCCTCGGAGTGGGCCCCTACCCCACGGAGGCGGAGGTCGACCCCGACCTGATCAACGCGGGCAAGGAGACCGTGACCGTGCTGCCCGGCGCCTCCTTCTTCGACTCGGCGCTCTCGTTCGGCATGATCCGCGGCGGTCACATCGACGTCGCCGTCCTGGGCGCCATGCAGGTGTCCGCGCGCGGGGACCTCGCCAACTGGGCGGTCCCCGGGAAGATGATCACCGGCATCGGCGGCGCGATGGACCTCGTGCACGGCGCGCGGACGGTCCTCGTCGTCATGACGCACACCGCCAAGGACGGCACACCGAAGATCCTCGACGAGTGCACGCTGCCGCTGACCGGCCAGGGCTGCGTCGACCGGATCATCTCCGACCTCGGCGTCCTCGAAGTGACCGCGCACGGCCTGGAACTGGTCGAACCGGCGCCGGGCGTCACCGTCGCGGAGATCACCGCGAAGACGGCGGCACAGGTCCATGTCCCGGCCGAATTCTCGACGTGACCCTCACGAGCGCCACCGCGGCAGTGCCATCCGCCACTTCTCCGTAATCCACCTTCTTCGTAACCCGTCCCCTTCGTAACCCGCCTTCTTCGTAGTCCGCCTTCTTCGTACGGAGCCTGAAGAGATGCCCCTCGCCACCGAACCGCTGCCCGACGGACTCAGCCAGGACGCGATGGACGCCGAGATCGCGAAGGCCCAGGCCGCGTCTCCCGGCGGGCACCACCCGCCCCGCGACTACCCGCCCTACCGCAGCAGCCACAGCCGCCACCCGAAGCAGCCACTGGTCCCGCTGCGCGACCCGGAGGCCGTGGAGCTGAGCGGGCCCGCGTTCGGCGTCACCGATGTCGCCGCCCTGGACAGCGATCTGACGCGGCAGCACGCGGGCGAGCCGCTCGGCGAGCGCATCACCGTCAGCGGCCGGGTCCTGGACCGCCGGGGCCGGCCCGTGCGCGGGCAGCTGGTCGAGCTGTGGCAGGCGAACGCGTCGGGCCGGTACGCGCACCAGGTGGACCGCCACCCGGCGCCCCTCGACCCGAACTTCACGGGCTTCGGCCGCTGTCTCACCGACGACGACGGCGGGTACGCGTTCACCACCGTCAGGCCGGGCGCCTATCCCTGGCGCAACCACATCAACGCCTGGCGCCCCGCCCACCTGCACTTCTCGCTCTTCGGAACGGCGTTCACCCAGCGCCTCGTGACCCAGATGTACTTCCCCGGCGACCCGCTCCTCCCGTACGACCCGGTGCTGCGCTCGGTGACCGACGCGTCGGCCCGTGAGCGCCTCGTCTGCGCCTACGACCCCACCCTGTCCGTCCCCGAGTGGTCGCTCGGCCACCGCTGGGACATCGTCCTGGACGGCCCGTCCGCGACGCTCTTCGAGGAGGACGACCCGCGCCGATGACGCACCCACCGACACCACCGCGCCCGAGGGCGGCGCCGGCCACGGACCCGTACGCGCCCACGCCCTCCCAGACCGTCGGCCCCTTCTACGGGTACGCGCTGCCCTTCCCGCGCGGCGGCGAGGTCGCCCCCGCCGGCCACCCGGACACGATCACCCTCCACGGGTACGTCTTCGACGGCGCCGGACGGCCCGTGCCCGACGCCCTGCTTGAGACCTGGCAGCCCGCTCCCGACGGCTCACGCGCGGGAGCGCCCGGGTCGCTGCGGACCGATCCCGTCACCGGACGCGTCGTGGGGCGCGACGGTGTCGCGTTCACCGGGTTCGGCCGGGTCCCGACCGACGCGGACGGCCACTGGGCCGTGCGGACGCTGCCGCCCGGCGGCGTCTCCTACATCGCGGTCGCCGTCTTCGCACGCGGACTGCTGCATCACCTGTACACGCGCGCGTACTTGGTGGACGAGCCCGGTGACGCGCTGCTCGCCGCCCTGCCCGAGGAGCGGCGCGCCACGCTGATCGCCCGGAGCGAGGCGCCGCGCACCTACCGGTTCGACATCCGCCTCCAAGGGGCGGGCGAGACGGTCTTCCTGGAATTTCCGTGGGGGTCCCCGTGAGCGGCCTGTTCGCGCCGGGGTGGGCGGGCTCGTCCGCCGCCGACGCGACCTCCGACAGCGCCTTCCTCGAAGCCCTGCTGGCCGTCGAGGCCGCGCTGACCCGCGCACAGGCCTCCGTGGGTCTGGCTCCGGCGGCCGCCGCGACGGCGGTGACGGAGGCTGCCGCCGACCTCGGCCGGTACGACGTAGAGGACATCGCCCTGCGGGCGCGGGAGGGCGGGAATCCGGTGATCCCGCTGGTGGCCGAGTTGACGGCGGCCGTGCCTGCGGAGGCGGCGCCCTACGTCCACCGGGGTGCGACGAGCCAGGACATCCTGGACACGGCCCTGATGCTCCTTTCCGCACGGACGCTCGACCTGATCCTCGCCGATCTCGCGCGCGCGGAGCGGGCGTTGGCGCGGCTCGCCCGCGCGCACCGGGACACGGTGCTGCCGGGCCGCACGCTCACGCAGCACGCGGTGCCGACGACGTTCGGGCTGAAGACGGCGGGCTGGCGGTCCCTTGTCCTCGACGGGCGGGACCGGGTGCTGGTCGTGCGGGGCGGGCTGCCGGTGCAGCTGGGCGGGGCGGCGGGGACGCTGGCTTCGTTCGGCTCGTACGGGGGGACGGATTCGGCGGCGGAGCCGCTGGTCCGCGCCTTCGCCCGGGAGCTCGCGCTGGGGGCGCCGCCGCTGCCCTGGCACACGCTCCGCACCCCCGTCGCCGACCTCGGCTCCGCCCTCGCCGTGACCACCGGCGCCCTCGGCAAGACCGCGGCCGACGTCCTCACGCTCTCCCGCACCGAGATCGCGGAGGTCTCCGAGGGCTCGGGCGGCGGCTCGTCCGCCATGCCGCACAAGGCCAATCCCGTACGCGCGACGCTCATCGCCGCCGCCGCACGCCGCGCACCCGCCCTCGCCGCGACCCTGTACGGCTCGCTGGCCGCCGAGGACGAGCGGCCCGCGGGCGCCTGGCACGCCGAGTGGGAGCCGCTGCGCGACCTGCTGCGGCTGGCCGGCGGCGCGGCGCGGGACGCGGCCGAGCTCGCCGAGGGCCTGCGCGTCCATCCGGCGGCGATGCGCGAACACCTGGACCTCACGGGCGGGTTGATCGTGTCCGAGCGGCTGGCCGCCGAGCTCACGCCGCTGCTCGGCCGGGCCCGCGCGAAGGAGCTGCTGACCCGGGCCGCCGGACGCGCCCGGGCCGAGGGCCGCCCCCTCGCGGAGACCCTCGCCGACGAACCTGCGCTCCAGGACATCGACCTCACCGAGCTCACCGACCCCACCCACTACACCGGTCTCGCCGGTGTTCTCACCGACCGCGCCCTGGAGCGACGTTGACCATCGCAGCGAGCGGCAGGCTGCCGCACCACGCCGTCGAGGGGGCCGCCTCCGCTCCCCCGCTCCTCCTCGGGCCGTCCCTGGGCACCTCCATGGCCCTGTGGGACGACGTCGCACCCGCTCTCGGCACGTCCCACCGGATCGTGCGCTGGGACCTGCCGGGGCACGGCGGCTCCCCCGCGGACCTGATCGACCCCGGCGCGACCGTCGCCGACCTCACGAACCTCGTCCTCTCGCTCGCCGACTCCCTCGGCATCGACCGTTTCGCGTACGCCGGGGTCTCGCTCGGCGGCGCCGTCGGGCTCCATCTCGCGGCCCGGCACCCCGACCGGGTGGCGGGCCTCGCCGTGATCTGCTCGTCGGCCCACTTCGGCGGCGCCGGACCGTGGCGGGAGCGGGCCGCGCTGGTACGGCGCGAGGGCCTGGCGGGGCTCGCGGAGTCGGCGCCGCGGCGGTGGTTCACACCCGGGTTCACGGTGCCCGCCCTGGTGGCCGCGCACCGGGCGGCCGATCCCGGGGCGTATGCCGCCTGCTGCGACGCTCTGGCCTCGTACGACATGCGGGACGCCCTGGCGTCGATCGGGGCGCCCACCCTGGTCGTCGCCGGGCGCGAGGACCAGGCGACTCCGCCCGCCCACGCGCGGGAGATCGTCGACGCCGTGCCGGGCGCCGCGCTCCTGGAGCTCGCGGGCGCCGCACACCTGGCGCCCGCCGAACGCCCCGAGGCGGTCGCGGCGGCCCTGCGCTCCCACTTCACCGGCGACGCCCCCAAGAGCGGCGCGGCCGTGCGGCGCGCCGTGCTCGGGGACGCGCACGCCGACCGCGCGCAGGCGGCCACGACGTCGTTCACGGCCCGCTTCCAGGACTTCATCTCCCGCTACGCGTGGGGCGAGATCTGGACCGACCCCACGCTGGCACGCCGCGAACGCAGCATGATCACGATGACCGCGCTGGTCGCCCGCGGGCACCTCGACGAGCTGGCCCTGCACGTCCGCGCCGCCCGCGGGATCGGGCTGACGCCCGAGGAGATCGGCGCGGTCCTGCTGCAGACGGCGGTCTACTGCGGCGTCCCCGCGGCCAACGCGGCGTTCGCGGTGGCCCAGCGCGTGCTGGCGGAGGAGGGCTCCTAGAGCCGCGCACCCCGACCGGGTTGTGGGCCCGCTGACGCAAGCACCGCCACCGGCCACGGGTCTGACCCGGGCAGCCACGGGTCTGACCCGGGACGCGCCCTCAGGCAGGCCCTCAGGCAGGGACGAAGAGGTCCTCGTGGGCCCCGTCGAGGATGAACCCGTTGTCGAAACGGACCCGCACGCTCACGCGAGGCCCCCGTTCCTGGAAGGCGGTCCACGCGGGTTCCAGAGAGCCGACCTTCTCTTCGAGCTGCCTCCTGCTCTCCGTGGGCATCTCGCACCCGAAGGCGTCGAGCAGCGACTTGAGCCGCTCGTACTCGCGCACGTCGTCGCTCTCGTCCTCGTGGCCGACCACCTGCTCGACGGTCCCGCCGGTGCCCGCCGCCAGGGACAGGAACCCGACGACGACCCCCGACACCTCGGCCGAATCGGTCAGCCGGGTGTCCGCTGCCAGCACCACCCGCTGGCCTGCCTTCAGAGTCATACGCTCCCCATCTCCCGAGCCTGCCTTTGAACCCCAGCCTGCGCCCCGGCGCGCGCCTCGAAGAGTGACCGCAGATGGGCCAGGCTCCGTTCCGCCAGGGGCCGCAGCGTCGGGGCGACGGCACGGGCGTCGGCCCGCAGCCGGTCCGTCGCGTCGGGGCCGAGCGCCTGAGCCGCCTCGGTGGCGAAGGACGTCTCGTCGAGCCAGTCGTCCAGGAGCCCCGGCGTGACCTCCAGGTGGAACTGCAGCCCCCAGGCCGCGGGTCCGGCGCGGAACGCCTGGCACTCGGTCGTGCCGGTGCGGGCGAGCACGCGGGTCCCGTCGGCGGGCACGATGCGGTCTCCGTGCCAGTGGAGTACGGCAGGGGCGTCGGCCAGCGGACCGACGACGGGGTCGTCCCGGTCCACGCCGTGCAGCGGGGCCCAGCCGATCTCGCTGCCCCGGCCGAGCTCGGCACCGGTCCGCACGGACAACCCCTGGGCACGGGCGAGCAGTTGGGCCCCCAGGCACACGCCCAACGTCGGAACCCCGGCACGCACCGCATCGGCCAGCAGATCCCGCTCCAGCTTCAACGCCGGGTGCCCCGCCAGGTCATCGGCGTTCATCGGCCCACCCATCACGACGAGCCCCGCCAGCTCGGAAACGGACGGCAGGTCACTCGCCGAGACCCCCGGCACGTCGAGCAGATTCCGCACGTCGACGCGCAGCCCACTCCCGTCCAACGCATCCAGAATCAGGCCGGGCTTCTCCACCTCGACGTGCTGGAGGATCAGGACGGTGCGCGCGGGCATGGAGGGTCTCCTTGGCGGGAACGGGGGCCTTCACTCTAACGTGGCAGGTCAGCGGCTCCCTGCGGCGAGCCCTCACCCTCACCGCGCCCCGTATACCGGCTGCGGCACCCCGGCCTGCGCGAGCAGTTCACGTGCCGTGGCCCCCGCCTCCGCCGGAGTCCGGCGGGCACCCTTGTCGGCGGTCGGTCCGGGGCGCCAGCCCTCCATGACCGTGATGCGGCCCGCCTCGGTCTCGAAGACCCGGCCCGTGACTCCGGCGGAGGCGGTGGAACCCAGCCAGACCACGAGCGGGGACACGTTCTCCGGAGCCATCGCGTCGAAGCCGCCGTCGTCGGGGGCGGCCATCGTGCCGGCGAAGGTCTGCTCGGTCATGCGGGTACGGGCGGCGGGGGCGATGGCGTTCACCCGCACTCCGTAGGCGCCCAGTTCGGCCGCGGCGACCAGGGTCAGGCCGAGGATCCCGGCCTTGGCCGCGCTGTAGTTGCCCTGCCCGACACTGCCCGCCAGGCCCGCTCCTGAGCTGGTGTTGACCACGCACGCGTGCGGCGCGCGGCCGGCCTTGGCCTCGGCGCGCCAGTGTGCGCCCGCGTGCTTCAGGGGAAGGAAGTGTCCCTTGAGGTGGACGCGCAGCACGGCGTCCCAGTCGTCCTCGTCGAGGTTGACGAGCATCCGGTCGCGCAGGAAGCCCGCGTTGTTGACGAGGATGTCGAGGCGGCCGTACGTGTCGAGCGCGGTCCGCACCAACGAGGCGGCGCCCTCGGACGTGGCGATGTCGCCGCCGTGGGCGACGGCTTCGCCGCCCGTCGCGCGGATCTCCTCCACGACCTCGTGGGCGGGCCCGCCGGACTCCCCCGAGCCGTCGGGGCCCACCCCGAGGTCGTTGACGACGACCCGGGCGCCTTCGGCGGCGTACGCGCGGGCGTGCGCCCGGCCGAGGCCGCGGCCCGCCCCGGTGACGATCACGACGCGGCCCTCGCAGAGCCCGGACTTGGCAGCTGACGTCATGGCGGAACTCCTCGGGTGGGTTCAGTGGTTGACGGACGCGGCGGCCAGGAACGCGGGGCGCTCACCGCCGCCGTGCAGCCGGAGGGCGGCCCCGCTGATGTACCGGGCGCGGTCGGAGGCCAGGAACACGCAGGCGTCGCCGACGTCGGAGGGGTCGGCGAGCCGGCCAAGGGGGACGGTGCGGGCGACCCGGGCGATGCCCTCATCGTCGCCGTAGTGGAGAGCGGCGCTCTCGGTGCGGGCGAGGCCGAGGACGACCGTGTTGACGCGCACGGCCGGGGCCCATTCGACGGCCATGGTTCCCGCGAGGCTCTCCAGGCCCGCCTTCGCGGCGCCGTACGCGGCGCTGCCGGGCGAGGGCCGGGTCCCGCTGATGCTGCCGATCATCGTGATGCTGCCGCCGGTCCCCTGGGCGCACATCACCTCCCGGGCGGCGAGCGAGGCGTACAGCGGCGCGAGGAGGTTGAGTTCGACGATCTTCGCCTGGCGGGCCGGGCCGGTTTCGGCGAGCAGTCCGAACGGCGTGCCCCCCGCGTTGTTCACGAGGGCGTCCACCGCGCCGTAATCCGCGGCCACCTCGGCGAAGAAGGCGTGGGCCGCCGCCGCGTCGCGCAGGTCGAGGGGCCTGAACTCGGCGAGGCCGCCCGCCGCTTCGACGGGCCGGTCCGGCGGCCTGCGGGCGCAGACGACGACCCGCGCCCCCGCGGCGAGGAAGCTCCGGGCGATCCCGGCGCCGACGCCGCGGGTGCCGCCGGTCACGACGACCACCTGTCGTGTGTCAGTCATCGCTGCTACCTTTCCAACTAACAAATGTTTGGTTGAAAGCGTGTGGTCGAAAGGTAGCGGATCCTCTGATGTCTGTCTCCACCTCCGCCCCGGACAAGGGCGTGGCCGTCGTCACCGTCGACTACCCGCCCGTCAACGCCCTTCCCGTACAGGGCTGGTACGCCCTGGCGGACGCGGTGCGCGCGGCCGGGCGCGACCCCGGGACCCGCTGCGTCGTCCTGACCGCGGAAGGCCGCGGGTTCAACGCGGGCGTGGACATCAAGGAGATGCAGCGCGACACCGGCCACACCGCACTGATAGGCGCCAACCGCGGGTGCTACGAAGCCTTTTCGGCGGTGTACGAGTGCGAGGTCCCCGTCGTGGCGGCCGTCCACGGTTTCTGCCTGGGCGGCGGGATCGGCCTGGTCGGGAACGCGGACGCGATCGTGGCGAGCGAGGACGCCACCTTCGGCCTGCCCGAGCTGGACCGGGGCGCGCTCGGCGCGGCCACCCACCTGGCCCGCCTCGTGCCCCAGCACCTGATGCGCGCCCTGTACTACACCTCGCGCACCGCCACCGCCGCCGAGCTGCACGCGCACGGCTCCGTGTGGCGCGTCGTCCCGCGCGAGGAACTGGCCGACGCTGCCCTGGACCTCGCGCGGGAGATCGCCCGCAAGGACGGCACACTGCTGCGGCTCGCGAAGGCCGCGATCAACGGAATCGACCCCGTCGACGTGCACCGCAGCTACCGCTTCGAACAGGGCTTCACCTTCGAGGCGAACCTCAGCGGCCTGGCCGACCGCATCCGGGACGGCTTCGGGACGCAGGCGGACGCCGGGGCACAAGGGGAGGGCACTTCATGAGCGGCAGGACCGACAGCAGGAACAGCAGCGGAAACGGCGGCGGGAACAGCAGCGGGAACGGCGGCAGAACCGGCAAGAGGATGTCGCCGGACGAGATCGTGGGGCGCCTGTCGAGCGGAATGACGCTCGGCATCGGCGGCTGGGGCTCGCGCCGCAAACCGATGGCGCTGGTGCGCGCGCTGCTGCGCTCCGACGTCACGGACCTGACGGTCGTCTCGTACGGCGGCCCGGACATCGGCCTGCTCGCCGCGGCCGGCCGGATCCGCAAGCTGGTCACCGCCTTCACGACCCTCGATTCGATCCCCCTTGAGCCGCACTTCCGGGCGGCACGCGAGCGCGCCGCCTTCGAACTCGTCGAGCTGGACGAGGCGATGTTCATGCAGGGCCTCACCGCCGGCGCCCAGCGGCTGCCGTTCCTGCCGATCCGCGCGGGACTCGGCTCCGACGTCCTGCGGGTCAACCCGCGGCTGCGGACGGTCACTTCGCCCTACGGGGACGGGGAGGAGCTCGTAGCCGTGCCCGCCCTGCGGATGGACGCGGCCCTGGTGCACATGAACCGCGCCGACCCCTTCGGCAACGGTCAGTACCTGGGCCCCGACCCCTACTTCGACGACCTGTTCTGCGAGGCCGCCGACACCGCGTACGTCTCGTGCGAGCGCATCGTCGACCCCGGCGAGCTCACGGCGCACGCCGCGCCCCAGACGATGCTGGTCTCCCGGCACTCGGTGACGGGCGTGACCGAGACGCCCAAGGGGGCGCACTTCACGTCCTGCGTGCCCGACTACGGCCGCGACGAGCCCTTCCAGAAGGAGTACGCCACCGCGGCGGCCGACCCGGAGACCTGGGCCGCCTTCCGCCGCCGCTTCCTCTCGGGCACCGAGCACGACTACCAACTGGCCGTCCAGGCCTGGCACAAGGAGCAGCGATGACGCGCACCGACCCCGCCACGGCCACGACGACAGCGGCCGCCACCCGCGCCGAGTACTGCGTGATCGCCTGCGCGGAGGCCTGGCGGGGCGACGGCGAGATACTCGCCTCCCCCATGGGCACCATCCCGTCGGTCGCGGCCCGCCTCGCCAAGCTGACCTTCTCCCCCGACCTGCTGCTCACGGACGGCGAAGCCCTGCTCATCGGCGACATCCCGGCGATCGGCTCCGTTTCGGCGGTTACGGAAGGGTGGCTGCCGTACCGCAGGCACCTGACGATGGTCATGGGCGGCCGGCGGCACGTGATGATGGGCGCGAGCCAGATCGACCGCTTCGGCAACCAGAACATCTCGTGCATCGGCGACTGGGCGCGCCCCGAGCGGCAGCTCCTCGGGGTGCGCGGGGCTCCGGTCAACACGCTCAACAATCCGGTGAGTTACTGGATTCCGAGGCATTCGACGCGGGTCTTCGTCGAGAAGGTCGACATGATCAGCGGGGTCGGGTACGACAGCGCGGCCGCGGCCGGCCCCTCCGCGACCCGCTTCCACGATCTGCGCCGGGTCGTCTCCGACCTCGGCGTCTTCGACTTCGGGGCGCCCGACCACGCCATGCGCCTGGTCTCCCTGCACCCGGGCGTCACCCTCGACCAGGTGCGCGAGGCCACCGCGTTCGCCCTGGCCGTGCCGGACGACGTCCCCCACACCCGTGAGCCGACCGCCGAGGAGCTGCGGCTGATCCGCGACGTGGTGGACCCGCGCGGCCTGCGCGACCGCGAGGTGCGCACATGACGCCGGAGCCGCCCGCCACGCCGCCCGGCGCCCTCGCTCTGAAGACGCCGCTGACCCGGCTGGTCGGCGTCCGGCACCCGATCGTGCAGACCGGCATGGGCTGGGTGGCAGGGCCCCGCCTGGTCACCGCGACCGCCGATGCCGGGGCGCTCGGCATTCTGGCCTCCGCCACGATGACGGTCGGCCAGCTGCGCGCGGCCGTCCGCGAGGTCAAGTCCCGCACCGCCGCGCCCTTCGGGGTCAATCTGCGGGCGGACGCGGGCGACGCGCGGGAGCGGGTCCGGGTCATCGTCGAGGAGGGCGTCCGGGTCGCCTCCTTCGCGCTGGCGCCGTCCAAGGAACTGATCGCCGAGCTCAAGGACGCGGGCGTGGTGGTCATCCCCTCGATCGGTGCGCGACGGCACGCCGAGAAGGTCGCCGCGTGGGGCGCGGACGCGGTGATCGTGCAGGGCGGCGAGGGCGGCGGCCACACCGGTGACGTCGCCACGACCGTGCTGCTCCCGCAGGTCGTCGACGCGGTGGACATACCGGTGGTCGCGGCGGGCGGCTTCTACGACGGCCGCGGTCTGGTCGCCGCTCTCGCCTACGGGGCGGCGGGCGTGGCCATGGGCACCCGCTTCCTGCTCACCTCGGACTCGACGGTGCCGGACGCGGTCAAGGCCCGCTATCTGGCCGCCTCCGTCAAGGACGTCACGGTCACCACGCGCGTGGACGGCCTCCCGCACCGGATGCTGCGGAGCGAACTGGTGGCGGATCTGGAGAGAGCGGGCCGGATCGCGTCGCTGGCGCGCGCGGTGCGGCACGCGGCGGCGTTCCGGAGGATGTCCGGCATGGGGTGGCGCCGGATGGCCCGCGACGGGCTCGCGATGCGGCACGGCAAGGACCTGACCTGGAGCCAGGTCCTGCTCGCGGCGAACACGCCGATGATGCTCAAGTCGGCGATGGTGGACGGCCGCCCGGAGCTGGGGGTGATGGCATCGGGGCAGATCGCCGGTCTGATCGAGGACCTGCCGTCGTGCGCGGAGCTGGTGGAGCGGATGATGACCGAGGCGGGCGCGGCTATGGCACGCCTGAAGTCCGTCTGACCTCACGAGTCCTGCTCAGAGCCTGTCTTTGAACCCCCGCCTGCGCCCCGACGCACGGCACTGCCCCACGAGCCTCCCGCGCAGGCCCGAGGCGTCAGCGGCGCACCAGTGGCAGGTGGTCCAGCGCCCGGTCGGCGAGACCGTCCGCGCCGCAGGTCCGCGCCAGGGTCAGCCCGCGCTCCAGCTCGGTCGCCGAGTCCGCGGCGATGCCGTACTCGACGCGGGCGACCGCGTGTTCGTACGCGCAGGGGGACGCTTCCAGATAGGTGGCGGCCTGGCGGTACAGCGCGATGGAGCGCGGCCCGGTCTCCAGCGCCGCCGCGCACCGCAGGGCCTCGCCGATGGCGGTGTCCGTGCCGAACCGCTCGGCCTGCATACGGGCGTCCGCGACCAGGTGCGCCGCCCGCTTCGGGTCCTCGTGGGCCAGGGCGCGGGCGAGGTCGTACGCCCACGGGGCGAGGACGGTGTTGTACTGGCCGCGCGCGGTCAACGCCTTTGCCGTGGCCTCCAGTTCGTTGAGCCCGTCCTTCGTGCGTCCGAGGGCGAGCAGGAGGCGGCCGCGTACGGACGGCGCGTCGGGTACGTAGATCGTGGAGGCGGAGGGCGGCGCGAAGCCGTACCGCTCGGCGACGGTGCCGGCCTCCTCGACGTGGCCGCGGGCCAGGAGGGTGTCGATGAGCATGCTGGCCGCCTCCCAGTGCATCGGCAGGCCCTCGCCGACGCGGTCGGCCAGGCGCAGGCTCTCGCGCAGCGACCGCTCGGCGTCCGTCAGCCGGCCGCGCCTTCGGTACACATAGCCGAGGAAGGCGTGCGAGAGGGCGAGATGCCCGCCACTCCAGCCCGCGGTCTCGTAGGCCCGCACGGCCTCGGTGAACAGGCTCTCCGCGCGGTCGAGCCGGTCCGAGAAGGCGTACGAACCGCCGAGCATCAGGCGGAGCTCGAAGCTCCATTCCGTGTCGGTCCAGCCGAGTCCGGGTGCGAGGCGACCGTTGACGAGGGCGCGGTCGCAGAGCTCGACGACCAGTTCCGCGCTCTCGCCGCGGGTCATGGCGTCGAAGGCGCGCAGGATCAGCAGGGCGCGCTCGGCGTTGTCGCGGCCGGTGAGGGGCCCTGCGAGCTGGGCGAGGCGCCGCGAGCGGCCCGGCGAGTCCTCCTCGCCCGCGTGGATGCCTTCCCACATGTAGTGCACGGCTTGCAAGCGCAGTCGCGCGGGGCCAGGTTCGAGGCGCGCGGCCTCCTCGGCGATGGCCCGCAGGCCTTCTTCCAGTTGGTCGTTGTGGACGAGGGCCTGGGAGAGGCGGCAGACGGCGTCGACGCGCAGATCCTGGTCGAGGCCGGGTGTGGAGAGCGCCTCGCGCAGGTGGCCGATGGTGGTGACGGGTGAGGTGAGGAGCGTGGCGCAGCCCAGTTCGTAGCGCACGCGGGCGTGGATCTCGGGCAGCGGCGGCTCGCGCAGGGCGCGTTCCAGGCACCGGCGGGCGGCGTCGGGCGCGCCGACGGCGAGGTGTTCGGCTGCGGCCTGGCGCAGCTGCTCGACGAGTTCGGCGTCGTCGTCCGGGTGGACTTCCAGGAGATGCCGGGAGGCGGCCGCGGCGCCGTGGCCCGAGTGGGTGACGACGGAGGCCGCCTGGCCGTGCATCGCGGTGCGGGTGGCGGCCGGGATGGAGCGGTAGACCGTGGTGGCGATCAGCGGATGGACGAACTCCAGGCCCTCGTCGCCGTTGACCAGGATGCGCGCCGCGCAGAGCCGCTCCGCGCACCGTTCGGCGGCGTCGGGGGTCATGCCCGCGAGCGAGGCGGCGAGCTCCGCGGAGATGGAGCTGCCGAGGATGGCGGCGGCCCAGGCGAAGCGGGTGGCGTCGGTGCCGAGTCCTTCGAGGCGGGCGACGAGGCCGCGGCCACGGGCCGTGCGGTTGAGGGCGCGCAGTTCGTCGGCGGAGCTCTCCACCGGTTCGAGGTCGCTGTCCTGCACCTTGGCGAGGAGCTCGACGGATTCGTACGGGTTGCCGCCGGTGACCGCCCAGACCTCGCGGCAGAACGGGGCGTCGGCGTGCTCACCGAGCGTGGCGCGGGTCAGGCCCGCGGCGGCGTCCGGTGTGAGGGCGCGCAGAGTGGTGAACGAACTCGCCTGGGCGGCGACGGTCGCCAGATGGCGTGCGCTCTCGCCCACCGCCTCGCCGGGCCTGCGGGCGATCACGACGAGTACGGGGAGTTCCTCGAGGCGCTGGGCGAACGTGGCGAGCCAGTGCAGCGTTTCCTGGTCGGCCCAGTGCGCGTCGTCGATGAGGAGGACGAGCGGCCAGTGCAGCCGGGCGAGCCGGGAGACCGCCTCGACCAGGCCGTCGCAGACACCTTGCGGGTCCGGCCTGCGGCCGCCGGGCTCGGCTATGCCGAGGGCGGGGCCCGCGATGTCGTAGCAGTCGCCGAAGTACTCGCGGGCCTGGTCGGGGGCGAGATGGACGAGGGCGGGCTGCAGGAGCTGGCGCACGACGTTGAAGGGGACGGAGGTGACCGCTTCCCCGCCGCGTGCGGTCCAGACCGTGGCGCGGCCCTCCGCGAGGCGGCGGACCTCGGCCAGGAGCGCGGTCTTGCCGATGCCCGCTTCGCCGCTGAAGGCGATGAGACCGCCCGAGGCCGTCGCGTCGGCGCAGAGCTTCTCCACGGCCTGGGTGGCCGCGGCGAGTTCGGCATGGCGCTCGTACAGCGGGGCCCAGGCGGCTCCACCGGGCCGTCCCTGCGTCATCGCGCTACCTCCCGGGGTCGCTCAATCGACGTACAGAAGTCGAGACTAGCCGGGTCGGAGCCGCGATGGAGCGCGGTCGGCGCAGGTACTCCCACAAGGGGTGAGGATCAGTCCGTTTCGCGGACGGCCGATGTGCGGCCGTGCGCCGGCCGGAGGCGCGGCCGGGTGGCCGAGGTGGCCGAGGTGGCCGAGGTGGCCGAGGACAGGACACAAGCCCTCAGAGGCGTTCGATGATCGTCACGTTGGCCTGACCGCCGCCTTCGCACATCGTCTGGAGCCCGAACCTGCCGCCGGTGCGCTCCAGTTCGTGCAGGAGGGTGGTCATCAGCCTGACGCCGGTGGCGCCGAGGGGGTGGCCGAGCGCGATCGCACCGCCGTTGACGTTGACCTTCGCCGGGTCGGCGCCGGTCTCCTTCAGCCAGGCGAGGACGACCGGAGCGAATGCTTCGTTGATCTCGACGAGGTCGATGTCGCCGATGCCCATGCCGGTCTTCTTCAGCGCGTACGCGGTGGCGGGGATCGGCGCGGAGAGCATCCGGATGGGGTCCTCGCCGCGCACCGAGAGGTGGTGGACGCGGGCGCGGGGCGTCAACCCGTGGTTCCGTACGGCCCGTTCGCTCGCGATGAGCAGTGCCGCCGCGCCGTCGGAGACCTGGGAGGAGCAGGCGGCGGTGATCGTGCCGTCGTCGAGGACGGGCTTGAGGCCGGCCATCTTCTCCAGGGTCGTGTCGCGCCGCGGGCCCTCGTCGGTGGTGACGTCTCCGTGGCCGACGAGTTCGCGGTCGAAGCGGCCCTCGTCGATGGCGCGGACCGCCCGTCGGTGCGAGCGGAGCGCGAACTCCTCCATGTCGCGCCGGGATATCCCCCACTTCTCGGCGATCAACTGGGCGCCGTGGAACTGGTTCACGGGCTGTGCGCCGTACCGCGCGCGCCAGCCTTCGCTGCCCGCGTAGGGGCCCTGGGTGAGGCCGAGGGGCTCGGCGGCCTGCCGGGAGGCGAAGGCGATGGGGATCATCGACATGTTCTGCGTGCCGCCCGCGACGACGAGGTCCTGGGTGCCGGACAGCACGCCCTGCGCCGCGAAGTGCACGGCCTGCTGCGACGAACCGCACTGCCGGTCGATGGTCACGCCGGGCACCTCTTCGGGCAGCCCGGCCGCCAGCCAGCTGGTGCGGGCGATGTCGCCGGCCTGCGGTCCCACCGTGTCCAGGCAGCCGAAGACGACGTCCTCGACGGCGGCGGGGTCGACGCCGGTGCGCTCGACGAGTGCGCTCAGGACGTGTGCGCCCAGGTCGGCGGGGTGGACCTGGCTCAGCCCGCCCTTGCGCCTGCCGACGGGGGTGCGGACCGCTTCGACGATGTAGGCCTCGGCCATGACTGCGTACTCCTCGGTCGTGCGGCGCCGTCCGACGACGCGCCGCTCACGTGCGTACAGAGATGCCGTCCAGGACCATCGACAGGTACTGACGGGCGATCTCCTCGGGGCTGTGGCCGCCGCCGGGGCGGTACCAGGACGCGGCGACCCAGACGGTGTCGCGCACGAAGCGGTAGGCGAGCCGGATGTCCAGGTCGGCGCGGAAGACGCCTTCCGCGACGCCTCGTTCCAGCGTGGTCAGCCAGGCCTTCTCGAAGCGCTGCTGCGAGTCCGAGAGGTACTGGAAGCGCTGCTGTGCGACCAGGTGCTTGGACTCCTTCTGGTAGATCGCGACGGCGGCGCGGTGCCGGTCGATCTCCCGGAAGGACTCGGTGACGAGTGCTTCGAGCGTTCCACGGGGGTCGAGCTGGGCCTGGAGCACGGTCTCGTACCCGTCCCACAGCTCGGTGAGGAAGGTGCGGAGGATCTCTTCGAGCATCGACTCCTTGGAATCGAAGTGGTAGTAGAGGCTGCCGGCGAGCATGCCCGCGGCGTCGGCGATCTTGCGGACCGTCGTGGCGTTGTACCCCTGCTCGGCGAAGACGTCGGCGGCGATGGCGAGGAGCTCGCGGCGCCGCTCGGGCGAGGGGCTCACCTGGGGCTTCTTCTTCGCTGCGGGCCGTTCGGGGTTGCTGGTGTGCTGCTTCGGGTTCGACACACGGTCATTCTCCGCCTAGGGCCTCTCGGGTGGATCGGGCCGGGTCGGGGAGCGGGGGGTGGTGCGTGCGATCGCAAGGCGCCGGAGCGTCCTGGCAGCGGAGCTCCCCGGGCGTTTCGGGCAACGCCGCGAGGTGCGTGCGTGCCGGGCGTCGCGACCCCGCGGAGATCTGTCAGAAGGGCCCTAGGCGTGCTGGCTGCTGACCGAGACCGCCTCCCCTGTCATGTACGAGGAATAGCCGCTGGCCAGGAAGACGATGACGTTGGCTATCTCCCACGGCTCGGCAGGCCGCCCGAACGCCTCGCGCGCGGTGAGCTCTTCGAGGAGTTCGGGCGGGGTGACCTTCGCGAGGTGGGGGTGCATGGCGAGGCTCGGCGAGACCGCGTTGACCCGGACGGCGTGGGGGGCGGCTTCGAGCGCGGCGCAGCGGGTGAGGGCCATGACGCCGGCCTTCGCCGCGGCGTAGTGCGCCTGGCCGGCCTGGGCGCGCCAGCCGAGCACCGAGGCGTTGTTCACGATCACGCCGCCCCGGTCGGCGGCGCGCATGCGGCGCAGGGCGGCGCGGGTGGAGCGGAATGTGCCGTTCAGCGTGACGTCGATGACCTTGTCCCACTGCTCGTCGGTCATCTCCGTGAGGGCGGCCGTCCCCCCGAGACCGGCGTTGTTCACCACGATGTCGAGGTGGCCGTGGTGCCGCTCCGCGAGGTCGAACAGTGCGTCGATCTGCGCCGCGTCGGTGACGTCGCACGGGATACCGTCCACCCGGTCGGCGCCGAACTCCTCCGCGAGGGCCGCCACCGACTCCTTGGTCCGGCGCGGGTGGGCGTCGCCGATGACGATCCGCGCGCCCTCCTCCAGGAAGCGGCGCGCGGTGGCGCCGCCGATGCCCGCCCCCGCGGCGGCCGTGATCACCGCGGTGCGGCCCGCGAGCAGGTCGTGCGCGGGCACGTAGACCGGTGCGTCCATGGACTGCCCCCCGATTCCGGATTCAGGCTCTCGACTCGTCGGCCATCTTCAGGGTAATCTACCAAACACTTGTTAGGGAAGAGTGCACGGCAATTCCGGCCGCGGACGCGGCCCCGCATCCCGGAACCGAAGAGGTGGGCCACTGATGGACCTCGACTTCACCGCCGAGGAAGGGGAGTTCAGGCAGCGGGCGCGCGACTGGCTCGCCGCGCACGTACCGGCCGCGCCGCTCCCCTCCCTGGAGACCGGCGCGGGGTTCGCCGCCCACCGGGAATGGGAGCGCACACTCGCGGCCGACCGCTGGTCGGTGGTGTCCTGGCCCGAGGAGTACGGCGGGCAGGGCGTCGACATCGTCAAGTGGCTAGTGTTCGAGGAGGAGTACTACGCGGCGGGCGCGCCGGGCCGGGTCTCGCAGAACGGCATCAACCTCCTCGCGCCCACCCTGTTCGACTTCGGCACCGAGGAGCAGCGCGCGCGGGTGCTGCCACCCATGGCGTCCGGTGACGTGATCTGGGCGCAGGCCTGGTCGGAGCCCGAGTCGGGCTCCGACCTCGCATCCCTGCGCTCCACCGCCCGGCTCACGGACGGCGGTTGGCTCATCAGCGGACAGAAGGCGTGGTCGTCGCGGGCTGCCTTCGCCGACCGCGCGTTCGGCCTGTTCCGCAGCGAGCCGCACGGGAGCAGCGGGGAGCATGAGAGCGGTGGGGAGCACGGGAGTGGCGGGAAACACGAGGGCGGAGGGAAGCACGCGAGCGGCCAGGAGCACGCGGGCAAGCCGCACCATGGCCTCACGTATCTGATGTTCCCGCTCGACGCCCCCGGAGTGACGGTCCGTCCCGTCGGGCGCCTGGACGGCAAACCCGCCTTCGCCGAACTCTTCCTGGACGACGTGTTCGTGCCGGACGAGGACGTGATCGGCGAGCCCGGCCAGGGCTGGCGGATCGCCATGTCCACCACGGGCAACGAACGCGGCCTGACGCTGCGCTCCCCCGGCCGCTTCCTCGCCTCGGCGGACCGCCTTGCCCGGCAGTGGAGTGCCCGGTCGGACCCGGCCGACACGGCGCTGCGCGACCGGGTCGCCGACGCCGTCATCGGCGCCCGCGCCTACGCGTTGTTCACCTGGGCCAACGCCTCCCGGTTCCTGGCCGGGGAGCGGATCGGCGCCGAGTCCAGCCTCAACAAGGTCTTCTGGTCAGAGTACGACATCGCGCTGCACGAGACGGCGCTCGATCTGCTCGGCCCGGACGGCGAGTTGACCGACGCCCCGTCCGCGCCCGGCGCCGACTGGGCGGCGGGGTACGTCTTCTCGCTCGCCGGTCCCCTCTACGCCGGCACCAACGAGATCCAGCGCGACATCATCGCCGAGCGGCTGCTCGGCCTGCCGAAGGGACGGCGCTGATGAGGTTCCTCCTCGACGACGGGCAGCGGGAGTTCGCGCGCTCCCTGGACGCGATGCTGACGGCGTCCTGCACGGTGGCGGCCACGCGCGCGTGGGGCACCGGCGACCACGCGCCGGGTCGTGCGGTGTGGGCGCGGCTCGCGGACGCGGGCGTCTTCGCGCTGCCGGTCCCCGAGGAGTACGAGGGCGTGGGCCCGCTGCCCGTCGAGACGGCCGTCGCCTTCGTGGAGTTGGGGCGGCACGCCGTGCCGGGGCCGGCCGTCGAGACGGTGGCGGCGGCGGCGCTCCTGGCACACCTCGCCGAGGAGGGCGAGCGGGAACCGGCCAAGCGCCTGCTGCCCTTTCTGGCCTCGGGGGCGATGAGCGCGACGCTGACACTGCCCGACGGCGGCCCGCACGCGCTGGACGCGGACGCGGCGGACCTGATCCTGGCCGTGTCGGACGACGCGCTGCGGCTGGCCCCGGGACACGCGCGCGTGCGGCGGTCCCTGGACCCGGCACGGCGCCTCGCCGCGCCGTCACCCGGCGGGGAACTGCTCGCCTCGGGCCCCGCCGTGGCGGCCGCCGCACGGCACGCCACCCGGTGGACGGCGCTCGCCACGGCCGCGCAGTCGCTCGGCGTAGGTCTCGCGCTGCTGGAGCGGACCGTGGCGTATGCGAAGCAGCGCACCCAGTTCGGGGTGCCGATCGGGTCGTTCCAGGCGGTCAAGCACCGGCTCGCGGACGTCCTGGTGGGCCTGGAGTTCGCCCGGCCGCTGGTGTTCGGCGCCGCGACGACCATGTCTCCGGGTGATGTCGCGGCCGCAAAGGTGACGGCGGGCGAGGCCGCGTACGCGGCGGCCCGCGCGGCGCTGCAACTGCACGGCGCGATCGGGTACACGGCGGAGTTCGACCTGTCCCTGTGGCTCACCAAGGCGCGGGCGCTGCGGAGCGCCTGGGGGGACCCCGGGCTGTGGCGCGGCCGGGCCCTCGCCGCGTACGGGGAACGAACGGCCGGCACCGGGTGAGGGGCGCGCCGGGCGGCCGGCGGCGTCTGCACCCCGTGCCGCTTTCCTGAACACGAGTCGCGCGCGGCCCGCGGGATGCGATGATCAAGCACATTTGGTGAGCCGACCCAGAAGGAGGCCCCACGTGCGCGTGATCGGGCTCATGTCAGGGACCTCGTACGACGCGATCGACGCGGCAGCCGCCGATCTGACCCTGGACGGCGACCGTCTGACGCTCACCCCCCTCGGGCTGATCAGCCGTGGCTACGACGACGGGCTGCGCGCCACTCTCGCCGCCGCGCTGCCGCCCGCCGCCACCACTCTCGCCGAGGTCTGCCGCCTGGACACCCGGATCGGGCGGGCCTTCGCCGCCGCGGCGGTCGAGGCCGACCGCGAACTGTGCGACGGGCGGGCCGAACTGGTCGCCTCGCACGGCCAGACCGTCTACCACTGGGTGGCGGACGGGCAGGTGCACGGCACCCTCCAGATCGGCCAGCCCGCCTGGATCGCCGAGGCCACCGGGCTGCCGGTGGTCGCCGACTTCCGCCCCCGTGACATCGCGGCGGGTGGCCAGGGCGCGCCGCTGGTCAGCCTGGTGGACCGGATGTGGCTGCGCGGCAGGCCCGGCGCCCCCGCCGCGCTGAACCTCGGCGGCATCGCCAACATCACCGCCGCCGACGGCACCGCCTTCGACACCGGCCCCGCCAACGCCCTCGTCGACGCCGCGGTGCACGAGGCGACGGACGGCCGCCTCGCGTACGACCTGGACGGCGAACTGGCCAGGAGCGGCACGGTCGACGAGGGGCTCCTGGCCCGGCTCCTCACCGAGCCGTATTACGCGCTCGCGGCGCCGAAGACGACGGGTAAGGAACTCTTCCATCTGCCCTACCTGCGTACGGCCCTGCGAGGGTACGAGGCGCTGCCCGCCGAGGACGTGGTCGCCACGCTGACCCGCCTCACCGCCCGCACGGTCGCCGACGCGGTCCGCACCGTCGGGGCCACCGAGGTCGTCGCCTCCGGCGGTGGGACGCGCAACCCCGCCCTGATGGCCGCCCTGCGGGCGGAGTTGGGCAGCGGGATCCCGGTACGCACCTCCGACGAGCTCGGCCTGCCCTCCGCGGCGAAGGAGGCCTACGCCTTCGCGGTCCTCGGCTTCCTGACCCTGCACGGGCTGCCGGGCACCGTCCCGGCGAGCACGGGGGCGCGGCACGCGAGCGTGCTGGGTTCGATCACGCCGGGGCGCCGGGGGACGCCGTGGCCGACGGTGACGGCGGAGGGCGAGGGCCCGGTGCGGCTCGTCGTCAACGGCCATGGGGACGGGGGCCGGTAGGGCGTGCCGAGGGTTGGAGGGCCCCTCTCATCCCCCTTTCACGCGGGGCTCATACGCTGACGGGCATGACCCAGATGACTCCCCCAGGCTGGTACCCCGATCCCGGCCAGACCGCCGGCGGTCCTCCCACCGAGCGCTGGTGGGACGGGAACGTGTGGACGGACCAGGTGCGGGCGGCCGCCGGCACCGCGGCGCATCCGACGCAGCCGGCCTTCCCGGCGTACCCCGGGCAGCCGCCCGCTCCGCGGCGACGGCTGCGCATAGCGATAGCCACCGGCGTGGTGCTTGTCGTCCTCGCCGGGATAGGCGGGGGCGTATACGCCCTGACCTCCGACGACGACGGGGACGGCGGTGGCTCCGCGGTGAAGGAACCGTCGGTCGGCGGCCCGCGGGCCCCGGGCAGGTCCGAGTCGCCCCAGGCGCCCGAGGGGCCGGATGAGCCCGGGGCACCGGAGCAGGAGCCGGGCTTCGCGAGCGACCCGGTGAACGGCATCAGGATTCCCGTGCCGGACGGCTGGCGCGGCGGGAGCACGAAGTACGGCGGCGGGGTGCAGACGGAACCCATCCCCTGCCCCGGGAACGCCGACGAGCAGTGCACGCGCGGCAGCGCGTTCTCCCAGTCGGCGGAGCAGCTGAAGATCGACGCCGACACACCCGAGGCGGCCGCCAAGGCCGACATCAAGAAGAACGCCAAGGAGGGGTACGGCGGCAAGACCTACGGCAAGATCACCTCGCACAAGGTGCTGGCGTCCGAGCCGGTCACCGTGGCGGGCCAGAAGGGCTACTTCGTGCGCTGGAAGGCGGTCACGGAGAAGAGCGACGACGGCTACGTCGAATCGCTCGCCTTCCCCTCCCCCGCCGACAAGTCGAAGCTGGTCATCGTCCGCATGGGCATCGACGTCAACGACAAGGCCCCGTCGCTGTCCACCATGGACAAGATCGCCGAGGGCATCAAGGCCGGTCCGGTCGGCGGCAGCGGCGGCGGAGCCGGCAAGGACGTCTAAAGGCTCCTTCAGCGGCGACTCAGCGGAGTCTCAGCGGGCCGGGCGGGGTTCCTCGCCGCTCAGGAGGAACCCCGTCCGGCCCGGGGTGCGCGCCGCCCCCGTCCCCACGGTGCGGCGCGGGCAGGCCCGGGTCTCGTCATCCCACAGACCCGGGCCCACGATCAGGTGAGGCCCAGTGCGGGGAGCACACAGGCCTCGACGAAGCGGGTCAGATACTCCCCGTCCGCGTACGCGCCCTCCAGGATCGGCCGGGCCCGCAGCACGCCGAACATCTGCACCGAGAGGAACTCCACGGCCGGGTGTCCCTCGGCGATCTCGCCGCGCTCGACACCGCGCCGGATGATCGCGGCCACGGCCTGGAGCTCCGGTTCGACCAGCGTCTCGCGCAGGGCCCGCTGCAGCTCCTCGTCCTGCAGGACCGCGTGGCTGAGCGCCTGGACCAGCATCGTGTCCCGCCCCGACTGCTCGCCGGCGGCCCGGGCGGCCTCCCGCAGATCCCCGGCGAGACTTCCGGTGTCGATGCCGGCGAAGCGCACACAGCGGTTGGCGCGCAGCGCGGCGGCCACGAACTGGGGCTTGGTCTTCCACTGGCGGTAGAGCGTGGACTTGCTGCAGCGGGTGCGGGCGGCCACGCCCTCCATGGTCAGGGAGTCGTATCCGCACTCGCGGAGCTGTTCGAGGACGGCGTCGTAGAACTCCTGCTCACGCTCGGGCGTGATCTTCGAGCGGCTCGACGTCGACGTCATGACTCTTCTCCTCGGTACGGCAGCCGATCGGCTCGATCGACACCCTTCGATACGCCAGTGTACCGGTACGCTTCCGTATCGGTACACTGGCGTATCGATGAGTGGGGCGATCCTCCGCTCAGCACCGCACTACCCAGTCATCACGTAAAGGGGCCGGGGGATGGAATCCCGAACCGAGCCTGCCGAACGGGAGCCGGACATAAAGGTCCGGGAGCCGGGCGCGACCGCCGTCCGGAAGCCGGACACATCTGCCCGACCGCCCCTCGTCCGCGAGCTCCTCCTCGTCGTAGGACTTTTCCTCGTCTACAAATTCGGCAGGCAGCTCGCCAACGGACACACCGGCGAGGCCTTCCGCAACGCGCACCGCGTATGGGACGCCGAGCGCACGCTGCGCCTGCCCGGCGAGGGCGCCGTGCAGGACGCCCTGCTCAGCAGCGACACGCTGATCCACGTCGCGAACACCTACTACGCGACGGTGCACTTCCCGGCGACGCTGCTGTTCCTGGTCTGGCTGTATCTGCGCCGGCCCCGGCACTACGTCTGGACACGGCGGGTGCTCGCCGCGCTGACCGCGGCCGCGCTCGTGCTGCACCTCGGCTTCCCGCTCGCGCCGCCGCGGATGCTGGACGCCGCGCACCTCGTGGACACCGCGCAGGTCTACGGGCCCTCGGTGTACGCCGCCAAGCCCGCCACCGACACCATGGCGAACCAGTTCGCGGCCATGCCCTCCCTGCACTTCGGCTGGGCGCTGATGCTCGCCGTCGGCATGATCGTCGCCACCTCGACGCGGTGGCGCTGGCTGTGGCTGCTGCACCCGCTGCTGACCCTGCTCGTGGTGGTCGGCACCGCCAACCACTACTGGCTCGACGCCGCCGTGGCGACCGCGCTGCTCGGCATCGCGCTCGCGGTGATCCGGCTGCCGCGCGCGAGCCGCCCGACGGTCGTACGCGGCTCCGCACCGGCGCCGCTGCCGATGCTGACACCGACACCCACACCCACACCCGCACCCACACCCGCACCGGAACTGATCACCTCGGGAGCCCGCCGATGAGCGCCACGCTTCTCGCCGTCGCACTCTCTCTCGTCTCCGCGGCCGCCTACGCCGCCGCGGCGGTCGCGCAGGAGCGGCTCGCCTCGCGCATCACCGAGGGCGAGAGCGGCGTCCTGCGGATGCTGGGCAGCGGCCCGTGGTGGTCGTCGGTCGGGCTCAACGCGTCCGCGGCGCTGCTGCACGTGGCGGCCCTGAAGTACGGGCCGCTCACGCTGGTCCAGCCGCTCGGCGCGCTCACCCTGGTCGCCGCCGTGCCGCTCGGTGCCCGGCTCGCCGGACGCCGGGTGACCCGCCTGGAGTGGCGCGGCACCGGCCTGACCCTCATCGGCCTCGGCGCGCTGCTCCTGACCGCGTCGGGCCCCGCGCCCGACGACAGCCTGAGCGTGCCGGAGGCGCTGACCGTCGCCGCCGCGACCATGGCAGTCATCGGGGTTCTCTCCCGGCCCGGCACCCGCCCGGGACTGCGCCACGCGACCGCGTCCGGCTTCGCGTCGGGCGTCGCCTCCGCGCTCACGCAGACCGTGACGGTCGCCGTGACGGACCGCTCGGGACCGCTGCTCAGCCCGCAGGTGATCGTCGTGGCCCTCCTTGTGGCGGCGTTCGCCGCCGGCGGGCTGCTGCTCTCGCAGACCGCGTACCGCGGCGGTCTCGGCGCGCCGCTCGCCGTGGTGACGCTCTCCAACCCCCTCGCGGCCTCGGTGATCGGCGTGACGCTGCTCGGCGAACGCCTCCAGGGCGGGACCGTCGGCATCCTCCTCGCGGTGGCAGGGGCGGCGGTGGCGGCGTACGGGGTCGTGGTCCTCACCCGGTCACCGCAGAAGCCGACAGCCGAGCCGGAGCCGGTCTCCCTGCTCTCCGTTCCCGGCCAGCCCGGGTCACCCGAAGGGGCGCGGGGAACTGCGCGACCCGCCACATCCGGCCTGCAGAGCGTCTGACACGGAGAAGCGGAACGGCGCCGGCCGCCCCCTGCGGAAGGGGACGGCCGGCGCCGTCGTCGTACGAGAAGTTGTCGAGAAGTTGTACGAGAAGGGGTGCGGTTACCCGAGGCCCCGGGAGTCCTGCTTCAACGCCGTGTCCACGGTGAGCGCGGTCGCCACGACCAGGCTCAGGAGCGGCTCGGGCAGCTGGTAGTGGATCTGCAGGACGTAGTTGTCCGCGGTGGTGAACATCGTCTTGGCGAGGCCTTCCCAGGTCTTCGTGATCCGGGCGACCTCGTTGTCGGCGTGGTCGACGATCGAGAAGTTCCAGGCGCGCCAGTTCTCCGCCTTGATGGCGCCGACCTGCTGGCCGTTGACCATCATCCCGAAGTTGATCTTGCCGATCATGTTCTGCTGGACGATCTCGCCGACCTGCTGGCCGTCCGGGCGCTCGACGATCACCCGCGACTTCATGAACTTCCGCGGGCGGGTCAGCATCATCTGCGGCTGGCCGTACGCGTCGCGGATCTCCAGCTTGTGCGTCATGAACTGGTCGACGCTGGCGACGAAGCGCGCGACCTTCTTCAGCGTGCTCTGGCCCACCTGGACGACCGAGCCGAGCGTGTTGCCCGCCTGGTCCATGACGCTGTACTCGTTCGTGAGCTCGATGAGCTTGGCCTTCTGGTTCACGACCAGGACCGGCTCCGTGAACAGCGTGCCGCCGCCCTGCGCGGCCGGTGCGACGCCCGCCTGCTTCTGCACCTGGCGCTGCACCTTGGCCGGGTCGGCGGCCGGGGCGGCCTGCGGGTGCGCCTGCGGCTGGCCGAACTGGCCCTGCTGCTGGACGGCCTGGGCCTGGCCGAACTGGCCCTGCTGGGCCGGGGCCTGGGCCTGGCCGAACTGACCCTGCTGCTGAGCGGGCTGGGCCTGCTGCTGGGCGGCGGCGGGGGCCTGCGCGGGCTGCTGCTGCGCCTGCTGCGGGACCTGTTGGGCCTGCTGCTGGGCCGGGGTGGTGTGCTCCGTCCATTGGGAGCCGTCCCACCAGCGCAGGAGCTGGGCTGCGCCGTGCGGGTCCGGGTACCAGCCTGCAGGAGTGTTCGAATGCGTGGTCACCCGGGTGACCCTACCCCCCGGGTGCGGGCCGCCCGCCAGCCCCTTGCTGAGTTGTGATGTCCGCCTCAGCCGGAGCGGGTGCGCCCCTCGTGGGGCGCACCCGAACCGCTCAGAACGCCACTTCGACCCGCAGCGGCTCCGGCCCTTCGGCCTCCCGCAGCTCCACCGCCCCGATCCTGCCCGCCGCCCGCACGTCGTCCGCGGCCGCCGTGAAGCGGTCCAGGGCGGCGCGCGGCGCCGTGACCGTCGCCCGCGCGACCTCCGTCCGCATCGAGAGGCAGGCCTGCGACTTGGCCTTGCGGACCGCGGCGATGGCCTCCGAGGCGGTGGCGAGGACCTCCGCGTCGCCCGCGCGGGCCCGCAGCCCGGAGGCTTCCGGCCACGCCGCTCGATGGACCGACCCCTCCCGCCACCACGACCAGACCTCCTCGGTGACGAAGGGCAGGACCGGCGCGAAGAGACGCAGCAGGGCGTCGAGCGCCGTACGCAGTGTTGCCCGTGCGGACCCGGTCGCCGCCGCGTCGCCGTGGTCGCCGTACGCGCGGGCCTTGACCAGCTCCACGTAGTCGTCGCAGAAGCGCCAGAAGAGCTGTTCCGTACGGGCCAGGGCGCGTGCGTAGTCGAAGGCCTCGAAGGCGCGCGACGCCTCCTCGACCGTCGACGCGAGGTCGGCGAGCAGGGCCCGGTCGAGCGGCTCGGTGACGGCGGCACCCTCCCCGGCCTCACGGACCTCACTGGCCTCTCGGACCTCACCGGCCTCCCCGAGGCTCAGGACGAACTTGCCGACGTTCAGCAGTTTCGTGGCGAGCCGACGGCCGATCTTCATCTGGCCGACGTCGAACGCCGTGTCCGTGCCGGGGCGCCCGCTCGCCGCCCAGTAACGGACCGCGTCCGCGCCGTGCTGGACGAGCAGATGGTCCGGGGTGACCGCGTTGCCCTTGCTCTTCGCCATCTTCTTGCGGTCGGGGTCGAGGATCCAGCCCGAGATCGCCGCGTGCCGCCAGGGCAGCGCGCCGTGCTCGGTGTGCGCGCGCACGACGGTCGAGAACAGCCAGGTGCGGATGATCTCGTGGGCCTGGGGGCGCAGGTCCATCGGGAAGACCCGCTCGAACAGGTCCGGGTCCGTGAGCCACTTGCCGGCGATCTGCGGGGTGAGCGAGGACGTCGCCCAGGTGTCCATGACGTCCGGGTCGCCGATGAAGCCGTGCGGCTCACCGCGTTGGTCCGCGCGATAGCCGGGCGGGGTCTGGGCGCTCGGGTCGACGGGCAGCACGGAGCGGTCGGGGACGATCGGGTGGTCGTGGTCGGGCCGCCCGGAGCCGTCGAGCGGGTACCAGACGGGGATCGGGACGCCGAAGAAGCGCTGACGGCTGATCAGCCAGTCGCCGTTGAGTCCGCCGACCCAGTTCTCGTAGCGGATCCGCATGTGCGGCGGATGCCAGGCCAGCTCGTTGCCACGGGCGAGGAGCCGCTCGCGCAGGGCCGTGTCCCGGCCGCCGTTGCGGACGTACCACTGGCGGGTCGTGACGATCTCCAGGGGCTTGTCGCCCTTCTCGAAGAACTTGACCGCGTGCGTGACGGCCCGCGGCTCGCCCGTCAGGTCGCCGCTCTCGCGCAGCATCCCGACGACGCGTTCACGGGCGGTGTGCACGGTGGCACCGGCGAGCTCCTTGTACGCGGCGACGGCGGCCGGTGCCTCGACGCCCTGCGGCGGCTCGGCGAGGAAGCGGCCGTCCCAGCCGATCACCGGCCGGGTGGCGAGCCGCAGTTCGCGCCACCACGTGACATCGGTGGTGTCGCCGAACGTGCAGACCATCGCGGCCCCCGTGCCCTTCTCGGGCGTCGCGAGGCGGTGCGCGACGACGGGGACCTCGACGCCGAAGAGCGGGGTGCGGACCGTCGTGCCGACCAGGTCCCGGTAGCGCTCGTCGTCCGGATGCGTCACCAGCGCGACGCAGGCGGGGAGCAGCTCGGGCCGGGTCGTGTCGATGAGGACGGCGCCGCCGTCCGCCCGGTGGAAGACGAGCCGGTGGTAGGCGGCGGGCCGCTCCCGGTCCTCCAACTCGGCCTGGGCGACCGCCGTGCGGAACGTGACGTCCCACAGGGTGGGCGCCTCGGCGACGTACGCCTCACCGCGCGCCAGGTTGTTCAGGAACGCGAGCTGCGAGGTCGCGCGGGCGTCCGCGTCGATGGTCCGGTAGGTGCGGGACCAGTCGACGGAGAGGCCGAGCCGCCGCCACAGATCCTCGAAGGCCTTCTCGTCCTCGGCGGTGAGCACTTCGCACAACTCGATGAAGTTCCGCCGGGAGACGGGGAGTTGGTTCTTGCCGGGCCGCGCGGGTGGGACGAAATCCGGGTCGTACGGGAGAGCGGGGTCGCACCGGACGCCGAAGTGGTTCTGGACGCGCCGCTCGGTCGGCAGGCCGTTGTCGTCCCATCCCATGGGATAGAAGACTTCCTTGCCGCGCATGCGGTGGTAGCGGGCGACGGCGTCGGTGTGCGTGTACGAGAAGACGTGGCCGACGTGCAGCGAACCGCTGACCGTGGGCGGCGGGGTGTCGATGGAGAAGATCTCGTCCCGCGTCCGTGAACGGTCGAAGGCGTACACGCCCGACGCGTCCCATCGCCGGGACCATTTCTCTTCGAGCCCGTCGAGGACGGGCTTCTCGGGGACGCCGGCACGGCGAGGGGTGATGGCCATGCCTCAGGATGCTATCCAGCGGCCCCGGGCCGGGGCCTGCTCTTTTCCGGCCCGGGGCACGGGGTGGATCAGCCGGCGATGATCGCCGGGTCGCTGACACCCGCCGCGCCGGTCTCCACGTGGCCCGCGAGACGCCGGAGGAACCCATTGTCCGCGTCGGACGTGACCGTCAGGTCGTACCAGCGCTTGCTGGCCCGCAGGTCGACGGTGTGCTCCACGGAGGCACCGGCCCTGACCTTGAAGGTCTGGCCCGCGCCGCCGTAGGCGTTGGTCACCGTGAGGTTCACAGCGGTACTGCCCGCGTTCTTGAGGGTCAGCTTGATGTTGCCGGTCTTGGCGTCGTGGCGGGCGACGACCTCGGGGCCCGCCTTCTTGCCGGGGCCCTTGAAGGTGCGCAGGAAGCCGTTGGGGCCGAACACCGAGAGGTCGTGCGAACCGCCGGAGTACGCCGAGTTCCACGTGTCGGAGAGCGTCTTGCCCGCCTCCACCGTGTACGTCCAGGGCCCGTCGGTGCGGTTCTGGGAGCGGACGTGGAAGCAGACGCCCGCCTTGGCGCCGCCGCTGAAGGTGAGCGTGAACTTCCCCGCGGCGACGTCCGCCGCGCCGTCCACCAGCGGCGCGTACGGCAGCGGGCGGGCGGGCCGGGAGCCGCGCTCCTGCTTGGGCAGCGCCGGGGAGCCGGGGGCCTTGGGCCGGTAGTCGGGGTGGCGCTCGTGGTCCGGCGGCTCGAAGGAGGCGGTGTCGGGGAGCTTCGCCGGGTCGGTGTCCTTGCCGCCGAAGTCGAAGGCGGACGTGAGGTCGCCGCAGATCGCCCGGCGCCACGGCGAGATGTTGGGCTCCTTGACGCCGAAGCGCCGCTCCATGAACCGGATGATCGACGTGTGGTCGAAGACCTCGGAGTTCACGTAGCCGCCGGTGCTCCAGGGCGAGACGACGATCATCGGGACGCGCTGGCCGAGGCCGTAGTGCCCGGCCGCGTAGGAGGCGTTGCCCGGGAAGTAGTCGAGCGTGGTGTCCACGGTGGACTTGCCCTGGTTGGCGTCCTTGGGCACGTACGGCGGCACGATGTGGTCGAAGTAACCGTCGTTCTCGTCGTAGGTGACGAACAGCGCCGTCTTCGCCCACACCTCGGGGTTGGAGGTGAGCGCGTCCAGGATCTGCGAGATGTACCAGGCGCCGTAGTTGGCGGGCCAGTTGGGGTGCTCGGTGAACGCCTCCGGGCACGCGACGTAGGAGACCTGCGGCAGCCGGTCCGCCTTCACGTCGGCCTTGAGGATGTCGAAGTAGCCGTCGCCGGCCTTGGCGTTGGTGCCCTTGCGGGCCTTCTCGTACAGCGGATCGCCCGCCTTGGCGTTGCGGTACTTGTTGAAGTAGAGCAGCGAGTTGTCGCCGTAGTTGCCTCGGTAGGCGTCGTCGATCCAGCCCCAGTGTCCGGCCGCGTCCAGACCGTCACCGATGTCCTGGTACACCTTCCAGGAGACGCCCGCCTGCTCCAGGCGCTCGGCGTACGTCGTCCAGTCGTAGCCCGCCTCCTGGTTGCCGAGGACCGGGCCGCCGCCCTTGCCGTCGTTGCCGACGTGGCCCGAGAGCATGTAGTAGCGGTTGGGGTCGGTGGCTCCCATGAACGAACAGTGGTAGTCGTCGCAGACCGTGAAGGCGTCGGCGAGGGCGTAGTGGAAGGGGATGTCGTCGCGTTCGAGGTACGCCATCGTCCGCTCGGACTTCGCCGGGATCCACTGGTCGTACGCGCCGTTGTTGAACGCCTTGTGGCCGCCGGCCCAGTCGTGGTCGAGGCCCGCGATGAACTGCATCCCCAGGTCCTTGGCGTCCGGGTGGAACGGCAGGACCTCCTTCGCGCCGCTCGGCTGGTTCCAGACCGGCTTGCCGTTGGGCAGCGTCACCGGGCGCGGGTCGCCGAAGCCCCGGACCCCCTTCATGGTGCCGAAGTAGTGGTCGAAGGAGCGGTTCTCCTGCATCAGCACGACGACGTGCTCGACGTCCTTGATGGTGCCGGTGGCGCGCCTGGCGGGCAGGGACGCGGCCTTCGCGATGCTCTGGTTGAGCATCGCGAACGCAGCGGTGCCGCCGGTCAGCTGCATGAAGCGACGCCGATTGAGTTCAGGCATGTGTATTCCGACCTCGTGGGATGTGGGGGACGCGAGCGGGTGCAGTGTGCCAAGGGGAGCAAGCAATACGGAAGAGCCGGTGACCTGCGTGTGAAGAGAAGTCCAACCTCTGATGGGCGGGACACAAGTCATCGCCATTTCGGGACCAAAGTCCCATATTTGACATATGGCAATGCGCGGGCCTGACTGGGCGGCGCGCCGATCCATGGCGTCGTCTTCGTGTCCCGCGATCGCAAGGAGGTGTTCGGGATGAGTCCCGAAGGAAGTCCTTGCGCCAGCGGTGCGCTTCTCTGAGGCCGCTCTCCGCCGCCTTTCCCCTCGCTCCGCCGTGCTGATGTCACGTTTGTCCGTCATCTGAGGCCGCGGCGGTGACCCCTGCCCCACCACGGACGTGTCCGCCGTCGGCACGTCCAGGGGCGTTTTCACAGCACATTCACACCACGTCTACGCCCTCGCGCACGGGCGCGCTTCGCCACGCCTTTGGTCATGGTCCCGGCCGTGTTCGCGATCAACGGCTTCACGGCCGCTGCCGATGAGCTACTTCCCGTGGCTGATCGGGACGCGGCGCGCGTACTGCGCGCTCACCCAGGCGGTGAAGGGCTGGTACCTCCGGCGCTACCACGACTGGCTGTAGCCGCCCGGCACGTTGGCGCGCCGGAGGGGTAGGTGCCGTGGGAAACCATGCGGAAGGATGGTTGCCCACGGCACGTCCGTCTGCCCGCTCCGGCCACCGAGGAGAGTCATGACTGTGCACGTCCACGGCGCCTGCGCCCCCGGATTCGAGGGCGTGCGCGAGGAGTTCGAGCGGAGTTTCGCCGAGCGCGGCGAGCTCGGGGCGGCCGTCGCGGCCACCGTCGACGGCGAGGTCGTCGTCGATCTGTGGGGCGGTGACGCGGACCGTACGGGCACCCGCCCCTGGGAGCGGGACACGCTGGTGAACATCTACTCCACCACCAAGGGCATGACCGCGCTCTGCGCCCATCTGCTCGTGGAGCACGGCGAGTTGGACCTGGACGCGCCGGTCGCGCGGTACTGGCCGGAGTTCGCGCAAGCCGGCAAGGCCGACATCCCGGTGCGCTGGCTGCTGAGCCACCGCTCCGGGCTCATCGCGCCGAGCGAACCCATGGCGCCGGGCGCGGTGTACGACTGGGAGAAGGTCACCGACGCATTGGCCGCGACGCGGCCGTGGTGGCGGCCCGGCACGGCGCAGGGCTACCACGCGGTGACGTTCGGTTTCCTGGTCGGCGAGGTGGTGCGGCGCGTCAGCGGCGTCTCGCTCGGGACGTTCCTGCGCAGCGAGGTGACCGGCCCGCTGGGCGCCGACGTCCATGTCGGGACACCGGCGAGCGAGCACGGCCGGTGCGCGGAGCTGGCGCCTCCCGTACGCGCCGCCGAGCCGCCCCCGCCGTCCTCGCCCTCGCCCTCGCCCTCGACTTCGTCGGCGCCCTCGTCGGCGGCGAGCAACACGTTCGGTGAGGCCCCGAAGCCGCCGGTCGGCGGGCTCACGGACCATCCGATGGCGCCGGTCACGCTCGCGCTGCGCTACCTGCCGCTGGGCGACGTGCACAGCGCCGCCTACCGGAGCGCGGAGATCCCCGCGGTCAACGGCCACGCCACCGCGCTCGGACTCGCCTCCGTGTACGCGGAGTTGGCCTGCGGCCGGCTCCTCTCCCCCGGCACCCTGGAGCGGCTGCGCACCCTCCAGAGCGACGGCGAGGAGCCCGACCTCGTCCTGCGGGCGGGCACCCCGCTCGCCGACACCTGGCCGTGGGCCCTCGGCTACATGCTCAACCAGTTCGGGCAGGCGGGCCCCAACCCCCGCGCTTTCGGGCACGGCGGCATGGGCGGGTCGTACGCCTTCGCCGACCCGGAGAACGGCGTCTCGTACGCGTACGTGATGAACCGCCTGGGCGCCGGGACCTCGGGCGAGGACCTGCGCAGCATCCACCTGGTCGGCGCCCTGTACCGGGAGCTCCGCGAGCAGGGCCGGGGCGGGGAGCGAAGATGGAGGGCATGACAGCACGCAGAAGAGCCAGGTTCTTCACGGGAGAGCAGACCGACCCCCGGTACGGCGCGGTGACCACCGGCGACGAACGGGCCGTCCTGGGCGAGCAGTTGCGCGCCCAGCGCGCGACCTTGGAACTGAAGTGCGCGGGCCTTGCCGCCGAGTTGGACCGGCGATCCGTCGCCCCCTCCACCATGTCGCTGCTCGGCCTGCTCCGGCACCTCACCGACGTCGAACGCCGCTGGTTCCGGGGCATCCTCGCGGGCGAGGACCCGGCGCCCCTCTACGCCACGCCCGACAACGCCGACGGAGACTTCGACGGCGCGCTCGCGGAACCCGAAGCCGTCACCGCGGCCTGGGAGGCGTGGCGGGCCGAGGTGGCGTTCGCGGAGAAGTTCGTCGAGACGGCCGCCGATCTCGATGTCGAGGGAGAGGACCCCTTTCTCGGCGCGGTGTCGCTGCGCTGGGTGCTCGTGCACATGATCCAGGAGTACGCCCGCCACAACGGCCACGCCGATCTGCTCCGGGAGCGGATCGACGGGGCGGTGGGGTTCTGAGAAAGCACTGGTCGTTGGGCGTTCGCGGGAGAGGCACCCGCCCGGCAGCGGCTCAGCGCCCTCCCTGCGCGGTCGCTTCGCGTACGCCCGAGTAGGTGCCGGGCGTGCGGTGGCCTCACGTGTGCGGGTGGCGGCCCGGCCCCCGGTCGTGGGGGGCGAGCTTGCTCGGTGAGAGGTCCGTGGCGTCCTCGCCCGGTTCGAGGAGCGTGTTGGCGGGGCCGATGATCAGCGGATCGGCCTTGCCGACCGCCTCGGTGTCCTTGGCCTCGTAGTCGATCTGCAGCAGGAGATGGCGCATGGCCTCCAGACGGCCGCGCCGCTTGTCGTTGGTCTTCACCACGGTCCAGGGGGCGTGCGGGGTGTCCGTGGCCCGGAACATCTCCACCTTCGCGTAGGTGTAGGCGTCCCACAGATCCAGCGAGGCGAGGTCGGTGGAGGAGAGTTTCCACTGGCGCACCGGATCGACCTGCCGGATCGCGAAACGCGTCCGCTGTTCGCCCCGGGAGACGGAGAACCAGAACTTGATGAGGATGATGCCGTCATCGGTGATCATCTTCTCGAACAGCGGCGCCTGCTCCAGGAAGTGCAGGTGCTCGCGGGGTGTACAGAACCCCATGACCGGCTCGACTCCGGCGCGGTTGTACCAGGACCGGTCGAAGAAGACGATCTCACCCGCCGACGGCAGCTGGGCGACGTACCGCTGGAAGTACCACTGGCCGGCCTCGTGCTCGTTCGGCTTGTCCAGCGCCACCGTTCGCGCGCCGCGCGGATTCAGGCGCTCGGTGAACCGTTTGATCGTGCCGCCCTTGCCTGCCGCGTCACGCCCCTCGCACAGCACGACGACGCGCCGCCCCTGCTCACGCACCGTCTTCTGCAGCTTCAGGAGCTCGATCTGCAGGATCCGCTTGTGCCGCTCGTACGTCCGCCGGCTCAGCTTCTGGGTGTACGGGTAGTTCTCCCGCCAGGTCTGCAGGGGCCGCCCCTGTTTGTCGAGGAGCACCGGGCGCTCCGGGCGGGCGTCGTCCACGGACAGCCCTTCGAGCAGATCGTCGGCATTCCCATCGGTCGGCTCCACCGCGTTGACCTCTCCCTCGCACGCTCCCTCGCCCTTCCACTCGTCAGCTTGCCCCCAGGACCGCGGCTCAGCACCCGCGGGCCGGGAATAGCCGGAGGATCCTGGTGGTCGTCATCTGGGTGAGCCGACGGGCGGTCGCGTGCGCGGCGGGCGGTCGGCAGGTGATCGGAGAGAGGGAGCCAGATGCCCAAGGCGTACGGATTCACCGCACACGGCGGTCCCGAGGTGGAGGCGTTCCTCGACCTCGCCGAGCCGGAGCCCGGCCCCGGGCAGCTGCTCGTGGCGGTGCGTGCGGCCGGTGTGAACCCGGTCGACTGGAAGCTGCGGGCGGGCAAACGGCGTCCCGGCCAGGCGCCCATGACCGGCCCCGAGGTCCTGGGCAGCGAGGTCGCGGGCACCGTGGAGCGGGTCGGCGCCGGGGTCGAGGGGTTCGTGCCCGGGGATCCGGTGTTCGGCAATCCGGTCACCGGCGGGTACGCGGAGTTCACCCTGATCCCCGCCGGCATCGCCGCGCACAAGCCGGGCCCCCTCTCCTTCGCGGACGCGGCGGTGCTGCCCGTCGCGGCGGCCACCGCGTACGACGGGCTGCGGCAGCTCGATCTGCCCGCGGGGTCGACGCTGCTGGTCACCGGGGCCGGCGGTGGTGTCGGGGTGGCCGCGACGCAGATCGCGCGGCACTTCGGGCTGCGCGTGGTGGGCACGGCGAGCACCGGCAAGAAGGAGTTCGTCGAGTCGCTCGGTGCGGTGCACGTGCCGCCCGGGCCCCGGCTCGCCGAGCGCATCCGGGAGGCGGCGCCCGACCACCGCGTCGACGCGGTCTTCGACCTGGTCGGCGGCGCGGACCTGGCCGGGCTCGCGGAGCTCCTGACCGACCGCGGGAAGCTGATCACGGCGGCGGCCAAGGAGACCGTGGCGGAACTGGGCGGCGCTCCTGTCGCGCGGGCCCGTACGGCGGCGGTCCTGGACGAGGTCGCGCTCCTCGCCGTGGCGGGGGTGCTGCGCCCGCACGTGACGGCGACGTACCCCCTGGACCGCGCGGACGAGGCGCTGCGCGCGGTGGAGGGCGGTCACGCGCGGGGCAAGGTCGTGATCGAGGTGTCCGTGTGAGGCGGGGCGCGGGTGTCCGGGGGAGCCGCGGCGGGAGAAAATGGCACGACGGCCCGGTCGGCCCGTTGATACCTTCCGGATCATGAAGTCCCTCAGTGAGAACGAGATCCGCGCGTCCTTCGTCAACTGTTCCAAGGGCGAGGCCCGCAGACTCACCCTCCCTGCGGGCTTCGCCGACACCCCCTGGTCCGACCTGGACTTTCTCGGCTGGCGCGACCCCAAGGCGCCCGACCGCGGCTATGTGGTGACGTGGCGGGACGACAAGCCCGTGGGCATCGCCCTGCGCGCCTCGACGGGGGCGCGCAAGAGCCTGCTCAAGTCCAGCATCTGTTCGGTGTGCGTCACGCCGCAGTCCGGTTCCGGCATCACACTGCTCGTGGCCCCGAAGGCGGGCGCGGCGGGCCGCCAGGGCAATTCGGTCGGCCTGTACATCTGCGCGGACCTGGCCTGCTCCCTCTACGTACGCGGGAAGAAGACCACGGTGCTGGCCCGCCGCCTGGAGGAGAGCCTCACGCCGGAGGAGCAGAACGCCAGGACCATACGGAACCTGGACGGCTTCCTGGACCAGATCCTCGCCGGCTAGAGCGCGCGGGGATCCACCATCTGGAGCGCGAGCGTGGCCGAAGGATCGGCCAGGCCGGGACCGCCCGCGGCGGCCCAGGCGAGTATCCCGTCGAGCGACTCGTCGTCCGTGACGAAGCCGACCCAGGCCGCCCGGCCACCCCGCCTGCGCCCCTCGTACGAGGGCTGGACCACGACGATGTTGGCCTGCCCGCACGGCCCGAGGCAGTCGCTCGTGCGCACAGTGAACCGGCCGCGCGAGGCCGCCGCGGCGGTGCGCATCCGCTCCAGCTGCCAGGCGTGGTCGATGCCGGGGTTCTTGCGCGCGTCACCGCAGCAGCAGCCCCGGCACACGACGAGCGTGCAGGGGCGGCGGGCGGCGGCACCGATGGAGACGACGGGACTCATGTCGTGATCATCTCAGGTGCCCGAAAGCCGTGATCACCTCAGGTACGCGAGTCCGGGATGCACGCTCCGGTAGCCCTCCACAAGGCGCCGCGCGACCGTCACGGAGTCGACGAGCGGATGCAGCGCGAACGCCTTGACGGCGGTGGCCGACGAACCGCTGTCCACCGCCGCGAGCACCTCGCGCTCGACCGCCTTGACCGCGCACACCAGGCCGGTGGCGTGGCCGGGCAGCGGGGCCACCGACATGGGGTGGGCGCCGTTGGCGTCGACGGAGCAGGGCACCTCGATGACGGCGTCCGTGTCCAGCGCGGCCAGGGTCGTGCCGTTGCGGACGTTGAGGATCAGCGTGGCCCGCTCGTCGCGCGCGATGGCCCGCATCAGGGCGAGGGCGACCTTCTCGTACCCGCCGGACTCCAGGTCCTCCTCGGCCCGCTCCCCCACGCCCGCCGCTGCCCTGTTCTCCGCCATGTACGCCGCCTCGCGCTCGGCGAGGGTGGCGTTCCAGGTCTTGAGGGCGGGGGTGTCGGCGCTGCGCATCGCGTCGTAGAAGCGGGCCTGTTGGGTGTGGAGGAAGGCACCGCGGGTCCGTTCGGCCTGCTGGTAGGCGCGCACGGTGTCGCGGTTGAAGTAGTAGTAGTGCAGGTATTCGTTGGGGATCATGCCGAGCGTCCGCAGCCAGTCGGCACCGAACAGCCTGCCCTGCTCGAAGGAGCCGAGGAGCCCGGGATCGTCGAGCAGCCGCGGCAGTTCGTCGCGGCCCGCGATGTGCAGCCCGCGCAGCCAGCCGAGGTGGTTGAGGCCCACGTAGTCGATGAAGGCTTCGTCGGGGTTGCCGCCCAGCACCTGCGCCACCCGGCGGCCGAGGCCCACCGGTGAGTCGCAGATGCCGATGACGCGGCCGCCCAGGTGGCGGGCCATGGCTTCGGTGACCAGCCCCGCGGGGTTGGTGAAGTTGATGACCCAGGCGGCGGGGGCGAGCCGCGCGACGCGGCGCGCGATGTCGACGGCGACGGGCACCGTGCGCAGCCCGTACGCGATGCCGCCCGCGCCGACCGTCTCCTGCCCGAGGACGCCCTCGGCGAGCGCGACGCGCTCGTCGGCGGCACGCCCTTCCAGACCGCCCACGCGGATCGCGGAGAAGACGAAGTCGGCGCCGCGCAGTGCCTCGTCGAGGTCGGTGGTGGCGGTGACGGTGGGCGCGTCCGGGGCGCCGGCGGCCTGCTCGGCGAGGACGCGGGCGACGGCGTCGAGCCGGGCGGCGTCCAGGTCGTGCAGGACGACGTCGGTGACGCGGCCCTCGGCGCGGTCGCCGAGGAGAGCCCCGTACACGAGCGGCACGCGGAACCCGCCCCCGCCGAGAATTGCCAGTTTCACGTCTGAACCGCCTTCTGTCGGACCGGTATCACCGATGTTCACGTTACGTACCGCATCGGGCTCGGCGTAACGCACGTCGCCGGGGCGCACGTTACGTACGATGACGCCGCAGCGTTCCGACCCCCCACGGAGGTAGCGCCCGATGACCGTCTGGAAGGCATCAACCGCCCTGTTCGGCGCCGTCACTCTGGCGGTGATGACGGGCGGCGGCGCCTCCGCCGCGCCCGCCGCGCCGGGTGGCTGGCAGGAGTCCGGCACCTCGTACATCAACTCGCTCACCGGCAGCCAGGGTCTGGCGAGCCGCGCGGACGGCAGCCTTCTCCACCGGGGGCTCGGCTCGATACCGCTCGACCTGCGCGTGAAGGGCTGGGGGCACATAGGCGACCCGGACGTGGCGGACGGCCACACCTTCGACGCCTACCAGGGCGGCGACACCGCGCAGTCGAAGATGTACGCGGTCACGACGCCGGGCGGGCAGCGCTATCTCTACGAGCACAAGCTCGACGCGGGCGAGAAGCTCAACAACTCCTTCGCGGCCGTCTCGCCCGACAACCAGTGGCTGGTCTCCGGCGAGTGGGGCGAGCAGAACCGTCTCCAGGTCTTCCCCGCGCCGCTCCTCAACTCCTCGACCCCGCCCACCGGCGGCGCGCTCCCCCAGGCCGGGCAGATCTCGCTCGACAAGCCGGTCCGTGACGTCCAGGGCTGCGACTTCGTCTCCGACTCCCGTCTGGTGTGTGCCTCGAACGACGCCTCCAAGGAGCTGTGGCCCGAGGACCGCCCCGTCCTCCAGGTCGACCTGGCGCGCCCGCTCGACGGGAAGCCGGTGACCGGCCGCGTCACGAGCCTCTTCGCCGCGCCGCAGCGCAGTCTCTGCTCCGGCACGTTCGAGACGGAGGGCATCGACTACGACTCCGTGCGCCGCACCCTGCGCGTCGAGGTGGTGCCGCCCGCGCCGTGCCTGGTGACGACGGCGGTGCACGCGTACCGGCCGACCACCGTCTGAGCGCCCGCCCCGTCCGCCTGCCGGACAGGACGTGTGGGGCGCCGCGGCGCGGGGGAAGGTCGTGATCATGACACAGCACGACCAGCAGGTGATGGCCACCGTCCCCGTCCCTGAGCGGCGCCCGATACGGCAGCTGCTCGCCGCATCGGTCGGCAACGCCGTGGAGTGGTACGACTGGTACGCCTACACCTTCCTCGCCACGTACATCGCAAGCCAGGTCTTCCCCAAGGGTTCCGGCAACTCCCTCGTCCCGCTGCTCGCCACCTTCGCCGTCTTCGCGGTGGGCTTCTTCATGCGCCCCGTCGGCGGTCTGCTCATGGGCGCGGTCGCCGACCGGCGCGGCAGGCGCGCCGCGCTGACCGTCACCATCCTGCTCATGGGCGGCAGCAGCCTGCTGGTCGGACTGACCCCCACGTACGCGGCCGCGGGCGTCTTCGCCCCGGTCTTCCTGGTCTTCGCCCGGCTGCTCCAGGGCCTGTCGGTGGGCGGTGAGTTCGCCGCGTCGACGACGTTCCTTGTCGAGTCGGCGGGCCCCGGGCGGCGCGGGCTCTTCTCCAGTTTCCAGTACGTCTCCACGAGCGCGGGCCAGCTCGCGGCGTCCGGCGTCGCGGCGCTCCTCGTCGCCACGCTCTCCGACGGGCAGATGGACGGCTGGGGCTGGCGGCTGCCCTTCCTGGCCGGCGCCGCGCTCAGCCTCGTGGGGTTCTGGATCAGGCAGGGCGCGCACGAGACCCACCGGGCGCCCGCCGACGACGGCGACCGCCCCGGCCTGTTCGACGCGCTGCGCCACCACCCGCGCCAGTCCCTGCTGATCTGCGGCATCACGGCGGGCGGCACCCTCGCCTACTACACCTGGACGTCGTACCTGCCGACGTACGCCGAGCTGAACACGGACATCGGCAAGAGTCAGGCGCTCCTCGCGGGCACGGTCTCGCTGGCGTTCTTCGCGCTGCTCCAGCCGGTCGGCGGCCTGCTCTCGGACCGCGTGGGGCGCAGGCCGCTGCTGCTCTTCTTCGGCATCGGCTTCGCCGTCCTGAGCGTGCCGTTGCTCAAGTCCCTCACCGGGTCGTTCACTTCGCTGCTGCTCGTGCAGTGTGCGGGGATGGTGCTGCTCACCGGGTTCACGTCGATCTCGGCGGCGGTGAACGCGGAGGTGTTCCCGGCGAGGGTCCGGGCGGCCGGGATCGGGTTTCCGTACTCGTTGACGGTGGCGGTGTTCGGGGGCACGGCCCCGTACGTGGGAACGCTGTTCAAGGAGATCGGGTCTCCTGGGCTCTTTCCCGTGTACGTGGCCGTGCTGTGTGTCGTCTCGTCGGCGGTCTATCTGCGGCTGCCGGAGACCGCGCGCGGGCCGTTGGAGCGGTGAGGCTCCCTTGTGGCCGCGGGTTCCTTTGGCCGCGGGTTCGCCCTTGACCGCGGGTTCGCCCTTGACCGCGGGTTCGTCGTGGCTTGTCGCGCAGTTCCCCGCGCCCCTAGGCCGTCCGGGGCACCTCGGCGATGGATCGTCCCGCCCAGTCAGGGGCTGCTTCCACGAGTCCCGTCAGGCGGTCGCGGATGTCGTCCGGGAACGGGGTCGTGCGGCCCGCGTTCTGGTCGACGTGGAGGGCGAGCAGTTCGGTGGTCGCCACGGGGGCGGCGTCCGGCGCCGGCTCTGCGCCCTCGTCCTCGTCCTCGACCACGAACATCTCGTGCGTAAAGCGCGCCTTCTTGGCGTCCACGCCCAACAGGCGGGTGCGGATGGCGAGATGGGCGCCTTCGGAGACGTCGTTCAGGTACCGCACATGGGCCTCGACCGTGTAGAGGGAGCAGCCGGTGGACTCGCGGTAGCCGCCGTGCAGGCCCGTCTCGATCATCATGGCGTCGGTGGCGTGGCCGAAGACGAGGACGTAGAAGGCCTCGCTCATGTGGCCGTTGTAGTCGATCCACTCGGGCCGCACGGTCCGGTGCAGCAGGGGCAGGGGCTCGCTCACTTCTTGCCTCCGTTCAGGCGGCCCGTGGCGCGCAGGACGTCGATGACGCCCTGGTCGCGTTCGGCGACGAGGTCCGCGATGGTGCGGCCGTCCGCCTCCTCGTCGCATCCGGCGACGACGGCGTCGTACAGCTTCTTGTCGAGTTCGGGGGCTTCGAGGCGCGTCCACGGGGACTTCAGGGACGGGCCGAAGTGGTCGAGCATGTGGGCCATGCCGCCCTCGCCGCCCGCGAGCGCGAAGGTGAGCATGGGGCCCATGAACGCCCAGCGCAGGCCGGGTCCCTCGGTGATGGAGTCGTCGATCTCCTGGACCGTGGCCTCGCCGTTGGCGACCATGTGCAGGGCCTCGCGCCACAGGGCCTCCTGCAGGCGGTTGGCGATGAAGCCCGGGACTTCGCTCTTCATCGTGATCACGGACTTGCCCGCGACCTCGTAGAAGCGGGACGCCCACGCCACGGCGTCGGCGTCGGTCAGTTCGCCGCCGACGACCTCGACGAGGGGTATCAGGTACGGCGGGTTGAAGGGGTGCCCGACGACGAGGCGGCCCGGGGTGGCGGCCTCGGTCTGCATGTCGGTCATCGGGTAGCCGGAGGTGGAGGAGGCGATGACGACGCCGGCGGGCGCGGCGGCGTCCAGCTTCGCGAGCAGGTCGCGCTTGAGCTCCAGCTTCTCGGGGGCGCTCTCCTGCACGAACTGCGCGTCGGCGACGGCCTCTTCGAGGGTCGCGGTGACGGTGAGGCGCTCCTGCGAGGCGCCGTCGGCGAGGCCGAGCTGGGTGAGGGCGGGCCAGGCGGCCTCGACGAGCCGCCGCAGCTTCTGCTCGGCGCCGGGCGCCGGGTCCCAGGCGGTGACGTCGTAGCCGCGGGCCAGGAAGTGGGCGGCCCAGCCGCCGCCGATGACACCGGCACCTATGCAGGCGACGCGGCGTACCTCTTCGGGGGTGGTGGTCATGGCGTGGGGGGATCCTTTCGTTGCTGCGCGTGGGGGGGTGCCCCCTCAGGGGCGCGGGGAACTGCGCGACCAGCCGGCCACAGGCGGCCCGCAAAGGAGTCGCTGCGCAGCGATTACCCGCGAGGCTTGAGGCCGAGCTTCCGGCGGGCCTCGTCGGGCGTGGCGACCCGCGAACCGAGGGACTCGGTGATCTGGACGGCACGCTCGACGAGCTGTCCGTTCGTCGCCTTGTTGCCCTTGCCGAGGTAGAGGTTGTCCTCCAGGCCCACCCGGACCTGCCCGCCGAGCAGGATCGACTGCGCGACCCACGGCATCTGCATGCGGCCGAGCGCGAAGCTGGCCCACTGGGCGCCCTCGGGAAGCATGTTGACCATGGACTGCAGGACGCCCGGGTCGGCGGGGGCGCCCCACGGGACGCCCATGCAGAGCTGGAAGACGGTCGGGTCGTCGAGCAGGCCTTCGGCGAGGAGCTGCTTGGCGAACCAGAGCTGGCCGGTGTCGAAGATCTCCAGCTCGGGGCGGACGCCGAGCTCCTGGATGCGCTTGGCTCCCTGGCGGAGCATGTCGGGGGTGGAGATGTAGAGGTTGCTGCCGTCGCCGAAGTTGAGGGAGCCGCAGTCCAGGGTGCAGATGTCGGGGAGCAGGTCCTCGACGTGCGGCAGCCGGTCGAGACCGCTGACGAGGTCGGTGCCGGGGAGGTGCCTGAGCGGCTCGTCCGGGTCGATGACGAGGTCGCCGCCCATGCCCGCCGTCAGGTTGATGACGACGTCGGTGCCGGTCTCCTTGATGCGCTCGACGACCTCGCGGTAGAGCCGCGGGTCACGGGAGGGGTCGCCGGTCTCGGGGTCGCGGACGTGGATGTGCACGACGGCGGCGCCCGCCTCGGCGGCCTCGACCGCCGAGGCGGCTATCTGCTCGGGCGTCACGGGCACATGCGGGCTCTTGCGCACGGTGTCGCCCGCGCCGGTCAGGGCGCAGGTGATGATGACGTTGTCGTTCACGGGCATGCGGAACTCTCCCTCGGGGGTGGGGTGTTGTGTATACGGGGCGTGCGACGGACGGGGGGAGTACGGGCGGTCAGTGCGCGGTCAGCGTCGCGTCGACGTAGGCGGTGAGGGCCTTGTGCATGTCGTCGGGGCCGGTGCCGGGGCCGTCGGGGGCGGAGGCGAGCACCTGGGTGGCGAGCCCGTCGATCAGCGCGGTCAGGCAGAGCGCGGCGGACTCGGGGTCGGCGGGGCGGAAGACGCCTCCGTCGATGCCGCGGCGGATGACGTCGGCGACGGTGGTGCGCCACTGCCGGTAGTAGTCGGCGTGCAGTCGGCCCACGGCGGTGGAGCGGGCGGCCTCCGCCCACAGGTCGAGCCAGACGCTCCACTGCCAGCGCTGCTGCGGGGTGCGGGGGATCTGCAGCTCGATGAGCTGGCGCAGTTCGTCGGCGGCGTCGGCGGCGTCCGCTGTCCGGGCCGCCCGGCGCGCGGTGTCCTCGTCCATGCACCAGCGCACGGCGGCTTCGAGGAGGTCGTCGCGGCCCGGGAAGTGGTAGTGGATGGCAGCGGTACTGGTGCTGCAGGCCGCGGCGATGTCCTGGACGCGGACGGCGTGGAAGCCGCGCTCCGCGATGAGGCGCACGGTCTCGCGGACGATCTGCAGGGGGCGGCCGCCTTCGGGGGGCGCGGCACGCTCGCGCCGCGCGGCCGGCTCCTGGCCGCGGGCGGCGGCGCCGAGCAGCCAGCCCGCGTCGACCCCGCCGGTGTCCGCGATGCGGGCGAGCTCCGCCGCCGTGAAGCGCCGGGTGCCGCCCAGCGAGCGGGAGAGCTTGGAGGGGTCCATGACGATGCGGCGCGCGAACTCGCGCTGGGTCACACCGGCGTCGGCGATCACCTTGCGGACGCGGTCCGCCACCTCGGGGTCGTGCTGCATGGTCGTCGACCCTACTCGCGCGTTGCGATGAACGCAACGAGGGACGCGCGGCGATGACCTGTACATCCCTAGTGCATCCGGATAATCAACCGTTATCAGCCGCATATCCAGAGAACCGGTCGAGATTGCGATTCTGACTGACGCATCAGTCGGTTTCGATCCCAGGCGCTGCGCACCTACCGGGTGCTCGACAGCATGAACGGCCTCGACGCTCCGGTCGGGGAGCTCGGCCCCGGGTGCCCCTGCGGCCACCGGACCCGTCGGGCCCTCGCGACCACACGTGTTTCACGGTCGGCGATCAAGGGGACTGGAGGTATCTGCCGCTCACCGTCACGACCACTACCACCACAAGAAGGAGTTCCCGTGCGCGCCCTGGCACTCGTCTGCACCCTGTCCCCCTCCCCCGCCGCGTCCAGCAGTGACCGCCTGGCCGGTCAGGTCCTCGCCGAGCTGGCGAAGCGGGAGGTGACGGTGGAGTCCGTACGGATCGCCGACCACGACGTGAAACCCGGCATCGGCGCCGACATGGGCGACGGCGACGCCTGGCCCGCCCTGCGGGAGAAGGTCCTGGCGGCCGACATCCTGCTGGTGGCCACGCCGATCTGGCTCGGCCACCCGTCGAGCATCTGCCAGCGCGTCCTGGAGCGTCTCAACGCCGACTCCTCCGAGACCGACGACCAGGGGCGCCCGCTGTTCTACGGCAAGGCGGCCGCCGTGGCGGTGGTGGGCAACGAGGACGGCGCCCACAAGGTGAGCGCCGACGTCTTCCAGGGCCTCAACGACGTCGGCTTCTCCCTCGCGCCGGGAGCCGTGACGTACTGGGTCGGAGAGGCCATGCAGGGCACCGACTACCAGGACCTCGACGAGACGCCCGACAGCGTCGCGAGCACCACCCGCACCCTGGCCGCCAACACGGTCCACCTGGCGAGCCTCCTGCAGGGCGCCCCCTACCAGGCGCCCGCGCAGTAAGCCGCACGGAACCGGGGCGGCACTTGAGGCACTCTTCTGTCTGTGTCGCACGCATCCTCGCTCCCTCCCCAGCGCCCTTCGCCGCCCGCCACCGGCCACATGGTCGTATGCGGCGGTGACAACGTCCTGGCCCACCGGCTCGCCGCCGAACTCCGCGGCGTCTACGGCGAACAGGTCGTCCTCGTCGTCCCGCCCGCGGGGCGCGACGAGCGGAACCGGCTGACGGGCCGGGCCAGGACCACGGCGCTGCTCGGCCGCATCACGGCCGCCGTCTCGCGCACCACGGGCGCGGTGAACGGGACCGTGAACGGGGACGGCGAGGGCGGCGGCGCGAGTGGCCCGCCACGGACCCTGGAGGCCGCCGAGCTCACCGACGACGTCCTCGTCGACGCGGGCGTCCCGCAGGCCGCCGCCCTCGCGCTCATGCACGACGACGACGAGACGAACATCCGCACCGCACTGGCCGCGCGACGGCTCAACCCCCGGCTGCGCCTTGTGATCCGGCTGTACAACCGGAAGTTGGGCCAGCATCTGGAGCACCTGCTCGACCAGGCCGCCGCCGTGGCCGGCCTCGCCACCACCGATGCCAGCGTCACCGTCCTGTCCGACGCGGACACCGCAGCCCCGGCGCTCGCGGCCACCGCGGTCGCCGGGACCAGCAAGGTCGTCCACGCCTACGGGCTGCTCCTGCGCGCGGTGGAGCGCACGCCACCGGCGCCGGGCGAGGTGGCGCCGCGCGGCCTCGCCACCCTCGCACTGCTCTCGTCCACCGCCAACGACCCCGCGGGGGCGGAGGGTTCGGACGACGCGGACTCCGGAGCCGGGCCCCGGCTGCTGCCGGACGACGCCGCCGTGGCGGCCGCTCCGGGGCGGGGCGCCCTGGTCCTTGAGGCCGTCTCCTACTCGGGGTCCACTCCGCCGCCCGGATTCCTCGCCGGGCGCGGCGTGCCGCTGCGTCAGCTGTTCTCGCGGCGGCTGCGCTGGTCGGTGGCCGGGTTCGCGGCGGCCGTCGTCGGCATGGCCATCGCGTCGATCATCACCACCGAGGACACCACCCCGCTGCACGCGACGTACCTGACGCTCCTCGATCTGTTCTCCATCAACGACCCGGCCACGGACGGGCCGATGAGCCGCCAGGTCCTCCAGCTCCTCGCCGGTCTGGTCGGGCTGCTGCTCCTGCCGATCCTCTTCGCCGCCGTCCTGGAGGCCCTCGGCACCTTCCGCACCGCCTCCTCGCTGCGCCGCCCGCCCCGCGGCCTCTCGGGCCACGTCGTCCTGCTTGGCCTCGGCAAGATCGGCACCCGGGTGCTCGCCCGGCTGCGCGAGCTGGACATCCCCGTGGTGTGCGTGGAGGCCGACCCCGAGGCGCGCGGCATCTCCCTGGCGCGGCGGCTGCGCGTGCCCACCGTGATCGGCGACGTGACGGAGGAGGGCGTCCTGGAGGCGGCCAAGGTGCACCGCGCGCACGCGCTGCTCGCGCTGACCAGCGCGGACACCATAAACCTCGAAGCGGCCCTGTACGCGCGGTCGGTGAAGCCCGATCTGCGGGTGGCGCTGCGGCTGTACGACGACGAGTTCGCGACCGCCGTCTACCGCACCCTGCGCGCCGCCCACCCCGGCGCCCTCACCCGCAGCCGCAGCGTGTCGGCGCTCGCCGCGCCCGCGTTCGCCGGGGCGATGATGGGGCGGCAGATCCTGGGCGCGCTTCCCGTGGAGCGCTCCGTGCTGCTCTTCGCCGCGCTGGACGTCTCGTTGCAGCCGCAACTGACCGGCCGCAGGATCGCCGACGTGTTCCGGCCGGGGGCGCGGCGGGTCGTCGCCCTGGAGCGTGCCTCGGGCGAGGGCCCCGGCCTCACCTCGGGCCTGGAGTGGGAGCTCGACCCGGACTACGAGCTGCGCCCCCAGGACCGCGTCGTCCTGGCCGCGACCCGGCAGGGCCTGGCCGAACTCCTCGCCCGCCGCCCGCTGCCCGCGCAGGCCTGAGCTGCCCGGGTCAGTCCTCCTCGGGCACCGGCAGGACCTGCCGCAGGTGCGGGTCGGGGTGGAAGTCCCTGCGCCACTCGCGCGGGTAGCCGACGGACGCCTCGATGTGGGGCACCCCGTCGTGCACGGTGGTGCGCGGGATGTGCAGGTGGCCGTAGACGACGGCGGCCGCCTCGTACTTCACGTGCCAGTCGGCGGAGCGCTCGGTGCCGCACCACAGGGCGAACTCGGGGTAGCGCAGGACGCGGGTGGGTTCGCGCAGCAGCGGCCAGTGGTTGATCAGGACGGTCGGCATTCCCGCGGGCCGTTCGGCGAGCCGCTCCTCGGTGTGCTTGACCCGGGCGCGGGACCAGTCGTCGCGGGTCGCGTACGGGTCGGGGTGCAGGAAGTACTCGTCCGTGCAGACGACGCCCGCCTCGTGGGCGACCTCCAGTGCCTGTTCCTTCGTGTGCGTGCCCTCGGGGCGGAAGGTGTAGTCGTAGAGGAGGAAGAGCGGGGCGACCACGACCGGCCCGCCCGCGCCGCGCCACACGGGGTAGGGGTCCTCGGGCGTCGCCACCCCCAACTCCCGGCAGAGTTCGACGATGTGCCGGTACCGCTCCTCGCCGCGCAGCTGGACCGGATCGTCCTTGGGCGTCCACAGTTCGTGGTTGCCGGGCGACCACACCACCTTGGCGAAGCGCCCGGCGAGCGTGCGCAGCGCCCACTCGATGTCGGCCATGCGCTCGGCGACGTCGCCGGCGACTATCAGCCAGTCCCCGTCCGTGTGGGGCCGGATGGTCTCGACGTACTTCCTGTTCTCCGCGTACGCCACGTGCAGGTCGCTGATCGCCAGCAGTTTCGGAGTCTTCTCGGATGCCATCACGGTGCGAGGCTAACCGAGCCGCACGGTCAGTGGTGGTCGCCCTCACCTCGCTGGATCGCCAGATACTCCTCCTTCGTCGGCTTGGGCACCTGCGCCTTCGGGCCGTACATGGCGCGGGCGAGACGGGCGCGCAGGCGTTGGGAGGCACGGACCTTGCGGGTCACGCCGTTGGCGTCGACCAGGGGGCCGACCTCGTAGGGCCTGGGCTGTTCGTGGGCGGTCAGGCGGTACAGCTCGGCCTGCGGCAGGCGTTCGTGGATCTCCACGTACTCGCCGTGCAGGAGGCGTTTGACGGTGCCCGTCTCCCGGCCGTGCAGCACCTTCTCCTGGTCCTTGCGCTGCAGGCCGAGGCAGACGCGGTGGGTGACGAAGAAGGCGAGGGCGGGCATCACGAAGAAGCTGATCCGCACGAACCACGTGATCGCGTTGATGGAGAGGTGGAAGTGGGTGGCCCACAGGTCGTTGCCGCCGCCGACCATCAGCACGCCGAACAGGGCGAGCCAGGCGACGCCGAGCCCGGTGCGCACGGGTGCGTTGCGCGGCCGGTCCGCGATGTGGTGCTCCCTCTTGTCCCCCTTGACCCAGGACTCGATGAACGGATAGACGCCGATGGCCATCAGGATCAGCGGGAAGAGCGAGAAGGGGATGAAGACGCCCAGTTCCAGCGTGTGCCCCCACGCGTTGATCTCCCAGCTGGGCATCACCCGGATCAGGCCCTCGGAGAAGCCCAGGTACCAGTCGGGTTGAGCGCCCGTGGAGACCACGTCGGGCCGGTAGGGGCCGATCGCGAAGACCGGGTTGATGGAGGCGACCGCGCCCATGATCGCGAGCACGCCGAAGACGAGGAAGAAGAAGCCGCCGGCCTTGGCGATGTAGACGGGCAGGAGCGGCGCCCCGACCACGTTCTTCTCGGTCCTGCCGGGCCCGGCGAACTGCGTGTGCTTGTGGTAGAAGACCAGGATCAGGTGGGCGACGACGAGCCCCAGCATGATGCCGGGGAGCAGCAGCACGTGGATCGGGTAGAGCCGCGGGATGATGTCCTCCCCCGGGAACTCCCCGCCGAACAGGAAGAAGGAGAGGTACGTCCCCACGACGGGGGTGGCCAGGATGGCGCCCTGCGCGAAGCGGATGCCCGTGCCGGAGAGCATGTCGTCGGGGAGCGAGTAGCCGGTGAGGCCGGTGAGGATGCCGAGGAACAACAGGGTCCAGCCGAACAGCCAGTTGAGCTCGCGCGGCTTGCGGAACGCCCCGGTGAAGAACACCCGCATCATGTGCACGAGCATCCCCGCGACGAAGACGAGCGCGGCCCAGTGGTGGATCTGCCGGATGAGCAGGCCGCCGCGGACCTCCATGCTGATGTCCACGGTGGATTCGTACGCCCGGGAGACCAGGACGCCCTTGAGCGGCACGTACCGTCCGTTGTAAGCGACTTCGGCCATGCTCGGATCGAAGAACAGGGTGAGGTAGGTCCCGGTCAGGATGAGGATGATGAAGCTGTAGAGACAGATCTCCCCGAACATGAACGACCAGTGGTCGGGGAAGATCTTGCGCATCTGGCTCTTGGCCAGGGAGTTGATGCCGAGCCGTCCGTCCGCCCAGTCGGCGATCCGCTCCCCTTTGCCGAGCCTTACAGGTCGTGCGTTCGTCCCGGTGCGCTCAGTGCGTCCGCTCATGCGACTCCCTTTCAGGCGGTTCCAGGGTAGGTCGCCCGGCTGACGGATCCAACAGGCGCGGATGTGTCAACTCGCCGAGGGCGAACCTCAAGCCATTGGCGTCAACCGGTGCAGTCGCAGGGCGAGTTGGATCTCCGGGGTGCGGGCCGGCGTGTTCCAGTCGTCACCGAGCAGCCGCGCCAAACGCTCCAGTCGCTGCACCACCGTGTTCACGTGCACGTGCAGCGCGGTCTTGGCCCTGGTGAGGCTGCGGTCCTGGCCGAAGTACGCCTCCAGGGTGCGCACCAGCTCCGTGCCGCGGTCACTGTCGTAGTCCAGGACGGGGCCGAGGGTGGCCCTGATGTAGCCGCCCAGGTCGGCCTGTTCGCCGATGAGCAGTCCCACGAAGCCGAGGTCCGCGAGAGTGGCGCCGTGGCCGGTGTGGCCGAGGGCCCGGGCGTCGGTGCCGGGCGCGAGGGCGGGGTCACGAGCACCACGTTGTCGCGGTGGAGACCGGATAGGCCGCTGTGGTCGCGGGCGGTACGGTGCGCCGCGGCGAGCAGCCGCGGCCGGGGCGCGCTCTCGCCGTGGGGCGACGAACACCGCGTGCGGCCGGTCGAGCCGGACGCCGAGGCGGCGGGCGCGGCCGACCAGGCCGGCCGGGTCGCCGTTGGTGGCGAGCAGGTCGCCCAGGAGCTCGCCGCGGACCCGGTCCTCGGTCTCGGCGACCGACCGGCGAAGGAGCAGGAGCAGCGCGGTGACGACGCCCGCCCGCTCGAACAACCGCCGGTCGGCGTCGGCGAGTTCGGGCCGCCCGGTCAGGACGATGCTGTCGATGGCGTCGGTGTGGTGGAAGCGGGGGTCCTGCTGGTAGTCGCCGGTGACGTAAGGGCGGGCGGTCTGGGCGACGAGCCCGCCGAGCCCCTCGCCCATGCCGAGCCGCAGCTGGGCGGTGGGAAGCATGGGGCGATGGTCTCCCGGCGCGGTGGGTGCGGTCGATGGCCTGTTCCGGATCCACCGCGCCGCCGTCGGGAGGGGGCCGCGCACAGAGCGGTGCCCGCCACCGGGGGATGGAGGCGGGCACCGCGACCGGGGGCTCGGCGGGGTCAGGCTTCCGTCGAGCTGTCGGCGTACGGCGACTCGGCCGCGGGGGTGGGCGTGGGCTCGGGGGCGGGCGCCCGCGCGGGCTCGGGGGCCTTCTCGCTGAGGCCGAACCGGGCGTGGAACCTCCGCAGGAAGCCGGGCGCATACCAGGCCGAGCGGCCGAGCAGGCGCATCGCGGCCGGCAGGAGGATGCCGCGTACGGCCAGGGCGTCGATGAGGATGGCGAGGCCACTGCCCAGGCCGAACAGCTGCAGGAAGCTGATCTTGGCCGTGCCGAAGGCGAAGAAGCTCACCGCGAGCAGGACGGCCGCCGCGCTGACGATGCGTCCGGTGTGCCCGAGGCCATTGGCCACGGCGGACTCGTTGTTCTCGCCCTGCTCGTGGAGTTCCTTGATCCGGCTGGTGACGAACACCTCGTAGTCCATCGAGAGGCCGAAGGCGACGCAGAACATCAGCACGGTCATCGAGGTCTCCATCGGCTGCGCGGTGAAACCGAGCAGCGAGGAGAGGTGGCCGTCCTGGAAGATCCAGGTCATGGCGCCGAGGGTCGCGCCGAGACTGATCATGTTGAGGACCAGGGCGCGCAACGGCTGCACGACGCTGCCGGTGAAGAGGAAGAGCAGCAGGAACGTGGTGACGGCGATCAGGCCGACGGCGAGCGGGAGTTGGCCGCCGATGGAGTCGTTGGAGTCGACGAGCTCGGCGTCGGCGCCGCCCACGAGCGGGGCTGTCCCGGCGGGCGGGGCGGCCGCCCTGACCTCGTCGACCAGGTTCTGGGCGGCGTGCGACTTGGGTGTGAGGGTGCTCACCACGTTGAGCTGCTGTGCGGCGGGGCGGGCGAGTGCCGGGTTGCCGGGTGCCTTCGCCTTGGGGCGTCCGTCGGTGTAGACGCCCGTGCCGGTCTCGACGCGGGCCACCCCGTCGAGTTCGGAAAGCCCGGCCGCGTACCGCGCCAAGGGAGCCTTGCCGACGGCCTTGTCGATGACGACGTGCAGGGCCGCGGCGTCGTTGCCGTTGAAGTTCTCCCGCAGCGACACCGAGACCTGGCGGCTCTCGGCGCCCTCCGGCAGTACGCGCTCGTCCGCCGTGCCGAAGGTGATGCCGAGGAGCGGGCTCGCCGCCAGCAGGAGCACCGCGAGTACGGGCAGTGCGGTGAGCGCGGGCCGCCGCATGACGGTGCGGGCGAGGCGGCTCCATGCGGACGTTCCGGCGGCCGTGGCGCGTCCCGGCTTCACCCACGGCAGCCGCCCGCTGTTGACCCGGTGCCCCAGGACGTTGAGCAGGGCGGGCATCACGAAGAGGGTGCCGAGGGCCGCGATGACGACGACCCCGACCCCGGAGTAGCCGAACGAACGGAGGAAGTACTGCGGGAACACCATGAGCGCGGCGAGTGCGGCCGCCACGGTCGCCGCGGAGTACGCGACCGTACGGCCCGCGGTGCTCATCGTCGTCCGTACGGCATCCTCCACGCGCGCCCCGGCCGCGAGCTGTTCTCGGAACCGGCTGATCATCAACAGGCCGTAGCCGACGCCGAGTCCGAGGCCGAGTGCCGTGGTCAGGTTGACCGCGAAGATGGAGACGTCGGTGACGCCGCCGAGCAGGAAGAGCTGGGCGAACACGCCCACGATGGCGATGAGCGCGATGGCCAGCGGCAGCAGCGCGGCGACCACGCCGCCGAAGACGACCAGGAGCAGCAGGAGGATCAGCGGCACGGCGATGCTCTCCGCCAGGACGAGGTCCTTTCCGGTCTGCGGCCCCATCTCGTGGCTCACGCCGGTGCTGCCGCCGGCCTTGACGGTGAGGACGCCCCGGTACGTTCCCGCGTAGTCGTCGATGACGCTCTCGGCGTTCTCCTTCCGCTCCGCGTCGTCGCCCTTGACCCGGGCGAGCACCACGGCTTCGCGGCCGTCCTTGGAGCGGAGGTCGGGGTTGCCGGTGTCCCAGTACGAGACCACGTTCTCCAGGCCGCGCTCCTTCTTGAGGCCGGACACCAGGGCCCTGCCTGTCCGTTCGGTGGCCGGGGTGTCGACGCGGCCCTCGGCGGCGCGGACAAGCAGCACCAGGTTCGTCTCTCCGCCGAACTTCTCGTCGATGACGGTCCGGGCGCGGGCGGACTGCGAGGCCGGGTCCTCGAAGCCGCCGTCCTGCAGCTTCCCGAAGGCACCGGCGCCCAGGGCGCCCATGAGGGCCACCACCACGGCGGCGACGACGAGTACCAGCCGTGACCGGCGAATCGCCATGTCGGCTATGCGTTCAAACACGCCCGATCTCCTTCGGTGTCCATGCGAATACGGCGCGAAACGGCCGGAGTTGGCCGTGCGGGGGAGGCGGCTCGGTGCTCCGCGAAGCCGCTTCGCCCCGTCGGGAGCGGGTGCGGTGCCGCACGCTTCGTCGCCGTGCACGACGTTAGTGACCCCACAAGAGATTTGGCAGTGTTAGATTTTCCGCACACCCCGCACGAACATGCGGGTGGCCCACCGGGGCGACCGCCGCACGGTCGCCGCACTGACGCGGAGGAAGACGCGATGCCCCAGCTCTCCCTGCGCGAACGACGCCGGGCCACCGCAACCCGGGAGATCGTCGAGGCCGCCGAGCACCAGATCGCCGAAGTCGGGCCCGCCGCCCTGTCGTTGCGAGCCGTCGCCCGCGCCCTCGGCATGACCGTGCAGGCGCTCTACCACTACTTCCCGAACCGGGACGCCCTCCTCACGGCGCTCCTCACCAAGGCGTACGACGACCTGGCCGACGCCTTGGAGGCCGCCGTCGACGCCGCCGGTGACGACCCGGACCTGCCGCGCCTGGTGATCGCCGCCGAGGGCTACCGCAGTTGGGCGACCAGCCATCCCGAGCGCTTCCAACTCCTGTACGGCACACCGCTGCGGGGCTACGAGGCGCCCGCCGACGGCCCGACCACCCAGGCGACACGCCGGATGAGCACGCTCTTCGAGCGCGTGCTGTTCGGCGGGTTCACCAGGGCGCAGCTCGCCGCGGCCGACACTCCCCCGCTCTCCGCGCCGCTGCGGGCGCACCTGGCGGGCCTGCCGCCGTCCGGTCTCGGCGAACTGCCGCCGCCCGCGATCGCGCTGTTCATGAGCGCGTGGGGCCGCATGCACGGCCTCGTGGTCCTGGAGGTGTTCGGGCACACCTCGTTCCTCGGCGACCACCAGGCCGAGATCTTCCGGGTGTCGATGCGGGACCTGCTCGACGACATCCACCGCAGGATTCCCGCCGCCTGAGAGCCTGTCTTCGACCGGGGTGGACGGCGCCCGGTGCGGGTGCCGGGCGGTCAGCCTGCGGTCGCCGCCGCGTCGGGGGCGGCCCTGTGCCGGTCCACGATCCCCTCGACGATGCGCATCAGCCGCTCCCCCGGCCGGTCGATGCTTCCGTTCTGCGTACTGACCTGGGCGCCTTCGAGTACGAAGGTGATCTCGGCGGCGGCCTGCTCGGGGTCGGGCAGCCCGGCGGCGGCGCACATGCCGACGAGCCTGCGGGTCTGGCGGGCCTTGTGCTCCTCGATCACCTGCCGTGCGGGGTGGGAGCGGTCGGGCAGTTCGGCGAGGGAGTTGATGAACGGGCAGCCGCGGTGCGAGAGCGCGGGCAGGCCCTCGGCGATGAAGCGGGCCAGACCCAGGATCTGCTCCTCGGGGCGGCCGGGGTGTTCGGCCTCGACCCGGTCGAAGGCGGCCTGGTAGTCGGCGGCGACGATCCGCAGCCACTGAGCGACCAGCGCATCCTTGGTCTCGAAGTGCCGGTAGATCGCCATCTTGGTGGTCCTGGCCCGCTCGGCGATCGCCTGGACGCCCACCCGCCGGATGCCCTCGCTCTGGAAGAGCTCCTCCGCCGCGTCGAGGATGCGCTCACGGGGCGGCAGTTGGGCCACTCGGTCCGGCCTGCTGACGGTGGATGCCATGACTGCTCCGTGACGTCGGTTCGTTGCTGGGCCTCTGACCCCCTGTTACGGTACCAGTCCGTTCCACGCGATACCGATCGGTATCGTTCGGCACCGCAAGGTATCGTTTCCTCTGTTCTGCTGGGAGTGACAGTGCGCATCACCGAGTACGTGCAATTCGACGCGGTCGGGCTCGCGGAGCTGGTGGCCGAGGGGCAGGTGACCCCCGCCGAACTGGGGGCCGCCGCCCGCGAGGCCGCGCGGGCGGTCAACCCGCGGATCAACGCCGTCGTGGAGACCTGGCAGACCGACGACGAGCCCCGGCCCGGCAGTTCACCGCTGGCCGGTGTGCCCTTCCTGATCAAGGACATCGGGGTCGCCATGGCCGGCCGGCGCATGGAACTGGGCAGCCGCCTCGCGGCCGGCCACGTCTCCGCCGCCGACTCCTTCCTGATGCGGCGCCTGCGCCGCGCGGGCCTCGTGACGTTCGGAAGGACCGCCACGCCGGAGATGGCCTACAGCACCACGACGGAACCGGTGCTGTACGGCGCGACCCGCAACCCGTGGGACCTCGGGCGGAGCGCGGGCGGATCCAGCGGGGGCGCGGGGGCGGCCGTCGCCGCCGGGGTGGTCCCGATCGCCCACGCCACCGACGCCGCGGGCTCGATCCGGGTCCCCGCCTCGTACAACGGCCTCTTCGGTCTGAAGCCCACCCGCGGCCGGGTCTCGGTCGGCCCGGACTTCGACGAGATCTTCAACGGCCTGGCCGTGCAGGGCGGTGTCAGCCGCACCGTGCGCGACAGCGCGGTACTCCTCGACCGGATCAGCGGCCCCGAGCCCGGCGACCCCTACACCGCCCAGGAGCCGCCCCGGCCGTACGCGGAGGAGGTCACCCGCCACCCGGGCGCGCTGCGGATAGGTGTCCTCACCCACGCGTGGGGCGGTCACCGCACCACCGCGCCCGTGACCGACGCCCTCGCACGCACCGTGCGGCTGCTCGAATCCCTCGGCCACCACGTCGAGGAGGCCGAGGTCGAACTCGGCGCCGGCTGGGAGGAGTTCCTGCTGTCCAACGCCCGGCAGTGGACGGCGAACCTCACGGCCCAGGTCGACGAACTGGCCGCCGCCTTCGGCCGTCCCGTCGACTCCTCGACCCTTGAGCCGCCCGTACTGGCCAGTTACCACTACGGGCAGCGGGTCAGCGGCGCCGAGTTCGTCAACGCTCTCGCGGTCCGCAACCGGGTCGCCCGAAGCCTGGCGCGGTACTTCGACACGCACGACGTGCTGCTCACCCCGACGCTGCCGGAACTGCCCGTGCCCCTGGGCACGCACGCCGAGGGCGCGGCGGCGATGGACGGCCTCGGCTGGCTCCGCCGCCTCTTCGACCTGTCGCCGTTCACCGCGGTGTTCAACGTCACCGGCACGCCCGCGATGTCCGTGCCGGTAACGGCCGACGCCGCCACGGGGCTCCCGGTCGGCATGCAGTTCGCCGCCGAGTACGGGAGGGAAGGGCTGCTCTTCCGGCTCGCGGGCCAGTTGGAGCAGGCGAGCCCGTGGTCGGGCCGGACCCCCGCGGTGTGGGCGGGGCATCACCCGGACCACTGAGTCGCGGGGACGCTTCCGTACCGGCTCAAGGCAGGAAACCGAGGTAGGAGACCGCAGATCAGTGGCGTGTATGGCGGACCCTCGTGGTTCGGCGCCCAGCCGTGTGCACGGCCGACACGCGCGGTGGCGGGCGGTCGGCGCCGGGCCGTTCCCGGGGTGCGCGGGGCGGCTCGAAATTACTCTTAGGTATGCCGTGACTTCACACACGCTCCGCAGTAGAACTCGTTGCGATTCAGCCAAACGTGAGGAAGATCACATGAGTGCATCTGCCGCGCGTGGCACCGGAATTGACGGTGTGTCACGCAGAAGATTCATCGCGGGAACAAGTTCTGTTCTCGGAGCGGTCGCGCTGGCCGGTCAGGTCGGCCCGGCCCGGGCCAGGACCGTCGCCGCCGCATCGGTCACCGATGGGGCCGACGTGCCGGTCCTGGTGATTGGCACCGGGTACGGCGGCTCCGTCGCGGCCCTCCGGCTCGCCGAGGCGGGCGTCGACGTGCACATGGTCGAGATGGGCATGGCCTGGGACACCCCCGGGTCCGATGGCAAGATCTTCGCCAACACCACGGCACCGGACCTGCGTTCCTTCTGGCTCCGCACCAGGACCAAGCAGCCGATCAGCAACTTCCTCGGCTTCCCGATCGACAAGGACGTCCCCCGGCACACCGGCATCCTGGACGCCGAGGAGTTCGGCGGCATCATCATCTACCAGGGCCGCGGCGTCGGCGGCGGCTCACTGGTCAACGGCGGCATGGCGGTCACGCCGAAGCGCGAGAACTTCGGCGCCGTCCTGCCGACGGTCGACGCGGGAGAGATGTACGGCACCTACTACCCGCGCGCCAACGCGGGACTCGGCGTGAACACCATCGACCCCGCCTGGTTCGAGACGGCCGAGTGCTACCAGTACGCCCGGGTCGGCCGCAAGCACGCCCAGCGCTCCGGCTTCCAGTTCACCTTCGTACCCGACGTGTACGACTGGGAGTACATGAAGAAGGAACAGGCGGGCACCGTCCCGAAGTCGGCGCTCGCGGGCGAGATCCTGTACGGCAACAACTACGGCAAGAAGTCCCTGCAGCAGACCTACCTCGCCCGCATCAGGTCGACGGGGCGGGTCACCATCTCCCCGCTGCACCGGGTCACTTCGGTCGCTCCGGCGGCCGGCGGCGGCTACACGGTCACCATGGACCAGCTCGACACCAGCGGCGAGACCACCGCCACCAAGTCCGTGACGGCAGGCAAGGTGTTCTTCGCCGCGGGCAGCGTCGGCACCAGCAAGCTCCTGGTCAAGCTGAGGGCCACCGGCGCGCTGCCCCGCCTCAGCGGCGAGGTCGGCAAGGGCTGGGGCGACAACGGCAACGTCATGTGCGGCCGCGCCAACCACCTGTGGGACCCGACCGGCAAGCTCCAGTCGTCCATCCCGACGGCGGGCATCGACAACTGGGCCGCGGGCGGCGCCTTCGCCGAGGTCGCGCCGCTGCCCACGGGCATCGAGACGTACGCCTCGTTCTACCTGTCGATCACCAGGACCCCGCACCGCGCCGAGTTCACCTGGAATGCCGCGGCGAACCGGGCCGAGCTGAACTGGCAGACCGCCTGGAAGCAGACGTCGATCGACGCCGCCAAGACGATCTTCGACAAGATCAACTCCAAGGAGGGCACGATCTACCGGACCGACCTCTTCGGGACGTACAAGATCTGGGGCGACCACCTCACCTACCACCCGCTCGGCGGCGCGGTGCTCGGCAAGGCCACCGACAACTACGGTCGCCTGCAGGGCTATCCCGGGCTCTACGTCATCGACGGCGCCCTGATCCCCGGCAGCACCAGCGTCAATCCGTTCGTCACCATCACGGCGCTCGCCGAACGGAACATCGAGAAGATCATCGCGACGGACCTGTGATCCCGCCGCGGGCCGGTCAGGGCTTCGGCAGCACGCACACCGTGTCGAGCCCGAGCACGTGATTGAGCCGGCCGAAGGCGAGCCACGACCCGATGCTCATGCTCAGTTCCACGATCTCGGCCTGGCTGTAGTGCGCGGCCATCCGCGTCCAGAACGCGTCGTCGAGGTTGTGGTGGTCCAGGGCGTACCGCTCCGCGTACTCCGCGGCCAGCCTCGTGCGGTCGTCGAAGGCGTCGGTGGTACGCCACTGGGTGACCGCGTCGGCGAACGCGTCGTCGACCTTGTCCCCGTCCCGCTCGGTCCGCCAGTCCTGGCAGAACACACAGCCGTTGATCTGGGCGACGCGCAGCCGGGCCGCCTCGAACTCGCACAGGCCGAGCGTCGTGTGGGCGTACACCGCGAGCGAGAAGTTCGACGCGGCCGTCCCGATCTCGGGCACCATGTCGCCCCACACGTACGGGATCGCCTCCTGGCCCTCGGGGATGTCGATGCGCAGGGGTCCGGTCATGGGTCACTTCCTTCCCAGTCGGCCCGCCGCCGGGCGCAGCGGGACGTCGAGCGCGTCGTAGAGGCCGGGTTCGGCCGCCGCCAGCCAGTCGACGGCGTTCACCAGGCGGCCCGCCGCGGTGGCGTTGCCGCCCGCGGAGCGGTTCTCGCCCTCGTCGGTGGCCTCGACCGTGACCTCGATGCGCGGACGGCCCTCGACGATCACCCGGTGGACCCCGTCGCCACCGTCGGGAGGCGAGGGCCAGTGGGGCGCGCAGGAGGGGTGGATGCGGGTGACGTGCTCGATGACGATGCGGGGTTCGCCCCCGACGATGCCCTGCACCTCGAAACGCACCGCGCCCTGGGTGCCCGCCGCGAACTCGCCCATGGTGCGCGTGCGCACCGTGGTGTCCAGCGGGTGGCGCTCCAACGTCTCGCGTATCGCGTCGAGTTCGACGCCGAGCGAGCGCGCCATCAGCCGTATCTGCCCGCCCCACACCATGGTCGGGACCGAGGGCGCGAGCATGAGCGGCTCGTACTCCATCGGATGGCCCATGCCGATCAGGTGCCGGACCGAGTCCTCCTGGTCGTACGTGGAGTAGTCGAAGATCTCCTGGCAGCGGATCGCGTCGAGGGTGGAGCCGAGTCCGCTGATCAGCAGCGGCAGCACGTCGTTGCCCCAGCCGGGGTCCACGCCGGAGACGAACAGCGAGCCGCCGCCCTCCGCGACGGCCGCGAGCACCGGGTCCCTGAACTCCGGCGGGGCGCTGCGCCGGTCGTAGAGCGGGTACAGCGCGGGCGTGACGACCACGGCGCCGGCCCGCACCGCCCGCACGACGTCGGCGAGCGCCTCCTCGGGGCGCAGGTCGCCGGAGGCCGCGTAGACCACGGCGCGGGGCCGAGCGGCCAGGACCGCCCCGACGTCGTCGGTCGCGGCGACCCCCAACCGCGTTGCCATGCCCGCCAGTTCACCCGCGTCGCGGCCGACCTTGGCGGGGTCGTGCACGAGCACCGCCGCGAGCGAGAGACCGGGATGGGCCTCGACGCCGCGCAGGGCCGCACGGCCGACATTGCCGGTGCCCCAGACCACCGTGGGAATCATGCGCGGAGGGTAGCGAGGGGCGGCGACGGTTGACAGAGGCGCGGCCCGAGAAGACAGGACGAGAAGAAGAGATACGTCCATTTCCCTCCCTCTCCGAAGTCACCTACCGCCGGTACGCTTTACGTATGCTCCTTGGGCGTTCCGCGGAATGCGCTCGTCTTCTCGCTCTCATCGACAAGGCACGCGGGGGTGAGAGCGGCGCCCTGCTCATTCGCGGGGAGGCCGGGATCGGCAAGACCAGCCTGGTCAGCCATGTGGCCGCACAGGCCGACGATCTGCTGCTGCTCTCCACGCGCGGCGTCGAGGTCGAGTCCGACCTGCCGTACGTGGGCCTCGCCGATCTGCTGCGCCCCGTCCTGCACTTCCTCGACCGCATCCCGGACCGGCAGGCGGACGCCCTCACCGGCGCGCTGGCACTGGGTCCCGCCGTCGCCCAGGACCGTTTCGCGGTGGCCGCGGGCACACTCAGCCTGCTCGGCGCGCTCGCCGAGGACAACCCGGTCCTGGTCACCGTCGACGACGCGCAGTGGCTCGACCCGTACTCCTTGGACGCGCTCGCCTTCGCCACCCGCAGGCTCGGCCGCGAGGGCGTCGTCGTCCTGTTCACCGCCCGCGACGAACAGGAGGAGGCCGCCTCCCGGCTCGCCTCCATCGACACGTTCACCCTCACCGGCCTCGACCCCGAGTCCGCGCACCGGCTGATCGCCGAGGAGGGCACCGCCGAGCTCACCGAGCGGGAGGCCGACCGGCTCCTCACGGAGGCGCGCGGCAACCCCCTGGCCCTGATCGAGCTGCCCGCGCTGCTCGCCGGCAGCTGCGACGACGACTCAGGAGCCCCCCTGCCCATCGGCGAGATGCTGGCCCACACGTTCGGCAGCGCCGTGGCCAGGCTGCCCTCGGAGGCACAGGACGCGATGCTGCTGCTCGCGGTCCTCGGGACGCGGCCGCTCGCGGGCACCGAGGCGGCGCTGCGGGCGCACGGGCTCAGTTACGAATCGCTGGAGACCGCCGAGGCGGCGGGTCTGGTCGTCGAGGAGCGGGACGGATACGCCTTCCGGCACCCACTGGTGCGCTCGGCGGTCTACCACAGCGCGACGCCCGTGCGCAGGCGCCGGGCCCACCACGCCATCGCCCGCTCGCTGCAGGGAGCCACCGCCCCCGCGCTCGAACAGTACGCCTGGCACCTGGCCGCCTCCGGCGCCGAGCCGGACGAGCACGTGGCGTCCCTCCTGGAGAACGCCGCCGCCGGTGCCCCCGAAACCCTCGCGTACCCCCTGGCCTCACGGCTGTACGAGCGGGCCGCGCGCTTCACTCCCGAGGGGCAGCGCAAGGCGGAGCGGCTGCTCTGCGCGGCCCGCGCCTCGCAGGCCGCGGGGGCCCTGAACGAAGCGGCCGCGATCCTGGACCGCGCCCTGGAACACGCCGAACAGCTCGCCACCCAGCTCGACATACGCCAGCTCCGCTGCTACCTCGACGTGCAGCGCGGCCGTCCGACCCGCTCGCGCGAACTGCTCAGGTCGGCCTTCGACGAGGCGGAGAAGGTCGACCCGGCACTCGCCGCGGTGATGCTCGGCGGCATCGCGCTCACGGAGCTGGCGATCGGCGACCTCACGGCGGCCCACCGCACCTCCGCCAGGGCGGTCGAGCTCGCGGACACCGCGCACGAACCACTGGTCCCCGTAAGGCTGTTGCGCACCCTAATGCTGCTGCTCGGCGGAGACGCCGAGGCGGGCCGCGCGCTCCTGCGCGAACTGGCGGGCCCGCTCGCCTCCCCCGACCCCACCTTTCCCTATCCGGTCGCCGGGGTGGGCGGCCTGTGCCACCTCGCGGCGGAGGAACTCGACGAGGCGCACAGCCTGTTGGACCGCGCCGCGTACACCGCGCGCGGTTCCAGTGCGGTGGGGCTGCTCTCGCACCTGCTGGGCACCCTGTCGGTCGTCGAGTTCTGGCGGGGCCGCTGGACGCCGTCGCTCGCCAGCGCCGACGAAGCGGTGCGCCTGGCCGAGGCCACCGGGCAGGTCATCGAGGTCTCGCGCGGCCTCGCCGCCCTGGTCAGGACCGAGGCCGCCCTCAACCGCGAGGAGGACTGCCGGCGGCACGCGGCGCAGGCCATGGAGTGGGCCGCCTCCACCGAACTGCAACTGGACGCGGCACGGGCGCTCGGCGGCCTCGGCCTGCTCGAACTGGGCCTCGGGCGCTTCGAGGAGGCGGTGCACCACCTGGAGGAGGTACGGGCCTTCTCGCAGCGGCACGGCCGGGGCGACGGGCTGTATCTGACGTGGGCGGCCGACCTGGCCGACGCGTACGTCCATCTGCACCGGACCGCCGAGGCCCGCGAGGTCCTCGACGTCCTGGAGTACGAGGCGGGCCGCGGCCACCGGCCCGTCACGGCGGGGACCGCGGCCCGGTGCCGCGGACTCCTTGAACCGGGGGACCCGGAGGCCGCCTCGCGCCACATGAGGCAGTCCCTCGCACTGCTTTCCGAGCGCCCGGTGCCCTTCGAGCGGGGCCGGACCGAATTCGCCTGGGGCGAGCAGTTGCGCAGGCAGGGCAGGCGCAGCGAGGCCCGGCGCCTCCTGGAGCGGGCGCTCGCCACGTTCGAGCGGCTCGGGGCTGCGGGATGGGCGGCGCGGGTGGCGGCGGAGCTGCACGCGGCGGGCGGCACCGAAGTGCGGCCCGAGCGGGCTCCGTTGGAGCGGCTGACCCCGCAGGAGCTGCAGGTCGCGCTGGTGGTCGGCCGGGGTCTCACCAACCACGAGGTGGCGGAGCGGCTCTTCCTCAGTGTGAAAACCGTCGAGTTCCACCTGAGCAACATCTACCGCAAGCTCGACGGGGTGCACCGCAGGGCGCAGCTGGTCCGCCTGCTCGCGCAGGCCGCGGAGGCCCCCGAGGTGTCGGAGGTCTGAGGGCCCGCCTCTGAACCCCCGGCTGCGCCCCGACGCCGGGGGCTGGCTGGGCGGGGCAGTCCGGGTCTCGGCCGGACCGTCGGGCCGGACGGCCTCGGCCCCGGACCCGCTCGCCCCTCGTGCGGCTCCCACAGCCGCACGGGCGGCAACGGCGCGCGCCCCGGTCCCGGTCGTGTCCGGCACCCGAACGGGGGTGCCTCCGGGCACCCCCGCCCCCCGCCCTCGCGACGGTCGCTCCCCCGATCCGCGGCAGACCCTCCGTGCGTACACCCCCGTGGTACGTCCGGATCACCGGTCCAGCTCCCCCATTTCCGGTGTTCAGGTCCGCCGCGTCTCCGCGACCGTGGGTATACCTTCGCGCCGTACGCGGACGGGGGCGACCGTGAAAACCCTGGGGTACGGGTACGGGTGCCGGGGTGGGCGACCGGGGCCCGTGGGACAGACGGGGCACACGGAACGTACGGCCTCGAACGCCAGGTCGGCCAGCCGGTACTTTTGGGGTTCAACCACTGAGCGCGGCCCCCGAACCCAGGGTTTTCCTGTGGCACCCCGGGGAGGGTTCAGCCGGGTCCGGAGGCGCCGTCCACGGGCAGCGAGGCGCCGGTGCTGTACGCGGTGTGCGCCGAGCAGAGCCGGTGCGGCACCTCTGGAGGCGCACAGCCCCGGCTCCCGTGAGTACTAACTCCTATGCGCACGACGGCGGTTGCACCCTCACATGTTGTTATTGTCGCCGCTCGCGGGTATGCGGCTCCAGGCGGAATCCCACGACCCGCTGCCAATTCACCTGGCGGGTAAAGCAAAAATGCGCCGCGGCGTATCCTGCGAACCGCGGGATGCCCGTATGCGTCACCGATCTCGGCCATCGGCTCGGACGACGTCCCGTGGACGTTTCCGATCGAGTTGGAGGGCCATGGAATCGATGGAATTGGCGTCTGCGTCCCTGCGTATCGAGGAGAATCAGCTGGGGCCCTTGCCGGCGTTCCTTACAGAAGCCCGGGGAGCTGTTGCTCGGGTGACAGCACCGACCGGCGACAAGGTGTGGCTCGTACGCGACCGCGCCCTCGGGCGCCTGGTGCTGACGGACGACAGGTTCAGCCGGGCCGCGGCCGCCGGCACCCTGGCGCCGAAGCTGGTCGACGTCCAGCCCGCCCCGCAGTCGATGGTGAGCATGGACGGCCCCGACCATGCGCGGCTGCGGCGGGTGGTGGCGGGTGCGTTCACCGGCCGCCGGGCAGCGCTCCTGGGCCCGTCCATCGAGCGGTTGGCCGACGAGCACATCGGCCGGATGATCGCTGCTGGGCCACCCGCGGACCTGAGCGGAGGTCTGGCCCTGCCGCTGGCACGCGGCGTGCTGTGCTCACTGCTGGGCATCCCCGTGCAGGACAGCGACTGCTTCCGTGACCACGTGACAGTGGTGTTCGACTGCACGCACGGCACGCGCCAGGAAAAGGCGCGGCACCGCGTCCGGCTGGTGAGTTACATGGCGGGCCTTGTCGAGCGCCGACGCCAGGAACCGGACGACGGCCTCCTCACCGCGATGATCCAGGCACACGACAAGGACAGGCTGTCATCCGCCGAACTGATCACCATGGGCCTGACGTTGCTGACGGCCGGATATGAGACGACCGCGGGTCAGATCAGTCTGGCGGCACTTGCCTTGGTGTCTGACCCGCTTGCGTACGGGCAGCTGCGCCGACGGCCCGAGCTGCTGCCCGCGGCGGTGGAGGAACTGCTGCGGCTCACGCCCTCCACCCCGGTGAGTCTGACCCGGGTGGCAACGCAACCGGTACGGCTGGGCGCGGTCACTGTCGCCGCGGGCGAGGCCGTTGTGGTGTCTCTGCTGCACGGCAACCGGGACGAGAGCGTTTTTGCCGAGCCGCGGGGCGGCACGTCGCAGAGCCGTTCTGCCACCCACCTGACGTTTGGTCACGGCGCGCACCGGTGTCCCGGCGCGCCGCTCGCCAGGCTCCAGCTGCAGATCGTCCTGGCGCAACTGCTGCGGCACTTCCCGTCCTTGCGTCTGGCCGCCGGGCCGCCGCAGGCCGTCGCCTGGAAGGAGGGCCTGATCACCCGCGGGCTCTCACGGCTGCTTGTGGAGTGGTGAGCCGGAGTGTCCGGTGGGTGGGGGGGGCTGGCCCCTTGCGCTGTGCCGCGACGGGAGCCCCTTACGAGTGAAAGGCCTGCTTCTGGCCAGGTGTGCGGGATTTCCCCTGGCAGAATCGGCCGTTGCACACCGCTGGCAGCAGCCGGTTCGAGCGACGTCACGAGGAGTTTGTCGTGGGCACGGGATACAGCATCGTCGTGGAAGTTCTGGTCGGCGAATTCGGGTGCCCTGAGGATGACTTGACGCCCGGGGCAACGATGGAGGACATCAACCTGGACTCCTTGTCGCAGGTCGAGTTCGCCGTCGCTTTGGAGAGGCGCACCGGCCTGCCATTCAGCCACGATCAGATCACCTTGGACACGACGCTGAATCAGGTTGCCGCCGCCATCGACGACTCGTGCGCCTCCGGTGCGGAGGTGACGGCACCATGACCCCGAGCAGTGGCCAAAACGCGCATCGCGGCCGGAGATGGAAAGGCGGTTCACACGATGAGCAAGAGTGTGTTTCTGTCGCCCGTCGATGAACTCCTCGCCGGAACCAGCGCGCGTCCCTCACCCCCCATCGGAATGGCCCTGCTGTTCACGGGAACGCCGCCGTCCCTTGCTGATCTGCGCGCTCGCGTGGCCGACCGCTGGGGCGGCATTGCGCAGCTGCGTCGCGTCCTGCTGCGGCCCGGGCCGCCCTCCTGGCTGCGTCGTCACCGCTGGCACCACAGTGAGGACGTCGACCTCGGCGCTCATGTCACCGAGGTCCTCGCGGCGGTGCCCAGTAACGGTATGGGCCAGGAGGCGTTCACGGGACTGCTCGCCCGCCTGGTCACCCAGCCGGTGCCCGGCGGGCGGCCCTCCTGGCGGCTGCTGCTGGTCCGCCCCGGCCAGCAGGGGGCGCAGGAGCGCTTCGCCCTCATCCTCACCGCCCACCACGCCCTCATGGACGGACGGTCCCTGGAACGGCTGCTGAGCGGGCTCCTCGACAGCGGCAGCGAACGCGGCGGCACCACGCACCGCGGTGTGCGGGCCGCACCTGCGCTGCGGGATGCCGGCCGGCCGCTTGACACCCTGCGGTGCGGGCGTGCCCTGCCACGTCTCTGCGGGCCGGTCCGCCCGGAGAGGGACTTCGCGTGGAGTGGCCTGGACACCGACACCGTACGAGCGGCCCGCCGGGCTCTGCCAGGGCTCGGCGCGACCTTCAACGAACTCCTGCTCGCGGCCTCCGCGGGCGCCCTGCGGGCCGTCCACGGCCCCCCGGAGCGCTGGCCCGGCGCGGCTCGCCCGCTCTACGGCATGTTCTCCGTGGACCTGCGCACACCCGAACAGAGCGAAGAGCTCGGCAACCTCCTCTCAGTGGTGCGACTTCCCCTGCCCGTGGCGGTCGACGACCCCCAAGAAAGGCTGCGAGCCTGCCGTGAGCTGCTCACCGGCCTCGGTCCCCTGCAGCAGGCGCATGCCACGCTCGACCTGGTCAACGCTGCCTCCCGCATCGGACCCTGGGCGCTGCGCCTGGTCAGCATCCCGGCCGCGTTGCCGAGCTGGGCCCCCGTGGCCTGCACCGCCATCACCTGGCCGCGCGGGCCCTGGTCCCTGGACGGTGCGGCGCTGGAGCGGGTGATTCCCCTGGCGCCGTTGCAGACCCGCGGAACGGTCCGCCTGACGCTCACGGACTACGCGCGCGCTTTCACCCTGACCGTGACGGGCCACACCCCTGAGGGCCACGCCCGGGACCTGGCCGACGCGTTCGGGCGAGAACTGGCATTGCTCGCGCACGGCGTGCCCGCGTTCAGCGCCCTGCCTGGGGAGCGGCCCGTCACCGGTCTCGGGCACCGGGACGGCCGCTGTGCCATGGACGTGCCTGATCGACGTGGAGGGTCATGAGTTCCGTCTCCGCAACATCCGGCATCAGGGCTGTGTACCAACGGAAGACAGACAGGCGGTGCACCTCATGAGGCTGTCCCTCGCCGACGAGATGCTCCTGCGCAACGGTTGCTCCGGTGTCACGGGGCTGGCGGCGGTCTTCACCGGGGAACCGCCTTCGCTGGAGGAAGTCCGGCGGCGGGTCGCCGAACGCTGGACGGCCCTGTCCCGGTTGAACCAGGTGCTTCACTTCACGCCCGGCGCCGACGAGGACGGGCGCCACGCGCACTGGGCCGTCCCGGGACCGTTCCACCCTGATGAGCACGTTCTTGACGCGGACTGTGAGTTGCACGAGCTGTGGGCCCACCTCGTCAACCGGCCGCCGTCCGGCGGGCTGCCGCTCTGGCGGCTGTACCTCGTTCCGGGCGGATCGGAAGGCGGCTTCGCGCTGGCGCTGGTGGCCCAGCATGTGCTGATGGACGGGCACTCCCTCACCGTTGCGCTGCGCCTGCTGATGGACGGCGCCGACCCTGTGCGGACCACCGGCCTCGTGCCCCGGCCCCCTCGCGTCCCGCCGGCCGCGGTGGCCCGGGAGCTCAAGGCGCTGACCTCACCCGGGCAGCTCCTCCCCCTGCCCTCGCCCGACCAGGCGGAGCCCTCGGTCGCCGTCCGCCTGCTGCCGGTTCCCACGTTGCGTGCCGCGGGCCGGCACCCTCAGGGCACTCGCGGCGCCACCCCGAACGAGCTGCTGACCAGCGCGGTGGCCGGAGCGCTGCGCACCCATTTCGGCCCTCTGAAGGACTGGCCGTCCGCGCGGCCGGTGTACGCGTGTGTGCCGTGCGACCTGCGCACACGGGAGAACCAGGACGAGTTGGGCAACGTCGTCACCGCTGTTCGGGTCGCGCTGCCCCTCGGCCTCGCCGACCCGGTGGACCGCCTGCGGGTCTGCCAGGGGGCGCTCCAAGCGGTGCCCGAACGAGCCGGCGTCCACGCCGCCGTACTGCTCCCCCTGGCGGAGAGCGTTCGGCGGATGGCGCCGTGGGCGGGCGCGTGGCTGACCGGCAGAGGAGGTCGGCCGTCCTACATGGCGACGGTGACGACCACCGTGAAATGGCGTGCCCGCTCGACCACCTTCCAAGGCCGGGAGCTGAGGCACATGGCGGGCCTGCCACCGTTGTCCCGGCCGGGTGGCGCCAGCTTTCTGCTGATGCAGACTCCGGGCGCGTGCGCGCTGACTGCCGTGTGCCACCTGCTTCCCGGCAGCGCCGACCGGCTCGCCGACGCCGTCGCCCACGAGATCGACACCTTGGCGCGGACGGCAGATGCGGGCCACCACGCCACCCACGCCGGTGCGCACCGACCAGGCCCCTGATGACGGCACCAGAGCAAAGGAAGACACCGTGAAGACAACACCCCCGGACTATTGGGATGAGCTGCGCGCCTTGTGCGCGAACTGCCTGTCCGTGCCGGTGCAGGACGTCGTGCCGCAAGCTCGGCTCGTGGCCGACCTCGGAGCCGACAGTCTGGACATCACCGAACTCCAGGCTGCCGTGGAGGAAAGCTTCAACGTGTCGTTCAGAGGCGTCGGCCCCGACTCGGTACGCACGGTCGGCGACGTAGCCGAGCTCATCGAGCAGCTGCGCACCACCCGTGCCTCGGGAGCGGTCACCGGATGACTCACCAGAGCGCCGTCGCGGTCACGGGCCTCGGTGTCCGCTGCGCGGCAGGGACGAGTGTCGGCGCACTGTGGGAGAACCTGCTCACCTCCCGCTGCCCGGCCCAGATGCACGCCTTCGATGCCGAAGGCACCGTCGTACGCCCCGCATGCCCGATGCCCGAGTTCACACCGGAGGGCTACCTCACCTACAAAGAAGCCCGGCGAACGGACCGGTCCGTGCAGATGGCGGTGTGCGCCGCCACGGACGCCGTCGCGGATGCCGGAGGTATCCAGGCCCCCGCAAGCCGCAGGGCGGTCGTCACCGGCACCGCCTACGGCGGAGTGATCGCCCAGGAGGCCGGGATCGGAGGGCCCGACGTGACGTACACACCCCGGGTCATGCCCAACGCCGGCGCCTACTGGATCAGCGCCAAGCACGGCGCCACCGGCCCCACACTGACTCTCTCCACGGCCTGCGCCTCCGGCAGCCATGCGGTGGGCGAGGCGATGCTGATGATCCGGGCCGGGCGCGCCGACGTCGTCATCGCAGGCGGCCACGAAAGCCCTATGACCGCGACGACCGCGCTCGCCTTCGGACGATCCGGTGCCATGATCACCGAATGCGATGACCCTGCCCGTGCCTCGAGGCCCTTCGACACGGACCGGCAGGGATTCCTGCTCGCCGAGGCCGCAGCCTTCCTGGTGCTGGAGCGGCTGGATGACGCCCGCGCCCGCGGCGCCCGTATCTACGCCACCCTCACCGGATACGGCAGCACCTCCGACGCCCATCACCTCACGGCGCCGGACCCCCATGGCACCGGCGCGCGAGCGTGCATGGAACAGGCGCTCGCCGACGCCGGCACCCCCGCCGACGCCGTCACGCACATGAACGCGCACGGCACCGGCACCGCTTTGAACGACGTGGCCGAAGCACGCGCCCTCACCGCCCTCTTCGGCCCCGCCGCCGTCCCGGTGACTGCCTGCAAGTCGGTCACCGGACACGCCCTCGGGGCGGCAGGAGCCCTGGAAGCCGTGATCACCACCCTGTCCTTGCACGAGGGAATCGTGCCGCCGACCGCGAACACCACGCAGCTCGATCCGCAGTGCGACCTGGACGTCGTCACGGCCCGGCCGCGCAAACTGCCCGCCGGACCGGCCATCAGCGCCAGCTTCGCCTTCGGAGGCCACAACGCCTGTCTCGTCTTCGACACCCCCCGGCCCTGATCCGCTGACCGAACCGAAGACGACGACCCCGCCCATCACGAGCCAAGAGGGACACACGTGCGACTGTCAGGGATCGAGGAAGGCTTCGTGCGCCCGGGGCTGTCCGGAACGATCGGCTCCGCCACGCTGTACACGGGCAAGCCCTTCGACCTGGCCGAACTCCGCTCCCGTGTCGGTGAGCGGTGGGGTGCGCTGGAACGGATGCACCAGATCCTGATGCCGTCTCCCCGGTCAGCGGCGCTGTTCGGCCACCGCTGGGCGTTCGCGGGACCGTTCGATCCGGCCGCACACGTCATCTCGTGCGCGCAGGAGGTAGAGCCGCTCCTGGCCGCGGCGGTGGTCCGGCAGCTACCTCCCAACCGGCCCCCCTGGCAGCTCCTGGTACCCAAGGCCACACCCTCCGGCGGACAGCCCCTGGTGCTCCTTGCCCACCACGCGCTCCTCGACGGCAGCTCCCTCACCACCCTCTATCGCCTCCTCATGGACGACCCCGGCATCCGCGTCCGTGCACCGAAACCCGCCCTGACGCCGCCGCGGCCCCGCGTGCCGGTCACGGACCTGATCAGGGAGTGGCGTAGCAGCAACTCCCCGGGACAGCCTCTGCCGCTGGCACCCGGCGAATGCCGCCCCGCCGTTACCGTCACCCGGCTCGACCCCGCCGTGATGCGCTCAGCACGGCGTCAGCCCGCAACGGGACGGGGCGCGACGCTGAACGAACTACTCCTCAGCGCCCTGGCCGGTGCCCTTCCCACCTGCTACGACACCCTCACGTCCCGGCCCTTGGACGCCGCGCCCCTCTACGTGAGAGTGCCCGTGGACCTGCGCAGCCCGGACGAGACACAGGCGCTCGGCACCCTCCTCACCGCCCTCCGCGTCCCGCTGCCCGTGGACACCGATTCCCCGGCCGACCGCCTGCGGACCTGCCAGCACCTGATGTCGGCCCTGAACCAGCGATGCCATGCCCACCGCACGGCCCTGCCCGTCCTGGAAGGCATCTCCCGTGCCGCACCCTGGCTGACCGCGACGCTGACCAGGCGCATGACCCGGCCCGAGGTGAACACGGCGGTGTGCACGGCGTTCAAGTGGCGAGACGGCCCGAGCCGCCTGCACGGCCGCCGCCTGACCGGCATCATTGCCCTGCCCCCGCTGTCTCCGCCCGCCTCCGTGAACCTCGCCCTCACCCAGAACGCGGAAACCTACACGCTCACGGTCGTGAGCCACCTCCGTCCCGGGGACTCCCAACTGCTCGCCAACACGGTGACAGAGGAACTGACAACCATGGCTGCGATGAGCACCTGACAGGGCGCAATGTCCACTCGCTGTACCCACCTGTCCCGTCAACCCCACCAGCCCCGCCCTCACCGGCCCACATGCACCGCGGCAGCCCACCGGCGACGAGTTTCCGCCTCTTGACGGCCACCGGGCATATGCGCTCCGAGTGTGCGCCGCCACCCTCCCCCGCCGTCCCGGCCGACCCCGGGCCCGCCGCGCTCCACCTGCACGACAGGCGGCCTCCGGAGTGGTTGAGCGCGGACCTCATCGCGGCCCGCCGGCCGCTCCCGGCCACTGCTCCGGACGGCGTTCCCAACAGACCGGGGTGCCTGATTCCGCCATCAACTACCCGGTTGTCTAGACCCATTGACAGCACTTCTGGCGCTCCCTAGTGTCCCTAATACCGGAATACGCTCGAACAACGTCACCGCACATCGATCATGCGTGGGGGGTTCGTGAACAGCACACCAGGTGTCGGCGAAATCGGAATGGCAGCCCCCCAAAATCGTGAAGGTCTGCCAATTGTCAGCCTAGATCAGGCGCACTCTCCCCAGAAGGTCCTCGCCCACGGTGAATTGCTGCGTCGATTCGTGGCGGACCAGGAGATCAAGCCGGTTCACATGCGGATCGGCATCATGGGCGCCTGCAACATGCGGTGCAATTTCTGCAACTTCCACTCCCCCAACGAAGAACAGTTCTACGACCTGTTCTCGTTCAAGGACTCGATCGCCACCGACAAGGCAGTGACCCTGCTGCGCGAATTCGCCGAGAACGACGGACGCGCGGTCACCTTCTGCGGCAGCGGCGAGTGCACCATCCACCCCGGGTACGCGGAGATCTGCCGGGCCGGGCACGCGGCCGGGCTGCGGATCGGCCTGATCACCAACGGCTCGCGCCTGGGCCGCCCGAAGGTCGCCGACTGCGTCGCCGAGACGCACACCTGGGTCCGGATCGGCCTGAACGCCGGCACGGAAGCCACCTTCGACGACATCACGCGGGACCGCGAGCAGACGTTCTCGAAATTCATCGGCTCGGTCGGCAAGCTCAGGGAGCGGGCCGTCGACCCCGACTTCCGCATCGGCTTCAACTATGTGATCACCCTGCAGAACTACCGGGAAATCATGGAGGCGGCCCGTATCGCCCATGAGTCCGGAGCGCATTACGTGCGCTTCGAGCCCGAATTCTACAGCGCACTCGGGCACGAGACCATCGAATCCGTGATGCCGGAGATCTCCGAATCCCTCACCCGCGCCGCCGAACTCTCCACCGACGCCTTCGAAGTGTCGGTGCCGAAACTCGACCGCGGCCCGATGGACCAGGTCGAAGAGGTAGAGGGCGACTTCGAGCGCTGCCACTACAGCCGTTTCGTCACGGCCGTCGGCGCCGACGGAAATCTCTATCCGTGCCCGCAGGTGCATCTCAACAGCCGCTATCTGATCGGCAATGTCGTCGAACAGGGATACGCGGAAGTGCTCGAAGGCGGACCGCGCGCCGAGTGGGAAGCGTCCAATCCGCGCAGGACCGACCTGTGTAAATCCTGCTTCTACCGCCCGCAGAACGAACTCCTGGAACTCCTCAAACGCGGCCAGATCAAACTGGACGAGGCCCTGGACGCCTACGCGCTGGAAGTGCCGAGCACCTTGCACGGCGACTTCGTCTGAGCGCGCATGCAGCTACGTCACGTCCAGCGGCTCCTCGCCGCCGAGCCGGTCCTGCGGCACGCCAAGAGCACCGACGAGCACGCGGCCCGGGCCCGCCGGGTCCGTGCCGTCGTCGAACGGCTCGCCCGCGTGGAGCGGGCCCCGCTCGTCATCGCCGGGTCGACCGCCTCGGCACGCGACGGCCTCCGCCACGAACGGCTCCTGTTCGAGTCCCCCGTACGCGGCTCCTTCCACGGCACCCTCCTCGCGCCGCCGGACACCGCGCGGGGCCCGGCCGTCCTCGTCCTCGGCGGCAAGAACGCCCGCCTCGACCAGCTCACCGGGGACGTGCCGCCGGACCACCCCGACCGCAATGTCGCCGAACACCTGGCGCGGGCCGGCTTCGTCACGCTCTCCTTCGACCACGGCATCGGCGGCGGCATGGACGCCGCCCGCAGGGCCGGGCGGGACGAAGGGGCGCTGCTGGCCCACGCGTTCGCCCTCACCGGCCGCTCCCTGCTCGGCGCCCTCGTCGGCGACGCCCTGGGCGCGCTCGACGTCCTCGCCGCGCATCCGCTCGTCGACCCGTGCCGCGTCGGCCTCTTCGGCCACAGCCTGGGCGCGGCGGTCGCCCTGCACACGGCGCTGCTCACCGAACGCCGGGGCATCCCGCTCTGCGCGGCGAGCCACGTCGGCAGCTATCCGGCCCTGTACGAACGGCTGTTGACCGGCTACGAGGGGGCGGTGCTCCCGGGCATCCTTGAGTACGCCGACCTGCCCGACCTGTACGGCGCCCTCGCCCCGGCCCCGCTCCAGCTCCAGTACGGCACGGCCGACTCCTACCTGGAACCGGCCGACGCGCGGGCCGCCGCCGACAGCGTCCGGGAGACGTACGCGGCCGTCGGGGCCGACGCGGAGATCCACGGACTCCCCATGGGGCACGGCACCCACGTCGGCCACGCGGCGGACTTCTTCACCCGCACGCTGCCCGAACCGGCCCCCACGAGCGCCTCGGAACCTGTCGCAGGCCTCGAAGTGCCCGCGCAACGCATCCACTTCGAGATCTGCGACCGGCGCGCCGTGCTCGACCGCGTCGACGCCGCGCTCGCCTCCGGCATCCTGACCCAGGGCCCGCAGGTGGCCCGCTTCGAGGAGCTCGCCCGCCCCTGGACCGGCGCGGACACGGCGGCGGTCGCCTCCGGCTCGGCGGCACTGGAGATCGCGCTGCGCATCATCGGTGTGGCGGGCCGCACGGTGCTCGTACCGGTCAACACGTTCTTCGCCACGGCGGCCGCCGCCGTCCGCGCCGGGGCGTCCGCACGCTTCGTCGACATCGAGCTGGACGGCCTCGGCATGGACCCGGACGCGCTGCGCGCCGCCCTCGACCGGCACCCCGACACCGCCGCCGTCCTGCCGGTGCACATCGGCGGCATCGTCTCGCCCGCGCTCGAAGCGGTGCTCGCGGAGTCCCGCGACCGTGGCATCCCCGTGGTGGAGGACGCCGCGCACGCCCTCGGCGCCACCCTCGACGGGCATCCGGCCGGGAGCTTCGGCCGGTTCGGCGCCTTCTCCTTCTTCCCCACCAAGGTCGCCGTCAGTGGCGAGGGCGGGCTGCTCTGCGCCCCGTCGGCGGACGACCTGGAGCAGGTGCGGCGCTGGCGCGACCACGGCAAGAGCGCCCAGGGCTCCACGCTGCACGACCGGCCCGGCGGCAACTGGCGGCTGAGCGAACTGCACGCCGCCGTCGGCACGGTGGACCTGGAGCGCTTCTCCCGCACGCTCGCGGCCCGCCGTGCGCTGGCCGCCCGGTACGACGCGCTGCTCGCCGAGGTACCGGGCGTCCGGCCGCACGCCGTGCCCGGGGCCGCGGGCAGCAACTTCTACAAGTACCTCGTCTACCTCGACGCGGACGGGCCCCTCGACCGCCCGCTCCTGAAGAAGCGGCTGCGGGAACGGCACGGTGTGTCCCTGGCCGGCGAGGTCTACGACCATCTGCTGTGCGACCACCCCTACTTCGCGCCACAACGGCGGCAGGACGCCGGGGACGGTCCGTTCGAGCGGGCCCGCTGGTTCGCACGGCACCACGTCGCCCTGCCGCTGTACCCGTCCCTCACCGAGGCCGAGCAGATACGGGTGGCCCACGCGCTCCGCAGCGAGCTGCCGTGACAGCGGTGCTCCGTGCGTTCCGCAGGGGTGAGTGGCGGCCGTCGCTGGACCGGGAGCCCCTGCCCGGACCAGCCGGCCGGGAGCTCTCGCTGGTGCCGGAGATCGTCGCCGACGCGGACCGCCGATGGTGGGACGGCACGCTCCCCGACCTGCCCCCGCTCACCCGAAGACGTGAACACCTGCTCTCTGCCGTGGAGTTGTTCGATCACGCGACCCTCGCCGTGGGCGGTGTCGGCGAGCAGAGCGCCGAGGACTTCCGCGCGGCCCTGTGGGAGAGCGCGGGGCTGCCGCGACCGCTGGTCGACCGGTGGTGCGCGATGCTCCGTGACGGCCTGCTCGCACGGGGCGACGCCCCCGAGCCCGACGGCCTGCTCGCCTTGGTCGCGCTGCCGGGCAACACCTTCACCTGCCTGGAGTCGGTCTGCGACCAGGCGGAGCGCTCGGCCGGCGTGTGGGTGCGCCCGAGCCGCCGCGAACCGCTCTCCGCCGCCCGGCTCGTCGCCGCCCTCCTCGCGGCGGGCTGGCCCCCGGCCCGCGTCGGCCTGTACCCCGCCGCCCAGGGGACCCTGAAGGGGCTGCTGCGCCTCACGGACCGGCAGGTCGTGTACGGCGGCGCCGGGCTCGCCGCGTCGGTCCGCGACTCCCCCGGGCTCACGCTGCACGGTCCCGGCCGGGGCTGCGCCCTGGTGCCCCCGGGCATGCCGGCCGACGAGGCCGTGCCCTGGCTGCTGCCGCTGGTCGCGGCGGACTCCGGACGGTTCTGCAGCAACGTACGCACCGTCGTCTGCGAGGCACCCGGCGCGGCAAGACCCCTGGCACTGGCCCTGGCCGCCGCCCTCGACGCCCTCCCGCCCGACGGGGAGTTGCCGCTGTCCGCCTTCCGCGAGCCGGGCGCGGCCGAGAGCGCGGCGCGCACCGTCAGTGACCGCCTGCGCCCCGGCGACCGCGTCCTCACCCGCCTGCCGCCCGTCACCCGCAGCACCACGGACGACATGTACGCCAGGCCACAACTAGCCCTGTTGGAAGGGCACTTCTCCGCCGCGGACGCCTCCCACCCCCTCATCGGGCACGAGGTCCCCTTCCCCTTCGCCACCGTCCTGAGCGCTTCCCCCGAGGCCGTACGGGCCATCACCGCCGAGTCCCTGTTCGTGTACCGCCCAGCGAAGTGAGGCCCGCATGACCACCGTCCTCGGCGCGCTGTCCGACACGCTGCGCGCCCGCGTCCCGGAGCTGGCCGTCGGCCTCGACGCCTGGACGCGCCGCATGATGCGCTGGCACTTCGACCCGAAGACCGGCAGCCGCTTCTGGCTGACGCGCCGGGACAAGCTCGGCTTCGACCCGATCCGGGACATCGACACCTTCGCCTCCCTCGACCGCTTCGGGCTCTTCGACAAGGCCGAGCTGCGCGCCGCGAAGGCCCGCGACCTGTACCCGCGCGGCTACCGCGACCGGCCCTTCCGGGTCTTCGAGACCGGCGGCACCACGGGCGCGCCGTGCCGGATCGTGAACGTCACGCGCCTCGCGTACGACGTGGAGATCTACCGCACGGTGCTCGAGGCGCGCGGCGTGGCGGGCGGCGACGTGCTCGCGATGACGCCGGGCGGCCCGCACGCGTACGGGCACTTCGTGGAGGGGCTCGCGGACAGCTGGCGCGGTGCCGTGCACGCCATCGACTTCGATCCGCGCTGGGTGAAGGCCGCGCTGCGCTCGGGCGGCGCGGCCGACGCGTACACCGGGCACCTGATCGACCAGACGCTCGCGCTGCTCGCGGCCGAGCGGCCCACACTGCTCTTCACCACCTCGCGGCTGCTCGTGGAACTCGCGATGCGGCTGCCGCGCCCCCTGCACACCTACGGCATCCGGGCGGTCTGCACCGGAGGCACCTCGTGCACCGCCGCCGAGGCGGAGTTCCTGCACGAGGAGCACCTGCCGGGCGTGCAGTGGATCGACACCTACGGCAACACCCTGGTCGGCCACGCCCTGCAGGCCGACGCCGTGCCGGGCGCGCCCGTCGTGCCCGGCGGAACCGGCCACTCCTATCATCTGCCGCCGCCCTTCGCGGTGTTGAAGGTCGTCGACCCGGCGGACCCGTGGCGCGAGGTGGAAGTCGGACAGCGGGGCCGTATCCGGGCCACGACTCTCCTCGAAGACCTCTTCCTGCCCAATCTCCTGGAGCGGGACAGCGCGGTGAGGACCGGGCCGCACCCGTGGTTCCCCTGGGACGGGGTCGCCGCGGTGCGGCCCTTCCAGGAGTCCGCGGACGCCGAGGAGGCGGTGGAAGGCGTCTACTGACCGAAGGATCGAGGGACACCCATCGTGAATCTGTCATCGAACGGCTTACCCATACCCTTCACGCCGGAGCTCTTCGGCCCGCTGCGCCCCAGTGCGCGGCTGCTGTCACGGGGGAATCCCGGCGCGCTGCGGGAGCGGCTGCACGCGGACGGCTATCTGTATCTGCCGGGGCTGCTCGACCGCGCCGAGGTGCTGCGGCTGCGCGGGCAGTACTTCTCGCTCTTCCCGCCGGACCTGCTGGCCTCCAGCACCGGCCCGGTGGACGGCGTCTTCTCCGGCCGGGTGCCCGCAGGGGTTCCCGAGTACGGCGTGGCGGGGCACCCGGCCTACGCGTTCGTGCGCTCGGCCCCCTTCGCCCACTTCGTCAGCAACCCCGTACTATCCGACCTTGCCTGCCAACTCCTCGACGGAAAGGCGGAGATGCTGCCACGCCGCATCCTGCGCCACTTCCACCGGGGCACCCGGCGCGCCTCCCGCGCCCATGTCGACCACGACTACATGGACGAGGGCTCACCGCGCGTCGTCACCTTCTGGATCCCCGTCGGCGACTGCCCGCCGCAGACCGGCTCCCTGGTCTATCTGGAGGGCTCCCACCGGCTGCCGCCCGAGGAATACGCGCCGCTGCGCGACGTCACCGACCGGCCCGGCGACCGTCGGCAGATCTGCCACGATCTGGAGCTGACCGCCCGCACGCTCGGCCGCCGCTGGCTGTACGCCGACTTCCGCGCGGGAGACGTGATGGTGCATGTGCCGCGCGTCATCCACGCGTCCCTGGACACGACGACGGACGCCATGCGGCTGTCCGTCGACGCCCGCTTCGTACGCTCGGACGACACCCCGGACCCTCGCTGGCTGCGGCCCTGGTCGGCGGACGACGGGGCCTGAGGGCTCAGGCTCTCAGCCCCAGGGCCGCACCGCCCGTCCGCCCGCCGCGTCCGAGCGCTCCGCCGCGATGATCACGTCGTCGACCAGCAGGGCCTCGGCCACCGGGCAGACCGGGTCGGCGCCGGTCGCGACGGCGGTCGCGAAGTCGGCGAGCAGCGGCTGGTGCGGGTTGGCCGCGGGCGGCAGGAAGAGCGGTGCCGGTGCCCCGGCGGCGCCTTTTGTCCGTGGCCCCGCGGCGCCTTCCACGCGCCCCGAGTCGAGCGGATCCAGGGTCACGGTGCGGCCGCCGCCGGTGAGCCGCATCCGGTCCACGGGCGGCCCGTCCCCCCACTCCACGAGGCAGTGCGCCCGCAGCCCCGACCGCCAGCGCAGAGCGACTTCGGCCTGCCGCTCGGCTCCGCGCGGGAAGCGTCCGCCGAGCCGCGCCGTGATCTCGTACGGCCGTCCGAACAGATGGAGCAGCAGGTCGATCCGGTGGCTTCCGGCGTCCGCGAGGACACCGCCGCCCGACACGGCGGGGTCGGTGCGCCAGCGCATCGGGTCGTCGGGCCCCGGCGCGAAGGCACACCGGAAGCGCACCTCCACCCGGTCGGGCGTCCACCCGCCGAGTTCCTGGCGCAGCCGTCGCACGGCGGGGGCGAGCCTGCGGTAGTAGGCGACGCCCGCGCGGGGCCCCGCCGTGCCGAGCGCCCCGCCGGTGCCGAGGCCGCCGGCGAGCGGTTTCTCGATCAGTACGGGCAGTCCGGCCGCCAACACGGCCCGGGCGAGCGGCACATGGCCGACGACGGGCGTCGCGACGTACACGGCGTCGACGTCGGCGAGGAGCACGTCGGGGTCGCCGCCCGAGCGCGCGACGGAGAACCGCTCGGCGGTGCGCGCGGCGCGGCGCGGGTCACGGCCCCAGAGGGCCACCGGCTCCTCGCCGAGCGCGTGCAGGGCGGGCAGCACGCGGCGGGTGACGATGTCGCCGTATCCGGCGATGCTCCACTTCAGGGGACGATCGCCACCTTCAGCGTCTCGGCCGGAGGGCCGTCGTAGGGGGCCTGTTCGGCGTCCGGGTAGAGGGAGCGGCTGGCGGAGAGCTGTTCCATGGCCTTGGGGAGTTCGTCGAGGGGGTAGGTGTGCGTGTGCAGGTCGGGCAGGCGCAGGGCGTCGGTGCGGCGGTGGGCGAGGCGTTCGGCGACGGCGAGCGCCTCGGCGCGGGCGGTGTCCAGGGGTTCGGCGGAGCTGTGCACGCGCAGGCCTTTGCGCTCCCAGGTGACCAGGTCGAGAGTGACGTGCGTGTCCACGTGGTGGGTGCCGAGGAGGACGACGAGGCCGTTCTGCCGTACGAGTCCGACGCAGGCGTTGAGGGTCGTGGGGGTGCCGACGGCGTCGACGGCCACGTCGAAGTCCGCGCCGACGGCGGCGAGTTGTGTCGCGCTGCCGTCCACGCGGCGGACCGCGTCGGCGCCCGCCGCGGCGGACCGCTCCAGTCGCCAGTCGTCGAGGTCGACGGCGACGGCCTCGGCGGCGCCGCGCGCCACGGCGACCCGCAGCGCCAGCTGCCCCACCGGCCCCTGTCCGACGATCGCGACCCGGTCGCCGAGCCGGACGCCCCGGGTGGCGTGCACGGCGAGCGGCAGGAGCTGCAGGATCGCGCCTTGCTCGAAGGGCACGGAGTCGGGCAGCGCGCCGACGGCCACCTCACGGGCAAGCGCGAAGTCGGCGTACCCGGTGGTGAGCGGCGTCCGTACGAAGACCCGTTGGCCGGGCACGACCCGGCGCACACCGGCCCCGGCCGCCTCGACGACCCCGGCGACCTCATGGCCGAAACAGCCCTGCGAGCAGTGCTCCCGCAGCCCGTGGTAGTGGAAGTAGGCGAGGTCGCTGCGGTTGCAGACCGTACAGGCCCGCACCTTGACGAGTACCTCGAGCGGTCCTGGTTCCGGCACCGCGACGTCGGTCACCAGCCTGATGTCGCGCCTGCCGACGAGCTCGTACCTGCGCATGAGCCTCTCCCCTTCACCGGATGCGACCAGCGGAAGTCCCAAGGATTCCCCAACTCGCGCCCCGCCATGGCGCAATCGCCCGGCTCGACCGGTTCGGACGCCTTGACAGCCCTGTTCGGTACGAGCCAATATCCACTATCCGATTGGCCTGGACCAATGGGCAGGAGCCCCACCGCACATCCCGTGCACCGTACGCCTCAGGCACCGCCTGCCGCTCCACCCCGAGCCACGCACCCGCATCAGCCGTACCCGCAACTTCGGAGGTCGCGCCATGGCATCGAGCAGTGACCCGACTCTGGAGCACCTCGCCAACTCCGTGCTGCAGCCCGGCTTCGAGGGCACCACGGCCCCCGACTGGCTGCGCCGCAGGATCGCCGAGGGCCTGGGCTCCGTCGTATTGTTCGCGCGGAACATCGAGACGCCCGAGCAGGTCGCGCGGCTCACCTCGACCCTGCGCGCGGAGAACCCCGACCTGATCGTCGCCATCGACGAGGAGGCGGGCGACGTGACCCGCCTGGAGGCCTGGACCGGCTCGTCCCGGCCCGGCAACCTCGCCCTCGGCGCCGTCGACGACATCGACCTGACCGAGCGCGTCGCCCACGACATCGGCCGCGACCTGCACGCCGCCGGCGTCTCCCTCAACTTCGCGCCCAGCGCCGACGTCAACTCCAACCCGCTCAACCCGGTGATCGGCGTGCGCTCCTTCGGGTCCCGCACCGACGTCGTCTCCCGGCACACCGCCGCCTGGATCCGCGGCTTGCAGCAGGCCGGCGTCGCCGCCTGCGCCAAGCACTTCCCCGGCCACGGCGACACGGTCGTCGACTCGCACTACGGCCTGCCGCAGGTGAAGGGCTCCGCCGAGGAGATCGCGCTCACCGCGCTGCCGCCGTTCATCGCGGCGATGGAGGCGGGTGTCCGGGCGGTCATGACCGCGCACCTGCTCGCCCCGGCCTACGACCCGGACCTGCCCGCGACCCTCAGCCACCACATCCTGGTGGAACTCCTGCGCGGGGAGCTCGACTTCGACGGTCTGCTGGTCACCGACGGCATCGAGATGGGCGCGGTCACCGACCGCTACGGCATCGACGGGGCGACGGTGAAGGCGGTCGCCGGGGGCGTGGACGCGGTCTGTGTGGGCGGCGAGAGCGCCGACGAGGCCACATTCGACCTGCTCTCCACGGCCCTGGTGAAGGCGGTGCTCGACGGCTCGCTCCCCGAGGGCAGGCTCGTCGAGGCCAGCGGACGCGTACGGGAGTTCGCCGCCTGGTCCGGCGAGCGGTCCCGGGCCGTGGCCCGGGACGCCGGGCCCTCCGACATCGGCCTGGTCGCGGCGCGCCGGGCCGTACGGGTGCGCCATCGCCCCGGCACCGCGAACGCCGCGCTCCCGCTCGCCGGGACACCGCACGTCGTGGAGCTCTCCCCCACGATGAACCTCGCCATCGACGGCAACACCCCCTGGGGCGTCGCCGTCCCGCTGCGCGACCTGCGCCCGGGCACGACGTCCGTCCGCCTGACGGAGCCCGAACTCGACCGCGCGGAAGACCTCCTGGACCGCGAGGTCCTGACCCCGGCGACGGGCCGGGCCCTGGTCGTCGTGGTCCGCGACGCGGCCCGCCACCGCTGGATGACCGACACCCTCAGCCGCATCCTGCGCTGCCGCCCCGACGCCCTGGTCGTGGAGATGGGCGTCCCGGTGGGCAACGCGTTCGGCGCCACCCACCTGGTCACGCACGGCGCCACCCGGGTGTCGGGCATCGCGGCGGCGGAGCTGCTCGCCGGCGCCACGGGCTGACCACGCCCGCCCCTTCCGGGAGGCCTCCGGAGCCCCGTCTGCCCGACGGCGGTCCGGAGGCCCGCACTCTCACCCCTTCAGCGGGCCGTCGCAGCTGAAGTTGGCGCTGCCCGCGCGGCCGTCGGACCAGATGTCCACCGTGCCGAACGAGCAGTTCATGTCGGCCAGGTTGTTGTCACCCGCCGCGGACCGGTCGAGAACGAAGTAGTCGACCGTCTCCGACATGTCCTCGAAGACGGCGTCCGGGTCGCCGGACGCGCGGAGGTTCGCGGTGATCCGCCCCGTACAGGTGTACCGCGGCCGCTCCGGCGCCCCGTTGGAGCGGCAGGCGGGCGTGATGCCCGTGGTGGCCGCGAAGGAGGCGCGCACCTGCTCGGCGGCGGTGTCGCGCAACTCGCCGACCGGCACGTACGTCGTGTCCGGCACGAAGAGGTCGTCGACGTGCGCGATCTGCTTGTCGAGGAAGGCGTCGTACTGGCTCTGCAGAGCGCCGTCCCTGCCGAGCCGGGTGCGCCAGGCGTCGAAGCCCGCCGGGTCGTCGGCCCGCAGCAGGCGGTACATCTCCTGGAGCAGCGCGGGGCGTTCGGTCCACAGGAACTCGAAGAACGTGCCCGCGTAGTCGTAGAAGCGGAAGCCGTCACCGTCGTACGTGGCGTGCAGCAGCTGATCCACGGTCATCCGGGGGCCGCCCTTCGCCGTGTCGTCGATGATGCCCTGCACCAGCGACTTGCGGACCTTGATCCCGTCGTCGCGGGTGGCGCCGTCGAAGAACTCGGCCGTCCCCTCGTCCATCGCGGTCGTCCGGTCGCCCTGGTACCAGGGGCCCTCACCGAAGAAACCGGGCACCGCCCAGCGGCCGTTGAGGTAGTGCGTGTACTCGTGGCGGAAGAGTTCCTCCAGCGTCAGCGAGGAGTCCTGCGGGACGCGCCGCTGGTAGGTGTAGAAGGTCGCGCCGCGCTCGATGTAGACGCCGCCGTTGTTGGTGTCCATCCCGGTCAGGAGCGGGTGGTAGTTCTCGTAGTCGGCGCGCGAGGCGTAAAGGACCGTCGTCAGGCCGGTGTTGGGGTCGTCGGTGAGGGGCTCCTCGGTGCCGACGACACGGTGGAAGTGCGCCTTGACCTGCTTGCTCGCGTAGTAGAGCTGGTCGACGGTGCCCCGGTCGAGCGCCGTGCGCACCTTCATGCCGCCCTTGTCGTACGTGTAGGTCTGCGGGAAGAGGCGGCGCTCGATGTCGGCCTTGCACACCTTGTAGGGCGCACAGGCACCGAACTCGTTCAGCCAGGTGGCGACCTTCGCCCAAGGAGCGCTGCCCTCACCGAAGTTGCGGGCGGTGACGGCCACGAGGCCGCCGAGCCCGGAGACGATCTCGCTCGTGAGCCCCTCGATCTGGCCGAAGCGCCCGTATTCGCTCAGCGCGTCCCGCACCACCCAGGCGTTGCCGGTGCCCTTGAGGTGGGTGTAGGTGCCGAAGGCTTTGAAGGCGGCCCGGTACGAGGGGTCGGCCTTGACCGCCGCGTGGAAGGCCGCGTCCTGGTTGCCGGGATAGACACCGAGGTAGTTCAGGGAGAGCGCGGCCAGCGCGGAACCGGCCCAGGCCGCGTCCTTCGCCGTCTCCGGATGAGCGGCGTCCATGGTTACCAACACACGCTTGATCAGAGGTAGTTGGTGTTGCCGAAGCCCCGGGGCGCTCGCTGCGTAGAGCGCCTCGCGCAGCGAGTCGGCATTGGTCCGGGTCACGTCGAAGGTGCGGCCCGCGGAGCCGAACGCGGCGACGGCGCGACGCATGGCGTCCACGGTCGGAGCGTCGGTGACGTCGATCTCGTCGTGCGAGAAGTCCTGGTAGGCGACGGCGTGCAGATAGGTGAGCATCTCCAGGAGATTGCTGCCGTTCTTGCCGTCGTGGGCGGGGGCCAGCCGGGCGATGCGGCCGGAGACGGCCTGGACGTGTGCGTCCGACATGACGGGGGCGAGCCGCCGGTCCCAGCTCCAGACAAGGGTGCGCAGACAGCCGTCGGCGGTGACGGCCGGGTCGGCGAGGAAGTCGGCGAACCGCTCGGGCGACAGGCCGGTGACCCCGTCGAGGGTGCACGGCGCGGCATCGGCCTTCGCCGTGTGCCGCTCCTTCGGTTTCGGCGTACGCGCGCCCGGGATGCGGCCGTCCTTGAGCCCGCCGGGCGCCGGGACCTCGTAGGCGCTCGGCTCGGGCGCCTTCGCCCTGCGGTCGACGACGTCCAAGGGGTTCGGCGCGGCGGGCCCGGGCGGTGTCGCGGCGGCGTGGGGCTTCGCTGCCACGGGGGAAGGCTCGGCCGCGTAGGCGAACTGGGCGGCCGGGACGCAGAGGGCCGCCGCTGCCGCGCCGGCGAGCACGGATCTGCGCAGGGTTCGTAGACGTATCTGGGACACCGAGTACTCCTGTGTGGGAGGTGGGGGCGTGTGGTGCTGTCCATGCGGTGCGGTCAGCATCAACTGACGTTCACGCAGCGGGGTTTGAGCGGCTGCCTCATGGCCACCGCTGCGTCATGTGATGCGTAACGTAGTAATGTGATATTGCACTGACAACCCCTCAGACACCGCTAACCGCCCTGGACTTCAGAACTCAGGAGGACGATGCGGAACCCGCCCCCGGCTCGCGCAGCGTGCGCAGGAGGAGCCAGCCGAGCGCGGGCAGCGCAATGAGTGGCGCGAGAGCGACCCGCAGGGAAGCGGCGTCGGCGACGGCGCCGATCAACGGGCTCGCGAGGCCACCGATGCTCACGGCCAGCCCCAGAGTGACGCCGCTCGCGGTCCCCATCCGCCGGGGCAGGTAGTCCTGGCCGAGGGTGATGTGCAGAGAGAACGGCACGTACAGACCGGCCGAGGCGAGCGCGACGAAGGCGTACAGGAGCGGCCCCGGCACGAGCACCACCCCTGCCACCGCGAGGACCGTAAGGGCGTACGACCACCGGACGACCGGGAGGCGGCCGTGCCGGGTGGCGAGCCGTCCGCCCACGACGGTGCCGACCGCGGCGCCGAGGTAGAGCACGAACAACGCGACCGTGCCGGAGACTTCACCTCCGCCGGTGCGCTCGCGCCCGTACAGCGCGATGAACGTGCTCAGTCCGGTGAAGACGATCGAACGGCAGACGATGGCACCGGACAGCCTGACGAAGGACGGCCAGTCGTCCTCGGCGACCGCCACGGGACTCGCCTCTCGGGGAGCCGCCGCCTCCCGCGCCCTGACGCTCCGCAGCGCGGCCACGCACAGCACCGCACCCGCGAGGGCAGGCACGACGAGGAGCGGCGACGCCCGCAGGCCGCCCGTGGCGACGACGACGGAGACCAGCAGGGGCGCGGCCGCGAAGCCGACGTTGCCGCCCAGCGAGAACCAGCTCATGGCGGTGTGGCTGCCTCGGCCCGCCTGCCGGGCCAGCCGCGCGGCCTCCGGGTGGTACGCGGCGACGCCGATGCCGGACACGGCGACGAACAGCAGGGTCAGCACATAGCTCCCGCCCACCCCGGCGAGGGCGACCCCGGCCCCGCCCACCAGCGTGCTCACCGGAAGCAGCCACGGCATCGCCCACTTGTCGGTGAGCGCGCCGAACAGCGGCTGCACCACGGAGGAGAGCAACGAGGCGGCCAGCACGATGCCGGAGGCGGCGGCATAGGTGTAGGAACGCTCCGAGACGAAGAACGGCACCAGGGCGGCGACGGCCCCCTGATAGACGTCCACGCAGGCATGGCCGAGCGAGAGCAGGGCGATGGGGCGGGGGCGGGAGGGCGCGCGGCCGCGTCGGGTGCGGCTCGCGTCCCCGGCCTGTCGCGCCGCGCTCGTCGGCGCGCTCTTGGTCGCGCTCGTCGGCGCACTCTTGGTCGCGCTCATCGGCCTGCTCATCGCCGCGTTCTTCGCCGCGCTGCTAGCCGCACTCTTCGTCGCGTTCTTCGCCGCATCCGGCGTCCGGTTCATCGACATCGACTCATCGTCGCCACCGCCCGCCCTGGCCCGCTTCCGATAAAGTGCCAACCTGTGCCGAACATCCGCCACACCCCCGCGGCACCCACCGCCACCCGCACGCTGGCCCCTGGCGAGCACATCGACGCGCACCGCCACGACGACCACCAGATCGTCTACGCGGGCTCCGGCGTCGTAGCCGTCACTACCGACGCGGGCACCTGGTTCGCGCCGGGCACCCGTGCCATCTGGGTCCCCGCCGGATGCACGCACGCACACCGCGCTTACGGCCACCTCGCCCTGCATCTGGTCGGACTGCCCGCCACCACGAACCCGCTCGGACTGTCCGCCCCGACCGTCCTCGCCGTCGGCCCCCTGCTGCGCGAACTGATCCTGACCTGCACCCGGACCCCGCACGACGAGTCACCGGAGCGCCGCCGCCTGCGCGCCGTACTCCTCGACCAGCTGCGCGCTTCGCCGCAGGAGCCCGTGCAGTTGCCCGCGCCTTCGGACCCCCGCCTGGCCGCCGTCTGCGATCTGCTGCGCCGCGACCCCGCCGACCCGCGCGGACTGGCCGAGCTGGCCACCGCGGCGGGGGCGGGCGAACGCACCCTCAGCCGGCTCTTCCGGCGCGAACTCGGCATGACGTTCCCCCAGTGGCGCACCCAACTTCGCCTCTACCACGCGCTGCGCATGCTGGCCGACGGCGCACCGGTCACCACGGTCGCGCACCGCTGCGGATGGTCCTCCACCAGCGCGTTCATCGACGTGTTCCGCCGGGCCTACGGATACACCCCCGGCACCCACCACCGCCGCGACTGATCCTCGACACCCGGGCTCTCAACTCCCGTGCGCGCACGGACCCTTGGCAGCACCAGTGCCATGTGAAATATTACTGCCGTGCTCACGGGACACCCGTCCGGACCGCCGGACCTCTCGGACCTCTCGGCCCCTTCAGACCCCTCGTACCGCACGGACCGTTCCGACCTCGTCATCGTCGGGGCGGGCGTGGTCGGCGCGGCCTGCGCCTACTACGCCGCCCGCGCCGGACTCCACGTCACCGTCATCGACCGCGGCCCTGTCGCCGGCGGCACCACCGGAGCGGGCGAGGGCAACCTCCTCGTCTCCGACAAGGAGCCCGGACCGGAGCTCGAACTCGCCCTGCTTTCGGCCCGGTTGTGGCGGGAGCTCGCCGCCGAACTCCCCGCGCGCATCGAGTACGAGACGAAGGGCGGCCTGGTCGTCGCGTCCACCGAGCCGGGCCTCGCCGCTCTGCGCGACTTCGCCGCACGACAGACGGGCGCGGGCGTCGAGGCCGTCGAAGTCCCGGCCGACCGCCTCACCGACCTCGAACCGCACCTGGCACCCGGCCTCGCGGGCGGCTTCCACTACCCGCAGGACGCGCAGGTGCAGCCCGCCCTCGCCGCCGCCCATCTGCTGCGGGCGGCCGCCGACGCCGGACGCCTCACGCTGCGGCTCGGCGAGGAAGTGACCGGGTTCCTCACCGGCACGAGAGGCGAGGTGCGGGGCGTGCGGACACACCGGGGCGAGGCGCGGGCCCCGCACGTGCTCAACGCGGCGGGCACCTGGGGCGGTCAACTCGCCCGTGTGGCAGGCGTGGACCTGCCCGTACTCCCCCGGCGCGGCTTCGTCCTCGTCACCGAACCGCTGCCGCGCGTGGTGCGCCACAAGGTGTACTCCGCGGAGTACGTCGCCGACGTCGCGAGCGGCTCCGCGGCGCTGCAGACCTCCGCCGTGGTGGAGGGCACCCCGGCGGGCCCGGTACTGATCGGGGCGAGCCGGGAACGGGTGGGCTTCGACCGCACGCTGTCGGTCGAGGTCCTGCGGCGGCTCGGGGCCCAGGCCCTGCGGCTGTTCCCCGTACTCGCCGAGGTGCGGGCGATCCGCACGTACGCGGGGTTCCGCCCCTACCTCCCGGACCACCTCCCGGCGATCGGCCCCGACCCGCGCGTCCCCGGCCTGCTGCACGCCTGCGGCCACGAGGGCGCGGGCATCGGCCTCGCCCCGGCGACGGGGGCGCTCGTCGCCGCGATGCTGACCGGCCGCGAACCACCGTTGCCCGTACGGCCGTTCGCCCCTGACCGCTTCACACGGGAGGGCGCCGCACGATGAGATGCCGCCGAACCTCCGCCGTCCACAGCCCTGTCGTCTCCCCTACCGTCTGCGCCGCCACGCGCGCACCAGCCATGTCCGAGTCCGACGTCATGCGCGCGTCCACGCCCACGACCTCCTTCGAGAGGAGCCGGCCTCATGGCACGTGACGACCGGACCCCCGCCGATCTCGTGGGGGCCGCCACCGACGCCACCTTCCCGATCACCTTCGACGGGCGCCGAATCGACGCGCTGCCGGGCCAGTCCATCGCCGCCGTGCTCTGGTCCGCCGGAATCCTCGCCTGGCGGACCACCCGGAGCGGCGGGCGGCCACGAGGGGCGTTCTGCGGGATCGGCCAGTGCCACGACTGCCTCGCGACCGTCAACGGGCAGCCCAACCGGCGCGCCTGCCTGGTCACCGCCCGCCCCGGCGACAAGGTCACCACCCAGGAAGGAGACGGTCATGCCGGGCTCGGCATCTGAGGACCCACACGGGTCCTCGCCCAGGTCACCACAGAGGCCCAGGTCACCACAGAGGCCCGGGGCGCGCACCGGCCACGACGAGCGGTACGACGTCGTGGTGCTCGGTGCCGGACCGGCGGGTCTCGCCGGGGCCGTACGAGCGGCGGAACTCGGTCTGTCCGTAGCCCTGTTGGACTCGGCCGCGCAGCCGGGCGGACAGTTCTACCGGCACCCGGCCCCGGCCGCTCGCGCCACCCGCCCCGAGGCTCTTCACCACGACTGGCCGCTCTTCGCCGGCCTGCGCGACCGCTTGGCGGCGAGCGACGCCACCCTGCTCTTCGGCCACCACGTGTGGACGGTCACGCGCGAGGCCGAGGACCACTGGTCCGTCCACGCGCTCACCGGCGAGGACGGACAGGGCCAGAACCCCGTGGTCGTGCGCGCCCGTACCGTCCTCCTCGCCACCGGCTCGTACGAACGCCATCTCCCGTTCCCCGGCTGGACGTTGCCAGGGGTGGTGGGTGCGGGCGGCGCCCAGGCCATGCTCAAGTCCGGTCTCGCCCTGCCCGGCAGGCGCGTAGTCGTCGCGGGCAGCGGCCCCCTCCTGCTCGCCGTGGCCACGTCGCTCACCGCGGCCGGGGCGGAGGTGCCCGAACTGATCGAGGCCACCGGCTATCTCGGCTACGCCCGCCACCCGGGCGTACTGGCCGCCCAGCCAAGGAAGTTGGCTGAGGCCGCGCTCCACGGCACGGCATTACTGCGCCACAAGGTGCGCCTGCGCACCCGGCACGCGGTGACCGAGGCGCACGGTATGGATCGGGTGACGGCGGTGACCGTGTCCCGCCTCGACCGCGACTGGCGGCCGGTGCCGGGCTCGGGCCGCCGCATCGCCTGCGACGCGCTGGCCGTCGGCCACGGCCTGATCCCGCAGATCGACCTGGCGACCGGCCTGGGCTGCACCACCCGCCGCACGGCCGACGGTACGCACGCGCTGACCCTGGGGCCGCTGCAGGAGACATCCCTGCGCGGGATGTGGGCAGCAGGCGAGACCTCCGGCGTCGGCGGCGCGCGACTCGCCATCGCCGAGGGCGAGTTGGCAGCACTGGCCATCGCCGCTCGGCTGACCGGGCGACGCCCCGCCCCGGTCGCGCACCTGCGCACTCTGCGGCGTGGCCGCGACCGGATGCGCGCCTTCGCGGACGTCATGGCCGCCACGCACGCGCCGGGCCCCGGGTGGACGCGGTGGCTCTCCGACGACACGGATGTGTGCCGCTGCGAGGAAGTCCCCGCGGGCCGCGTCCGCGAGGCCGTCACGGAATACGGGGCCCGTGACGCACGCACCGTGAAGCTGCTCACCCGGGCGGGCATGGGCTGGTGCCAGGGCCGGATGTGCGGGTCGGCTGTGGCCTGCCTCGCCGCGTCCTCGACGCCACCTCCTCCCTCGCCCTCCCTCTCTTCCTCCTCTTCCTCCGACGACGCCTCCCGTCCCTGCCCCCCACAGACCATCGAGCCCCCGGATCGCCGCCCCCTGGCCGCCCCCGTACCGCTCGCCGCCCTCGCCGCACTCCCGGAATCACCAGAGTCCCCCCACCCTGACGCCGCCGACGCACCCAGCCCCTCCCGCCCCTCCAGCAATCCCACCACCCCGCCCCACCCAACAGAAGGGCAGCCCTCATGACCGCCGCCACGACCTCTGCCGCCTGGACCGCCGAACGCCCCTGGCGCGGCATCATGGTCGCCACCGCGCTCCCCCTGCACGAGGACCTGTCCGTCGACTACGACGCCTACGCCGAGCACGTCCGCCACCTCATCGGCAACGGCTGCGACGGCGTCGTCCCCAACGGCTCCCTCGGCGAGTACCAGACCCTCACCGACGACGAGCGCGCCCGCGTCGTCCGTACCGCCGTCGAGGCCGCGGGCGACGGGGCCCGCGTGATGCCCGGCGTGTCCGCGTACGGCAGCGCCGAGTCGCGCCGCTGGGCCGAGCAGGCCGCGGCGGAGGGCTGCGGCTCGGTGCTTCTGCTGCCGCCGAACGCCTACCGCGCCGACGAGCGTTCCGTACGCGACCACTACGCCGAGGCCGCCGAGGCCGGCCTGCCCGTGGTCGCCTACAACAACCCCCTCGACACCAGGATCGACCTGACACCGGACGTGCTGGCCCGACTGCACGGCGACGGCAGCGTCGTGGCCGTGAAGGAGTTCTCCGGGGACGTCCGCAGGGCGTACGAGATCGCCGAACTCGTTCCGGACCTCGACCTGTTGGCCGGAGCGGACGACGTCCTGCTCGAACTCGTCCTCGCGGGCGCGGTCGGCTGGGTCGCGGGCTACCCGAACGCCTTCCCCGCCGCCTGCGCGGAGCTCTACGCCGCCGCCCGCGCCCAGGACCTCGCCACGGCGCTGCCCCTCTACCGCTCGCTGCACCCGCTGCTGCGCCAGGACTCCAGGACGGAGTTCGTGCAGGCCATCAAGGTCTCGATGGACATCGTGGGCCGACGCGGGGGTCCGACCCGCCCGCCGCGCGCACCGCTGTCCGGCCCCACGGAGGCGTTCGTGCGGTCGGCCACCGAGAAGGCGATGGCGGCCGGCCACCGCTGAGCCCACGACCGCTGAGCCCATCACCCCTGAGGCCCATCACCCCTGAGGCCCACCGCCGCCGCGTCCACCGCCGCCGAGACTCACCGCCGCCGCACCGAGACCGACAACCGGAAGGGATCCATGCGCACCCGTCACGTCTTCCACGCCGTCGACTCGCACACCGAGGGCATGCCCACGCGTGTGATCACCGGGGGCGTCGGGGTGCTCCCCGGCGCCACCATGGCCGACCGCAGGCTCCACTTCATCGAGCACCTGGACCACCTGCGCACCCTGCTGATGTACGAGCCGCGCGGCCACTCGGCGATGAGCGGCGCGATCCTCCAGCCCCCGACCCGCCCCGACGCCGACTACGGGGTCCTCTACATCGAGGTCTCCGGGCTGCTTCCCATGTGCGGCCACGGCACCATCGGCGTGGCCACCGTTCTGGTCGAGACCGGCATGGTCCAGGTCGCCGAGCCGGTCACGACGGTCCGCCTGGACACTCCGGCGGGTCTGGTCTCCGTCGACGTGCGCGTGTCCGACGGCGCGGCCACCTCGGCCACTCTCACCAACGTCCCCGCGTTCTGCGTCGCGCTGGACCGCAAGGTGGAGGTGCCCGGGCACGGCACGGTCACGTACGACATGGCGTACGGCGGGAACTTCTACGCGTTCGTCCCGCTCGACGCCCTGGGGCTCCCGTTCGACCGGGCGCGCAAGGACGACCTGCTCGCGGCGGGCCTCGCCGTCATGGACGCGATCAACGCGTCGCCGGACCGTCCGACGCACCCCGAGCAGCCGGAGATCACCGGGGTCAAGCACGTCTATCTGGCCGCCCCGGGGTCGGACGCCCGCCGTTCGCGGCACGCGATGGCGATCCACCCGGGCTGGTTCGACCGCTCGCCGTGCGGGACGGGCACGTCGGCGCGGATGGCACAGCTGCACGCCCGCGGCGAACTCCCGCTGGACCGTGACTTCGTGAACGAGTCGTTCATCGGCACGGAGTTCACCGGGCGGCTGATCGCGGAGACGGAGGTGGCGGGTCTGCCCGCGGTCGTCCCCCTGATCACCGGCCGTGCCTGGATCACGGGCACGGCCCAGTACTTCCTGGACCCAGACGATCCCTTCCCCGCGGGCTTCCTCCTCTGAGCCCCGCGCCATCGCCCCGACGCCGCCGCAAGGTCCTCGCTCCGTCCCCAACTGGCAACGTGACATTGTACTTTGGTGATCCGCGCGGGCACGGGTACCACGGGCACGGGTACCACGGGCGCGGGAACCACCGGAGGGGACACCATGGGGCACCTGAAGCAGAAGAACCTCATCACCACCAGGGAGCGACTGCGCGACCAGGTCGGCCACGCCCTGCGAGCCGCCCTGATCTCCGGCGAACTGCGCCCCGGCGAGATCTACTCCGCGCCCGGCCTCGCCGAGGACTTCGGCATCTCGGCGACGCCGGTCCGCGAGGCGATGCTCGACCTGGCCCGGGAAGGCTTGGTCGAGCCCGTCCGCAACAAGGGCTTCCGGGTCACCGAGGTGAATGAGCGCGACCTCGATCAGTACACGGAGATCCGCAGCCTGATCGAGGTCCCCATGATCGGCCGGATCACCCGCACCGCGGCCCGGGAGGATCTGGAGGTGCTGCGTCCGGTCGCCGAGGAGATCGTCCGCGCCGCCCGCGACCACGACCTCATCGGCTACCTGGAGGCCGACCGCCGCTTCCACCTCTCGCTCCTCGCCCTGTCGGGCAACGACCGGCTGGTCGAGACGGTCGGCGATCTCCGCAAGCGCTCCCGCCTCTACGGCCTGACGACCCTGGACGAACGTGATCAGCTGACCCCGTCGGCCGAGGAGCACATCGAACTCCTCGACCTGATGCTGTCCGGCGACGCGAAGGCCGCGGAGCGATGCATGGCGCGACACCTGGGACACGTGCGCTCCCTGTGGGCCGAGGGCCGGACCCCGCCCCCACGCGACGCACGGGTCCCCGCCGCCCCGCGCACCCGTGCCACAACGCAAAAGAACCCCAGATGAACTGGGGTTCCTGCTGGTGTCCGAGGGGGGACTTGAACCCCCACGCCCGATAAAGGGCACTAGCACCTCAAGCTAGCGCGTCTGCCATTCCGCCACCCGGACAAGGTGTCTGCCGCTCGGGGTGTTCCCCGCGGCGACATGGACAACAATACCAAGGTTTCGGAGTGCCTTTCACCTGCGTATCCGCCCGCAGACCGCGAGATGCACGGTGGCCAGCGCGAGCGCGCCTAGAGTCTCACCATGAGTGACGGGTTGATTACCGGTGCCACCGGGGCGCTCGGCGACATGAAGCGGCGCCGCCCCCGGATGTTGTCCCCGCTGCGCGAGCACCTGCGGGACACCATGTGGTTCGCGCCGACCGCGGGGCTGCTGGGAGCCATGCTCCTGTGGTGGGCCGCGTCGGAGCTGGACGCGGAGATCGTCGCGACGCTGCGGGACGACGGCGACTACGACGCGATCAAGGACCTGATGGGCATCGCCGACGACGCCAAGGCGGTGATCAGCACCATCGGCAGCGCCATGATGACCTTCATCGGTGTCGTCTTCAGCATTTCGCTGGTCGCCGTGCAGATGGCCAGCGGCCAGTTCAGCCCACGCGTAGTGCGGCTGTATGTCCGGTCCCGCATCACCAAGATCACGCTCACCGTGTTCATGGCGACGTTCCTCTTCTCCCTGCTGACCCTCACATCGTTCGACAGCGAGCACGACGCCCGGCTCCTGACGAGCGTCCCGCTGATCGAGGCGGTACTTGCGATGGCGATGGTGCTGCTGAGTCTGCTGTTGTTCGTGGCGTACGTGAACGGAACGGTCCGGATGATGCGGATCGGCTTCGTGATCGACAGGATCGCGCACGAATCGTTCCGGGTCGCTGTGAAACAGCCCACAGAGCTGCCGGTCGACACCGGGCAGCTCGGGCCGGAGACCGCCCGGGTCACGCATCAGGGCAGGGCCGGGGTGCTGCGGGACGTGAACATCGCACGGGCCGTGCGGGCGGCCCGGCGCCAGGGAGTCGTCCTGCGGCTGATCCCGCGGATCGGCGACTTCGTGGTGCCGGGGACACCCGTCTTCACGGTTCACGGCGGCGCCGCGCCCTCGCGCCGGGCGCTCGGCTACACCGTGTACGTGGGCGTGGAGCGGACCTTCCACCAGGACCTCGGCTTCGGCCTGCGGCAGTTGTCCGACATCGCGCTGCGGGCCCTGTCCCCCGCGGTGAACGACCCGACGACCGCCGTGCAGGCGCTGGACCGCATCGTGCAGTTCCTGGCCTCGATCGCCCCCTATCCGCTGGGCGCGCTCGGCCACCGTGACGGGCGCGGGGCGCTGCGGCTCGTCCAGTCGGTGCCGGACTGGACCGCTCTGGTCGATCTGGGGTTCGCCGAGATCAGAGGGTGTGCGCTCGGTAGTCCTCAGGTGACCAGGCGCATGCTGGCCGGTCTCGACGATCTGCTGCTGCTCGCTCCCGCGGAACGGCGCGAACCGCTGCTGCGGCACCGGGAGCTCCTCGCGCAGGCGGTGGAGCGCTCGGTGCCGGAAGCGGCGGACCGCGCGTTCGCGCTGACACCGGACCGACAGGGAATCGGCTGACGCCCGCGGGTTCCGCACCGCGTGTAGGCAGTCGCGTCAGTCGGCCGTCACACCATGCGGTGGCGGCTCGGGAAATTTCCCGGTTGCGGCTCCTCTTCCGCCGAACCGCGGGTGACGGCACGCACCAGCAGCTCGCCGCCCACGAACGCATCGCGCCAGGACCCGCCGAACCCACCGAACAGCTCCTCCCGGTCACCGCGCGAGCGCGGCTTGCCACGGCCGGTCTTGAAGGCGCGGATCTGGGGTGCGAGGCGTTCGTACGTGTCGGGGTCGTCGGTGGAGAGCGTGGCGACGAGCGCGCCGTTCGACGCGTTCATGGCGGCGAGCAGCTCCGCCTCGGTGTCGACCAGGACGACCGTGTCGACGGGGCCGAACGGCTCCGCGTGGTGCAGCGGTGAGGACGGCGGCGGGTTGAGGAGGGTGACGGGGTGGAGGTACGCGTCCGTGTCCTGGCCCGGCAGGAAGCGTCCCGCGGCAGGCGCGCCGCGGTACAGCGGGACGGCGCCCCGGTCGACGGCCTCGGCGACCTGGTCCGCGAGCTCCTTGGCCTTGGCCGCGTTGATCAGCGGTCCGAAGTCGAGCTCGGGGAACGGGTCTTCGGGGTGCGCGACGGCGAGCGGATGCCCGACGCGTACGGTACGGACCGCCGGGAGGTAGGCGGCGAGGAACTCGTCGAAGAGAGAGCGCTGGACGACGAAGCGCGGGTACGCGGTGCAGCGCTGCTTACCGTAGTCGAAGAGCTTTGGGACGAGCGCGGCGAGCGCGTCCCAGTCGCTGTGGTTCCAGATGCCCCAGGTGTTCAGTCCTTCCTGTTCGAGGATGTGCCGCTTGCCGAGGTCGGCTACTGCCGTGGCCACCGCTGCGCCCGTGCCACAGCCGCCGACGAAGGAGACGCAGCCGATCTCGGGCGCGCACGAGAGCTTCGGACAGCTCCCCGCCGCTGCCGCTGACGAGGGTGACGGGAAGCCCCTCGCGGGCGGCGAGTGCGCAGGCCATGGTGAGGCAGGCGACGCCGCCGTCGGTCGGGGTCTTGGCGATGACCGCGTTCCCTGCCAGTGCCTGTACCAGCATGGTGTGAACGAGCACGCTCATCGGGTAGTTCCAGCTCGCGATGTTGGATATCGGGCCGTCCAGCGGGGCCCTGCCGTCGACCATCGGCTCGATGCCGTCGACGTACCAGCGCACGCCGTCGATGGCCCGGTCGACATCTGCCGTGGCCACGCGCCAGGGCTTGCCGATCTCCCAGACGAGCAGCAGCGCGAGCAACTCCCGGTGCCGAGTGAGGGAATCGAGTGTCGCGGCGACGCGGGCGCGCCTCCCGGTCAGGGGGATATGGCGCCAGGCGCGGTGCTGGTCGAGCGCGGCACGCACGGCCCGGCGGGCGGTGGTGGCGTCGAGCCGGGGTGGGCCCGCGACAGGGGTGCCGTCAACGGGGCTGGTGGCCGGCAGGGTCCGTCCGTCGGCCTGCCACGTGCCGTTCCACAGGTTCAGGACACGGTCGTCGCGGAAGGCCTGGGGGGCGACGGCGAGGCAGCGGTGCCAGGCGTCGGCCCAGGCGGTTCCTGCCTTGGGGACGATCGCGTCAGGGGTGGCGCGCAGGTCGGGGACGGTGCTCAGGGGTGTCATCCGGTTGTCTCCGCTCACGGTGCACGGTCGGGGCGGGGAGGGGCATCAGAGGAGGTCGAGCACGAGCCGTGCCGTCTCGGTGGAGGTGTCGCCCACGCGTACGCCGACGGCCTCCAGGGCCGCCTTCTTGGCGTGCGCGGTGCCCGAGGAACCGGAGACGATCGCGCCGGCGTGGCCCATCGTCTTGCCTTCGGGGGCGGTGAATCCGGCGATGTAGGCCACGACGGGCTTGGTGACGGACGTCTTGATGTACGCGGCGGCACGTTCCTCGGCGTCGCCGCCGATCTCGCCGATGAGAACGATGAATTCGGTGCCGGAGTCGTCCTCGAAGGCGCCCAGACAATCGATGTGGGTGGTGCCGACGACGGGGTCGCCCCCGATGCCCACACAGGTGGAGAAGCCGATGTCGCGCAGCTCGTACATGAGCTGGTAGGTGAGCGTGCCGGACTTCGAGACCAGGCCGACGCGGCCCGGCTTGGTGATGTCGGCGGGGATGATGCCCGCGTTGGACTGTCCGGGGGTGACCAGGCCGGGGCAGTTGGGGCCGATGACGCGGGTGCCGCGCTCCTTCGCGTAGGAGAGGAAGCCGACGGAGTCGTGGACGGGGACGCCTTCGGTGATGAGGATGACGGTCAGCCCGTCCGCCATGACGTCGGCGGAGGCGCCGCCTCCGATGTCGAGGAAGTTGGCGGGCCGGGCGCCGCAGCCCGCGACCACGTCGAGCGTCGACATGACGAGTCCGGCACCGTTGCCGATGACGCCGACCTCACCGTCGAGCTTCACGTAGTTGAGGCCCTTGGCGGCGGCTGCCGCTTCCAGTTCCTCGTCGTGCGTCTCCTGATCGGCGCCCCACCGTCCCTGACGGAACCGGGCGTTGTCGTCGAGTGTGACCTTTCCGTCCAAGGCGACGATCTACCCCTGGGCGGTGCGGACGAGCGGGTTGACCTCGACGAGGAGGGCATCCTCGCGGACCAGCACGCTCCAGAGTCTGACCAGCGTGTCGGCCGTTTCGGGCGGGAGGCCCGCGGCGGCGGCGATATCGGCGGCCTTCGCCCGTGTGGCCCCTTCCGCCGGGGCGATCGGGAGACGTGCCACCGCTTCGGGGCGGCTCGCCGCGACGTCCTCGATGTCCATGCCGCCCTCGGCGGAGGCGATCGCGAGGAAGCATCCGGCCGTGCGGTCCAGCACATAGGAGACGTAGAACTCGACTGCGATCTCGACGGGTTGGGCCTTCATCACCGCGCGCACGGTGTGGCCCTTGATGTCCACGCCGAGGATCTGACGTGCCGCTACCTCGGCACGCGGCACCAAGATGCCGTGCTCTTCGAAGAGTTGCCTTGCCAGGTGCTCGAAAAGATCCATTTCGGCTCCTGACCACTGTGTCTGTCCGGATGCGGCCCCCAGACCCCCGAAAACTGCCGCACGCCCCCTGGACACCACCCGCCAAATGCGGGATAACAAGCTTCATACAGTATTCGTCGACTGTATGCAATCTACTGGGAGGGCGCCCCGAGAGCTGCGAGCGCACTCCAACTCCCCTACGAAGGGACAGGACTTCGCCATGCCCGACGACAACAGCCAGAACGACATCTCCGGTGGACATCTGGTCGCCAAGGCACTCAAAGCGGAGGGCGTGGAGGTCATCTACACCCTCTGCGGCGGCCACATCATCGACATCTATGACGGCTGCGTCGACGAGGGCATCGATGTCGTCGACGTGCGCCACGAGCAGGTCGCCGCCCACGCGGCCGACGGCTACGCCCGCATCACGGGCAAGCCGGGCTGTGCGGTGGTGACCGCGGGCCCCGGCACGACCGATGCCGTCACCGGCGTCGCGAACGCCTTCCGTGCGGAGTCCCCCATGCTCCTGATCGGCGGCCAAGGGGCCCACACACAGCACAAGATGGGCTCGCTCCAGGACCTGCCGCACGTCGACATGATGACGCCGATCACCAAGTTCGCCGCGACGGTGCCCGACACGGCGCGTGCGGCCGACATGGTGTCCATGGCGTTCCGCGAGTGCTACCACGGCGCACCGGGCCCCTCCTTCCTGGAGATCCCCCGCGATGTGCTCGACGCCAAGGTGCCGGCCGACAGGGCACGGGTCCCCGAGGCCGGCCGATACCGCGCCTCGACCCGCTCGGCCGGCGACCCCGAAGCCGTCGAGAAACTCGCCGACCTCCTCGTCCACGCGGAGAAGCCCGCGATCCTGCTCGGCAGCCAGGTCTGGACGACCCGAGGCACCGAGGCTGCCGTCGAGCTCGTGCGCGCCCTCAACGTGCCCGCCTACATGAACGGCGCGGGCCGCGGCACGCTCCCGCCCGGAGACCCGCACCACTTCCAGCTCTCGCGGCGCTACGCCTTCTCCAACGCCGACCTCATCGTCATCGTGGGCACGCCCTTCGACTTCCGCATGGGATACGGAAAGCGGCTCTCACCGAACGCCACCGTCGTCCAGATCGACCTCGACTACCGCACCGTCGGCAAGAACCGCGACATCGACCTCGGCATCGTCGGAGACGCCGGACTCATCCTCAAGTCGGTCACCGAGGCCGCCTCCGGACACGCATTCCCTGGATACGGCAACGGCGGCGCCGCCCGACGCAAGGAGTGGATCGACGAGCTGCGCGCCGCCGAGCAGAGCGCGATCGAGAAGCGCCTGCCGAGCCTGAAGTCCGACGCCTCCCCCATCCACCCATACCGACTCGTGAGCGAAATCAACGACTTCCTTACCGAAGACTCCGTCTACATCGGCGACGGCGGCGACATCGTCACCTTCTCGGGCCAGGTCGTTCAGCCCAGGTCTCCGGGCCACTGGATGGACCCGGGCCCCCTCGGCACACTCGGCGTGGGCATCCCCTTCGTGCTCGCTGCCAAGCAGGCCCGGCCCGACAAGGAAGTGGTGGCCCTCTTCGGAGACGGCGCCTTCAGTCTCACCGGTTGGGACTTCGAAACGCTGGTGCGCTACGACCTTCCCTTCGTCGGGATCGTCGGCAACAACTCCTCGATGAACCAGATCCGTTACGGCCAGAAGGCCAAGTACGGGCAGGAGCGCGAGCGCGTCGGCAACACCCTGGGCGATGTCCCCTACGACCAGTTCGCCCGGATGCTCGGCGGGCACGGCGAAGAGGTCCGCGACCCCGCCGACATCGCCCCCGCGCTGCGCCGCGCCCGCGAGTCCGGCAAGCCCTCGCTGATCAACGTGTGGGTCGACCCCGACGCGTACGCCCCCGGAACCATGAACCAGACCATGTACAAGTGAGGAGCCCCGACGGCCATGAGCAAGGCTCTTGAAGGCATTCGCGTCCTCGACATGACGCACGTCCAGTCCGGCCCCTCGGCCACCCAGCTGCTCGCCTGGCTCGGCGCGGACGTGGTGAAGGTGGAAGCACCCTCCGGGGACATCACGCGCAAACAGCTGCGCGACCTGCCCGACGTCGACTCGCTGTACTTCACGATGCTCAACTGCAACAAGCGGAGCATCACCCTCAACACCAAGACCGAGCGCGGCAAGGAGCTCCTGACGGAACTGATCCGGCGATCCGATGTGATGGTGGAGAACTTCGGGCCCGGCGCCGTGGACCGCATGGGCTTCACCTGGGACCGCATCCGGGAGATCAATCCGCGCATCGTCTACGCCTCGATCAAGGGCTTCGGAGACGGCCCCTACACCAACTTCAAGGCCTACGAAGTGGTCGCCCAGGCCATGGGCGGCGCCATGTCGACCACCGGCTTCGAGGAAGGCCCGCCCCTCGCCACGGGCGCCCAGATCGGGGACTCCGGAACCGGCATCCACGCCGTCGCGGGCATCCTCGCCGCTCTCTTCCAACGGGAGAACACCGGTCGGGGCCAGCGCGTGAACGTGGCGATGCAGCACGCCGTGCTGAACCTGTGCCGCGTCAAGCTCCGCGACCAGCAGCGGCTGGCGCACGGGCCGCTCGCGGAGTACCCCAACGAGGACTTCGGGGACGACGTCCCGCGCTCCGGCAACGCGTCCGGCGGGGGCCAGCCCGGGTGGGCCGTCAGGTGCGCGCCCGGCGGCCCGAACGACTATGTGTACGTCGTCGTGCAGCCCGTGGGCTGGCAGCCGATCACGGAGCTCATCGGACGCCCGGAGCTTGCCGACGACCCCGACTGGGCGACTCCGGAGGCGCGGCTCCCCAAGCTCGGCAAGATGTTCCAGCTCATCGAGGAGTGGTCCTCGACGCTGCCGAAGTGGGACGTCCTGGAACAGCTCAACGCCCACAACATCCCCTGCGGCCCGATCCTCTCCACCAAGGAGATCATCGAGGACGCCTCCCTCGTGGCCAACGAGATGGTGGTCGAGGTCCCGCACCCCGAGCGCGGGAGCTTCACCACCGTCGGCTCCCCGCTCAAACTCTCCGACTCCCCCGTGGACATGGTCAGTTCGCCGCTGCTCGGAGAGCACAACGAAGAGGTGTTCGGCGAGCTCGGCCTCGGCGACGAGGAATTGCGCCTGCTCAAGTCGGACGGGGTGATCTGAGTGAGGGCCGAAGACCGACTGCGGACGGTGCGCGCCCTCCTGGACGCGGTGCGCGCCGAGGGCCGTACGGCGCTCACCGCCCCCGAGGGCAAGGTACTCGCGGACGCCTACGGAATCGCCGTACCGGGCGAGGAACTCGCCACCGACGTCGACGAGGCCGTGTCCCACGCGGCCCGGTTCGACGGACCGGTCGTCATGAAAATCGTCTCTCCGGACATCCTGCACAAGACCGACGCGGGGGGCGTGGTGGTCGGCGTGGAGGGCTCCGCCGACGTACGGACGGCCTTCCACCGGATCGTGGCGAACGCCCGCGCGTACGCCCCCCGGGCCCGCATCGCGGGCGTCCAGATCCAGGAGCTGCTTCCGGGCGGCCCCTCGGCCCAGGAAGTCATCGTCGGAGCGGTGACCGACCCGACATTCGGCAAGATCGTCGCGTTCGGGCTCGGCGGTGTGCTCGTGGAGGTCCTGGGGGACGTCACGTTCCGCCTGGCGCCCGTGGACGCCGACGAGGCCGCTTCGATGCTCGACTCGATCAGGGCCGCGGAAATCCTGCGTGGGGTGCGCGGTGCGGAGCCGGTGGACAGACGAGCCCTCGCGGAGCAGATCCGCCGGGTCTCCGAGCTGGTCACCGACTTTCCGGAGATCGCCGAGGTCGACCTCAACCCGGTCATCGCCACACCCCGGAGCGCGCTCGCGGCGGACATCCGGATCATCCTCTCCGAAGACGCCCCCAAGCCACGGCGCACCTACACACGCGTGCAGATACTCGCCTCCATGCGCCGGCTCATGCAGCCGCGCTCGGTCGCCGTCATAGGCGCCTCCAACGAGCCGGGAAAGATCGGCAATTCGGTGATGCGCAACCTCATCGACGGCGGCTTCTCCGGAGAGATCCATCCGGTGAACCCCAAGGCCGATGACATCCTGGGCCGCAAGGCGTACAAGAGTGTCACGGACGTTCCCGGCGAGGTGGATGTGGCGGTCTTCGCGGTCCCCGCCAGGTTCGTCGCGTCGGCCCTGAAGGAGGTGGGCCGCAAGGGCATACCCAACGCGGTCCTCATCCCCTCCGGGTTCGCGGAGACCGGCGAACACGCCCTCCAGGACGAGATCGTGGCCATCGGCGAACGGCACGGCGTGCGCCTCCTCGGTCCCAACATCTACGGCTACTACTCGACGTGGCAGGACCTCTGCGCCACGTTCTGCACCCCGTACGACGTGAAGGGCCCCGTCGCCCTGACGAGCCAGTCGGGCGGCATCGGGATGGCCATCCTCGGCTTCGCACGCACTACGAAGACGGGTGTTTCCGCGATCGTCGGCCTCGGCAACAAGTCGGACCTGGACGAGGACGACCTTCTGACCTGGTTCGGCGAGGACCCCAACACCCAGTGCATCGCCATGCACCTGGAGGACCTCAAGGACGGCCGGGCCTTCGTGGAAGCCGCACGGGCGACCGTGCCCAAGAAGCCCGTCGTGGTCCTGAAGGCCGGGCGCACCGCGGCGGGCGCCAAGGCCGCCGGGTCCCACACAGGCGCGCTCGCGGGCAACGACGCCGTGTACGACGACATCCTCCGGCAGGCAGGGGTGATCCGTGCGCCCGGGCTCAACGAAATGCTCGAGTACGCGCGCGCGTTGCCGGTCCTGCCCACTCCCAAGGGCGACGACATCGTCATCATCACGGGCGCCGGCGGCTCGGGCGTGCTGCTCTCGGACGCCGTCACCGACAACGGTCTGAAGCTGATGGACATCCCCGATGACCTGGACGCGGCCTTCAAGGCGTTCATCCCGCCCTTCGGGGCCGCGGGCAACCCCGTGGACATCACCGGTGGCGAGCCTCCCTCGACGTACGAGGCGACCATCAGGCTCGGCCTGGAGGACCCGCGCATCCACGCCCTCGTGCTCGGCTACTGGCACACGATCGTCACCCCTCCCATGGTCTTCGCCGAACTGACGGCGCGCGTGGTCGCGGAGCTCCGTGCCCGCGGCGTCGAGAAGCCCGTGGTGGCGTCACTGGCGGGCGATGTCGAGGTGGAGGAGGCCTGTCAGTACCTCTTCGAGCGCGGGGTCGTGGCATACCCCTACACGACCGAGAAGCCGGTCGCCGCGCTCGGCGCGAAGTACCGCTGGGCGCGGGCGGCCGGGCTGCTGGGGGGCGGTCGATGAGGTGACCGGTTCGGGGCCGGCCCGCAGGGCGCGCCGGCCGGCCCCGGATCCCGTGCGCACACGGAAGGGATGGGACAGGGGGCGCTGGCCAGGATCTTTCCGACGCAAGGGGTGCTGAGCGAGATGACGACGACTGACATACCAACGACCGTCCCGTACAGGGAGGTGAGGGACGCCAACGGCCGGATGTACCGGGTCGGCGAGACCGACATCGACATCATGGGGCGCAAGCGCAAGTGGATGGTCATCCTGCCGTGGGTGGGCATGATGGGCATCAGCTCGGCCGAGTACGCTTTCGCCTCCGCCGAGGACACTTTGCACACCGCTCACCAGTGGAGCGGCCGGCACATCTTCTGGATGCTGGGCGTCTGGGTGTTCTTCCAGGCCGCGGTGGCCTTCCCGGCCGGCAAGCTCCGCGAGAGCGGAAAGCTCCCCGCACGCTGGGCGATGAGGCTCGGTGCACTCGGCACGCTTCTGGGCTATCTGTCACTGGCTTTCGCGCCGTACGTGGTCGTCGCCTATATCGGTTTCGGCATGTTCAGCGGTATCGGTGCCGGCATGGTCTACGCGACCTGCGTGAACATGGTCGGCAAGTGGTATCCGGAGAGGAAGGGCGGCAAGACCGGGTTCGTCAACGGCGGATTCGCCTACGGCTCGGTGCCGTTCATCTTTCTCTTCACCGACTATATGGACCTCACGAATTTCCGCTGGGTCCTGGTGTCCGTCGGCCTTCTCCTCGCGACGATGGTCGCCACGGCCGGCCATTTCTTCCAGGATCCGCCGAAGAACTGGGGCCACACCGGGGCATTCGCCCTGGCCGGTTCGATCTCCCTGTTCGCAGGATTCATCGCACTGTTCCTGTCGCAACCCGGCAGGCCGAAACCCAAGGACATCAACCCCAATCCACAGCCCCTCGGTGAGGAGATGGCTTGATATGACGGCGGAATCCATCGCCGGTCCCCACGCGTCGGCCGATCGCGACGCACCGTACAGAGAGCTCACGGACGCGCGCGGTCGCGTCTACCGCATCGGCGAGAGCGACCGGGAGATCCTCGGCCGTCCCCGCTGGACGATGGTGGCGCTGCCGTGGGCGGCCATGCTCGCCATCAGCGTCTTCGAGTACGCCTTCGGAGCGGCCGAGGACACCCTGTCCGCCGCGCACCACTGGACGTCGTCGAACACGTTCTGGGTACTCAGCGTCTGGATCTTCTTCCAGGCCGGGGTCTCCTTCCCCGCGGGCAAGCTGCGCGAGAAGGGCATTCTGACCAGCAGGGCGGCGATGCTCACGGGATCGGTCCTGTCGCTGCTCGGCTTCGTCAGCCTCAGTCACGCGCCGAACGTGGCGGTGGCGATGGCCGGCTTCGGTCTGCTCGGCGGCGTCGGGTCGGGACTGATCTACTCGACCTGCGTGAACATGGTCGGCAAGTGGTATCCGGAGCGGCGCGGCGGCAAGACGGGCTTCGTCAACGGCGGATTCGCCTACGGAGCGGTGCCGTTCATCTTCCTGTTCTCGTACGGCTTCGACACATCCAACTACCGGACGGTGCTGGATCTCGTCGGCTTCTACGTGCTGGCCGTGACCCTGGTGGCGGGCCTGTTCTTCAAGGACCCCCCGAAGAACTGGTGGCCGGCCTCGGTGGATCCGCTGCGCCTCGACGGGGATCCCCGTACGGCGGTAGCGCTGGCCAAGAACCCTCCGGCGGCCCGTCAGTTCACTCCTGGAGAGGCACTGCGCACCGGAGTGATCCCCCTGATGTGGGTGGGCATGCTGTGCTGCGCGGGAGTGTCGATCTTCGGAATCTCGTTCCAGGTGCCGTTCGCGAAGGAGATGGGCTTCGGCCCGCTCATCGCGGCTTCGTCGATGGGCGTGATGTCGGTGATCAACGGCACGGGACGCGGCGTGGTGGGCTGGCTCTCGGACCGCATGGGCAGGCAGCAAACCCTGACGTACGTCTGTCTGGCGCTCGCGGTGGCGCAGTTCGGGGTGCTGTGGGCGGGCGAGATCCGCAATCAGCCGCTGTTCCTCGTCTTCGCGTTCCTGTCCGGCTTCGCCGGCGGCGCGTTCTATCCCCTGTTCGCGGCGCTGGTGCCGGACTACTTCGGAGAGAACAACAACGCCTCCAACTACGGCATGGTGTACAGCGCGAAGCTGGTGTCCGGGCTGTTCGGGGGCGGCGTGGGGGCGATGGTCGTGGACTCCTGGGGTTACGTCGGCGCCTATACGACCGCAGGGGTGGTCTCGTTGGTCGCGGCAGGCCTCTCCTTGCTGCTGCGCCAACCGGGGGCGCCACGCGCGCGTGAAGCCCTGGTCTAGCGTCCGCTTCGGTCACCTCCGGATGGGGCCCTTCCGCCGTCGGGCGGAGGGGCCCCGTCCGTGCTGCCGTACGGTCAGTCGCCGCAGCGCCCGGAGCGCAGCGAGTGCAGGTGCTCGCTGGACTTGCGGGCGAAGGCGTAGGACTCGGCCGGGTTGTCGTGCTCGGTCTGCCAGTGGTGGTAGCGGCGGCCGTGGTGGGTGCGGGAGGTCACCTTCGACAGGAACTTCTTGTAGTCGATGTCGCCGTCACCGACGTCCGTCATGCGGTAGCCGTCGTGGGCGTTCTCGTCGCGGATGCCGTCCTTGACGTGGAACAGCGGGTAGCGGTTCGGCTGCTTGAGCACGTAGTCGAGCGGTTCGAAGGGCGCGGGGGTGCCGTCGGGGCGTTTGCCGAACCGGAACTGGGCGCTGAACGCCCAGTAGATGTCCATCTCCAGGTACACGAAGTCGGGGTCTGTCTCGGCGAGCAGTACGTCGTAGAGCCGCACTTCCGGCTTGTCGGTGGCGAAGGAGAACTCCTCGGCATGGTTGTGCTGGTAGAACTTCATGCCGCGCTTGCGGGCCGCTTCGCCGTACGTGTTGAAGTCCTCCGCCGCACGCTTCCAGGCGTCGACGGTGGCGCCGTAACGGAAGGGGCCAGACGCGGTGCCGATGTGCTTCAGCCCGAGGGCCTCGGCGTCGTCGAGAACCTTGGTGAGGTTCTGCGCGAACGTGTAGGCGTTGGGATTGTTGTCGTCGTAATAGCCGACGTGCGAGCCGATGGGGTGCAGTCCGTGGTCCCGGGCCAGCGCCTTGAGCTGCGCGAGGGTGATGGCGCCTGCCGAGCCCTGGGTGTACCCGGCGAACTCGACCTCGTCGTACCCGTACTTCTCCAACTCGGCGAAGACCGGCGCGAATCCGACCGTCGAGATTCCGTCGCGCAGGCTGTAGAGCTGGATGCCGAGCCGGCCCGGCGGCAGGACCGGATGCCCCTTGCCGTGGCCGCGTCCCGTGGCGGGTGCGGCGGCGGCCGTCGGGGCGACGGCGCCCACGAGCGCCGCGGCGGTGGCCCCGGCTGCCACGCCGAGCATGCCGCGTCGGCTGAGTCTGCGGGCGAGTTCGGGATCGGTGGCGGATGCCTGGTGGCTCATGTGGTTCTCCTCGGCAGGGTCAGGGGCGCGTCAGGGATGGGTTCGAAGAACGGATCAGGGATCGCTGGGGGTCGGACCCTGATGGCAGGGCCCGAGCTGTCTGGTTCAGTGGAGATCAAGCAGATTCAGCGACGCGGGCAGGCAGACATCAGCGCAGGCCCGCAAGGTCGAGCAGGAGTGATTTCACATCGGTGGCCGCGACGCGGCCGCTGACGGCGCGGGGGGTGGAGCACAGAATGAGCGGACTTTCGTCCTCGCTCGTGGGGAGGCGGCCATGGCTGCCGCGAATAGGTGACGGGTCCAGCGGCACGACCGCCATGCGGTAGCGCATGCCGAGCTTCTTGCGGGCCAACGCGCCCGCGGCCTTGACGCGGACGTAGGGGTCCTCGGGGTCCATGAAGAGCTCGACGGGGTCGTAGCCGGGTTTGCGGTGGATCTCGACGAGCTGCGCGAAGTCGGGCGTGCGGGCGTCGTCGAGCCAGTAGTAGTACGTGAACCAGGCGTCCGGCTCCGCGAGGGCGACGAGTTCGCCGGAGCGCGGGTGGTCCAGGTGGTGTGCCTTCTTGCCTTCGTCGTCGAGGAGTTGCTCGATGCCGGGAACGTCCTCAAGGGCGGCGCGGGTTGCCTCGAGGTCTTCCGGGCGGCGGACGTAGACGTGGGCGATCTGGTGGTCGGCGACGGCGAAGGCGCGGGACGCCATCGGGTCGAGGTACTCCATGCCGTCCTGGGTGTGCACCTCAAGGAGGCCGGCGCGGCGCAGGACCCGGTTGATGTCGACGGACCGGCTCACCCGGGTGATGCCGTACTCGGAGAGGGCGACGACGGTCCGTCCCTCGGCCTTCACGTCGTCGAGGAGCGGGGCGATGGTCGCGTCCAGGTCGGCGGCCGCCCGGAAGGAGCGCGGGTCGTCGGGGCCGAAGCGCTGCAGGTCGTAGTCGAGATGAGGGAGGTAGCACAGGGCCAGGTCGGGGTGGCGGGTATCGATGACGTGCCGGGTGGCGTCCACGATCCAGCGGCTGGACACGATGTCGGCGCCGGGTCCCCAGAAGTGGAAGAGGGGGAAGGTGCCGAGCTTCTCGGTGAGTTCGTCGTGGAGGGCCGGTGGCCGGGTGTAGCAGTCGGGTTCTTTGCGGCCGTCGGCGTAGTACACGGGGCGGGGGGTGATGGTGAAGTCGGTGTCGGCGCCCATGGCGTACCACCAGCAGATGTTGGCGACGGTGTAGCCGGGGTGGGCACGGCGGGCGGCGTCCCACAGCTTGTCGCCGGAGACGAGGCCGTTGTGCTGCCGCCACAGAAGTACGTCGCCGAGCTCGCGGAAGTACCAGCCATTGCCGACGATGCCGTGTTCGGCGGGGGTGGTGCCCGTGAGGAAGGTGGACTGGGCGACGCAGGTGACGGCGGGCAGGACAGTGCCGAGCGGTGCTCGGGACCCGGACTGGCCGAGCGCTTTGAGGTGCGGCATGTGGTCGAGGAGGCGCGGGGTGAGGCCGACGACGTCCAGGACCAACAGGGGGGTCGGGGTCATGGCAGTTCCTTGAGGCCGAGGTCGGTCAGGAGGTCGCGGGCGAGGGCGAGTTCGGCGGCGATGCCCTCGGCGAGCTGGGAGCGGCCGCGCGGGCGCAGTGCGGGCGGGAGGGCCTGCCAGGTGTAGGTCTCGACCTCTAGATGACGGGTCAGCGGGGTGGGTCCGCCGACGAGCCGGGCCAGGACGTCCTGGAGCACGGGAAGCGTGGAGGTGAGGGGCGCGGCGGGGGCCGCGTGCAGGGGGACGTGGAAGTGGGCGCGCCAGGGTGCCGTGTCGGGCAGCGTGCCGGCGGTGAGGGCGTCGCCGAGGTCGTCGGTGCCGCGCAGGCCCGCGGTGGTCAGGGTGCGGGTCTGGTGGAGGAAGCGGGGTTCGTCGAAGGCCGCCAGTGCTTCGCGTACCTCGGGGAGATGGGGGTGTTCGGCATGGAGCGCGGCGGACAGCTGCGACTTGACGACGGGGACGCCCGCGACGGCGAGGGCGTCGAGTGCGGTCGTCGGGTCCTCGAAGGAGGTGGCGAGATGGCAGGTGTCGACACAGACGCCGATGCGGTCGTGGCCGACCGCGGTGAGAGGGGAGATGGCGTCGGCGGTCGTCTCGACGGTGCAGCCGGGTTCGGGTTCGAGGCCGATGCGGATCGACCGTCCGGTGAGCTCGGTGAGGGCGTCGAGGCGCTGGGCGAGCGTGGTCAGGGCCGTGCGGGCGGTCTCGGCGTGGGTGGCGTCGAACGGGGCGCGCCAGGCGAGCGGAAGGGTGGAGATGGTGCCTTCGGTGACATCGTCGGGGAGCAGGGCGGCGAGCAGCCGGGCCAGATCGGTGGTGTGGCTCAGACGTTCCGGGTCGGTCCAGTCCGGCTTGTACACGCGGTACTTGACCTGTTCGGCGCCGAACCCCTCATAGGGGAAGCCGTTGAGAGTGACGACTTCGAGGCCGCGCCTGTCGAGTTCGGCGCGCAGGCCGCGCAGCGCGGCCGGGTCAGTGACCAGGGCATGGGCTGCGTCCCTGGCGAGCCACAGCCCGATGCCGATGCGGTCCCTGCCGAGCCGTTTGCGCACGGGCTCGCAGTGGTCGCGGAGCTGGGCGAGGACGCCGTCGAGGGTCTCGGCCGGGTGGACGTTCGTGCAGTAGGCGAGGTGGACGGTGGAACCGTCGGGGTGCCGGAAGCGCATGGTTCACGACCCTCCGCGCAGAATGGAGTTTCCCTCGTGGGTGGTGGCGTCCGGTTCCCGCACGTCGAGCTGGAGGCGGCCGCTGAGGCCGTAGAAGGCCACGGGGTTGCGCCACAGCACGAGGTCGACGTCGTCCTCGTCGTACCCGGCCGACAGCATGGCGTCGGCGACCTTGCGGGTCTTGAGGGGATCGCTCTTTCCCCAGTCGGCGGCGGAGTTGATGAGCACCCGGTCGGGCCCGACGTCACGCAGGATCTCGATCATGCGCTCCTCGTCCATCTTGGTGTCGGGATAGACGGAGAAGCCCAGCCAGCAGCCGCTGTCCTTGGCCTCCTTGACGGTTGTCTCGTTGAGGTGGTCGATCAGGACACGGTCGATCGGGAGGGCGGACGCGCGGATGGCGTCGATGGTGCGGCGCAGGCCCGCGAGTTTGTCGCGATGCGGGGTGTGCACGAGAGCGGGCAGCTCGTAATCGGCGGCGAGCTGCAGCTGGGTGGCGAGTGCGGAGTCCTCGGCCGCGGTCATGGAGTCGTAGCCGATCTCCCCGACGGCGACGACGTTGTCCTTGACGAGATAGCGGGGCAGCTCTGCGAGGACGGGCGTGCAGCGGGGGTCGTTCGCCTCCTTGGGGTTGAGGGCGATCGTGCAGTGGTGGGCGATGCCGTACTGGGCGGCACGGAAGGGTTCCCAGCCGAGGAGGGAGTCGAAGTAGTCGAAGAAGGAGGCGGGCGCCGTACGGGGCTGGCCGAGCCAGAAGGCGGGTTCCACGACCGCACGGACACCGGCGGCGTACATCGCCTGATAGTCGTCGGTGGTGCGGGAGGTCATGTGGATGTGGGGATCGAAGATGCGCATCAGGGCTCCTACTCCTCGCCGGTCACAGGGCCCGCGGGGGCCGAGGGAGCCGCCGGGGCCGCGGTGGGCCCGGGGGCGGCCAGAGACAGGACGCGTTGCAGGTCGCCGGGGACGGGGCGGCCGGCCGCGGTCCGCTCACTCGCGTAGTCGCCGAGCATCCGGGCGAGTTCGGCGTCACCGCGGGCGCGTCTCGGCAGGTCGGCGACGGCGTCCACGGGGACGCCGGTGAACAGGCACTTGAGGACGGCGTGACGCCAGTCGTGCGGGGCGAGGTGCGCGGCGGCATACGGGCCGACGGCGGCGGCGACCAGCCGGGTGTCGTTGGTGCGCAGGGCGTCCTCGACCAACGGGAGCGTCTCGGGGCCGGGTACCAGGTGGGGCAGGGCGTGCAGGACGGCGCGGCGCTCGGCGGCGGTGCCTTGTGCGTAGACGCGAGTGAGAGTGGCGGTGGTCGCGTTCGCCGCGTGCAGGAGCAGGATGCGGGCGGCGTCCGCGTGGTCGGGGCCACACCGGCGCCCGGCCTCGGCGAACCTCAACTCCCATGTGGGGACGGGCCCCTGCCTCTCCCTCTCCGGTCGCCCACTGTGCGCCGCCGCCTCGGCGACGGCCTGGTCGAGCCACGCCCGGGCGGCTCCGCCGAGGTCGGCTTCGAGGCGAGCGCGGAGGGCGACGATCCCGGGGGTGTCGTGCGCGGGGGTGTCGTGCTCGGGAGTGCCGGTCACGAGGCGCCTCCTTCGGCGGATGCGACGGCAGCGGCCACGGGGTGTGCGCCGCGATGCCGCTGGGTTCGCCCGCCACCCCCGGCGGTGGCGGTCGCGGCCGCGCGGTGGAGGAAGTCGATGGACCGGGTGGCGAGTTCGGGGCCCGCGTGGGAGTGGCGAGGCAGCTCGACGACGGTCAGTCCCTGGTAGCCACTGGCGGCCAGGGCCTCGAGGACGGGCGGGAAGTCGATCTCTCCGTCCCCGAAGGGAAGGTGTTCGTGGACGCCGCGGCGCATGTCCTCGATCTGGACGTGCCGCAGCCAGGGCGCGGCGGCTCGTACGCAGTCCGCGGGAGGGAGCGGTTCGAGGCACTGGCAGTGACCGATGTCGAGGGTGAGGCCGAGGAGGTGGGGATCAGGGTCGTCGAGCTCGTGCCGCAGACGGTGGAAGTCGGCGAGTGAGGAGAGGAAGTGGCCGGGTTCCGGCTCGACCGCCAGCGGGACACCGGCGCCCGACGCGGCGTCCAGCACGGGGCCGAGAGCGTCGGCGAGGCGTCGCCAGGCGGTGTCCTCCGAGGTGTCCGCCGGGATCGTGCCGCTGAAGCAGTGCACGGCATGGGCTCCCAGGTCCGCGGCAACTTGGACGGCGCGGATCAGCAGGCTGACACGGTCGGAGCGCAGTTCCGGATCGGGGTCGAGGAGGGAGGGGCCGTGTTTGCGGCGCGGGTCCAGGACGTAGCGGGCGCCTGTTTCGACGGTGGCGGTCAGACCGAGGCTGTCGAGTCTGCGGGCCACCTTGCGGGTACGGGCGGCGAGATCGGGGGCGAGGGGGTCGAGGTGCATGTGGTCGAGGGTCAGACCGACGCCGGCATAGCCGAGGTCGGCGAGGAGACCGAGGGCGTCGTCGAGGCGCAGGTCGGTGAGGCCGTTGGTGCCGTAGCCGAACCGGAGGCCACCGGGGGGCGGGCTGGGGTGCCGTGGAGTGGTTCCGGTGATTTCCCTGGTTCTGCTGGTCCTGCTGGTCCTGCTGGTCCTGCTGGCCCCGCTGGCCTCGTTGGTCCCGCTGGCCTCGTTGGTCCCGCTGGCCTCGTTGGTCCCGCTGGCTCCGTTAGTCCCGCTGATTCCACTGGTTCCGCTCATGTGACGCTCACCTTCCGTGCGAACTTCCGGGCGGCGGGGGCGAGGGCGGCGGTCAGCAGAGCGGTGCCCGGGGCGCCGGCGCGGGCGGCGAGCGCGGCCTGCAACGGAATCATGGCGCGGATCCCACCGCCGACGGCGCGCTGGGTGAGGGGAGGTGACGGGTTGAGGACGGCGTGGAAGAGGGGCTTCGCGGCGGTGCCGACGTAGGCGAGGGCCAGCGCGGCGGGGAGGGAGTGCCGGGCGGCGCGGAAGGCGGTGCCGATGGTCGTGCTGGCGACCGGCCTGTGGGCGACCTGGCGTCCCAGGGAGCGGGCCTTCCGGTCCGAAAGGCTGCCCCACCCACCCAGGACTCCGCCCTGCCTGTCCAGGACCCCGCCTCGCCCCCGCCGGACACCGCCCCGCCCACCCCAGCCGTTAGCCTCACCGTGGAGGGAAGGCCAGCCGCCTCCCACCAGCCATGCCAGTGCCGTCGTCACCGTCAGCGCGGCAAGCGGCGCGGCCGAGGAGCCGCCCTGGGCCTCGCGGCGGGAGACCGCGGTGACGGCGAGGGTGTGGGCGGCGAGGGCGCCCGCGGAGGCTGCCGCTGCCTTGCTGCTCCGGCCACCGTCCGGGCCCGGGCCCGCCGTGGCGGTCGCGCCGAGGAGCAGGTCGAGGCCGCGTGCGGCGGCCATGGCTCCCGGCCCTGCGGGCGTGTGCTTCAGGCCGAGGTCGTAGGCCCACACCGCCGCGGCCAGGGCGCCCGCCGTCGCCAGGGACGACCGCCCCGCGCGGGAGGCGAGGGTCAGGCCCGCGGCCGTGAGGGCGGTTGCCGCGGCGAGGGCGGCGGGGGGTGCGATGCGGCCGGAAGGGAGGGGGCGTTCGGGGCGTTCGACGGCGTCCTCGGCGCGGTCCGCCCAGTCGTTGAGGGCCATGCCGGCCTCGTACAGGCAGAGGGAGGAGCCGATGGCAAGGAGAGTGCGGCGGTTAGGGCGCAGGCTGGTCACCGCCGCTCCCGCGAGGGCGTCGCCGGGGACGGTGAACAGGGCGGGGACGCGGAGGAGTTCGGCCCAGGCACGCGCGGTGGCGTTCACGACGCGTCACCCGCCGGTACGGCGCCCCAGAGCGCCACTGCCCCGCTTATCCCGCCTACTCCATAAATCCTGCATGGCCCGCCTACCCCTGCTATCCCACTCAACCCACTCAACCAACTCATCCCACTCCCCCCGCTCATCGCTCATCGCCCAACAGCGCCGCGAACTCGACCAGTGCCACGTACTGCTCGCCCAGTGCTGATGGTGCGCCGGGGTCCGGGTCCTTGAAGTAGAAGGCCAGGGCGGGGAGTGCGCCGGAGAGGCCGCGTTCGTGGGCGCGGGAGATCAGGCGAGCCAGGTCCAGGACCAGGGGGGCCGCGAGGGCCGAGTCGCAGCCCTGCCAGGTGGTCTGCAGGACCATGCGGGTGCCGAGGAAACCGTCGAAGGCGATGTGGTCCCAGGCCGTCTTCCAGTCGCCGAGGGAGGGCACGTCGTCGATGTGGACCTCGCCCTCGGGGGCGGCGCCCAGCGTGTCGGCGAGGACGCGTTCCTTGCCCGCGTTCTTCGCGGCCGCGGCCGCCGGATCGGCGAGGGCGGCGCCGTCCCCGCCGCCCAGCAGGTTCGTGCCGGACCAGGCCCGGACAGCGAGTGCCCGTTGCGCGAACATCGGGCCGAGCACCGAGCGCAGCAAGGTCTGGCCGGTCTTGCCGTCCCGGCCCGCGTGGGGGAGGCCGCAGGTGCGTACCGCCTCGGTGAGGCGGGGGTGGTGCAGGCCCGTGGAGGGGGTGAAGTTCACGTAGGGGCAGCCGGCGCGCAGCGCTGCCGCCGCGTAGAGGGAGCTGGCGGGGAGGCGCTCGTCGCTGTCGGAGGGGCGCGGTTCGGTCGAGGCGACGTTCACCACCACCGCGCGGGCCAGCCCCCGGCGGCGTACGAAGTCGCGCAGGTCCGCGGCGAAGGCGTCGATGAGCTCGTCGTCGCTGCGGGTGTCACCCGGCTGCGGGCCGCCGGGGCGTATCTCGGCGTCCGCGGCGGCGAGTTCGGCGCGTACGGCCGAGGGGAGGCCGTGCGGCAGGACGCCGCCCGCGGCGAGTTCCTCGGCGCGTTTGGGCAGCGGGCAGCTGATGGTGTCGTGGCCGCCGAAGACGAGGGAGGGCAAGGTGGGCAGGCCGCGGTCCAGGAAGGGCCGCGTCTCGGTGACCATGCCGGTGGGCGCGTGGAGTCCGGCTGTCAGCGCCGCGCAGCCCGCGACGGCCGTGGTCGCGACAGAGCCGCGCGCCCCGATCAGCCAGACCCCGACGGGAGAGGCCCCTGCGGGGGAAGGGGAGAGCGCGGATGTAGGGGTCGCGGATGTAGAGGTCGCGGATGTGGACACGGCTGCCTCCTGCCATGGCTCAGGAGCTCGGAAGGACACGACTCGGGAGCTCGCGGAACGTGAGTGCGGTGCAAGACGGCGGGCGGAGGTCCGGCGTCCTCCGCCCGCCGCCGTCTAGCGACCCACGCCCGGACCGGTCGGTGCGGGTGGGGCGAAGTGGCGCGACGGCAGGTCCTTCAGCCGGATGTTCCGGAAGGAGACCTCGTCGCCGTCGCCGTGGTTCTGGAGGCCGATGTGGCCCTGGAGCAGGCTTCGTGCCGGATCGGTGTTGGTGTAGTCGTTGATCTGCACGCCGTTGAGGTAGATGCAAAGGCGTTCGCCCTCGACGCGGATCTCGTAGGTGTTCCACTCCCCCGGCGGGTTGAGTGCCTTGTCGCGCTTCTTCAGGTCGGCGGACCGGAAGCCGTAGACGGAGCCCGTGGTCTTCTCGGGGACGTCGGTGGCGTCGATCTGGATCTCGTAGCCGTTGTTCACGGCCGACCAGGGGTCGTCGGAGGGCGGGAAGCCGACGAAGATCCCGGAGTTGTCGTCCCCGGCCGCCCGCCAGTCGAGCTTGAGCGAGTACGAGCCGAGTTCGCGCCGGTCGTACCAGAGCATGCCCATGCCGCCCGTGGTCGTGAGCGTTCCGTCGTCCTGATTGAGTGCGAAGGAGCCGGGCCCCGCCTGTTTCCAGCCCTCCAGGGAGGCCGCCGTGCCGTCGAAGAGCGTCGTGTAGCCCTTCTCGGGCCGGCAGTCGGCCTGGGCCGCGCCGACCGCCCACCGTATGCCGCCCAACAGGTGCTTGCGGAAGGCCGGTTCGGCGAACGACTCCTTGGTGTGGCCGCCGCCCGTGTAGAAGGAGCGGCCGCCCTCGTAGCTCTGGCACCAGGCGATGGGGTGGTCCCCCGACATGGTGCCGCCGGTGTACGACGACTCGTCGAGCGTGGCGAGCACGCGGGCCCGCTCGCGGGGATTGGAGCGGTAGTTGTACCACTCGTCGGTGCGGTCCCAGGTGCCGGCGCCCAGGTGGGCGGTGGCCGGGTGCGCGTGGTCATCCACGTGCACCTTCGCGGGCTGGATCGCGGGGTGCGACTGGAAGTACGCGCCCGCGAGCCCACCGTAGAAGGGCCAGTCGTACTCGGTGTCGGCGGCGGCGTGCACGCCCACGTAGGCGCCGCCGCCGCGGATGTACTGTTCGAACGCCGCCTGCTGGCGGGCGTCCAGGACGTCGCCGGTGGTGGAGAGCCAGACCACGGCGTCGTACCGGGCGAGGTTCTTGGCCGTGAAGGCCTTTGCGTCCTCGGTCGCGTCGACGGCGAAGCCGTTCTCCGCGCCCAGTTCCTTGACGGCCGCGACGCCCGCGGGGATCGAGTCGTGCCGGAACCCGGCGGTCTTGGAGAAGACGAGCACGCGCTCGCCGTCCCGGTCCTGCCCCGGTTCGGAGGACGCCGGTCCCGACGCGCATCCGATGAGCAGGGCGGCCACTGCCGTCGCGGTGATGATGCGGGCACGTGCGCGCATCGCGGTCACCCCTTCCGGCCGGTGACGGCCTTGGTGGTGAGGGTGAAGTCGTCCACGTCGTACAGCGCTCCGGTGCCCGGGCCCTTGAAGACCAGGTACAGGGTCGTGGTTCCCGTCGGCGGCTTCGTGATCGCGGTGCTGACGTCGGTGTACGTCTCCCACGAGCCGGTCGGCGCGACCTTCGCGGAGCCGAGGAGCCTGCCCGTCGCCGATCCGCTGCGTACTTCCAGGGTGCCACCGGAACCGGCGGAGGCTACGCGTGCGGTCATCTTGGTGACGTTGCCGAGGATGTACGGCTTGAAGGAGACCCAGTCGCCGTTGTGGATGTCGCCGACGGTCTTGCCGCCGTGCGCGGGGGTGTGGTTGATCACGGAGACGCCCTTGGAGTCGCCGTAGTGCTCGCCCTGGCGGTGCTTGGGCTGGACGATGCTCTGGTCGTGGGTGGTCAGCGCGGGCTGTCCGTTGGCGCCCTTGTCCGTGTATTCGGCGTCGAAGACCCCGAAGATGTTGGCGTTGGGGTCGTGCTCGCCGTCGGCCGAGGTCTGCAGGGTGCCCTCACAGCCGTTGGCCGAGGTGACCGGGTGGCCGTGGCTGTCGTGGCCGAGGATGTGGGTGACCTTGACCTTGGTGCAGTCGATCGGGCCGTCCTCCTTGTCGGTCACCTTCACCTTGAAGGGCACCTTGTCGCCGAAGGTGAACAGCTGGCCGTCCCCGGGGAGTTCGAGGGTCACCTTGGGCGCGGTGTTGCCGACGGTGACGTGCGCGCTGGCCGAGCCGGTGCGTCCGGTGGAGTCCTTGACGGTGACGGTGGCGGCGTAGACGCCGTTCTTCTTGTACGTGTGCGTGGGGTTCTGCTGGGTCGACTTGCCGCCGTCGCCGAAGTCCCAGGCGTAGGTGAGCGTCCCGCCGTCGGCGTCGGTGGCCTTGGCGGTGAACTTCGTCCTGAGCGGCGCCTGGCCGCTGGTCACCGACGCGCTCGCCTCGACGACCGGCGAGTGGCCGTCGGTGGCGTTCTCGATGCGGAAGAGGGCGGAGTTCTCGTCGCCGTTGAAGTAGCCGGTGCCGTAGTCCAGGACGTACAGCGCGCCGTCGGGGCCGAAGGCCATGTCCATGACCTGGGTCCCGGTCCACGGGAACGCGTTGATCTTTGAAACGGTCCCGTCGGTGCCCTGCTCGATGCGCTTGATCCAGCGCCGGCCGAACTCACCGGCGAAGAAGTCGCCGTCGTACGCCTCGGGGAACTTCACCGGGGAGTCGTTGGCGGCGTCGTAGCGGTAGACGGGGCCGCCCATCGGGGACTCGGAGCCGGTGCCGAACTCGGGGACCGAGCCTCCGTCGTAGGGGATCCAGGCCTCCTGCGCGGGCGGCAGGTCGGTCAGGCCGGTGTTGTGCGGCGAGTCGTTCTTCGGGGCCGCGCAGTCGAAGGCCGAGCCGGAGGCGCCGGTCGCGAAGTCGTAGTCGATGTAGGCGTCGTTCTTGCCGGTGCAGTACGGCCAGCCGAAGTTGCCGGGCTTGGTGACGCGGGCGAACTCGACCTGGCCCCCGGGGCCGCGCTTGGGGTCGGCGGCGCCGGCGTCGGGGCCGTAGTCCCCCACGTACACCGTGCCGGTGGGCTTGTCGACGCTCATCCGGAAGGGGTTGCGGAAGCCCATCGCGTAGATCTCGGGACGGGTCTTCTCGGTGCCCTTGGCGAAGAGGTTGCCGTCCGGGACCGAGTAGGAACCGTCGTCGGCGACCTTGATGCGCAGGATCTTGCCGCGCAGGTCGTTGGTGTTGCCCGCGCTGCGCCGGGCGTCGAAGGCGGGGTTGCGGTTGGCCCGCTCGTCGATGGGCGTGTAGCCGTCCGACGCGAACGGGTTGGAGTCGTCGCCCGTCGAGAGGTAGAGGTTGCCGTCCTTGTCGAAATCGATGTCGCCGCCGACGTGGCAGCAGATGCCGCGGTTCGCGGGGACGTCGAGGACCTTCTTCTCGCTGGCGGCGTCGAGGGTGCCGTCGTCCTTCAGGACGAAGCGGGAGAGGCGGTTCACGCCGTCGAACTTCTTGAAGTCCTCGGCCGTGCCGTTCTCCGGGGCGTCGCCGGCCGGGGTGTCCAGCGGGGGCGCGTAATAGAGGTAGATCGCGTGGTTCTCGCTGAACTTCGGGTCGATGCCGACGCCCTGGAGACCCTCTTCGTCGTGGGAGTAGACGGGTATCTTGCCCGCGACCTTGGTGTCGCCCGCCGCGTTCGTCAGGCGCAGCGTGCCGTCGCGGGAGGTGTGCAGGACCGAGCGGTCCGGGAGCACGGCGAGCGTCATGGGCTCGCCCATCTCCGGCTCGCCCTTGGCGAGTGTGACCTGCTGGAAGTCCTCGGCGGCGGGGGCGGCCGCCGAGGGCGGGTCCGCGGGGACGGCGCCGGCCTGCGGTACGGCGAGGGTGAGGCTGGCGCCGGTGAGCACGGTGCCGGTCAGCAGGGCGAGCGTCGTGCGGAGTCTGGGGCGTTTCCTGTGCACGGGTTCCTCCGGAAGGGGGGACGGTCGTACGGGGTGGGTGCGCCGTGCGCCGGGGTGCGCCGTCACCCCGGAACGTTCATGTCCTGTACACCTCATGGACGGTAGCCACGTTTGTCCCGGGCGAAAAGCCCTTACGCAGCACGTAAGTTGAACTTTTTCCTGTCAATGGACAAACATCAGGTTCAGTCGGACCGGTCGGAGCCGCCGAACGCCGCGTCGAACGACGCCGTCGGCGCCTCGAAGTCGAACGCCTTCAGATGCGCCAGAGCCTCCGGTGCGCCCTGCAGCCGGTCCATGCCCGCGTCCTCCCACTCCACCGAGACGGGACCTTCGTACGCGATGGAGCGCAGCATCCGGAAGACGTCCTCCCAGGGGACGTCGCCGTGGCCCGCCGACACGAAGTCCCAGCCGCGGCGCGGGTCGCCCCACGGCAGGTGCGAGCCGAGGCGGCCGTTGCGGCCGTCGAGACGGCGCCGGGCCTCCTTGCAGTCGACGTGGTAGATGCGGTCGCGGAAGTCGTAGAGGAAGGTGACCGGGTCCAGGTCCTGCCAGACGAAATGGGACGGGTCGAAGTTCAGTCCGAAGGCGGCGCGGTGGCCGACGGCCTCCAGAGCCTTGTGCGTGGTCCAGTAGTCGTACGCGATCTCGGACGGGTGCACTTCGTGGGCGAACCGCACGCCTTCCGCGTCGAAGACGTCCAGGATCGGGTTCCAGCGCTCGGCGAAATCCTCGTAGCCGCGCTCGATCATCGACTCCGGAGCGGGCGGGAACATCGCGACCAGATGCCAGATCGACGAGCCCGTGAAGCCGACGACCGTCTCGACACCGAAGGCCGCGGCCGCCCGCGCGGTGTCCCTGATCTCCGCGGCGGCACGCTGCCGCACGCCTTCCGCCTCGCCGTCGCCCCAGATCCGGGCGGGCAGGATCGCCTGGTGCCGCTCGTCGATGATCGCGTCGCAGACGGCCTGGCCGACGAGGTGGTTGGAGATGGCCCAGCACGTGAGCCCGTACTTGTCGAGCAGCGCGTGCCGACCGTCCAGGTAGGCCGGGTCGGCGAGCGCCTTGTCGACCTCGAAGTGATCGCCCCAGCAGGCGAGTTCGAGGCCGTCGTAGCCGAAGTCGCGGGCGAGGCGGCAGACCTCTTCGAGCGGCAGGTCGGCCCACTGGCCGGTGAAGAGCGTGAACTGGCGCGGCATGGCGGAGCCTCCTCAGGCAGGGATCGACGTGTAGACGGAGTTCTTCGCGGCGCTCTCCTCCACGGCGGCGAGCACCCGCTGCACGCAGAGACCGTCGGCGAAGGAGGGTTCGGGCCGTCCCCCGGTGGCGATGGCGTGCAGCAGGTCGCGGGCCTGGTGGACGAAGGTGTGCTCGTAGCCGAGCCCGTGGCCCGGCGGCCACCAGCCCTCCAGATACGGGTGGTCGGGCTCGGTCACGAGGATGCGGCGGAAGCCGGACGAGGCGGCGGGCTCGGTGTGGTCGTGGAAGAAGAGCTCGTTCATCCGCTCCAGATCGAAGGCCAACGAGCCAGCGGATCCGTTCAGTTCGACCCGCAGCGCGTTCTTGCGGCCCGCGGCGAAGCGGGTGGCCTCGAAGGAGGCGAGAGCGCCGGACGGGAAGCGGCCCGTGAAGAGCGCCGCGTCGTCGACGGTGACCGTGCCGAGCCGGCTGCCGCCCGCCGCGGTGAGCCCGCTGGACGCGCCCTCGAGGAGCGGCCGTTCGCGCACGAAGGTCTCGGTGAGCGCCGACACCCCCGCCACCGGCTCCCCCACCAGGAACTGCGCCAGATCCACAATGTGGGCCCCCAGGTCACCGAGCGCCCCCGAGCCCGCCCGGTCCTTCCGCAGTCGCCAGGTGAGCGGGAACTCCGCGTCCACCAGCCAGTCCTGAAGGTACGTCAGGCGCACGTGCCGCAGCGCACCGAGCCTGCCTTCGGCGACCATGCGCCGGGCGAGCGCGAGAGCGGGTACGCGGCGGTAGTTGAAGCCGACCATGGCGACCTGCCCCCGGGCACGCGCCCGTTCGGCGGCCTCGGCCATCGCCTCGGCCTCCTCGACGGAGTTCGCCAGGGGCTTCTCGCACAGCACGTGCTTGCCCGCCTCCAGGGCGGCGAGGGCGATCTCCGCGTGACTGTCGCCCGGTGTGCAGATGTCGACGAGGTCGACGTCGTCCCGGGCGATCAGGGCGCGCCAGTCGGTCTCGGCGGCGGCCCAGCCGAGCCGGTCGGCGGCGGCGCGCACGGCGCCGCCGTCACGCCCGCAGACGGCCGAGAGCACCGGACGCACCGGCAGCTCGAAGACACGCCCCACGGTGCGCCAGCCCTGGGAGTGGGCGGCACCCATGAAGGCGTAGCCGATCATGCCCACTCCCAGGGGCCGCTTGCCTTCCGGCTCGGCGTCGGCCCCGGTCTCGGTTCCCGTCTCACGCATGCGGTACTCCTCCTCGTAATCGCTCGGTGGGGGGTGCGGGCGTGCGCATCACTTGAAGCCGGTGGACATGTACCGGCCGACGTTCTCCTTGTCGACCACGGCGGAGTAGCAAGTGACGAAGGACGGGATCTCGAACTCCGCCATGCCGCCGACCCCCTTGCCCTGGCCGAGGGCGCGCGCCAGGTCGATGGCGGAGGCGGCCATGGTGGGCGGGTAGAGGACGGTGGCCTTCAGGACGCTGTTGTCCGCCTCGATGGCCTGCATGGCGGAGAGCGCACCCGCGCCGCCCACCATCAGGAAGTCGTCGCGGCCCGCCTGCTTGATGGCGCGCAGGGCGCCCACTCCCTGGTCGTCGTCGTGGTTCCACAGGGCGTCGAAGTTCTTCTGCGCCTGCAGGAGTTGGGACATCTTCGACTGCCCCGACTCGACGGTGAAGTCGGCGGCCTGGCGGGCGACCTTCTTGATGTTCGAGTAGTTCTTGAGGGCGTCGTCGAAGCCCTTCGAGCGCTGCTTCGTGAGCTCCAGGTTGTCCAGGCCCGCCAGCTCCACGACGCGGGCACTCTTCTTGTCCTTGAGCTTCTCGCCGATGTAGTGCCCGGCGCTCAGGCCCATGCCGTAGTTGTCGCCGCCGATCCAGCAGCGGTAGGCCTGCGGGGTCGCGAAGACACGGTCGAGGTTGACGACGGGGATGCCCGCCCTCATGGCCTTCAGGCCGACCTGGGTGAGGGCCTTGCCGTCGGCCGGCAGGATCACCAGGACGTCGACCTTCTTGTTGATCAGCGTCTCGACCTGGCCGATCTGCGCCGCGGTGTCGTTGGACCCCTCGGTGGCCTCAAGCGTGACGTCCTCGTACTTCTCCGCCCGCTTCTTGGCCTGGTCGTTGATGGCGTTGAGCCAGCCGTGGTCGGCCTGGGGACCGGCGAAGCCGATGGTGACCTTCTTGCCCGGCTTGTCGTCGGCGACCTGCTGCGACCTGTCGGAGGAGCCCTCGTCGTCCTTGGACTCGTTGCTGGTGCACCCCGTGATGAGGGCGCCGGTGGACAGGGCGGCGGCTCCGAAGAGCAGCCCTCTGCGGCTGGTGTTCGTCGGCATGAGTGAACTCCTCAGCTCAGGGCGTGTGGGCCGTACGTCGTTGGACGAGCACCGCGGCGACGATGATCGCGCCCTTGGCGATCTGCTGGGTCGCGGTCTCCAGGTTGTTGAGCGCGAAGATGTTCTGGATCGTGGTGAAGATCAGCACGCCGAGCACGGAGCCCGTGATGGTGCCGCGGCCGCCGCTGAGCAGGGTCCCGCCGATGATCGCCGCCGCGATGGCGTCGAGCTCGTACAGGTTGCCGTTGGTGTTCTGTCCCGAGCCGGACAGGACGATCAGCAGGAAGGCCGCGATGCCGCAGCACAGGCCGGAGAGCAGATACAGGTAGAGCCGCTGCCTGCGGACGTCGATGCCGGCCAGGCGCGCCGCCTCCGCGTTGCCGCCGACCGCGACCGAGCGGCGCCCGAAGGTGGTGCGGTTCAGCAGCAACCAGCCGACCACGGTGACGGCGGCGAAGACCATGACCAGCGGCGGGATGCCGAGGATGTACGAGTCGCGCTCGCCGAGCTTGAGCACGCCGTCCACGGTGACCATCTGGGTCTTGCCGTCGGTGATCTGCAGGGCGAGGCCGCGGCCCGCGGCGAGCATGGCGAGGGTGGCGATGAACGGCACCATCCCGCCGTACGCGATGAGCACGCCGTTCACCAGGCCGCATCCCATGCCGACGACGACGGCCGTGAAGAGGATGCCCGCGAAGCCGTACTCCTGGGTGGCGACCGTCGTCGACCACACCGAGGCGAGCGCGACGATCGCCCCGACCGACAGGTCGATGCCCCCGGAGATGATCACGAACGTCATGCCCACCGTGACCACGCCGATGACGGATCCCTGCGTGAGGATCAGCTGGACGTTGTCGGTGTCGAGGAAGGAGTCGGGCTGGGTGATGCCGCCGATCAGGACGAGCACGGCGAGCACGCCGAGCAGTGAGAGCGTCCGCACGTCGGCGCGGGCCACTGTGGCGCGCCACGGGCGGCCGCCGTCGGCGGGGGTGGTCTTGCGGGTGGCGGCCTCGGCCGCCGGGGCAGGCTGGGTCATGCCGCCGGGCTCCCTTCGAGGACGAGGTCGAGTACGCGGTGTTCATCGAGGTCACGGGCGGGTGCGGTGTGGACGACGCGCCCCTCGCGGAGTACGAGGACGCGGTCGGCGAGGCCGAGCACCTCGGGTACCTCGCTGGAGACGAGCAGCACGGCGAGGCCTTCGTCTGCGAGGCGCCGGATCACCGCGTACAGCTCGGCGCGGGCGCCGACGTCGACGCCGCGGGTCGGCTCGTCGAGCAGCAGGACGCGGCAGCCGCGCAGCAGCCAGCGGGCCAGGACGGCCTTCTGCTGGTTGCCGCCCGACAGGGTCCGCACGGGGGCGTTCGGCTCGTCGGGGCGCAGCGACAGTTCGCGCGTCGCGGTGTGCGCGGCCTCGCGTTCGGCACGCCGGTCGAGCCAACCACCGTACGAGAAGCGGGACATGGAGGAGACAGACACGTTGCGGGTGACGGACTCCAGCATGAGGAGGGCCTGCGCCTTGCGCTCCTCGGGGGCGAGGCCGAGCCCGGCACGGACGGCGGCCCGGACACTGCCGGGTCGCAACACCTTTCCGCCGACGGCCACTTGTCCGGAGCTGGGCTTTCGGGCGCCGTAGATCGTCTCCAGGATCTCGGAGCGTCCCGACCCGACGAGTCCGGCGATGCCGACGATCTCGCCGGGGTGCAGGTCGAGGTCGAGGGGTTCGAACTCGCCGCGCCGCGACAGGTCGCGCACGCTCAACACCGGTTCTGACGACGCCTGTTGGACGGCGTCCGCCACCGGCCTCTCGGGGAAGACGTACTCCACGTTGCGGCCCGTCATCAGCGCCACCACATCCTTGGTCGGCGTGGACTTCGCGGGCAGGCCGCCCGCGACGGCGCGCCCGTCCTTGAGGACAGTGACCCGGTCGCCGATGCGGCGGATCTCCTCCAGGCGGTGGGAGATGTAGACGACGGCGACGCCGGTGGCGGTGAGGTCACCGACGATGCGGAAGAGGTTGTCGACCTCGTCGGGGTCGAGGGCGGCGGACGGCTCGTCCATGACGATGAGACGGACCTCGTGGGAGAGCGCCCGGGCCATCGAGACGATCTGCTGCTGGGCGGCGGAGAGTTCGCCGACCAGCCGCCCGGGGTCGATCTCCGTATGTCCGAGCCGCTTGAGCAGGGCGGCCGTCGACGCCTTCGCCGCCCGGCCGCGGACCACGAATCCGGCGGCGGTCGGCTCGTGCCCGAGGTGGACGTTCTCGGCGACGGACAGCCCTTCCACGAGGTCGAGTTCCTGGTAGATGGTGGCGATGCCGAGCCGCATGGCCGCGATCGGCGAGCGCAGCGTGATGCGCTCGCCGCGCCAGGTGATCTCGCCGTCGTCGGGCTGGTGGGCGCCCGCGAGGACCTTGATGAGGGTGGACTTCCCGGCGCCGTTCTGGCCGAGAAGGCAGTGCACCTCCCCGGCCTGGACCCGGAGGTCGACGCCGTCGAGGGCGCGGACCCCGGGGAACGACTTGGTGATGCCGGACATGGTGAGCAGCGGTGGTTCGGATGCCATGACGGTTCCCCTCGGCGGCGGCCGCAGCAGGGCTGGACGGATTCCGGGCAGGGCTGAGCTGAACAGGACCGAAGAAGCAGAAGAAGCAGAAGAGACGGAAGGAGCAGAAGAGGCTGAGGTGATCAGGGCATGACAGGCCAGGGCAGAGCAAGGCAAGGCAAGGCAAGGCAGAGCAAGGCAAGGCGTGCGCTGTACTGGAGCGTGCGGGCCGACCCGTCAGGCCGGTGAGAACAGGTGGTCGCTGATGAGCCGGGCGCCGCCGATGACTCCGGCGGTGGGGCCCAGCTCACCGAGGACGATCGGGAGATTGCCGGTCGCCAGGGGCAGCGACTGGCGGTAGACCTGGGTGCGGATCGCGGCGAGCAGTGTGTGGCCGAGGCCGGTCACGCCGCCGCCGATCACCACGAGGCCGGGGTTGAAGAAGCTGACGAGGCCCGCGATGACCTGGCCGGTGCGGTTGCCGCCGTCGCGGATGAGGTCGAGCGCGGTGGCGTCGCCCGCGGCGGCGGCCGCCGCGACGTCGACGGCGCTGAGCCGCCCCGCCTCGTCGAGCCGCGTGGCGAGCTCCGCCGAACGCCCCTCCCTGGCCGCCTCCTCGGCGTCGCGGGCGAGCGCCGCGCCGCTGAAGTAGGCCTCCAGGCAGCCCTTGTTGCCGCAGGCGCAGGGGCGTCCGTCCGGTTCGGACTGGATGTGGCCGATGTCGCCGGCGCTGCCCGTCGTACCGCGGTGGACCTCACCGCCGACCACGATGCCGCAGCCGATGCCCGTACCGATCTTGACGCAGAGGAAGTCGCCCACGGAGCGTGCGACGCCCGCGTGCTGCTCCCCCATCGCCATGAGGTTCACGTCGTTGTCGACCATGACGGGGCAGCCCAGATCCTGGCTGAGGGCCTCCCGGACGGGGAAGCCGTCCCACCCCGGCATGATTGGCGGGGCGACCGGCACGCCCTCCGGGAAGCGGACGGGCCCCGGCACGCCGATGCCTGCGCCGTCGAACCCTTCCGCGAGACCGGAGGCCTTCAGCTTGGCCGCCATGGCGAGGACCTGCTCGAAGACCGCGACCGGGCCCTCGCGCACGTCCATGGGCTGATTGATGTGGCCGAGCACCTCCAGCTCGGCGTTGGTCACCGCGACGTCGACCGAGGTCGCGCCGATGTCCACGCCGAGGAAACGGAGGGCAGGCGCCAGGCGGATGTTGTGGGACCGCCGGCCGCCGCGCGAGGCGGCGAGTCCGTCGGCGACCACGAGTCCGGTCTCCAGGAGCCGGTCGACCTCGACGGCCAGCTTGGACCGCGAGAGGTCGACCTGATCGCCCAGCTGGGCGCGGGAGTTGGGCCCTCCGTCACGCAACAGCCGCAGCAGCCGCGCCTGGTGCGCGTTGGCGGGTCGAGCCGTCATACGTCTCACGCGCCCCTCCCCGCCTCATCGGGCTTCCCATGCCGTTGCCCTCGGGTCGGTGAGCCGTCGACCGGGCCACCGTCGCCTTCGGGCTTCCTTCAAGCTTTCGAGGGGAACGTAGCAGTGCCTGCCGGGACTGGGAAGAAGTTGCGCACGAATTACCCATGACTTTCTCCAGTCACAGGACAAAGGGTGGCAGCAGGCAACAGGGTGGCGGCAGGAGCACCCGGCCCGGGGCGGGGCCGGCCGGTACTCCTGCCGCCGGGCTCAGCCCTGTTCGCGCTGGTGGTACGTCCGCCGGGTGTGCTCGGTGTGGGCCCGCATGATCTCCGTGGCGCGCTGTTCGTCGCGCTCGGCGATCGCTGCGATCAGTTCGCGGTGCTCCAGCCAGGACTGGCTGCCGCGCTGGCGGGCCACCGGCGTGTAGTACCAGCGGACCCGGCGGTCCACCTGTCCGGCGAGCTCGGCGAGGACCACGTTGCCGGCGAGCTCCATCACCTTGGCGTGGAAGGCGGCGTTGAGCGTGACCACCTGGTCCACGTCGCCGTCGGCGACGGCCTGTTCGCCCTGGGTGCAGAGCTCGTCGAGCGCGGTGATGCCCGCGGAGCCGGTGTTCGCGGCAGCGAGCCGGGCGGCCTCGGCCTCCAACAGGGTGCGCACCGTGAGGAGTTGATCCGCCTCCGCCTCGGTGGGCTCGTGCACGAACGCGCCTTGGGCGGGCCGCAGGTCGACCCAGCCCTCGGTGTTGAGCCGCTGCAGCGCCTCGCGCACCGGCTGTCGCGAGACACCCAGATGTCCGGCCAGTTCACTCTCGACGAGGTGCTGGCCCGGCTGCAGCGAGCGGTTCGTGATCAGTTCGAGCAGCGCCTCGTAGACCCGCTCCCTGAGCGGTCCCGGGCGCTCGAGTTTGGGCACCGCCCCCTGCGGCAGTCCAGTGGACAACATCGCGGCCCCCTCCTCGAAGATTGCCTTTTGTCTACAGTCTACGAGCTACGGGGGCCAGCACCAGGGAGAGTTGAGCCGATCACACTGCCCGGCGTGACTCATTCATGGGTATCGCATGACCAGAACTTGGGAAGGGGCGACGCGGATGTGAGCGGCGCCCGAACGTGAGTGACGCTTGAGTGGCGGCGGAACCGCTCAGGGGCACCGCACGACCAGTCCCGCGTACGAGAGGTTGCCACCGAAGCCGAACAGCAGGACCGGATCGCCGGAGCCGACCTCCCCGCGCTCCACCAGCTTGGACAGCGCCATGGGGATGCTGCCCGCCGAGGTGTTCCCGGAGTCGACGACATCACGCGCGACGACGGCGTTCACGGCGCCGATGCGCTCGGCGAGCGGCTCGATGATCCGCAGGTTGGCCTGGTGCAGGACGACTCCGGCGAGGTCGGCCGGGGTGAGCCCGGCGCGCTCGCAGGCCGCGCGGGCGAGCGGGGGCAGCTGGGTCGTCGCCCACCGGTAGACGCTCTGGCCCTCCTGGGAGAAGCGCGGCGGCGTGCCCTCGATACGGACCGCGTTGCCCATTTCGGGCACCGAGCCCCACAGCACCGGGCCGATGCCGGGCTCCTCGCCGGGCCCGCACGCCTCCACGACGGCCGCGCCCGCACCGTCGCCGGTCAGCACACAGGTGGTGCGGTCCGTCCAGTCCGTGACCTCGGTCATCTTGTCCGCGCCGATGACCAGGGCGCGGGTGGCGGCCCCGGCCCGTACGGTGTGGTCGGCGGTGGCGAGGGCGTGCGTGAAGCCCGCGCACACGACATTGACGTCCATCACGCAGGGCCCGGGGATGCCCAGCCGGGCGGCCACCCGGGCGGCCATGTTCGGCGAGCGGTCGATGGCCGTGGAGGTGGCGACCAGGACCAGGTCGATCGCGTCGGGGGTCAGGCCCGCGGCCGCGAGAGCCTTGCCGCCCGCGTGCGCGGCCAGCTCGTCGACCGGCTCCTCCGGGCCCGCGACGTGGCGTGTGCGGATGCCCACTCGGGACCGGATCCACTCGTCGCTGGTGTCGACGAGGCCTGCCAGGTCCTCGTTGGTGAGGATCTTGGCGGGCTGATAGTGGCCGACAGCGGCGATGCGCGAGCCGTGCATGTACGGGTCCCCCTCGTTGCCGAGAATTCTTGTTGCCGAAGGCGCTTGTCGCCGAAGATGCGGGACCTTCCAGTCTGGTCAGCGACTGATGAGTAACGATGCGCGTAATGCGACAGGAAAGGAGCGCAGTGTTTGGATGCTTCTCATGATCTGGTCACCCTCTGAAGAGTTGCGTGACCTTGTGTACGAGTTCGTACGCTCCGTAGCCGAGTGGTAGCCCCAATTAGAGCCGGGCGAGCAGGATCAGTCCTCGGGACCAGCCGCGGCGGAGACCGACCGGCCCGGGCCGCCAAGGCGCCCGGAGCGAAGAGTCATATTCGGCGCGGTGCGCCTGCGCCCTGCCAGCGGTAGAGATCGCGCAGCAGGGAAATCTCGGCGCCGTGATGGATCAGTTCCACGAGACGGTGACGTGCGCCAGCCGCCAGGCAATCGTGGTCACCGGCGCCGGCACCGGGCCGGGGGACGCGAAGTCCATCGTCCATTCCCCCGAGCCTTCCGACATCGGTGCGGCCGACGTGCCACGTGGGCGGATGCTCCAGCAGCCACGCACCGGCTCCCAGAACCCCTCATCGGCGAGACCGTCCAGCCGCAGCCGCAGGTTCTTCTGCCAGTGCCGCCCCAACTCCCATACTGTAGACAATATTTCGTCGACAACCTCTCCATATGCTGCACGGCGGGCGACCCGCGCCCTAGTTCCTCGGACCCTCAACCGAATGGAGCGCCCCACCGTGAAAGTGGTACTTCCACCGGCACGGCGGCCCGCACGACAGCCACCGCGTCGAGAGCGTGGATCCGGGCGGCGCGGTGAGCGCGGTGCTCGCGCCCGAACGCGCCGTCGGCTGCGTCGTCTACGCGGCCACGGAGCTCGAAGGGCCCTGTCCGACGGGCGCCCTCAGCTTCAAGTCGGAGTTCGACATGCGGGCGGCGGGCACCTGGGACGAGTCCGCGCAGACCGCGATGACGACGGTGTGCGCGTACTGCGGAGTCGGCTGCAACCTGACCCTGCACGTGCAGGACAATGACATCGTCAAGGTCACCTCGCCGCACGACAACCCGGTGACCCACGGCAACCTCTGCATCAAGGGCCGTTTCGGCTACCAGCACGTACAGAACCGGGACTGATCACGACATGGGACGAGTCACTGAGCGACGCAAGGTGATCCGGATCCGGGACGGGCACGTCTCGGAGCGGCCCGACACCCTGGTCGCCGAGGAGCCTCTGGAGATCCGCCTCAACGGCAGACCGCTCGCCATCACGATGCGCACCCCCGGTGACGACTTCGCACTCGCGGCCGGGTTCCTGGTGAGCGAGGGCGTGCTCGGCTCGGCCGACGAGCTGCAGTCCATCGTCTACTGCGCGGGGGCGACGGCGGAGGGCTCGAACACGTACAACGTCGTCGACGTGAAGACCGCCCCGGGCGTCGTGATCCCCGACATCACCCTCGAACGCAACGTGTACACCACCTCTTCCTGCGGCCTGTGCGGCAAGGCGAGCCTGGACGCCGTCCGGACCACGGCGCGCTTTCCGATCGCCGACGCTCCCCCGGTCCGGCTCGGGACCGAGCTGCTCGCGAGCCTCCCCGACCGGCTGCGCGCGTCCCAGCGGGTCTTCGAGCGGACGGGGGGCCTGCACGGCGCCGCGCTCTTCTCCGAGGAGGGCGAGCTGCTCGACATACGGGAGGACGTGGGGCGGCACAACGCGGTCGACAAGCTCGTCGGGCGGGCCCTGCAGGACGGGCGGCTGCCGCTCTCGCGCGCGGTCCTGCTCGTCTCGGGCCGCGCGTCCTTCGAGCTCGCCCAGAAGGCCGTGATGGCGGGTATCCCGGTCCTTGCCGCGGTCTCCGCGCCGTCCTCGCTCGCCGTCGACCTGGCCGCCGAGACCGGGCTCACGCTGATCGGCTTCCTGCGCGGCTCCTCCATGAACGTGTACGCGGGCGAGCACCGCGTCGCCCTGCGGGCCGCGGCCGCCCAGGGCTGACCCGGGGCCGCCCGCCGCCCGCCGCACGGCGGCGGCGCCCCGGCCGACGGGGACCGCCCTCTGCGCCGGCCGGGCCCGCTGCCGCAGCCCGCGCCTGCCCCCCGCTGCCCCCGCCGGTACCGCAGCCCCGGCGTCTCATTCCTCCGGCGCCTCCACCCCGGAGATCCGGGTGAGCATCTCCATGAACCGCTCCCGCTCGGCGGCGGACAGGGGCGCGAGGAGTTCGGCGTTGGCGCGGGCGGCCGCTTCCGTGCACCGCTCGACGGTGCGCCTGCCGCGCTCCGTGATCGTGATCGCGTTCTTGCGGCGGTCCCGCGGATCGGGCGCGCGCTCGACGAGTCCGTCGGCCTGCAGGTCGTTCAGGACGCCGACCATGTCCTTCGGGTCGAGCGAGACGCTGCGGCCGAGCTCCGCCTGGGCGACGGGACCGAGGTCGGCGACGGCGGAAAGGACCACGTGGTGCCACATCTTCAGGCCCTCGCGGCCCAGCGCGTCGGCGACCAGGGCGCGGCCACGGGCCGCGGCGCGGCCGAGGAGCCAGCTGGGGAGGGTGCGGATCGTGCTGGGGGCGGGCGGTGTCGAGGCCATGGGGAAAGCGTATCGAGTAATCGTTGGACTTCCCAATGATTGAGCTTTATCGTTGGACCTCCCAACGATTCCTGGAGCCCGGAGGTGGTACGGATGCGTCGCGTCCGGTATGAGCGAAGCGGTGGCCCCGAGGTGCTGTTCCTGGAGGACGTCCCCGTACCCGAACCGGGTCCCGGTGAGCTCCTCGTGCGCGTCGAGGCGATCGGCGTGACCCTGCCCGTCGTCCGCAAGGTCCGCGAGGAGCGCGACCCGATCGCGCTCGGCGGCGAGATCGCCGGTGAGGTCGTCGCGGTCGGTGAGGCCGTCACCGGGCATGCGCCGGGTGACCGCGTCACCGGCCTCGTCTTCGGGCACGGGTACGCCGACCACGCCCTGCTCCTGGCCACCATGGCCTCGCCGGTCCCCGACGGGGCGAGCGCCGTCGACGCCGTGGCCCTGGTCCGCTCCGGGCTCGTCGCCTACGGCGCGCTCGAAGCCGCCCGCCCCGCGCCCGGCGAGTCCGCACTCGTCACCGCCGCCGCGAGCGGTGTGGGCCACCTGGCCCTGCAACTGGCCCGCCTCAAGGGCGCGGCGCGGGTCGTGGCCGCCGTGTCGGACACAGGCAAGGCGGACAAGGCGAACAAGGCGGACTTCGCGCGCGGCCTCGGCGCCGACGACGTCGTCACGTACGACCGTGCGGACTGGGGCGAGCCCGTGGACTACGTGCTCGACGCGGTCGGCGGCGACCTGCTCACGCCCGCCGTCCGGGCCCTCGCCCCGCACGGCCGCCTGGTGGCCTACAGCTCGGGCGGCGGCACCGTGGCCGCGTACGACCTGCTCGTCGGCGCCAAGTCCGTCATCGGGTTCCAGATGGCGCTGATCGCGCGCGGGCGGCCCGAGCTGTACGAGGCGTGGCGGCGGGAGCTGTGGCGGTGGCACGCGTCGGGAGATCTGCGGCCCACCGTGCACGCCCGGTTTCCGTTGGAGGAGGCGGCGCGGGCGCACCGGGTGATCGAGGCGCGGAGCAACCGGGGCAAGGTCGTCCTGATCCCTTGACGCGCGCTTCTTGTGGGGCTTCGAGGCCCGACGTAGCGTCTGTGAGACGTATGTCGGACGTGGGATGTCAGGATGTCCGGTCGTATATTCGTCCGGGCGTCCCACGTTCTCGTTGTCCTTCCTGTTCCCGGTCCCGTTCCCGCGCCTGGGCCCGGTGCCGTCATGAACCGTCGGCACCTGACCCGTCTGCACCTGATCCTTCGTCACCTGAGCCGCCGTCACCTGAGCCGTCATCACCATGAGTCGCCGTCGCCACGAAAGGCGGACCGCACCATGCCATCGAGCCTCCGAACACGCCTCAGATCGATCCGTACCGCCGTCACCGTCGTCACCGCCGTCGCCGTCGGCGCCCTGCTGCCCGCGCCCCCGGTGCAGGCCGAGCGGGCCGCGCCCGCCCCGACACCGCCGTTCGAGCAGCAGGTGCTGTTCAAGGCATCGCAGGACCCCGGATACGCCTGCTTCCGCATCCCGGCCGTGGTGCGGACGGTGAAGGGCACCCTGCTCGCCTTCGCCGAGGGCCGGGTCAACGACTGCAGCGACGCGGGCGACATAGATCTGGTGCTGAAGCGGTCGCAGGACGGCGGCCGGACCTGGGGACCGCTCCAGGTCATCGACGAGGGCGCGGGCGACACCCACGGCAACCCCGCGCCGGTCGTGGACCGCGAGAGCGGCCGCATCCTCCTCGCGGAGACGTTCAACACCGGCCGCACGGACGGCAGGAACTGCGACGTGCCGTGCGACCGCACCCCGCACCTGCAGTACAGCGACGACGACGGCCGCACCTGGTCCGCGCCGCGCGACCTGAGCAAGGAGATCCTGCCGCCGCACTGGAACTCCTGGTACGCGACCGGTCCCGTGCACGGCGTCCAGCTGACCCGCGGCCGCCACGAGGGGCGCCTCGTCTTCACCGCCAACACCGAGACGTGGGACGGCAGTCGGGTCACCGCGAACCACGCCGCGCTGATCGTCAGCGACGACGGCGGCGACCACTGGAAGATCGGGGCCACGGACTCGTACCCGATACCGCCTGACGGCACGTTCCGGCAGAAACCGTCCGAGATGACGATCACCGAGCGGCCCGACGGGGCCCTCTACGTCAGCGGCCGCGAGCAGGACGGCACGGACCTGGGCCACCGCACCCACACGGTCAGCCGCGACGGCGGCGACTCCTTCGTCGCCCCCTTCCGCGCGATCCCCGACCTCTACACGCCCCAAGTCCAGGGCTCCACCCTGCAGTTCGGCCGCCGGATGCTGCTCGCCTGCCCCGCCGACCCGGACCGCCGCCGCACGATGCAGATCCGCTCCTCCTACGACGGCGGCCGCACCTGGGACAGCGTCGACCGCGGCACGACGGTGACCACCGACTGGTCGGGCTACTCCGATCTGGTGCGGGCCGACGGGGCGCACATCGGGCTGCTGTACGAGGGCGGCGCCGTCGACGCGCGCGACGAGATCCGCTTCGCCCGCTTCACCGAGGACTGGCTGCGGCCGCGCCGCGGCCCGGACCCGACGACCCGCGACCGCGCACCGGGCGCCCGCCCCGCGGCCGTGCTCGGCGGCGCGAGTGAGACAGAGGGGCGCTTCGGCGGGGCGCTCGCCTTCGACGGCACCGACGACGCCGTGCGGCTGCCCTTCCGCGGCCGACTGCCGCTCGGCACCCGGGACTTCACCGCCTCGCTGTGGTTCCGCCACTCCGCCACGACCGGCGAGCAGCCCCTGCTGTGGATGGGCGGCATCGGCACCAACCAGCCGCAGGTGTGGCTGCGCGGCGAGCCCGCGAGCAACCGCGTCACGGGCCTGATCACCACGCGCGATGGCGCGGCGCCCCCGAGGTCCGCCTCCGTGCGCACGACGAGCGCGTACAACGACGGCCAGTGGCACCACATCGCACTGCGCCGCGGCGCCGGACGTCTGACGCTCTTCCTCGACGACGCCCGGATCGACGCCGCCGACGTGCCGGGCTCGGTCAGCCGCAACTCGCCCTTCGGCGTGCACGTGGGGCAACGGATGGACAGCCGGGCCCACTTCGCCGGGGATATCGACGAAGTACGGGTCTACAGCAGGGCGTTGGACGATGCGGAGATGGAGGATCTGCGCACGGGTGATGCTCCTGTGACACGGGACACCGTCGTGCGACTCCCCATGGACCACGTACGCGGCAGCAACTAACGTCCCGGGCGTGTCCGCCCGCGAACGTCCCGCGACGGGGCCGCGCAGGATCTGGCCGGTCCTGCTGCTGGTCCTGGCCTGCGCGGCCGTGCTGCTCATCGCCCTCCCGGAAGACGACCGGGAGGGCGATGCGGCATGCCGGCCCCGCACCGTCGCCTCCTGGGCCGCCGACGACCGGGCCACCGGGGAGTTCGCGCGCTACGGCGACGACGCGACGCGCACCGACGACTGGACCGGCGGCGACGGCACCCACTCGGTGCGCCTGCCGGACGGACGCCTGCTGTGGCTCTTCTCCGACACCTTCCTCGGCCAGGTCCACGCGCCCCCGAACCCGGCGGGGCAGCCGCACACCTGGCGCGACACGAACACGCCGATGATCCGCAACTCGGCCGTGGTGATGTCCCGTTCGGGCGAACTGCGGCGCACCCTCGCCGCGCCGCTCTTCCCCGACCCGGCGCCCCAGCAGTGGCGCTGGCCGGTGGCGGCCCGTGTGGAGCCCCGCTCGCCCGGCGCGGACGAGCAGGTCGTGCGGGTCCTGCTGTGGAACCGCATGGCCAGTCAGGGCCCCTGGATCTACGGCGTCCCCGTGGCCACGGAGGTCGCCACGCTCGCGCTGCCCGACCTGCGCGTCGAGTCCATCGTGAAGGTCTCCGACCAGCAGTCGGTCGGCGATCCCGGGAAACGGGTCCTGTACGGCACGACCACGGTCGACGACGAGGACTGGACGTACGTCTTCGGCGGCACGGACGCCCAGGCGGCCTCGCGCCCCTCCTCCCACGCGTACGTCGCCCGCGTCCCGCACGGTGGGCTCGCCGAGGCGGATGCGTGGGAGTACTGGGACGGCGAGGAGTGGGGCGCCGACGTCACCCCCCGGCCCGTCCTTGGGGACGGCAAGCGCAAGGGGGTGGGGAGCGCGTTCACGGTGGTGCGGGACGACGGGACGTACGTGCTGTTCACCATGGCCGCGGGCACCGAGGGCCTGACCACCGTCACGTCGTACTGGTCCTGCTCCCCCACCGGCCCCTGGCACGGCCCCGCCAAGGCATTCGAGGCGCCCCTGCCCAAGGACGGCGCGCCTCAGCAGGAGACCGCCGCCTACAACCCGCAGGCGCACCCGGCGCTCGGCGGCGACGGCCGCCTCGTGCTCAGCTACGACGTCAACTGGCTGAACGCGACGCCCGCGAACGCGCAGGCCAACATCAGCCGGAACGTGTCGCTGTACCGACCGCGGTTCGTGTCCCTGCGGCTCGCGGCGGCTCGCTGACGAACTGCTCCGGGTCCCGCGAGCGGCGCTTGGCGATGACCGCGCAGACCATCAGCTGCATCTGGTGGAAGAGCATCAGCGGCAGCACGGCGAGCGAGGCGTCCGCCCCGAACAGCACGCTCGCCATGGGCAGTCCGGCGGCCAGGGACTTCTTCGAGCCCGCGAACTGGATCGCGACGCGGTCGGCCCGGCCGAAACCGAGCCGCTTCGCGCCGTACCAGGTGAGCGCCAGCATGACCGCGAGCAGCACCGCCTCGACGCCGAGCAGCGCGAGCAGGCGCAGGGGGTGCACCTGGCCCCAGATGCCCTGCACCATGCCCTCGCTGAACGCGGTGTAGACGACGAGCAGGATCGACCCGCGGTCCACGTAGCCGAGGATCTTCTTGTGGCGCGTGATGAAGCCGCCCACCCAGCGGCGCAGGAACTGCCCGGCGAGGAACGGCACGAGCAGCTGCAGCACGATCTTGAGGAGCGCGTCGGCCGAGAAACCGCCCCCGCTGTCGCCGAGCAGCGCGGCCGCGAGCAGCGGTGTGAGCACGATCCCGGCCAGCGAGGAGAAGGAACCGGCGCAGATCGCCGCCGGGACGTTGCCGCGGGCCATCGACGTGAAGGCGATGGACGACTGGATCGTCGAGGGCACCAGGGTGAGGAAGAGGAAACCGCTGAACAGCGCGGGCGTCAGGACGTACGGAACGAGCCCCTTCGCCGCGAGGCCGAGCAGCGGAAAGACGACGAACGTGCAGGCGAGGACCGTGACGTGGAGCCGCCAGTGCTTGAGCCCGTCGAGCGCCTCGCGGGTGGAGAGCCGGGCCCCGTAGAGGAAGAAGAGCAGGGAGACGGCCGCGGTGGAGGCGCCGGAGGCGGCATCGGCGGCGGTGCCGCGGGCGGGCAGCAGGGCCGCGAGCCCCACGGTTGCGAGCAACGCCACGATGTACGGGTCGACCGGCATCCAGGACGGCCACTTCAGGCGTTTCACGGTGCTCCATGCTCTCGGTGCGGGGGCGCGCCCGGTTCTCGGCCTCTCGGCGGGGCGTGCCCTCTCCATGATCCTCCCGAACAGGGTGATCGGGAATCCCTCACACCGCTCTCACTGCCATCACGTTCCATGATGAGCGGCGCTAGGCTGGTCCGCGTGTACGACCCCTCGCAGCTCCGTACGTTCCTCGCGGTCGCCCAGACGCTCAGCTTCACGCGGGCCGCCCGCCGACTGAACCTGCGCCAGTCGACCGTCAGCCAGCACGTGCGGCGCCTGGAGGACGCCACCGGACGGCAGCTGTTCACGCGCGACACCCACAGCGTGGAGCTGACCGAGGACGGCGAGGCCATGCTCGGCTTCGCCCGCAGGATCCTGGCGGCGCACGAGCAGGCGGCGGCGTTCTTCACCGGCACGCGTCTCGGCGGGCGGCTGCGGTTCGGGGCCTCGGAGGACTTCGTCCTGACGCGGCTCACCGACATCCTGGAGTCCTTCCGGCACGACCACCCCGACGTCGACCTGGAGTTGACGGTCGAGCTGTCCGGCACGCTGCACAAGCAGCTGGACGCGGGCAAGCTCGACCTGGTGCTCGCCAAGCGGCGCCCCGAGGACCCGCGCGGCGAGCTGGTCTGGCAGGACGACCTGGTCTGGATCGGCGCCGAGCGGCTGCGCCTCGACCCCGAGCGCCCGGTGCCGCTGATCGTCTATCCCCCGCCGGGCATCACCCGCGCCCTCGCCTTCGAGGCCCTGGAACGACGGGGCCGCGCCTGGCGCGTGGCCTGCACGAGCGGCAGCCTCAACGGCCTGGTGGCGGCGGCCCGCGCGGGCCTCGGCGTGATGGCGCACTCGCGGGGCCTGATCCCGCCCGGCCTCGTCCGCGTCCCGGACCGCGCGGGCCTGCCCGAACTGGGCCCGGTCGACTTCGTGCTGCTGCACGGCGAGCGGCGCGCCCCGGCACAGGAGGCCGCGGACGCGCTGGCGGCGTCGATCCTGGCAGGCGGCGACCGGCTGCACCGGGGCGGGCGCTGACGCCGTCCGCGGCCTGCGTCAACGCAGCGGTCGTGGATACGTGAGCTCCTTGAAGCGGCGCAGATGGGGTGCCGATTCGACGTGCCGCACGCCGTCGAGCGAGCCCAGGCTGCCGCTGAGATAGGTGTAGAGCTCTTCGGTGTCGCGGGTCAGGACGCTCGCCATCAGGTTGGCCGACCCGGTGGTGGCGGAGACGTGGGCGATCTCGGGGTGCCCGGCCATCGCCCGGCCCACCCGGTCGAGCGCGCCCGGGGCGACGGTTATCCAGAGCATCGCGGCGGTGGTGAAGCCAAAACGCGCGGTGTCGTACTCGGTGTCGATGTAGAGCGCGCCCGAGCCGAGCAGCGCGGCGACGCGGCGCTTGACGGCAGACTCGGAGCGGCCGGTGAGCCGCTGCAGTTCGGGGTAGGTGACGCGGCCGTCGGCCTTCAGGGCGGCGACCAGCGGCTCGTCGTCGGGAGTGATCCGGGCGGGGCCCGGCACGGTGGGCGGCCCGTCGGGTCCGAGCGCGGCGACCTGCTCGTCGGAGAGCGGGCGGTGCTTGCCGATCCAGCCGGTCCGGCCGCCGTAGAAGCGGTGCATCAGCTGGTGTGCGGTGATCTCGATGAGCTTGCGGGTGCGCAGGAGCTTGCCGAAGAGCAGGTCGTCGTAGTCGGCCGGGGTGCGCGGCAGCGACAGGCAGACCACTTCGGTACCGGCCGAGGTGAGGTGGACCCATGCCGTGTCGGGGCGGCGGGCCAGTGCGGCCGCGATGGCCTCGGCGCCGTCGGGCGTGCAGCGCAGGCGCAGCATCCACTCGTCGTGGCCGAGCCGCCGGGTGTCACGGACACCGACGACGCGCAGCCCCGCCTCGGCCCGCAGGCGACGGAAGCGGCGGGCGACGGTCTGGTCGGAGACGCCGAGGACACCCGCGATGCGGCTGAAGGGGGCCCTGCCGTCGACCTCCAGCGCGTGCAGCAGCTTGAGGTCCAGCTCGTCGAAGACATCGGATTCCACCACTGCGACCTGCTCTCATGTCGGATTACGGCGCCGCGACGGCCCACGGCACCGGTATCGTCCGCCGCCGCCCCATCGTACGAGGACACGGAGATCCGTGGGACGACGAGTCGGAGGAACAGAGAGATGCGTACATGGGGGCCGCTCACGGCGGTGTCTCTGGGAACGTTCATGCTGCTGCTGGACGTGACGATCGTGATCGTGGCGCTGCCCGACATGGCGCGGGCGCTGGACGCCTCGCTGAGTGATCTGCAGTGGGTCATCGACGGCTACGCGCTCGCGCTGGCCGCGCTGCTGCTCGGCGTGGGCGCCGCCGCCGACGTGCTCGGCAGGCGGCGGCTCAATGTCATCGGCACCGCGCTCTTCGCGGTGGCCTCGCTGGCCTGCGGGCTCGCCTCGGACGCGGAGCTGCTGGTGGCGGCGCGCGCCGTGCAGGGCCTGGGCGCCGCCGCGATGCTCGCGACGACGTTGCCGCTGCTCGGCGCCGCCTATCAGGGGCGCGACCGGTCGGCCGCGCTCGGCGTGTGGGGCGCGGTGAGCGGCGCGTCGGCCGCGCTCGGCCCGATCGTGGGCGGGCTGCTCACGGAGGGGCCGGGCTGGCGCTGGATCTTCTTCGTGAACCTGCCGGTGAGTGTGGCGTCGATCTGGCTGACGCTGCGCGTCGTGCCGGAGTCGAAGGGCCCCGCCGGGCGCCGGGTCGACTGGGCAGGTACGGCGGCGTTCGCGTGCTTCGCGGGCGCGGGGACATACGGGGTGCTGCGCGGCGGGGCGGACGGCTGGACCTCGGCGGGCGCCGGGACGTCCTTCGCGGTCTCGGCGCTGGCGCTGCTCTGCTTCGTCCTGGTCGAACGGCGCGTCGCGCAGCCGCTCCTCGACCTGCGGCTGCTGCGCAAGCCCGCCTTCACGGGAGTGCTGATCGGTGCGATCGGGTACAACGGTGCCGCCTTCGGCGTCGTCCCCTACCTCTCCATCTGGCTGCAGACCGTGCTCGGCATGAGCCCGGTGCGCGGCAGCCTGGTGCTGCTGCCGCTCGCCGGGACGGCGTTCGTGGTGGCACTGGCCGCCGGACGGCTGCTTCACGGGGTGGCGCCGCGCGTCGTCATCGGCGGCGGGCTGCTGCTGATCGGCGCGGGCGGGCTGTGCCTGGCGGTGCTCGACGCCGGATCGTCGTGGGTTGCGCTCGCGCCGGGGCTCACCCTCACGGGCGTCGGTACCGGGCTGGTCTCGCCGGGGCTCGCGGGGGCCGCGCTCGCCGCGGTGCCGGCCGAGAACGCCGGGATGGCGGGCGGGGCGGTCAACACGTTCCGCCAGCTCGGGTACGCGGTCGGGGTCGCCCTGTTCGGGACGGTGCTCACCTCCCGTATGACGGACTCGCTCGGCCACGACGCGGCGCACACCGTCGCAGGCGGCGGCGGATCGGCCCTGCACGGCACGGTGTCCGAGCACGCGGTGCGCGCGGCCTTCGCCTCGGGCCTGAACGGGGCGTCGCTGGCGGCGGGTGTGGCGGGGCTGGTCGCCGGTGTCCTGGTGCTCGTGATGGTGCGGGGGCCTCGGCGGCAGGCGGGGGCGGTGGTCGCGGGCGGTCATCCCGACGCCGGTGCCGGTGCCGACCGGTCGGCCGCGGTGCCTGTGCGGCGGTGAGGAGGTAAGGCGCCGAGGCAGTAGGTCCAGGGTCAGTGAGGCCTCGCGGACGGCCCGGGGAGGAAATCTGTACAAGTTCCCCACCTGTCCCGCCCCGGCGCCGTCCGCACCCGGCGCCGGGGCCCGCACGCACGCCGCGCCCACTCGCCCGCCGGGTTCCGGGAACTCCCAGGCGGGAGGGGGTGGCCCGGCGGGGCACGTACGTGCATGATCTTGGTACGCGTGGGCATCGTGGGGCACGGCCCGGCAGGGAGACATCTGTGCGCCGCGTACAGATTCGGTGGAGATTACGGCACCGAAACTTACTCCAGCGTAAGTAAGTTGTCCCGCCCTTACCCTTGTGGCCGCATTTACCCCGGCTGACCTGTGCCGATGGTCCGTACCGAGCGCGCCTGGACCCCCTCCCGAAGGCGCGCGGGGTGGGGTACGGTCACGGCGCTGTGCGGAGTGCCACAAGGAGCATCATTGCGCGAGTTCACGAATCCTCCGATGGCGTCGGCGCCACTGGTGGGCGGCCTTGCCGACGCCGTGTTCGACCATGCCATCGAGGACCCGCTGCGCATCGCGTTCGGCCGCAAGACCGAAGGGCACTGGAGCGACGTCACCTCCGCCGAGTTCCGCGACCAGGTGCTCGCGCTGGCCAAGGGCTTGATCGCGCAGGGCGTGCGGTTCGGGGACCGCGTGGCCATCATGTCCCGCACCCGGTACGAGTGGACACTCTTCGACTTCGCGCTCTGGAGCATCGGCGCCCAGGTCGTGCCGGTCTACCCGACGTCCTCGGCCGATCAGGTCTTCTGGATGCTCCACGACGCGCAGGTGTCGGCCGCGATGGTCGAGCACGAGGACCACGCCATGACGATCGGCTCGGTCATCGACCGCCTGCCGCAGCTGCGCAAGCTCTGGCAGCTGGACGCCGACGCGGTGGGTGAACTGGGCGCCGCGGGGCGGGACATCGACGACGAGGTGGTGCACCGCCACCGCCGCGCGGTCACGCCCGACTCGATCGCCACGATCATCTACACGTCCGGCACCACGGGCCGCCCCAAGGGCTGCCTGATCTCCCACGCCAACTTCATGTTCGAGGCGGACGTGATGGTCGCGCGCTGGGAACCGGTCTTCCACTCCAAGCGGGACAGCGAGGCCACCACGCTGCTCTTCCTGCCGCTGGCGCACGTCTTCGGCCGCATGGTGCAGGTCGCGGCGGTGCGCGGCCGGGTCAAGATGGGGCACCAGCCGAACCTCAACGCGGCGGCGCTGCTGCCCGACCTCGCCGCCTTCCGGCCCACGTTCATCCTCGCCGTGCCGTACATCTTCGAGAAGGTCTTCAACGCGGCGCGGCGCAAGGCGGAGAAGGACGGCAGGAGCGGCCCGTTCGACAAGGCCGTCGAGTGCGCGGTGCGGTACGCCGACGCGCTGGAGGCCAAGGCGTTCGGGACGGGCCCGGGACCCGCGGCGGGCCTTCGCATGCAGCACCAGCTCTTCGAGAAGCTCGTCTACTCCAAGGTGCGCGAGGCGATGGGCGGCCGGGTGCGGCACGCGATGTCCGGCGGCTCCGGGATGGACCGCCGCCTCGGCCTGTTCTTCGCGGGCGCGGGCGTGACGATCTACGAGGGGTACGGCCTGACGGAGTCGACGGCCGCCGCGACCGCCAACCCGCCCGAGCGCACCCGTTACGGCACGGTCGGCCAGGCCATCCCCGGCATGACCGTGCACATCGCGGAGGACGGCGAGGTCTGGCTGCGCGGCGGCAACGTCTTCCAGGGCTATCTCAACGACCCCAAGGCCACCGACGCGACGCTGCACGACGGCTGGCTGGCCACCGGTGACCTGGGGGCGCTCGACGAGGACGGCTATCTGACGATCACCGGGCGCAAGAAGGAGATCCTGGTGACGTCCGGCGGCAAGAGCGTCTCGCCGGCGCAGCTGGAGGAGCGGGTGCGCGACCATCCGCTGGTGGCGCAGTGCATCGTCGTGGGCAACGACCGCCCCTACATCGCGGCGCTCGTGACCCTGGACGCGGAGGCCGTGGAGCACTGGCTGACCATGCGCCGCAAGCCCACGATGACGCCGGGCGACCTGGTGCGCGACCCTGATCTGGAGACCGAGGTGCGCCGGGCCGTCGTCGCCGCCAACACCCTGGTCTCCCAGGCGGAATCGATCCGTACGTTCCGCATACTGGCGCATCAGTTCACCGAGGAGCACGGCCTGCTCACGCCGTCGCTGAAGCTGAAGCGGAAGGCGATCGAGACGGTGTACTCGGCGGAGGTCGAGGCGCTGTACCGCAGCTAGTTCCGCCCCGGCGAGACTTTCTGACGGCCCATCAATTCCCCCTGCGCCCCTTATTGACGGTTCATCAGGTCGCGCACAGAATCGGCCCCACTTCGACTTCAGGGGGCTCGACCGTGTCGCGATCGATCCGCACCATCACCGCCGCCACCGCGGCCCTGCTGCTCGCCACGTCCTGCAACTCAGCCTCCGACAGCGGCAGTTCGGACGGCGGTGACGCAGAGAAGAGCGGCCATTCAGCGCGCGGGGTGACCGACGACTCCATCAAGGTCGGCGGGATCGTCTCCATGACGACGGCCAGCGGCTACAGCAAGAAGGACACCGACCTCGGCGCCAGGGCCCGGTTCGACCGCGCCGACGCCGAGGGCGGCGTGCACGGGCGGAAGATCGACTATCTGGGCGCGGAGGACGACGGGCAGGACCCCGGCAAGAACCTCGCGGCGGCCCGCAAGCTCGTCCAGCAGGAGAAGGTCTTCGCGATCGCCCCGATGAGCTCGGTCACCTTCTCCGGCGCCGACTTCCTGCAGAATCAGCGAGTCCCCACCTTCGGCTGGGGCACCATCCCGCCCTTCTGCGGACCGACGTACATGTACGGCTTCGGCGGCTGCATGGTGCCGATGCCCGGCGGCACGATCACGCAGAGCTGGCCCGAAGGCCTGAAGAAGGTCACCGACAGGGCGCGGGGCAAGTCGGTGGCCATCCTCGCCAACGACAACGACGCGGGCACCTTCGCCATCCGCACCTACAAGCAGAGCTTCGCGGCGGCGGGGTACGAGGTGACGTACGCCAAGTCGACGGTGCCCGCCACCTCGGTGCCGAGCGACTGGTCGGCGTACACGAAGGAGATCCTGCGCTCCGACGGCGGGAAGGCGCCGGACGCCGTCGTCTCCGTCATGCAGACCCCCTACAACATCGGCCTGTTCACCGCCGTCAAGCGCGCCGGCTTCAAGGGCGTGCTCACCGACCCCACCGACTACGACCCCGGCCTGCTCGCCAAGAGCGCGACGAGGAAGGCCCTGGACGGCGTGCACATCCTGCTGTCGTTCCAGCCGTTCGAGCAGAACACCGCGGACATGCGGCAATTCAAGGCGGACATCAGGAAGACGGCGGGCAGGGATGTGCCGCTCAACATGCACATGATGACCGGCTACATGTCCGCCGACCTCTTCCTCGCCATCGCCGAGAAGGCGGGCAAGAACCTCACCGTCGGCTCCTTCCAGAAGGCGGCCGAGGGTTACTCCGACACCGGCACCATGGTCGGGGACCGCAGGCTGCCCGACGGGCGTAAGGAGTCATTCGGCTGCGGCGCGCTGGTCCAGCTGCGGGACGGGAAGTACGCGGTGTCCTCGCCCTTCAAGTGCTACGAACCGATCCCCTTCAAGTAGGGGCGGCCCGCCATGTCGGACCTGCTGGGATTCGTGCTGAGCGGTCTCGTCTCCGGAGCCCTCTACGCCCTCCTCGCCACGGGCCTCGTCCTGTCCTACTCGGCGTCGGGCCTCTTCAACTTCGCGCACGGCGCGACCGCCTACCTCTGCGCCCTCGCCTTCTACGAACTGCACTCCGGCTTCGGCTGGCCCGCCGTGCCGACGGCGCTGCTCCTGGTCGCCGTGGTCGCCCCGGCGCTCGGCTGGGGCCTGGACCGGCTGATGTTCCGCAAGCTGGCACGGGTCGGCGAGAGCGCGCAGATCGTCGCCACGATCGGGCTGCTCGTCGCACTGCCCGCGCTCGGCCTGTGGGTGGTGGAGCTCCTTCAGGACGCGGGCGCCTCCGTCGAACCGGCGGAGAACCAGTTCGGGCTGCCGGGCGTCGGGCCGAGCCCGGCCAGGAGCTGGCAGCTGACGGACGGCGTCGGCATCGACTCCGACCAGCTGATCACGTGGGTGGCCACCGCGGTGGTCGCGGTCGGCCTGTGGATCCTCATGCGCCACACGCCGCTCGGCCTGCGGCTCCGCGCCGCCGTCGACAACCGCTCGCTCGTGGAGCTGCGCGGCATCAGCGCGGACCTGCTCTCGTCGGTGGCGTGGATGCTGTCGTCCGCCCTCGCGGGCCTGGCGGGTGTCCTCGCCACGCCCCTGTTGGGCCTCTCCTCGCACGACTTCACCCTGTTCCTCTTCGTCTCCGCGACGGCCGCCGTGCTCGGACGCTTCCTGTCGATCCCGCTGGCGTTCGCCGGGGGTCTCGGGCTCGGGGTGCTGCAGAACCTCGTCGCCGGGTACGCCGACTTCGCCGAGAAGATCACCGGCTTCCGTACCGCCGTGCCCTTCCTGATCCTGTTCGCCGGGCTGCTCCTGCTCACGCGACGGCAGCGGACCGCGGGCACCGCGGCGGCCGACACGCCACCCGTCGACTACCTCGCGGGGCGGTCGTGGGCGCGCAGATGGGGACCGTGGGCGGCGGCCGCGGTACTCATGGCCCTCGCCCTCTACACGGTGACGACCCCCTTCTGGAGCGGCATCATCGCCCAAGGGCTCACGATCTCCCTGGTGTTCGTCTCCTTCACCGTGGTGACGGGGCTCGGCGCGATGGTGTCGCTCGCGCAGGCCACGTTCGTCACGGGCGCCGCGCTCGTCGCCGGGCTGCTGATGAGCCACGGCTGGCCGTTCCTCGCCGCGGCGCTTGCCGGCACCTGCGCGGCGGCGGCTCTCGGCGCGCTCGTGGCGCTGCCCGCGCTGCGGCTCGGCGGCCGCTCGCTGGCCCTCGCGACCCTGGCGCTCGCCTTCCTCGCCGATCAAGTCCTCTTCCAGATGGGGTGGTTGCGCAACGGCGACACCGGCTGGGAGATCCCCCGCCCGGTCTTCGGCCCCGTCGACCTCTCCGACGACCGCGCCATGGGCGTCGCGATGATCGTCCTCGGCACGGCGGCCGTCGCGGCGCTCGGCGCGCTGCGGAACTCCGCGTCGGGGCGCGCGATGCTGGCGGTACGGTCCGCGCCCGCTGCGGCGATGGCCTCGGGGGTGTCCGTGGTGCGCACGAAGCTGCTCCTGTTCACCCTGTCGGCGGGGCTCGCCGGGTTCGGCGGTGTGATGTACGCGTCCTTCAACACCCGTATCACCGCCACCGACTTCACCGCGATGACCGGACTGGTCTGGCTGGCGGTGGCGGTCGCGGCGGGGGTGCGCAGGGCGCAGTTCGCCGTGGTGGCGGGGCTGGTCTTCGCGATCGTGCCGCACCTCGTCGCGGACTACGTCACGGAGTCCGTGCACCTCCCGGTGATCCTCTTCGGCCTCGCGGGCCTCGCGCTCGCCAACGACCCGGACGGGTACTGCGCGGCGCTACCGGTACGGATGCACCGCAGGAGGCGACAGAGGGCGGCGGCACTCACGGCCGGTGCGGCTTCGGCCCCTTTGGCGAACGAGGAGCGAGCTCCCGTACGGGCCTCCTGGCCGGCAGGTGCCGGACCGGGGCACGAGCCGCCCGCCCTCGCCCTCCACGACCTCCGTGCCGGATACGACGGCACCCCCGTCCTGCACGGCGTGGACCTCACCGTCCGACCCGGCGAGATCGTCGCCCTGCTCGGCCCCAACGGCGCGGGCAAGTCCACCACGTGCCTCGCCGCGGCGGGACTGGTCCGCCCCCTCTCGGGCCAGGTCTACGTCGACGGGCACGATGCCACCCGTCGGGGCGCCGTCCACCGCGCCCGCGCCGGTGTCGTCCTCGCCCCCGAGGGCCGCGGCATCTTCCCCGCACTCACCATCGAGGAGAACCTCGCCGTGTACCTCAGGGAACGGGACGCGCGCGACGCCGTGTACGAGCGGTTCCCGGGCCTTGCCGCCCGGCGCCGGGTGCCCGCTGGGTCCTTGTCCGGCGGCGAGCAGCAGCTGCTCGCCCTCGCGCCGCTGCTGCAGCGCCCGCCGAAGGTGCTGATCGCGGACGAGCCGTCCCTCGGCCTCGCGCCCCGCGTGGTCGACGACGTGTTCCGCCTCCTGACCGAACTCCGGGACGCGGGCACCGGGTTGCTGCTCGTCGAGGAGAAGGCCGCGGAGATCCTCGGGGTCGCCGACACGGTGGCGTATCTGGCGCAGGGCCGCGTCTCCTGGTGCGGCCCGCGCTCCGAGGTGCGGACCGACCGTCTCACCGAGGCGTATCTGGGCATGGCACCGGACGACGGGCGGCAGGCCGGCGGGCCACGGGAGACGAAGGGTGTGGCGCGGCCATGAGCGAGCGGGAGGATGCCCTGCGGACCGAGGACATCGGCGTGCGTTTCGGCGGCGTCCGCGCCCTGGACGGCGTGGGCCTCGCCGTCCGTCCGGGCGAGGTCTGCGGGCTCATCGGCCCCAACGGCGCCGGGAAGACGACGCTGTTCGACGTGGTGTCCGGCATCCGTAGGCCCGACCGCGGGCGGGTCCTCGTCGGCGGACGCGACGTCACACGCCGCTCCCCCGTGTGGCGGGCCCGCCACGGCATGCGCCGCACCTTCCAGCGGCAGCAGCTCTTCGGGCAGCTCACCGTCGCCGACAATCTCCTCGTGGCGCAGGAGTGGCGGGGCGGGGGCGGCGGGTTCGCCGCGGATCTGCTGGCCGCGCCGACCCGGCGTACGCGCGAGGCCGCCCGGCGCGAGCGGGCCGCGGAGGTGCTGCGCGCGTGCGGCCTCGACGCGCTCGCCGGACAGTACGCGGGCGCGCTGCCGGTGGGACAGGCCCGCATGGTGGAGCTGGCGCGCGCGGTCGCGGACCCGCCCAGGGTGCTGCTCCTGGACGAGCCCGCTTCGGGGATGACGGCCGACGAGCGGCGTCAGCTGTCGGCCGTCGTCCGGCATCTCGCGGACGAGGAGGGCTGCGCCGTGCTGCTCGTCGAGCACAACGTCGCCTTCGTGATGGAGCTCTGCGCCCGCGTCGTCGTCCTCGACCTGGGCCGGGTCCTCGCGCACGGCACGGCGGCCGAGGTGCGCGCGGATCCAAAGGTGCGGGACGCCTATCTGGGCGCGGCCGCCGGGACGCGTTAGCCCTTGCCGCGGCTCAACCTAGTTCCACTGGGGCAGCCCACCGCCCGCCGCGGCGCCGAGCACCTGCAACAGCACGGCGGCGGGTCTACCGGTCGGCGAGGAGGTGGGCGGTGACCTCAAGGGCCGTGTCGACGATCGCGTACTCGGGGGTCTGCCAGCCGGTGGTGTCGGCGCGGGGCGCCGGCTTGGGGGCGGGCTTCTCCTGCTCGTTGCTGTGCATGGCGCGGCCTTCCTGAAGAAGTGGGGTTTCAGGAACCCATCACTGGGGCGCGGGGAAGCCCGTGTGCCCGTAGCGTTCACATAGGCGTCCCGCGTTCAGTAACGTGTAATAGAGTCGCGGCATGACGGACCACCGTCAATGGTCCGGATCGATCCCGCGCCCACGGATTCGCGGCCGACCCGGGGCGGTTTCGCGGCTGATTCGCGGCTGATTCGTGGCCGCTCGGTGGTCGATCGGCGGTCAGGAATGCAGCACGGCCGCTGATCGTTGACCATGGGAACACCAACCGACCGACTTAAGGATCGAAAGCTCGTGAGCAAGGTTCCCCCGATCATCCTGAACAACGGCGTCGAGATGCCCCAGCTCGGCTTCGGCGTGTGGCAGGTTCCGGACGACGAGGCCGAGAAGGCCGTCGCGCTGGCCCTGGAGGCCGGGTACCGCAGCATCGACACCGCGGCCATCTACGGCAACGAAGAAGGCACGGGCAAGGCCATCGCGGCCTCCGGCGTGGCCCGCGAGGACCTGTTCGTCACGACGAAGCTCTGGAACAGCGACCAGGGTTACGACGCGACTCTGCGCGCCTTCGACACCTCCCTGGACAAGCTCGGCCTCGACTACGTGGACCTGTACCTCATCCACTGGCCGCTGCCGTCCAAGGACAGCTACGTCGACTCGTACAAGGCCTTCGAGAAGATCCACGCCGACGGCCGCGCCAAGTCCATCGGCGTCTCGAACTTCCTGCCCGAGCACCTGGAGCGGCTGCTCGGCGAGACGTCGGTCGTCCCCGCCGTCAACCAGATCGAGCTCCACCCGCACCTGCAGCAGCGCGCCTCGCGCGAGCTCCACGCCGAGCAGGGCATCGCCACCGAGGCGTGGTCGCCGCTCGGCTCGGGCAAGGGCCTCCTCGAGGTCCCGGCGATCATCGCCATCGCGCAGAAGCACGGGCGTTCGCCCGCGCAGGTCGTGCTGCGCTGGCACATCCAGCTGGGCAACGTGGTGATCCCCAAGTCCGTGACCCCGTCGCGGATCAAGGAGAACATCGACGTCTTCGGCTTCGAGCTCGACCCCGAGGACATGGCGGCGATCTCGGCCCTGAACGAGGACCGCCGGATCGGCCCGGACCCGGCGACGTTCGACGTGGTCTGAGCCCCCACCCGCCCCACGCACACCCCGAGGGCCCCGGCGCGACGGCCAGGAGTTCGTCTCCTCCGACCGCGCCGGGGCCCTCGGGCATTGTCAACAGGTCTGCCGGTAGGGGGAGTCCGGCAGGTACGTCCGCCATTCCTTTCGGGTCAGTCCGCCGCGCGCCCGCTCACACACGCTGTCCGCCGCGCGCCCCGCTGCGACGGAAATGCGGCGGACCGCGCCGCGCGAGGTCATGACGCGCAACGCGTCGCCGGTGAAGCCGAGGGCGAGAACGGGACCACCCGTCCCCGCGTACCGGGCGCCGCCGAGCCGTGGAGTGTCCGTCTCCCACACCCGCACGGAGCCGTCGGCATCGCTCGCGGCGAAGTAGCTGCCGTCGCTGGAGAAGGCGAGGACCCCCGCGGGCCCGCCCCCCCGTCGACCCGTCCTCCATCGGCCCGTCCTCCGCCAGAACGGCGAGGGCGCGAGTGGCCCGGCCGTCCCACAGGGTGAGCCTGCCGTTGTCGTCGGCGACGGCGAGGAAGCGGCCGTCGGGACTGAACGTGCCGGACCACAGCGTGTCCTCACCGCGCAGGACGGGCCTCGTACGCCCGGTCCCGATATCGGTCATCCGGCCGTCCAGGGAGAGGAGTTCACGACCGTCGGGTGCGAGGACCAAGGCACCGGTGCTGGGACGCTTGCTGTGGAGCAGGTGTGTGTCGGCCTGTCCATCGCTCTGCCCGCCGAGCCGCCAGACGTCGGCCTTCAAGTCGTCGAGCTCCTGCATATCGGTCGGCGGCGAGCCCACCGTGACGGGCGGGCCGCTACCCCCGGGCAGCACGAGACCGTCCACCCTCGACGCCACATCCGTCGGGGGCGCCTCCTCCTTGCCGTGCCGCAGGTCCCAGCGCCGGATCATCGTGCCCTTCGGCCTGTCGACGCCGTACGCGAGAGCCCCGCTGTCCGGGGAGAACGCCAGGGCCGGGTCGCCGCAGTCCGCACACTTCCGGCCGGGCAGCGTGCGCAGGACCGTGCCGTCACGGCCGTCGCGCAGCCGGAACACCCCTTCCTCGCCCTGGCGTTCCACGGTGAGCAGCGTGCGGCCGTCCGGACTGAAGCGGGCCTTCTCGATGTCGGGCGACCGCGTCCCGCGCGGCCCTGACAGGGCGTCACGGACGTCGAGGGTCCGGACCACCCTGGTGCTCACCTGCACGCGGACCACTCCGGCCGCCTCGTCAAGACGGACCCCGTTCGCCGTGAGCTCGCTCACCGGGTGCCGCAGCAGCGGAGCCCCCGGATCGGCGGTGCGCCACAGGACCACCTCGCGGCTCCCCAGAGCGACCGCCAGGGTGCCGTCGGCGCTGAGGTCCACGCCCGGTTCGTACGCGCCGGGCAGCTTGAGCCTCGGCCGCTCGTCCCCGGTCCGCACGTCCCAGGTCCGCACGGCCCCTTCCGCTGGGACGACCAGCGCGCGCCCGTCCGGTGCGAAGACCGCCTCCTGGGCCTCGCAGAACGCGCGGTCGAGCGCGCGCGGCCACGTCCTGGGCAGATCGCGCCCCGTACCCACCTCCCGTACGGTCAGAGGCCCCTTGTCCCCCGAACAGACAGCGAGGAGCCGGTCGTCGGGGCTCATGACGGAGAACGGCGCACTGCTCGCGTCCGCGCCACGGACTCTCGTGACGACCTTGTGCCGCCGCACGTCCCACACCTCGACGTCGCCCCGGGCCTCGTGCTGGACGATGAACATCCGCCCGCTGGGCGCGAACCTGCCGGCCGTTCCCATGTCTGTGCCGCCTGCCAACGGCCGCCCCACCGCACGTGCGCTCCGCAGGTCCCAGATCTGGAACCCGCGCCGGGTCGCCCGTGCGATCAGCCGCCCGTCCGCGCTGACGTCCGCGTCGTAACCGGAGGCGTCGAAGGAGCCCGGCCTGTCGTACGTACTGATCCGCCGTCGGTCGTCCAGCTCCCAGCGCGTCACCCGCCGCCCGGTGGAACTGGTCAGCGTGCGGCCGTCCGCGCTCAGGAACCGCGTCGTCGCGGGCGGGGCAGCCCCGCCGTCCCCGAAGAAGGCGTCCCGCTCCCGCTGTGCGGCGGCGCTGCGCACCGCCTCCCGGGTCTCCGGGAGATCCGCGAGCCGCCAGGCGGCCACGCTCAGCCGCATCGAGGTGACCGGGTCGGAGGTCCGCAGCGTCGTGGCGACACCGGCGATCCGGCGGGCCTGCGCCTCGGCGCTCTGCCGATGTCCGTTCCGGTTCTGCTGCCAGGCGACCGCGCCCGCGACCGTCGCGAGACAGAGGACCACGGCGAGCGCGGCGAGGAGTACGCGGGTGCGGCGGGTGGCTCGCGTGCGTGCCCGTACGCCCTGTTCCTGTGCGGCGATCCCGGCACGCAGGAACTCACCCTCACGTACGGTGAGTTGATCCACACCCCTGCTGCCCTCGAACGCCTCCCTCGTCGCCCTGAGCCTCTCCCCTCGGTACAGGGCTCCGGAATCCCGGTCCAACTCCTCCCAGGCACGGGCGGCTTCGGCCAGGGCCCGGTGCAGGCGCAGCCGCTCCCTGTCCTCCTCGATCCAGGCCCGTAACCGCGGCCAGGCGCCGATCAGCGCCTCGTGCGCGAGGTCGACGGACGTGCCGTCCACGGTCAGGAGGCGGGCCGTGACCAGCCGTTCCAGGACGTCGTCGCAGCCGGGCGGCAGTTCGGCGCGGTCGACGGGGCACCGGGTGTCCTGCGTGCCGTCGCCCGGCGCCACCATCCGCAACAGCAGTGTGCGCGCCTTCGATGCCTCTGTCGCACTCAAGCGCCCGTAGACGTCCTCGGCGGTGTGCGCGACGGCACCACGCACCCCTCCGATCGCCTCGTACGCCGCCTCGGTCAGCGTCCTGCCGCTGCGCCGACGCCAGACTTCGCGCAGCGCGTGGGCCATCAGCGGCAGGCCGCCCGGCTCGTCCGCCACGTCGGCGACGATCCGGGCGGTCAAGGCGCGTTCCACGACGAGCCGTTCGGCCGAGGCGGGCCGGACGATGGCCTCGCGCAAGCGGCTCGGCGACATCGGGCCGACCAGTAAGTTGGCGTCGCCCAACGCGTCGGCGAGCGGCCCGTGTTCGGCGCACAGGCCGTAGAAGTCCGCGCGCACGGCGAGGATCACACGCAGCCGGGTGGCGGCGTCGCGCGCGGTCAGCAGCCGGTGCAGGAACGCGTCCCGTTCGGCCGGGTCGTGACAGAGCGAGAAGACCTCCTCGAACTGGTCGACCACCAGCAGCGTGTCGCCGTCGCCGTCGGCCGGAGTGAAGAGGTGGTGGTGGGTGCGGGCCGGCCGTTCCCCGGGGGTCAGGATGCGGATCGCCGCCGGACGCGCGGGTCCGGCCGACTGCCGCAGCGCAGGTACAAGTCCGGCCCGCAGCAGGGACGACTTGCCGCTGCCCGACGCGCCGATCACCGCCACCAGGCGCCGTCGGGCCGTGAGTCCCACCAGCTCGTCCACGAGATCGTCACGGCCGAAGAAACGCTCCTGGTCGTCGGTGCCGAACCGGGCAAGGCCGGGGTAGGGCGACTCCCCTTTGTCCGTGCCACGTCCGGCGTCCTCGGCCACCGTCTCGTACCAGTACCGCTCCCACTGGGCCGGGTCCCCCTCGCACGCGGCGACGTAGGCGAGCAGCACGGGCAGCGTCGGCAGCCGCTCTCCCGCGGCCGCCGCGGAGAGCGTGGGAGCCGAGTACGGGACGCGCTGCGCCATCACCCGATACGTCGGACTGCCCGCTTCGACGCGGAGCTTGCGGAGCCGGTGCGCGAGGCGCTGCACGGGGCCCGTGGCCGGCTCCAACGGCTTCTCACGACGCCCCACTCCGACCGCCCCTCCCCCGCGCCCTCCGGCGTCCGGCCGACACCCCCGCCCGACGCCCCCGGTCAAGATCCCGAGTCACGCTAGCAATTGATTGACGCGGCGGAACAGGGCTGCCCATCAATTCGTGCGCCGCTGAACTGGGCCTCCCGGGCCCGCTCCTGGGCCCTTCCTGCCCTTCGCAGCGCACCCACGGGAGTACGTCATCACCCCCACCCTGCCCACCCGCTCGCCCCTCGGCCCCACCCGGGACGGCCCCCGCGAGCCCGCGCCCGGCGGACGCACACAGCGGGCCGTCACCGCTCTCCCGGGACTGCTCCTGGCACTCGGCCTCGGCCTCTGGGGCATTCGCCGCGGCGGCACGATGTGGCGGGACGAAGTGGTGACGTACGACGTCTCGCGGCGCGGGTTCTCGGATCTCTGGCACACGCTGGGCACCGCGGACGCGGTGCACGGGCTCTACTACCTCCTGATGCACGGCCTGTTCCGGATCACGGGCGACGCCGACCCGCTGCTCGTCATGCGGATCCCCTCCGTCCTCGCCATGAGCGCGGCCGCCGCCGGTGTGGCGCTGCTCGGCAGACGGCTCGCGGGACCGCGTGCCGGGCTGTTCGCCGGGGTCGCGTTCGCGATGTTCCCGCTGATCCAGCGCTTCGCACAGGAGGGCCGTTCGTACGCCGTGGTCTGCGCGCTGACCGTATGGGCGACGTCCGCCCTGGTGGACGCCGTCGCCGCCGAGGAGTCCCGCGCGCGACACCTGTGGTGGCGGTACGCCGCGCTGATGCTCATCGCCGGCCTGTTGCACGAGTTCGCGGTGTTCGCGCTCGCCGGGCATGCCCTCGCGGTTCCCCGCGCAGCACGTCGGCAGTGGGGCGCGGCCGCCGGTGCGGCGGTGGTGGGGCTCGTACCGCTCGCCGTACTGAGCCGGCGCCAGCAAGCACAGGTGGACTGGCTCTCTTTCGACCCCCGTCAGTACGCGGCGACCCTCGGTGTGTGCTTGGCCGGGGCGGGTTGTGCCGTGCTCCTCAGGAGGTGGGGGGCCCGGGGGACGGGGCCGGTCGGGCTCGTCCGGGTGGCGTTACCGCTGCTGATCGTCCCCGTCTGCCTGCTGATGTCCCTCGCGCCGGTCAAGCCACTCTTCGTGGACCGCTACGTCCTGTACATCTGGGCCGGTCTCGCCCTGCTCGTCGGAGCCGTGGTGGACTGGTCACTGCGCGGTGGCCCCGGACGCGCCGCCCTCACTGCGGCGGCCGTCCTTGCCGCCCTCGCCACGCTGGCTCCCCTCTCCGTACACCTGCGGACGCCCGAGAGCCGCATCGACGACGCCACCGGCGCCGCCCACGCCGTCCAGGCCGCCGGGCGGGCCGGGGATGCGGTGGTGTACATGCCGTCGCGCCGGAGAGTGTGGGCCCTGTCGTCACCCGACGCCGTCGAGGGACTGCGTGACATCGCGCTGGACCGCAGTCCGGTCGCCTCGCACACCCTGTACGGCACGGAGGTACCGGCGGACGTCATCCGCGACCGCATGAGCGTGGAGGCGCGCATCGTCCTCGTCACCGATCCGTCCGGCAGGACGTCCGACGCGATCGACCAGGAGACGGTGAAGCGCCGTGTCATCGAGGGGCGCTTCACACGGTGCCGGTCGTGGCACGCGCGCGGGGCACGCGTCACCTTGTACGCGCGCCCCGGTGGCTGCTGATGCGCGCGCTCAGGCCTCAGCCCTGCCCCCCGCCCTTCACCGCCACATGCACCGTCTGTGCCGTCAGCAGGAACAGGTCGGGGCGGTGGTGCAGGCTCTGGGGGTCCGTTTCGTCCAGGAGGCGGTCGATGGCCGTGAGGTCGTCGGGGGCGAACCGGTCGGCGTGCATCTCGCGGCGGCGGGTGAACTCCGTGACCACGTGGGCCCGGGCGTCGTCGGAGAGCGGGGCCGGAAGGTCGAGGAGGAAGGTGCGGGTGGCCTCGTGCCGCAGGCCCGCGTCGGCGAGGAGGACGGGCCAGTCCTCAGTCGCGTCCTTCGCGCCGTCGAGGCCCGCCCGCATCCCGGCGAACCACTCCTCGTCGGCCGCCTCCAGGCGGGCGAGGAGCCCCGGGCGGCCGAAGCCGATGTCACGGGGCAGGTAGCGGGCGCCGAGTCCGCCCTCCAGGAGGGCGATGGCGCCGCCCGGCGCGAGGCGGTCGGCGAGGGCCGACAGCGCGGCTCCCTGGTCGCCCACGTGGTGCAGGGACTTGCACAGCCAGAACAGGTCGGCCGCCGGCACGCCGTCGATGTCGTCGGGGAGCGCCGCACGGACCGTGTCGAAGCGGTCCGCAAGACCCTCCCGCTCCGCTCGCTCGCGGGCCCGCTCCAGGAGGGGCTCCTCGGGGTCCGCCGCGACGATCCGCGCCTCGGGGAAGGCGTCGGCAAGCAGGAAGGAGAGGGCGCCGGGGCCGGAGCCGACGTCGACGACGACATCCGGAGCGGGGGCCCAGCGCTTCAGCCAGTCGGTCGTCTCGCCGTACAGGGGCGCGGCGATCCGTGCGTAGCGCTCCAGCATGGCGCCCATGGTGGCCCAGTCCATGTCCCCGTCGTGCCCGTGCCCGTGCCCGTGGCCGTGGCTCTGTCCGTGCCCCTGTCCGTGCCCGTGGTGATGTCCCATCGTCCTGTGCCGCCTTCCGGTCGAGCCGTCCTGGTCCGTCGTCGGATCCAGACTGCTCCCCGTTCCCGGTTTCCGACCAACGGTATTGCCGGTACCGCAAAAAATTCGTTCAGCGGCGCTTCCGGTAGGCGCGCAGGCTGAACTGCGGGTCGGGGCGCGGCAGGTCCTGGTCGGGCAGGCCCGCGAGCCCGGCCGCGAACCGTGCGGCCAGCGGCCCGTCGGGCGGGATCTGGGTGAACCAGCCGCGCCGCAGGTCCTCGATCGTGGAGCGCGGCGACCGGCCCTGACCGTGGCCGCGGAAGCGGGCCCGGCCGGCCGGCGCGAGGGCGTGCTCGGCGGCGTACGCGTCGACCGCATCGGCCCGGTCGACGGCGGGCGGCACCGGGCGCGGCGCGAGGACGGCGTCGATGTCGCTGCGCACGTCGTGTGAGACGGCCTTGTCCACGGTGGTGACGTAGACCCCGCCGGGCCGCAGCACCCGCGCGCACTCGGCGACGACCGAAGAGGTCTCCTCGGGCCCGGACAGCAGATGCAGCAGCCACACGGTGCTCACCGCGTCGAAGGACCCGTCGGGAAAGGGGAGTTGACGGCTGTCGCCGAGGACGACGGCGCCCGGTACCCGGCCCCCCGCCATCCGGGCCATGCGGTAGGCGGCGTCGACGCCGGTCACCCGCAGGCCCGGCCGCGCGGCGAGGCACCGGGTGACCAGGCCGGTTCCGCAGGCGACGTCGAGGAGCGTGCCGGCGTCGGGGGGTATCAGGCCGAGGACCGCGGCAGCGGCGGCAGCAGCGCGGGGCTCACCGCCGCGCGAGGCGTCGTACCGGTCGGCTTCCTTGCTGTAGTCCAGCATCGGCCGTCATTCCGCCCCGTGGGCGGCGGCCAACTTCTCCACCCTGCGCGCCAGTTCGAGGTCGAGGTCGGTGAGCGCGCCGCCCGCGCTGTGCGTGTGCACGGCGAGCGCGACGGTGTTGTAGCCGAGCGTCAGGTCGGAGTGGTGGTTGAGCTCTTCCTGCGTCTGCGCGATGTGGACGACCAGGCCGGTCGCGGCGAAGTGCGAACCGAGCCGGTAGGAGCGGGTGATCCTGTCGCCCTCCAGGGACCAGCCGGGCAGCTCGGCGAGGCGGTCCTCGATCTCCTTCTGCGAGAGCGGTTCGGGGCTCATGGGCAACGCTCCTTCCGGGAGGGCCGCCTGCGCGCCGGAGGCAGGCGGTCTGCGGCTCACCTTGCCACAAACCGTTTCGATTACCGTCTACGTATGACAACCGCCGCGCCCGCCAAGGGGAACGCCAGAGGCAAGGCCAAGGGGACCACTTACGAGCACGCCTCCGGAGCGGGGCCGCTGCTGCGGGACTGGCGCGAGCGGCGCCGGGTGAGCCAGCTGGAGCTGGCCCTGCGCGCGGATTCCTCCGCCCGGCACATCAGCTTCGTCGAGACGGGCCGGTCGCGGCCGAGCGAGGAGTTCCTGCTGCGTCTCGCCGACCACCTGGATGTGCCGGTGCGGGACCGCAACTCGCTTCTCCTCGCCGCCGGTTACGCGCCGCGGTTCCGGGAGACCCCGCTGGACGACCCTTCCATGGGCACCCTGCGCGAGGGCCTTGAACAGCTCCTGGCGGGCTACGAGCCGTATCCGGCCCTGGTCGTCGACGCGACGTACGGCGTGGTCGCGGCGAACCGCGGCATCGCGATGATGCTCGACGGCGTCCCCGGGCACCTCCTGGCGTCCCCGAACGCGATGCGGCTGACCCTCCATCCGGAGGGCCTCGCGCCCAGGATCCGCAATCTGCGGGAGTGGCGGGGGCACCTGCTGCACCAGATGGAACGGCAGATCGCCCTGCAGCGCTCGGACGCGCTGCGGGCGGTGTACGAGGAGGTGGCCGCGTATCCGGTGGCGGATCCCGGCGTGGACGCCTTCGAGGCGGGGGCGGACGTGCCCTATTTCGCGCTGCCCCTGCGGATCGATCACGACGGGCACGTGCTGTCCTTCATCTCGTCGATCTCGACGTTCAATACGCCGATGGACGTGACGGTCGCCGAGCTGGCCATCGAGACGCTGCTCCCGGCCGACCCGGCGACGGTCAAGTACCTGCAGACGCAGATGTCCTAGGCCGTATCCGCTCCTGGGCCGTATCCGCGCAGTCAGCCCCTGAGCGCCCGCAGCGCCCCGTACTGCAGCGCGGCGAAGCCGCCCACGACCGCGGCCTGGAGCGGGATCCACACCGTTCCTGCCGTGCCGGGCGAGAGCCAGACGGCGAGCGCGACCATGCTGAGCACCGCCCAGGCGGCGTTCGCCTCGACGACCGCCCGCACGGCGAGCGGCGACGGCCTGCCACGGGCGGCGAGGAGGCCGACGCCCACCCCGTACAGGGTGAGGAAGACGCCGATGCCGAGCAGCAGCGTGGAGTCGACGCCGAGGAAATCGCCGAGGGGCCCCGACGCGGCGGCGTACGCGATGCCGTTGCCGGCGGTCACGACCGCGTCCAGACCGAGGAAGCGGCGCAGCATCGTCATCGGGTCGGTGGTGCGGGCCAGAGCGGTGAGCGGGTACGTGGACGTGGCCATGGCGGGATACCTCCGTATGAGGGAGCGGCTTCGGGTCGACGGATCCGGTCCGGAGTGCGCCGGACCGGATCCGTTGACTTCACTCTGCCGGGCGCCCGTGACCTGGTCGATTACGTCACGGGTAATGCCGCACGCCCCTCGGCAACCCGTACGGCGGCGGCAGACAGGTGCCCCGTGGCCCGCGCGCCTAGGTTCGGTGGGAGGCACACCTAGGGAGCTGCACGGTGACAGAGACGACCGAGCCCGCCGCCGCCCTGCTGCGGGCGGGGAAGTTCTTCCGGCGCGGCACGGCCGCCCCCGACCTGCACAGCGTCCGGCTGACCGGCGGCCGGGACGCGGACGCTTTCTACCGGGACCGCTGGAGCCACGACAAGGTCGTGCACTCCACGCACGGCGTGAACTGCACCGGCTCCTGCCGCTGGAAGGTGTACGTCAAGGACGGCATCATCACGTGGGAGACGCAGGCGACGGACTACCCGAGCGTCGGCCCCGACCGCCCCGAGTACGAGCCGCGCGGCTGCCCGCGGGGCGCCGCCTTCTCCTGGTACACGTACTCCCCCACGCGCGTCCGCTACCCGTATCTGCGCGGCGTCCTGGTGGACATGTACCGGGAGGCGAAGGCGCGCCTGAAGGACCCGGTGCTCGCCTGGGCGGACATCCAGGCTGATCCGGAGCGCCGCCGCCGGTACCAACAGGCGCGCGGCAAGGGCGGGTTGGTGCGGGCGACCTGGGACGAGGCCGTCGAGATCATCGCGGCCGCGCACGTCCACACGATCAGGACGCACGGCCCCGACCGGGTCGCGGGCTTCTCCCCCATTCCCGCGATGTCGATGGTGTCGCACGCGGCGGGCGCCCGGTTCATGTCACTGATCGGCGCGCCCATGCTCTCCTTCTACGACTGGTACGCGGACCTGCCGGTCGCCTCGCCGCAGGTGTTCGGCGACCAGACCGACGTGCCGGAGTCGGGTGACTGGTGGGACGCGGCGTATCTGATGATGTGGGGCTCGAACGTCCCGGTGACGCGGACGCCGGACGCGCACTGGATGGCCGAGGCCCGCTACCGCGGCCAGAAGGTCGTGGTCGTCGCGCCCGACTACGCCGACAACGCCAAGTTCGCCGACGAGTGGCTGCATCCGCACCCCGGCACGGACGGGGCGCTGGCCATCGCGATGGGCCACGTGATCCTGAAGGAGTTCTTCGTCGACCGGCAGACGGAGTTCTTCACCGACTACGTGCGGAAGTTCACCGATCTGCCCTTCCTGGTGACGCTGACCGAGCGGGACGGCGCGTACGTGCCCTCGAAGTTCCTGCGCGCCACGGACCTCGGTCAGGACGGTGAGGGCGGCGACTGGAAGACGGCGGTCCTCGACCAGAAGACCGGGCGGCCCGCCGTGCCGAACGGCTCGCTGGGCTTTCGCTGGACCGACTCCGGCAAGGGCAAGTGGAATCTGGAGCTCGGCGACATCGAGCCGCAGCTCACCCTGCACGGCTCCGATGTCGCGACGGGCGTCGAGGTACTGCTCCCGCGCTTCGACACCGAGGGCGGCACGCACGGCCAGGGCCGCGGTGAGATCGTCCGCCGCGGGGTGCCGGCCACCCGGCTCGGCGGCCAGGACGGGCCGCTGGTCACCACGGTCTTCGACCTGCTGCTCGCGCAGTACGGTGTGGGGCGCGAGGGGCTTCCGGGCGAGTGGCCCGCTTCGTACGAGGACGCCGACGCGCCCGGCACCCCGGCCTGGCAGGAGGCGCACACCTCGGTCCCGGCCGCGAAGGCGGTGAAGATCGCGCGGGAGTTCGCGCGGACCGCCGAGAAGTCGCGCGGGCGCTGCATGATCCTCATGGGGGCCGGGACGAACCACTGGTTCCACTCCGAGACGATCTACCGGGCCTTCCTCGCGCTGCTGCAGCTCACCGGCTGTCAGGGCCGCAACGGCGGCGGCTGGGCGCACTACGTGGGCCAGGAGAAGTGCCGCCCGGCGACCGGCTGGGCGACGCTCGCGAGTGCCAACGACTGGAGCAGGCCGCCGCGGCAGATGATCGGCGCGGCGTACTGGTTCCTCAACACCGACCAGTGGCGCTACGACAGGTTCGCCGCGGACGTGCTCTCCTCGCCGCTGGGTGAGGGCCGCTTCGCCGGGATGACGGGCGCCGACTGTCTCGCGCTGTCCGCGCGCACCGGCTGGATGCCGTCGTACCCGACCTTCGACCGCAACCCCCTCGACCTGGGCGAGGCGGACGACCCGGTGGCGGGCGTCCTCGACGAGCTCAAGGCGGGCACCCTGGGCTTCGCGTGCGAGGACCCGGACGCCCCCGAGAACTGGCCGCGTGTGCTGACCCTGTGGCGCGCCAACCTCCTCGGCTCGTCCGCGAAGGGCGCCGAGTACTTCACCAAGCACCTGCTCGGCACGCACTCCTCGCTGCGCGCCGAGGAAGCGTCGCGAGGCGAGCGCCCCTCGACGGTGACCTGGCGCGACGAGGCGCCGCAGGGCAAGCTCGACCTGCTCGTCTCCCTCGACTTCCGCCAGACGTCGTCGACGCTGCTCTCGGACGTCGTACTCCCCGCGGCCACGTGGTACGAGAAGCACGACCTGTCGACCACCGACATGCACCCCTACGTGCACTCCTTCACCCCGGCCGTCGACCCGCCCTGGCAGGCCCGCACCGACTTCGACACGTTCCGCGCCATCGCCGACCGGCTCAGCGAGCTGGCCGTGGACCACCTGGGCGTGCGCAAGGACGTCGTCGCCACCGCGCTGCAGCACGACACCCCCGGCGAGACCGCGCAGCCCGGCGGGGTGGTCCTGGACTGGCGCAAGGGCGAGTGCGAGCCGGTGCCGGGGAAGACGATGCCGAACCTGACGGTCGTGGAGCGCGACTACACCGCGATCGGCGCCAAGTTCACCGCGCTCGGACCGCTCGTGGAGCAGCTCGGGCTGCCGGTGAAGGGCATCACGGTCAACCCGGACCAGGAGGTCGAGGAGCTGCGCGAGCGCAACGGCGTCGTGCGCGGCGGCCCCGCGGACGGCCGCCCCGCCCTGGACACCGCGGTGAAGGCCGCCAACACCATCCTCGCCCTGTCCGGCACGACGAACGGCCGCCTCGCCACCCAGGGCTTCCACACCCTGGAGGCGCGCACCGGCCAGGAGATGGCGCACCTGGCCGCCGAGCACGAGGGCAAGCGCATCACGTACGCCGACACGCAGGCCGCGCCCGTCCCGGTGATCACCTCGCCGGAGTGGAGCGGCAGCGAGTCCGGCGGCCGCCGGTACACGGCGTTCACGCTCAACACCGAGCATCTCAAGCCCTGGCACACCCTCACCGGCCGCCAGCACTTCTTCATCGACCACGACTGGATGCACGAACTGGGCGAGGCGATGCCCGTCTACCGGCCGCCGCTGGACATGAACCGGCTCTTCGGAGAGCCGCGGCTCGGCCCGGACGGCGAGAAGGAGGTGACGGTCCGCTATCTCACGCCGCACAACAAGTGGTCGATCCACTCCGAGTACCAGGACAACCTCTTCATGCTGTCCCTCTCGCGCGGCGGCCAGTGCATCTGGATGGCGCCGCAGGACGCGGACGCGATCGGCGTGAAGGACAACGACTGGATCGAGGCGGTCAACAGGAACGGCGTGGTGGTGGCCCGCGCGATCGTCTCGCACCGGATGCCCGCGGGGACGGTCTACATGCACCACGCGCAGGAGCGCACGGTGAACGTCCCCAAGGCGGAGAGCACCGGCAGGCGCGGCGGCATCCACAACTCGCTGACCCGCCTGATCCTCAAGCCGTCCCATCTCATCGGCGGATACGCGCAGTTGTCGTGGGCGTTCAACTATCTCGGACCGACGGGCAACCAGCGCGACGAGGTGACGGTCATCCGCCGCCGCAGCCAGGAGGTGCAGTACTGATGCCCCGAGGCGAAGCCACCGGCCGACGCGTCATGGCCCAGATCGCGATGGTCATGAACCTCGACAAGTGCATCGGGTGCCACACGTGCTCGGTCACCTGCAAGCAGGCGTGGACCAACCGCGACGGCATGGAGTACGTCTGGTTCAACAACGTCGAGACCCGCCCCGGGCAGGGTTACCCGCGCCGCTACGAGGACCAGGAGAAGTGGCGCGGCGGCTGGGAGCTGAACAAGCGCGGCGCCCTGAAGCTGAAGAACGGCGGCCGCATCAAGTCGCTCCTTGAGATCTTCTCCAACCCCAAGCTCCCGGAGATCAAGGACTACTACGAGCCCTGGACGTACGAGTACAGGAACCTCACCGACGCCCCGCTCGGCGACGACTACCCGGTGGCCGAACCCCGCTCCCTGATCTCCGGCAAGCCCATGAAGATCGAGTGGTCGTCGAACTGGGACGACAACCTCGGCGGCGCCACCGAACACGGCGACCTGGACCCGATGGTCGCCAAGACCCGCCAACAGGCCGCCGACAAAGTCAAGTTCGCCTTCGAGCAGACCTTCATGTTCTATCTGCCGCGCATCTGCGAGCACTGCCTCAACCCGGCGTGCGTGGCGTCCTGCCCGTCCGGCGCGATGTACAAGCGCTCCGAGGACGGCATCGTCCTCGTCGACCAGGACCACTGCCGCGGCTGGCGCAAGTGCGTGACCGGCTGCCCGTACAAGAAGGTCTACTTCAACCACCGCACCGGCAAGGCCGAGAAGTGCACGATGTGTTACCCGCGCGTCGAGGTGGGCCTGCCCACCGTCTGCTCGGAGACCTGCGTGGGGCGCCTGCGCTACCTCGGGGTGATCCTCTACGACCCCGACAAGGTGACGGAGGCCGCCTCCGAGCCCGACGAACACAAGCTGTACCAGGCACAGTTGGGCGTCTTCCTCGACCCGGACGACCCCGAGGTGCGCCGCGACGCGGAGCGGTCAGGGATCTCCCACGACTGGATCGAGGCGGCCCGCCGCTCCCCCGTGCACGCACTGATCAGCACGTACAAGGTGGCGCTCCCGCTGCACCCGGAGTACCGCACCATGCCGATGGTCTGGTACATCCCGCCGCTCTCCCCGGTGGTGGACGCTCTGACCGAGACCGGCCACGACGGCGAGGACCTGGGCAATCTGTTCGGCGCGATCGACACGCTGCGCATCCCCCTCGAATACCTCGCGGAGATCTTCACGGCCGGTGACGTCGGGCCCGTGCGCTCCTCCCTGGAGAAGCTGGCGGCGATGCGCGCGCACATGCGGGCCATCAACCTCGGTGACCGGCCGGACAGTTCGACGGCTCAGGCGGTGGGGATGTCGGGGCCCGAGATCGAGGAGATGTACCGGCTGCTCGCCATCGCGAAGTACGAGGACCGGTACGTCATCCCGACCGCGGCCGTCGCGGACGCGCAGCGCCTGGAGGAGTCGGCGCTCCCGGACTCCTGCAGCCTCGACTACGAGGGCGGGCCCGGCATGGGCGACGACGGGCCGTTCGGGCAGGACTCCGGCCGCAGGCAGCTGCCGCTGGTCACCATCGAGAACTTCCACACGCTGCGGGCCCGGCAGACCGCCGACGAGGAGCCCAGCGCGGTCGAGAAGGCCCACGCGCCCAAGGAGGACGAGACGTGACCCGGCACGCCCTGCTCTACCAGGCCGCCGCGCTCTGCCTGGCCTACCCCGACGACGAGTTCCACGAGCGGCTCCCCCTGCTCACGGCGGCCGCGCCCCCGGAGCTCGGCGGCTTCCTGGAGTACGCCACGACGGCCGGGCCCCGCGAACTCGCCGCGCACTACGTGCGGGTCTTCGACTTCAAGAACCGGCACAGCCTGTACCTGAGCTGGTGGCGGGACGGCGACACCCGGCGGCGCGGCATGGCCCTGGTGCGCTTCAAGGAGGTCTACCGCGAGCACGGCATGGAGTTCACCGGCGAAGAGCTGCCGGACTTCCTGCCCGCCGTCCTGGAGTTCTCCGCACAGGCGCGCCCGGTGCTCCTCACCGAGCACCGCAGCGGCCTGGAACTGCTGCGGATCGCGCTCGCCGACTGCGGCACGCCGTACGCGGCGGTCGTCGAGGCGGTCTGCGCGACACTGCCCGGCCCCTCGCCCAAGGACCGCGCCGAGGCGCTGGCCCTAGCCCGCTCCGGTCCGCCGCGCGAGGACGTCGGACTGCAGCCCTTCGCACTCATCGGGGAGCGACCCTCATGAAAACGCTGCTGTGGGGCGTGCTCCCCTACGTCGCCTTCGTCCTGCTCGTCGCGGGCATCATCTGGCGCTACCGCTACGACAAGTTCGGCTGGACCACCCGTTCCTCCCAGGTCTACGAGTCCAAGGTCCTGAACATCGCGTCGCCGATGTTCCACTACGGCATCCTCTTCGTGCTCGTCGGCCACCTGATGGGCCTGTTCGTGCCGGAGTCGTGGACGGACAAGGTCGGCCTCACCGAGAGCGCGTACCACAAGCTGTCGCTGTGGGGCGGCACCGCGGCGGGCGCGCTCGCCGTCCTCGGCATCCTGATGCTGCTCTACCGCCGGCGCACGAACGCGCCGGTGTTCCGCGCGACCACCGCCAACGACAAGGTGATGTACGTCGTGCTGCTCGCGGCGATCGTGATGGGCATGTGGGCCAAGCTCACCAACTCCGGCCTGGCGGAGGGGTACAACTACCGCGAGTCCATCGCCCCCTGGTCCCGCAGCCTGTTCACCCTCCAGCCGGACGTGGACCGCATGGTGGGCGTCCCGCTCACCTTCCAGATCCACGCGGTCATCGGCATGCTGCTCTTCGCGCTGCTGCCCTTCACCCGGCTCATCCACATGTTCAGCGCGCCGGTGCAGTACCTCTTCCGGCCGTACGTGGTCTACCGCACCCGGGACCCCAAGCGGGTAGGGGCGCGGCCCGACCGGCGGGGCTGGGAGCGGACGGGTTCCTGAACCCGCCCGCCCCCGTGCCACCTACGTATTACCGCCCTTGTTCCGGTCCTCCTCGTCCACGATCTCGGCGTCCACCACACCGTCCTCGGGGGCGGCCTCGGTGGGTGTCTGCTCCTGGGCGCCCCCGTCGGAGGCCGCGTACATCGCCTGACCCATCTTCTGGCTCACCGCGGCGAGCTTCTCCGCGCCGGTGCGCAGGGCCGCCGTGTCGTCGGCCCGGTCCTTGAGCAGCCCCTTCAACTCGTCGGCCGCGGCCTCCACTTCGGCCTTGGTGTCGGCGGGAACCTTGTCGCCGTTGTCCCGCAGGAACCGTTCCGTCTGGTAGACGAGCTGCTCCGCCTGGTTCCTGGTCTCCGCCGCCTCGCGGCGCCTGCGGTCCTCCTCCGCGTGCTCCTCGGCCTCCCGCACCATGCGGTTGATGTCGTCCTTGGGCAGCGCGGAGCCGCCGGTCACGGTCATGCGCTGCTCACGTCCGGTGGCCTCGTCCTTGGCCGAGACGTGCATGATCCCGTTGGCGTCGATGTCGAAGGTGACCTCGATCTTGGGGACGCCGCGCGGGGCGGGCGGCAGGCCCGTCAGGTCGAAGACGCCGAGCTTCTTGTTGTACGCGGCGATCTCCCGCTCGCCCTGGAAGACCTGGATGCCGACGGAGGGCTGGTTGTCCTCGGCGGTGGAAAAGGTCTCCGAACGGCGGGTGGGGATCGTGGTGTTGCGTTCGATGAGCTTGGTCATGATGCCGCCCTTGGTCTCGATGCCCAGGGACAGCGGGGTCACGTCGAGCAGGAGGACGTCCTTGACGTCACCGCGGATCACCCCGGCCTGCAGGGCGGCGCCGAGCGCCACCACCTCGTCGGGGTTGACCCCCTTGTGCGGGTCCTTGCCGGTGAGCTCCCTGACCAGATCCGTCACCGCGGGCATCCGCGTGGAGCCGCCCACCAGGATCACGTGGTCCACCGCGGACAGTTTGACGCCCGCGTCCTTGACCGCCTGGTGGAAGGGCTCCTTGCAGCGGTCCAGCAGGTCGGAGGTGAGCTCCTGGAACTGAGCGCGGGTCAGTTTCTCGGCCAGGTGCAGGGGGCCCTCCGCCGAGGCGGTGATGTAGGGCAGGTTGATGTCGGTCTCGCTCGACGAGGAGAGCTCGATCTTCGCCTTCTCGGCCGCTTCGCGCAGGCGCTGGAGCGCCATCTTGTCCTTGCCGAGGTCCACGCCGTGCCCGTTCTTGAACTGGCGCACCAGGTATTCGACGATCCGCTGGTCCCAGTCGTCGCCGCCGAGCTGCGTGTCGCCGTTGGTGGCCTTCACCTCGATGACGCCCTCGCCCATCTCCAGGAGCGAGACGTCGAAGGTGCCGCCGCCGAGGTCGAAGACGAGGACGGTCTCGTCGGCGCCCCTGTCGAGGCCGTACGCGAGGGCCGCCGCCGTCGGCTCGTTGATGATGCGCAGGACGTTCAGGCCGGCGATCTCACCGGCCTCCTTGGTGGCCTGGCGCTGGGTGTCGTCGAAGTACGCGGGGACGGTGACCACCGCGTCGGTGACGTCCTCGCCGAGGTAGGACTCGGCGTCGCGCTTGAGTTTCTGCAGGACGCGCGCGGACAGCTCCTGCGCGGTGTAGCGGGTGCCGTCCACGGAGCCGCTCTCCGGGAAGCGCCAGACGCCGTCGCCCATATGGCGTTTGACGGAGCGAGCGGTGCGCTCCACGTTGGTGACCGCCTGTCGCTTGGCGACCTCGCCCACCAGGACGTCGCCGTTCTTCGCGAAGGCGACGACCGAGGGCGTGGTGCGCGCGCCCTCCGCGTTGGCGACGACGGTGGGCTCACCGCCCTCCAGTACGGCCACCACTGAGTTCGTCGTGCCGAGATCGATCCCGACCGCACGTGCCATGGTTCAGTCCCTTCCGCCGCGAGCTCACGTCCCCCGTCTCCAGGTCTACTCCGTTCTCCATCACAAAACTTGAGCGGGTTCTTGTCAATGCCGCGTATGACAAAGCCGCCACCCCGGCGGGGGTGACGGCGTCGTCAACCTGCGTGCGCTCAGGCCAGCTTGGCCGAAAGCGTGATGGTCGTGCCCGCCAGGGCCTGGCTCACCGGGCAGCCGCCCTTCGCCTTCTCGGCCGCCTCGACGAAGGCGGCCTCGTCGATACCGGGCACGGTGCCCTCGACGGTGAGGTGGATGCCGGTGATGCCGGTACCCGGCTGCAGGGTCACGTCGGCGTTGGTGACCAGGCGGGTGGGCGGGTTGCCCGCGCCGGTCAGCGTGTGCGACAGCGCCATGGCGAAGCAGCTGGAGTGCGCGGCGGCGATGAGCTCCTCCGGGCTGGTCTTGCCGTTCGCCTCCTCGGCGCGCGACGGCCAGGACACCGCCTGCTCCCCGATGCCGGAGGAGTCGAAGGTGACGTTGCCCGAGCCCTCTGCCAGAGAGCCTTCCCAGACCGTGTGCGCGGAGCGCGTGGTTGCCACGATGCAGTTCCCTTCAGTGCGGTTGTGTGATCGGAGGTCCCGTCTCCGCCATCCGATCACACTCCGGGCGGAATCGGGGCACCAGTGGATCGTCGACCGGCCACGGCGTCGCCGGTACCGCGCGGCGCACGGCGATCTGCACAAACGTTACAGCTGGCACCGAAACGGATTTTCCGGATGGATCGATCGCGAGAGGGGTATGCAGGCAGAGGCCCGGAAGAACTCGGAGGGGTCCACGGGGAATTCCACGGGGAATCGGGGGCCCCGGCATCCCGGTGCAGGATGCGAAAGGGAGCTCATGTCTTTCAAGAACATCTTCGGCGGCGGCGAAAGCGGTGCCAAGTCCGCCGAAGAGTCCGCCCAGAAGGTCCATGAAAACATTCCGGGAGTTCACCCCGAAGAGGACGGCGTCGATCCGGAACTCTACGACGGAATTCCCGGGACCACGCGCGATCCGAAGATCGTGCGCGAGACGTCACCCGAGGCGCTCGGCATCATGAGCACCTTCCTCACGCCCCTGTTCCAGAACACGCGGACGGCGGCTGCCAAGCAGCAGGAGGCCAGCGAAGATCCCGCCTCGACGTCCGGCATGGCGTCGGCGACCAGGGACGAGGCGTTCAAGAAGGTGAAAGCGGAGATCAGGGAAGAGGACCGGCCGAAGATCAGCAAGGAGAGCGGTCCCAGAATCAGCGAAGAAGAGCGGGAAGCACTGCGGGAAGAGAACAGCAAATCGGCCGCCAACATCAAAAGGACGGACGACGGGACCACACAAAAAGAAGAGAAGTAGCCACCGTCATTTCGTCCGGTTCCGCCCTGCGAGGAGGCTGACGCAGCTGATGCTGGGCATCACCGCCTCGGTGAGCGGCTCGTTGACCACCGCCTTCAAGACGTCGTCCACGCTGAGCGGGGAAGTCGGCAGCCGGGTGGACGTCCTGGCGACGCAGCGACGCCAAGTGCGCAGGTTCGACTACGAATTCCCCGTCTCCTTCGGCGGATGGGTCGCGCTCTCCTACCCCGAGCCGGTGGAGGTCAAGGAGACCCGTCCGAACGGGCCACAGGCCCAGGAGCCCACGTACTCCGAGGTGCTCGCGTGGAAGCTCGGCGAGACCGGTACGGCCGCGGAGGCCTTCGACCTGACCGGCGAGGGCAAGCCCTTCCAGCAGAGAGGTGAGGCCGAGGTCGTCTCCACCCTCGCCGGGGTGCACGAGGTCTTCGAACTCGAAGGATTGCACCACGAGTTCAAGAATCACCCTCTCCACAAGGGCGGGAGCGAGGGGCAGCAGAGCACGAAGAGGGAGCCCGACGTGCTCGCCACCGGGCTGGGCACGGCCGACGGCCTCGCACTGGACCCGGCAGGGCAGAGGGCGTACGTCACCGACCGGTACAACGGCGGCAGGCTGTACAAGCTGGATCTCGCCGCCGACGGCGCCGAGGAATGGGTCCTGGAGAATCTGGGCGAAGTCAACGACGTGGCCCTGGACCTGCCGGGAAACAAGGCCTACGTCACCGACTACAGCGGAAGGCGCCTGTTCACGGTGGACCTGTCCGACCGTTCCGCCCCGCCGGTCGAGGTCGCCCATGGCATGTACGCGTACGGCCTCGCACTGGACCCGGCGGGCCACAAGGCCTACGTCAGCGACGTCGAGAACGGAAAGCTGATCGAGCTCGACCTGACCAGCACGCCGGCGCGGCGGCAACGCACCTGGGGCGTGCCGAGGGCCGCGGGTGTGGCGCTGGCCGCAGGCATGGCGTACATCGGCGAGTACGACCGCGGCGCGCTCTACGAGGTCGACCTGACGGCCGACGCCGGCACCGCTCCGCGACAGGTGGCCACCGGCCTCGGCAACAGCGTCCGCGTGGCGCTGGACGGCGCGGACCACGCGTACGTGTGCGACTCGGGCGGCGGCAGGGTGCACGAAGTCGTCGTGGCCGACGGCGAGACCAAGGGCCGTCACCGTGTGGTGGCCGAATCGCTCGGCACGGTCTGCGGCATCGCGCCGGCCCCCGGCGACGGCTGTCTGTACGTCAGCAACCGGCAGGGGAAACTGCTGCGTCTCACCGGCGTGCTGCCCGGCGCCCCGGGGACGCCGTAGGGCGGGCAGGGCATCGGGCGAAGGGGCATCGGGCGGGAAGGCCACAGTTGCTCTCCTCCCGCCCACCGCCCGGCACCTGCCCGTCGTCAGCGCTTGCGGGCCACCGCCCCGTACATGGCGATCGCCCGGTCGTCGACACCGTCCTGCAAGGGGCCGGGCCGCCACGTGTGGACCTGGGTGACGCCCGGGTCGACCAGATCCATCCCGTCGAAGAAGGACGTGGCGGTCGGCAGGTCACGCAGCACCATGGGCATGCCCTGCTGCGCGTACTCCTCGGCCACCCGGCCGACCTCCTCGGGCGCGAAGTCGGCGGTGCCGATCGTCAGCGCGAGGAAGCTGCCCGGTGGGAGCGGTTCGAGCAGCCGCTGGACCAGGCTCTGGTCGTCCGGCGGCAGGATGAAGTGCAGAATCCCGATGACCATCAGACCGACCGGCTCGTCCAGATCGATCAGCGCGCGGAACTCGGGGCTGTCCAGGATGGCGTCAGGATCGTGCATGTCGGCGTCGACATAGGCGGTCGCCCCCTCGGGGGAGCTCTGCAGAAGGGCGCGGGCGTGGGCCAGCACGATGGGGTCGTTGTCGACGTAGACCACGCGGGACTCCGGAGCCACGCCCTGCACCACCTCGTGCAGGTTGGGGGCGGTGGGCAGCCCGGTGCCGATGTCGAGGAACTGCCGGACGCCCTGCTCCTGGGCGAGGTATCGCCCGGCGCGGTGCATGAACCGCCTGTTCTCCAGCATGTGCACGGGCAGCGCGGGCCAGTGGCTGCACATGGCGTCGCCCGCCTCGATGTCGACGAGGTAGTGGTCCTTGCCTCCCAGGATGTAGTCGTACACCCGGGCCGAATGCGCAGTCGACGTATCGATCCGGCTCTCCGCGCTGTGCATGGGCAACTCCGCTCCTCGCCACCGACATTGAACTGCAGACGCTACGCCGTACGGGCCGGGTGCCGGCAGCCGGGAGGGGGCTTGGCACCACCCCCGGACCGGGGGAAAGGTTCCCGGTGGTCCGGGTCCTGGCACGATCCCCGCGCGCTCCCGTGCGGACAAGGATGGGAGATGTCGTCAACGGCCGCCGACCACCGGCACGCGACCGGCTCCGGCCTTACGTGACCTGTGCACTTCGAGGGAGAGCGATCATGTCCGCATCCATATCCGAGTCCATATCCGAGCCCGTATCCGCGTCTACGTCCGTACCCGCATCGGCACGCCGCCGGTTTCTGCGCGGCGCGCTGACACTGGCATTGGCGACAGGTCTGGGCGGAACACTCCTCGCCTGTTCCGGGACGTCCTCGGCGGCGACGACCGCCTCCGCGCGGGATGCGTCAACGGCGCGGGCCGGCAAGCAGTTGGCCGGACTCGCGCAGACGGCGGCCGACCAGGGCTCCCTGGGCGTGATCGTCCGGGTCGACCGGGGCAGGGGAAAGCCGGTCACGACGGCCCGGCAGGCGTCCTGGACCAAGGCGGACCACCGCCTAGGGGTGGACGACAAGTTCCGGGTGGGGTCCAACACCAAGACGGTCACCGCCACCCTCGTCCTGCAACTGGTCGCCCAGCACAGGATCGACCTCGCCGACCCGGTGGAGAAGTGGCTCCCGGGCGTGGTCAGGGGAGGCGAGGACATCACCGTGAAGATGCTCCTCAACCACACCAGCGGCCTGGACGATTACCTGCTGACACCCGCGTTCCTGCCGTCCCTGACCGGGCAGGAGCAGCGCGCGTGGCGGCCCGGCGAGCTGCTGGCGATCACTCCCCCGCAGAGCCCGCCGTCGGCCCCCGGCAAGAAGCACTTCTACAGCAACGCCAACTACACGGCTCTCGGAATGATCCTTGAGAAGGCCACCGGGAGCAGCCTTGACGACCTGATCGAGCAGCGGATCACCGGCCCGTTGAGAATGCGGGACACCTTCCTGTCCAAGGACGCCGACTGGGGCCGCGGCAGGCACGTGACCGGCTACGAACCCGACGCCGCACGCCTCAAGCGCATCCTCGCCCCGGCCGTCGAACTGCCCGACGGCGTCGGGTTCGCGGGCCCCGAGCGTCCGCAGGAGAACATCAACACCGCCCGAATCGACCCGAGCTGGTCCTGGGCGGCGGGCGGCATGGTCTCCACCGCGCGGGACTGGCAGCGTTTCCAGAAGGCGCTGATGTCCGGCAAGCTCCTGCCGAAGGCGCAGTTGAAGCAGATGCGGACGACGGTTCCCGACCCCGAGGAGGGCGGCGGCTACGGCCTGGGACTGATGAAGGTGACGACGTCCTGCGGCACCGTCTGGGGCCACACCGGCGGCCTGCCCGGCTACTCCAGCGAGTTCTACACGGACGCTCGGGGCCGTCGCAGCGTCGCGGTCCTGACGAGCACCAACTTCGGCATCAAGGAACCGAAGGCCGCGGCCGCCAACGACAAGCTGGTCGATGCCGCCGTCTGCACCATGCTGGACAAGCCTCACGCTCCCGCGACGGAGCCGACTTCCCCGACGCGGTGAGCCCCCCGGGGTGAAAGCGGGCCGCGCGGGGCGGAGCGTGGTCCCCGCCGAGGTGAGTAATCGGATCACGTCACCACGCCTGGAGGTGGCCGCTGGCCTGTCTCCGCGTAATTCAAGAGCTGCGCCCACGACATTTCAGCGGGCGAGGCCTTCGGCGTTGCCTCTCGTGCCGTTCTGATGACTTCCATGGCCTCAGCAAGGTGACCCGCCTGTTGCGCGGATACCACTTTCGCGCGCAAGTTGACGGGAACGTTCTCCAACGCATGCTGCCGCATCTGCGCGGGCGTGTTGGGCATAGTGCCCCACAAAATCAGGCAATATTCTATTTCCCTGCGGAGTGCCTTGATGTCTCTCGGTGGTCCGCCGAACAGGCCCATCAGATTCCCCTCTCGTCTGTGCCGCAACTGCGGCCGTCACCCCGCCGAAACGGCGGGGTGGAGAAGCTCCTGCCGGAGCCCGGCGGGCCGCTGGGTCAGCCGGCCTGCAGGCTGAAGGGCGGGTAGCTGTCGGTGAGCAGACCGACGTAGGCCTGTACACGGAGGTTGTAGCGGTAGACGCCCACGACGAAGTCGCGGATGCCCAGGGGGTATTCGCCGGTGATGAGCACGGCGAAGAAGCCCACGGTCACAGCGGCCATCGCTGCCACGCTCAGCAGGAACAGCACCAGGTAGTGCGGGACGGCGAGCAGCCATTTGACCAGGGGCTGCCACCGTGACATCCGCTCGGGGTAGGCGAACGTGACGAGGGTGTGCGGGTCAAGACCGTCATCGCCTGAGCTGGACCGGAAGTCGAAGGGCGGGTAGTCCGCGCGCAGGAACAGCGCGTAACTCGCGGCCCGCCATTCGTAGCGGAAGGTCATGGCGATCGCGTCGAAGAGTGGACGCGGGATGCGGCGGGTGAACAGCACGGTGAAGAAGGCGATGAAGGTCAGCACCCCGCGCAACAGGCTGAGCACGTAGGCGATCAGCAGTTGCGGGACGGCGAGGAGCCACTGCACGAGCGGCCGCCAGCGGGCGATGCGACGTGTGCCCTTGAGGTCGAGTTGGGCGGGGTAGAGAGTGGCCAGCGTCATGGTGCCCTCCTTGGACGGCACTGCACGGATGAGCGCGGCGGCTGCGTACCGCCGCATGCGTGACCCGCAGGCGACCTGCCACCCGGAACGGGCCCTTCGCTCTGCGCTGCTCGGACACCATGATCGAACCCTTACAACGTAAGCTTGCTCTGCAAGTCGTACGCTTACACCGTAAGCATGTCAAGGCATAGGGCCGGAGGACGCCGATGAGCCGCCCGGAGCCTGCCGCCCGGCCACCGCTGACCAGGGACCGGGTGCTGCGGACAGCCGTCGCCCTCGCCGACGCGAGCGGGATCGGTTCGCTCACCATGCGCAAGCTCGGTGTGGAACTCGGAGTCGAGGCCATGTCGTTGTACCGCCACGTGGCGAACAAGGTGGACCTGCTCGACGGCATGATCGACAGCGTTTTCGCTGAGATCGACCTGCCGGTCGACGAGGCGGACTGGCGGACGGCCATGCGCCGCCGGGCCATCTCGGCCCGCACGGTCATGTCGCGCCACCCCTGGGCGACGGGCCTCATGGAGTCGCGGGCCACCCCCGGCCCCGCGACCTCGCGCCACCACGAAGGCGTGATCGGAACGCTCCGGCAGGCAGGCTTCTCGACCGAGTCGACCGCCCACGTGGTGTCCGTCCTGGACAGCTACATCTACGGGTTCTCGCTTCAGGAAACGACCTCGGAACACCTCCTGCAGCCGCACTACGACCGCGACAGCGAATTCCTGTTCGGGCTCGATCTGATCCTCGACGGCCTCGAACGGGCCCGCCACGGAACCTGATCCCGCCTGAGCGCCGGGTTCGGGGTCGCCGGGTGAAAACGGGCCGCGCGGGGCGGAGCGTGGTCCGGGTGGTGTTCGAGCGGGGTGCGCAGGTGCGCGTCGGGCGATACGAACACGTTGTGTGCGCCGCCGCGCCACAGGGGCCGTTGAGGTGCGGGAACGGCCCCGTTGCAGGGGGCCTATGGCCGGAATGACAACTGTGCAAGGACCGTCCACGGTGACACTTTGAGGCCCCCTCGCGCACGGAACGAGGAGATCCTCTCAGGGGGTATGGCCATGCGCATCAACTACTCGGACCGCGGCCCCTCTCCACTCGAACCGGAGAAGCCCGGAGCCGCCGGTGACCGGGACTCGACCTTCGGCTGGTGGGGTGCCTTCAGCATCCAGAAGTTCGTCAACCAGGCGACGCTCTCCCACACGCACGAGGACGCCACCGGCTGGCTGGCGTACCTCCAGCAGTTCTACGACCGCAACTTCTGGTTCGCCGACGGCGGCGCGCAGGTGTGGGCGTACGAGGAGACGTACGACAACTGGCAGGACCGCTACGGCATGGACGCCGTCTGTGCCGTCTACCACTCGGGCCACGGCGGCATGGACGGCAACGGTGTCTTCTTCGCGCCGCTCGGCGCCGCCTGGGACGGCCGCAGCGACGCCGTCTCCAACCGGATGGCGCTCGGCAACGAGAAGGCGAACTACGTCTTCTGGTCGACCTGCGACTCACTGAAGGTCACCGGCGGCCACTCCCCGATCCGCACCTGGGCCGGACCCAACATCGGCTTCCGGATGATCTTCGGGTTCGAGACCACCTCCATCGACAGCGGCGACTACGGAAGGAAGTTCTGGGAGAAGTGGCGGGCCGGGCAGACGTACTGCGACGCGTGGCTCAACGCCAGCTGGGACATCTACCACGGCCAGGCACCCTCGGTGTGCGCCGTCGGCTCGACTCAGGCGGAGGCCACCAACCGCCTCAACACCGAACGCAACTTCTACCGCGACCACGTGCCGGACAACTGGTACGCGTGGCGCTGGTACTACGCACGCCAGGGCGTGCGGGAGCTGCTCACCCGGCTGCCCGGCCGGCAGCAGATCGTCCAGCTGGCGCCCCGTGACCCGGGCGACGAGCTCAGCAGGCTCGGGCAGCTGGCCGACATCCCGTCGGCGGCGCTGCAGGAGGTCCAGGTCGAGCGGCTCGGCGTGCTCAGCGCGACCTCCGGCGACCGCGTCATCTCCACCGGGCCGCAGGGCAACCGCTGGATCAGGCTCGCCGAGCCCAACCACCGCAACACCCAGCAGCTGTCCACCGACCGCGCGATCGAGACGGCGCGCGGCGTCGCCGAGCGCTACGCCGAGGGCGCCGAGCTGGTCGTCGACAGCGTGCACGACCTGATGCAGAACTCCGGCACGAAGGACGGCTCGGAGATCGGGCGCCCGGTCTCGCTGCAGACCCACGTGACGTTCCGGCAGGTCTTCGACGGCATCCCCGTCATCACGCCGGGCCGCGGCCTCATCCGCATCGGCCTCGACAACGACGGCACCCCCGTCCAGGCGCAGATCGCCACCCGCCAGGCCACCGGCGTCACCCGCGAGCCGAGCACCGAGGTCTCGCCGCCGCCGTCCAAGGGCGGCAAGGCCACGGCGGCGCCGCTGGAGCGCGACCCGCGCAAGGCTCTCGACGGGGCACAGCGCAAGCTGCTCGCCCACCTCGCCGCGGAGACCGCCGACGCGGCGGCGCCGGGCGCGGCGGCACAGCGTCCGCCCCAGGTCTCGGACGTCCCCGGCACGTTCGAGGTCGGCTACGAGATGGAGGACAACGAGGCCTACCCGGCGGCCCGCAAGCTGATCGAGATCGGCACGCAGGGCAGCATGTTCAAGACCCGTCGCTGGGTCGTCGCACCGCTCGCCCGGTAGTCAGAACGTCAGGAACCGGATCGGCCGTTGACGGTGGCGGCCCGCTGCTTGCGGGCCGCCATCCACGCGTAGACGAGCACGCCCACGAAGAGGAAGAGCACGCCCTGGTAGACGGCCGCGTACCCGGAACCCGCGACCAGCCACATCGAGAACGCGAACGCGACGCCCGCGAGGACCGCGTCCCGCACCAGGCGCCCGCGGGCGACGCGCTCGCGCTGCCCGGAGACGAGGAAGTAGATCTGCGCGGCGGTGGCCAGGAGGTACGGCACGGTGGCGGTGAACGTGGTGATCAGGACCAGCGACTCGAAAACCCCGCTGGAGCCCGCCGTGTAGTTGTAGACAGTCAGCAGTGAGGCGAGGACGACGGTGACGAGGACGCCGACGGTCGGCACGCCGCGCTTCTTCTTGCCGAACGCGCTCGGGAAGAGCCCGTCCTGGGCGGCCGCGTACGGCGTCTGGGCGCTGAGCAGCGTCCAGCCGTTGAGCGCGCCGACCATCGAGATCAGCGCGGCGACGGCGACGGCGGTGCCGCCCCAGGAGCCGCCGAACATCACGTCGACGGCGTCCGAGAAGGGCGCGGTGGAGGTCACCAGCTTGTCGTGCGCGACGGTCCCGAAGACGGCGAGCGTGCCGAGCAGGTAGACGAGGGCGGCGCCGAGGGTGCCGAAGATGGTGGCGCGCCCGACGTTGCGCCGCGGGTCGCGCACCTCGCCCGCGCTGACGGCGGCGGACTCGACGCCCAGGTACGAGAAGAGCAGGATCGCGGCGGCCGCCGAGACGGCCCCCGTCGGGCTGTCGTCGCTCGCCCGGAACGGCCCGAGGTTGGCGCTGTCGAAGAAGAACAGTCCGCCGACCGCGACGAGCAGCAGCGGCAGGAACTTCAGTACGGTGGCGACCAGTTGGACGGCGCCGACGTACCGCGTGCCGGCGAAGTTCGCGAGCGCGGGCAGGAGTTGCAGGACCAGGGCGGCCAGGCAGGCGGTCCACTTGTGGTCGCCGACCGGCATGAGGACGTCGAGATAGCCGACGGCGGCGACGGCCAGGGCCGCGTTGGAGACCCAGGTGGTGATCCAGTACGACCAGGCGGCAAGGAACCCCGCGAAGTCGCCGAAGGCGGCGCGGGCGTAGACGTACGGGCCGCCGGTGCGCGGATCACGCTCCGCGAGCCGTCCGAAGACGAGCGCGAGGGCGATGGCGCCGGCGGTCAGGACGGCGAACGCGACGAGGCTGATGGTGCCGAACGGGGCGACCGAGGCGGGCAGCAGGAAGATGCCGCCGCCGATGATGTTCCCCGTGACGAGGCACATGGCGATCGGGAGCCCGAAGCGCCGGGCGTGCCTGCTCTGCGTTTCGGGGTCGCAGGACTGCGCCGATCCTCCCTGGCCGGGGGCCGGAGCCGACGGTGCCACGGTTCCGGTGTCGTGCATGGGGTGGTGCGCCTCTCGTCGTGCCCTGGCGCCCGGGATCGCCGGGCGGAAGCCATGGTCGGGCACGGCGGGCGCCGCTCCAAATCAGTGTGTTTTGTCCTGCGCGGCGCGGCCGGGGGCCGCAAAAGCTGTGCTGTCCGGGGCATCGAACAAGGAATCGTTCACGGGGACGGTCAGGGGGGTCTCCGGCACCCGGTCCTCCCCCAGCCAGCGGCGCAGGACGCCGTGCAGCTGCTCGGCGCCCACCAACTCCGTCCCGTCCGCCACCGGGTCGCCCAGCACGAGCGGCGAGAGCAGGAAGGGCAGGCCCTGCGCCCCGCCGAGCCCGCCGTGCGAGCCGATCTGCTCCTCGAAGGCGAGCACCTCGCCCTCGTCCGGGTCGTACCAGGAGTTGACCATGATGTCGGCGACGTGCGGGAAGCCGTCGGTGCGCCGCACGGCGTCCGCGGCGCCGGGTCCGAAGTCGGTGAGCGGCCCGAGGCCGGCCGGGCCCGGGTCCTCGTCCAGATACACCTCGGCGCCCCGCGCCCCCAGCACCAGCGGGCCCCGCTCCGCGCTGCGTACGAGGAGGAAGCCGACCCCCGGATGGTTGGCGAGGGTGGCGAGCAGCGCCGGATGGCGGCGGTCGATCTCCTCGCGCGTCATGCGGTGCGGCACGTCGGGGAACGAGACGAGCCCGAGGTTGCCCGAGGCGAGCACGATCGGCTCGGCGCGGCGGGCCGGACGGTGCTCGTCGGCCCCCTCCTCCACGGGCCTGCGCAGCGCGGCCCGCACCGCGGACCGGGCCTCCGCGCCGCTGTGGGTGCGCTGCGCCTTGCGCGGCACGGGCAGCCCGCAGCCGGCCCGGACCAGGTCGCCGAGGGTGAGGCCGTAACGGCCCCGGAACGTCTCGCCCGGGCTCTGCCCGTGGTCCGAGAGCACCACGATCCGGTAGGCGCGCGGCGCGTGCTCGGCCACCTGGTCGAGCAGCGCGAGCGAGCGGTCCAGGCGCCGCAGCACCTTCTCGACGTCCTTGCCGGTCGGCCCGGAATGGTGTGCCACCTCGTCGTACGCGACGAGGTCGGCGTAGACCGCGCTGCGACCGGCGAGCATGTCGCCGATGACGGCGGCGACCACGACGTCGCGCTCGACGACGGTCGCGAAGGCGCGGATGAACGGGTACAGGCCGCCGCGGCCTATCCGCGGGCGGCGCCGCTGGAACCGGGCGCGGGTGGACTCGCCGATCTCCCGGAAGACCTCGGCGACGAAGGAGAGGGCGGTACGGACGGCGTTGGCGGGGTCGGAGAAGTACGCGAAGTACCCGGCGCGCGACCGGTTCTCCCTGCCCCGGCGGGCCGCCATCGACAGGACGAGGGCGAGCTGCTCGGCGCCGCCGCTGAAGAGGTTGCCGCGGCTGGCGCCGTCGACGGCGAGGAGGCCGCCGTCGCCGGTGCGCCGGACGGCCCGCCGCTGCAGCTCCGCGGCGGAGGCGGGCCGGTTGCTGACCATGACCTCGCCGGTGTCCTTCTCGTACCAGCGGAACGCGGGCACGTCGTGGTTGGAGCCGTGCAGGATGCCGAGCTGGCTGGCGCCGGTCTGACTGGACCAGTCGGTGCGCCAGGGGGTGAGCCGGTGCGTGGGAGGCCCCGCCCCTTCCCCCTCCCCCAGCCAGCGGGCGACGGTGGGCATGAGTCCCTTGCCGACGGCGCAGGTGAGCACGTCGTGCCCGACGCCGTCGAGCTGGATGAACACGGTGCCGGGGGTCATGGGCCCCGGGGTGCCGTCGGGCCCCCGGCGACGGCGGCGGTCGGCGAGCCGGTACAGCCGTCGGCGGTAGGCGTCGTCGTCCCGTACGGCGAGGGCGCCGCCGGTGGCCGACGCGACGGCGGACATCACGGCGGCGACGACGACGGCGGTCTCGGCCCCCGCCTCACCGCGCCCCTCGGGGATGAGGCTCAGGGCGAGCAGGAGCAGCGACCCGTTGAGGAAGAAGGCGAGCAGGCCGAGCACGAGTGCGGGCACGAGCAGCAGCGCCCGCACGAGCAGCGGCCACACCAGCACGGAGAGCAGGCCGAAGGCGCCGGCGCCGAGGGCGGCGGTGATCGCGATCCGGGTGGCGCTGTCGCCGTTGTCCGACTGGAGCTTGAAGTCCGGCAGGATGCCGGCGAGCACGAGCATCGTCAGCGTGCTGACGGCCCACACGGCGACCACGCGCCCCAGCGCGCTGCCCACTCTCCGCCATCGCCCTTGCCCCACGCCTCGCCCTTTCACTTTTCCCCCCGAACCGGACACCAGCGTGTCACAACCCGCGACGCGCCCCCACTTCCCTGATCATGCCCCGCGTCCCGGCGGACCAGCGAGGCACTTTTGGGGGGCTGAGGTGCGGAGTTCGAGCGGGTGGGCGGGGAGGAGCCGCGGCGGAGCGGCAAAAAGACGTCAGCGCCCGTCGTAGCCCGCGGTCGGCATGGACAGCCGCCGGTGCACCCGCGCCTTCATCTGCGAGTCGTACGCCGGCTCGGCGAGCCCCGCCGTCTCGACCCGCACCCCGCGCCGCACGCACTCGGCGGTGAACTCGTCGGCGGACCGCAGCGCCCGCTCCAGGACCCTGCGGCTGGGCACCACGAAGAGGTCCACGAGGCCCGCCTCGACGTCGCCCCACAGCATCGCGTGGTCGGCGCGCAGCCCTCGTACGACGAACTCCCGGGTGATCACGTATCCCTGCGCGGCCGCCCACCGCGCGCACATCGCGTGCTGGCTGCGCGAGTCGACCAGGAAGGGGTCGGCGTCGAGCTCCTCCAGGGGCGTCAGGCTGGCGATCGCCGCGGCGCGCACGACAGCGGTGCCGGCCCCGGCGCCCACGACCTCTCCCATGGAGTCTCCCCTCACCCTCGCCGTAGGCCGCCGACCCTACTCCTGGCCGTAGGCTCGGAGACAGTCGCACGAAGGAGGAACCGGGTGCCCGTCGAGGTCACATGGTGGGGTCACGCCACTTGCACGGTCGAGGACTCGGGCGTCCGCGTACTGACCGACCCCCTGTTCGCCCGCCGCCTGGCGCATCTGCGGCGCCGCAGGGGCGCGCTGCCACCGCCCGAAGCGACGGTCGCCGATGTCGTGCTCCTCTCCCACCTGCACGCCGACCATCTGCACGTACCCTCGCTCGCCCGCCTCGCGCCGGGCACCCGCGCGCTGGTCCCGCGCGGGACGGCCCGCGCGCTGCCCGGCCTGGCCCGGCGGCTGCCCGGCCTGCGCTTCACCGAGGTCGCGCCGGGTGACGAGGTCGAGGTCGGCGAGGTCGTCGTGCGTGTGGTGCCCGCGCTGCACGACGGGCGGCGGCTGCCCGTCGGCCCGCACCGCTCGCCCGCTCTGGGGTACGTCGTGGACGGCGAGGCACGTACGTACTTCGCGGGGGACACCGGGCTGTTCGACGAGATGGCCGACGAGGTCGGCGACGTCGATGTGGCGCTGCTGCCGGTCGGCGGCTGGGGTCCCTACCTGGGCCAGGGGCATCTGGACGCGGGCCGCGCCGCCGAGGCGCTCGCCCTGATCGCGCCGCGCAGCGCGGTCCCCGTGCACTACGGCACGTACTGGCCGATCGGCATGGACGCCGTGCGCCCCCACGAGTTCCACGCGCCCGGCCAGGAGTTCGTCCGGCACGCGGCCCGGCTCGCCCCCGGGGTGACGGTGCACCGGCTCGGGCACGGGGAGAGCGTGCTGCCGGAGGTGTCCCGGTGATACTCGCCGCGGCCACGCAGGTGCCGCCGGAGAGCACCCAACAGGCGGTCACCTATCCGTCGCTGTTCCTCCTCGTGGTGATCGGCGCGCTGGTGCCGGTGGTGCCGACGGGTGCGCTGGTCAGCTCGGCGGCGGTGGTGGCCGTCCATCAGACGTCGCCGTTCTCGCTGCTCGTCGTCTTCGGCGTCGCGGCGTTCGCGGCGTTCCTCGGGGATGTCGCCCTGTACTGGCTCGGGCAGCGCGGCATGCGGTCGAAGAACGGTTCGCGCTGGCTGGCGGCGATCCGCGACCGGGCGCCCGAGGAGCGCCTCGCCCAGGCGCAGGAGAAGCTCAAGGACCACGGTGTGATGGTCCTCGTGCTGTCGCGGCTCGTGCCCGCGGGACGGATCCCGGTGATGCTGGCGTGTCTGATGGCGCAGATGCCGCTGCGCCGGTTCGCCCGCGGCGACGTTCCGGCGTGCCTCGCGTGGGCGGTCACGTATCAGCTGATCGGCATCCTCGGCGGGTCCCTCTTCAGGGAGCCGTGGGAGGGTGTCGCGGTGGCGGTCGCGCTGACGGTCGTGATCAGCGTGGCGCCCGCGGTGTGGCGCCGGGTCCGGCACACGGCGGCCTGAGGGCCTGTCTTTGAGGCCACGTCAGGCGAGGACCCGCGACGCCCCCACCGGGAGGTCCCACAGGTCCTCGCGGGGCCGCCCCGTCCCGGCCCAGGCCGCACGCACCCGGGTGAGCGGTTCGAGGACGGGTTCGGCGGAGAGCAGGAAGGTGCCCCAGTGCATGGGGGCCATCCGGCGCGCGCCGAGGTCGGTCGCCGCCCGGACCGCCTCCTCCGGGTCGCAGTGGACGTCCCTGAGCCACCACCGGGGTGCGTACGCGCCGATCGGCAGGAGCGCGAGGTCGATGCCGGGGTAGCGGGCGCCGATCCGCTCGAACCAGTGGCCGTACCCGGTGTCGCCCGCGAAGTAGACCCGCTGCCCCTGGGCGTCCGTGAGCACCCAGCCGCCCCACAGCGTCCGGCAGGTGTCGGCGAGGCTCCGCTTGGACCAGTGGTGGGCGGGCACGAAGTCGAGCCGTACTCCGCGCAGTTCGGCCCCCTCCCACCAGTCGAGCTCGGTGACGTGGGTGAAGTGGCGGCGGGTGAACCAGCGGCCGAGACCGGCCGGCACGAAGACGGGGGTGTTCCTGGGCAGCCTGCTCAGGGTCGGTGCGTCCAGGTGGTCGTAGTGGTTGTGGCTGATGACGACGGCGTCGACGCGCGGCAGGGCGCTCCAGGCGACGCCGACGGGGGTGACGCGGGCCGGGGTGCCGAGGATCTTGCGGGACCAGACGGGGTCCGTGAGCACGGTGAGGCCGCCGATGCGGACGACCCAGCTGGCGTGTCCCGCCCAGGTGACGGCGACGGTCCTGGCGTCGACCCGGGGCAGCGGGCCGGGCTCGAACGGCAGCCGCTGGATGTCCGCGAGTCCTTCGGCGCGCGGGCGCAGCGCGGCCTCGCGCGCGAACCTGGCGAGGCCGCGCAGGCCGGGCAGCGGCGCGGTCAGCCGGTCGGCGAACGATTTCGGCCACCGTCTGATGCCCGGCGGCCGCGGCGGCGCGAGGGGGTCGGGCCACCGGTCCGGCGCCGTCCGCGGTGCCGCCTGCCGCCGGGGTCCGCCGTACTCCTGCGGCTGTGCCTGCTGGGTCATCGAGGAGGCTCCATTCGCCGGTCTGCTGCGCGGAGATCGTCGAAGGCCGCCCCGAACGCCCGCAACGCCCGCTCCACGTGCGGCAGTTCCAGCGGGTCCGGCGCGGTGAGCGACGCCAGGCGTTCCGCCCCGGTCGAGCCGAGCAGCGGCCCGGTGGACAGCCGTACGCGCAGGGCGTCGATGTCGTCGCCGAAGCGGTGGCCACCCGGCGCGGGCATGCCGAGCCGTTCGGTGAGGAAGTCCTCCAGGTCCTGTGCGTCCCCGACGCCCCGGGCGGCGAGCGCGGACCGCAGGGGGCCCAGGTCCGCGTAGAGGTGACGGCCCGCCTGCGGGGGCCGGGCGAGGGCGCCCGCGGCGAGGACCGCGCGGTGCGCGGCAGCGGCCACCCGCGCGTGCAGGCGGACGGCGGCCGTGAGCCGCTCGGTGATCTCGTCCGGTTCGCCGAGTGCGTAGCGAGCAGCGGCGGCGGCCGGGGCTGCGAGGTGCGCGCCGAGGGCGGTCAGGACGTCCAGGGTGCGGGCGCGCAGGGCGGCGCCCGCGTCGGTCGCGGGGAAGCGGGCGACGGCGGCGGGCAGCGCCGGCGGGAGGAGCGAGCCTGCCAGGTCGCCCAGGACGGTCACCCGCTCGTGGTCCATCTCGGCGGGGCCGACCATGACGGTGTCGTGGGGGTGGTGCAGGGTGTCGCGCCAGGTCTCGTCGCTGACGATGTGGAGACCCTCGTCTGCGGCCGCCTCCACGGCCTCGTGCAGCACCTCCGGGGGCGGCACGGTGGCGGTGGGGTCGTCGGCCACGGAGAGCACGAGGAGCCGGGGTCGGCCGCCCTCGGCGCGGACCCGGCGGACGGTCTCCAGGAGGGCGTACGGGTCGGGGACGCCGCCGCACTCGGCGGGTGTCGGCACGTGGTAGACACCGCTGCCGAGCAGCCGCGCCTGGGGCGCCCACCAGGCGGGGCAGGGGCGGGGCAGCAGGACGTCGCCGCCGACGGCCGCGGCGAGGGCGAGGAGCAGGGGCGGCGCGCCGGGGGCGGCGGCGATCCGGTCGCGCTCCACGGGCAGGCCTCGCCGGGCCCAGTAGCCGCTCGCGGCGTCGAGGAGGGCCGGTCCGCCGCCCGGGGGCTCGGCCGCGGAGCGGCCCGCGGCAGCGGCGGCGGCCGCCGCCACCTCGGGCAGGACCGGGAGGCCCGGCTCCGGCGGGGGCGGCCCGTACCGGACGGGGCCGTGGCCCTCCGTGTCCGTCCGCCTCATCCGTACCTCCGTGCACTCGCGTGACGCTGTCCTGGTCATGCCCCGTCGCGCCGGTGCGTACCCGGGGCAGACCAGGACATCGCCGTACGCCCCCATCACAACGCGAACCCCACCCGTTCCGCCCGCTCTGGCCTCCGCCCGGGTGAGAGCCTGTCTTTGAGCGTTCCGCACGTGCGTCCGGCCGGGAATCGGGGCGCACGAAGGGCCCGGACCGGGCGCTCTTGGCCGGTCCGGGCCTTATGCGCCGCCGCCCTCAGCGAGCCAGCGAGACCAGTTCGCGCTCCAGGCCGCGGCCCTTCGTCTCGACCAGGGCGGCCGCGACGTCCGCGAGCTTCCGGTTGGTCGCCTGGGAGATCCGCCGCAGCACCCCGAACGCGACCTCGGCGTCGCACCCCAGGACGTGCATGACGATCCCGGATGCCTGGTCCACGACCGGCCGGGTCCGCATGGCCGCGCCCAGCTGGTCGAGCTCGGTCAGCGCGGCGCGGTACTGCCGGTCGCGCACGAAGCTCGTCGTGGCGAGGTCGCCGAGTGCCTGCACGGGTCCGTGCCCGGGGTCGTCGAACGCGCCGGGCCGGAAGCTGAACAGGGTCAGGGTGACGGTGAGTCCGCCGCGCAGGAACGGCAGCGTGACGCAGGAGCGCACGCCGGCGTCGAGGGCCATCGCGCGGTACTCGGGCCACCGCTCGTCCCGCAGCAGGTCTTCGGAGTCGACGGGCGCGCCCCTCTCCTCCGCGGTGGGGATGGGCCCTTCGCCCGAGCGCAGTTGCACCGAGACGAGCCCGGCGAGGTCGGGATGGGTGACCGCGGCGGGGTGTTCGTCGCCGCCGTCGGAGACCGTCGTGCTCGCGCCGCAGCAGGCGGGCGTGCACCGTACAGCTTGTTCCGCGAGTTCGGACAGCCGACGGCCGGGCAAGGATGATTCCGGTCGCAGCAGGTCCGGATCCGGCAAGGGGGCCATGGGGAGTTCCTCCTCTCTTCTACGGCTTCCCGGCAAGGCCTTCGGAAAACTGTCCCAGCGGATAGGTTCGGCACATGTCTCAATTGGAAGAGTTCGGTGAAGAGCTCGCGGATTTTGTGCGGCGTATCGCCGAGTTGAAGGCGGCTCGTTCCGTGCCCGCGAGCGACCTCAGCACCGTGCTCGACGCGGCGATCTTCGAACTCGACCATGTGGCAGACCAGTTGTGGCCCACGTACGAACGCCTCGCCCACAACGGACAGTGGGACAGCGCCACCTCGGACCGGGACGAGCAGCGGCTGCTGCGGGCGCTGTTCCAGCGGATGCCGCTGCCGGTCGCGCTGACGGACAGGGAGACCGTGGTCCGTCGCATGAACTTCGCCGCGACGAACCTCACCGGGGTGCGCGCGGGGTACGCGACGGGCCGGCCGCTGACCGGCTTCCTGATGCACGCCGACCGGGTCGCGTTCCGCTCGCAGACCGCGGCGGTCGCCCGTGGCGAGGGCGACCGGAGCCTGAACATCCACCTCCAGCGGAGCCCCGGCACGCCGGTCCGCGCGACGCTCACGGCGCTGCGCCCCGGCACCGAGCCCCGCATGGCCGTCCTCGTCGTACTGCAGCCCGCCGGGCGCGCGCAGGAGCAGCCGAGCGCCCCGGGCCCCGCCCCCGACCTCGGCGAGGCGACCCGGCACGCCGCCCAGCTCGACCTGGCGGACGCCATGACGACGGCGCTGCTCGGCGTGGCCGCCGGTGACCGTACGGCCGTCCTCCAGCAGGCGGCGGCCGTCCTGCACGAGCGGTTCGCCGACTGGGTGATCGCCGACGAGGGGGCGGCGCGGCTGCGGCGCACGACGGTCCTCGGGCCGCCGGGCGCGCCGGTCGCCGACGTCCTCGGCCAGGACCCCGCCGCGTGCCCCCTCGTCGTGGAGGCGGCGCGCGGCGGGGCGACTTCGCTGCAGGTGCGCCCGGAGGACCCGGACGCCTTCGGCAGGGACGCGTCCGGCGCGCACGTGCTGGTCCGCGCCGAGGTCACCTCCCTGTTGTGCGTACCGCTGACGGCTCGTACGCACGGCCCGGTGGACGGCGTCCTCACGCTGTTCCGCAGCGGCCCGCGGCTCGCCTTCTCGATGGCCGAGGCGCGGCTGGTCGACGTGATGTCCCGGCACATGGCGCTCGCCATGTGGCGCGGCGCCGCCGCCCGGTGAGGATCCGGGCCGGCGGCGGCGCGGGGTGCCGGGTCGTCAGGCGGCGTCCCGCATGACCTGGTCGCGCAGCCGGTCGCAGCAGCGGCTGATGAGCCGGGAGACGTGCATCTGGGAAATGCCCATCTCGTCCGCGATGCGGCTCTGCGTCATGTCGCCGAAGAACCGCATGTAGAGGATGGTGCGTTCACGCTCGGGCAGCTGGGCGATGCGCGGCTTGACGGCCTCGCGGTCGACGACGATGTCGAGCGCGGGGTCGGGGCCGCCCAGGGCGTCGCTCAGCGAGTAGCCGTCCTCGCTGCCCGGCAGTTCGGCGTCGAGGGAGAGCGCCGTGAAGCTGTCGAGCGCCTCCAGGCCGGCCTTCGCGTCCTCCTCGCTCATCTGCGCATGCACGGCGATCTCGGTGAGGGTGGGGGCGCGGCCCGAGACCGACTGGGCGAGGTCCTGACGGGCGAACCGCACGCGGTTGCGCAGGTCCTGGACGCGGCGCGGCACGTGGAGGGTCCACATGTGGTCGCGGAAGTGCCGCTTGATCTCGCCGGTGACGGTCGGCACCGCGTAGCTCTCGAAGGCGGTGCCGCGCCGCGGGTCGTAGCGGTCGACGGCCTTGACGAGACCGAGGGCCGCGACCTGGCACAGGTCGTCGAGGGCCTCGCCGCGGTTGCGGAAGCGGCCGGCGAGGCGTTCCGCCATCGGCAGCCAGGCCTGGACGATCTCCTTGCGCAAGGCGTCGCGTTCGGCGCCGGGAGGCATCTCGACGAGGCGCTCGAAGGCTTCGGTGGTGTCCGGGGCGTCGTCGTGCGGGTGACGCTTGGTCCGGGTGGGTGCCGCGGTGCCGATGGTCCGCGCGGGTACCGCGGTGTCGGCCGGCGGCGCGGGTGCCGCGGTGTCGTTCGTCCTCGCGGGTACTACGGCGGTGCTGGTGTGGGATCGCATGGTGCGTCGCAACTCCCTATATGGGTGCCTTGGGTGGACGGTCACCGTGGGAGCGCATGCGCGTCGGACCACGACGGGGCACACCCGGGCAGAGCGACGAGGTCACTCCCACGGACGTGCCTCCGGTCCGAAGCACTTTCTTCCGCCTGCCCCGGGCTTCCGGCAGCAAACACCCAGGGCTTTCCGTCGGTTCGCTCCCGCGCCCCGGACGCGGCGGTGCCGCCCGGCCGTTCGGCCGTCCCGGGCGGCACCGTCGTGCTGCCGCGTCACGCGGCGCGGCGTCGTGCGACGACGTCCGCCTCGTCCGGGTTCTGTGCGGGCGGCAGCAGCAACTCCTCGTACCGGCCGAGTGCCAGGACCACGCCCAGCATCACCAGCGGGATGAATACAGCGAGTAGCGCCATGACCCCTGCCCTCCCCATTCCGTGGGGGGTGTCAGGGGCGGGTCTCCCCGGCGCGGACGGGCAAACCTCCACGGCCCGGCGAGGCATAGCGCGATGCCCCAGGGGTACTGCGGGGAGTCTCCACGACGAACGCACGACGAACGTATGCAGGAAGGGGCCCAGCCATGGCTGACTTCGTAAGGGACGTCATGACGCCGGGCGTCGTGGCGGTACGCCCCGACGCCTCTCTCGTCGAAGCGGCGCAGCTGATGCGCGCGCAGGACATCGGCGACGTGCTCGTCGCGACGGACGGCCATGTCCTCGGCGTGCTCACCGACCGGGACATCGCGCTGCGCGCGGTGGCCGACGGCGCCGACCCGCTGACGGTCAGCGCGCAGGCCGTCTGCACGCCCAACCCCGTGGTGGTGGCCCCCGACGATCCGGTCTCGGACGCGGTCGGGCTGATGCGCGACCACGCGGTGCGCCGCCTGCCCGTCGTCGAGGACGGCCACCCCGTCGGGATGGTGAGCCTCGGCGACCTCGCCCTTGCGCAGGACCCGTCGTCGGCACTGGCGGACATCAGCCGCGCCGCGCCGGGCGGGCAGCCGGGTCCGGCCTAGGAGTGCGGGTGCGCCGAGTCGTTGCCCCGGGGCCGCGCGAAAGACCCGTACAAAGGCGGGACGGCCGCGGAGCGGGCCGGAACGACCGGATCGAGGGTGCCTTCGGGTGACATCCCGTGCAGGGCTGCCGAGCGGTGAAGCCCGGCCTTCCGCTCAGGTCGGGCAGGTCGCCGCGGCCAGCCGCAGGGACGCCGCACCGCCGCGCGAGCCGTCGCCGGTCTCCACGTGTTCCCGGGCCCACCAGTCGGCGTCGCCGTCCTCGATGTAGCGCAGCAGGATCCCCTCGCGCAGCGCCCAGGGGCAGACGGTCACCGTCTCGGTCCCGGTCAGCTTCATGGCCGTGTGGGCGACGACCGCGCCGGCCACGCACTGCTCGGCGCGCGCCGCGGAGATGCCCGGCAGCTGCGCCCGCCGGTCGGCGGGCAGCCGGGCCAGTTCCTTGAGTGCCTCGCTCAGCGCGCGGCGGTCCAACTGCCGCTCGACGAACGGGCCGTAGCGCCCTGGCGCCGCGCCGCACAACCGGGCGAGCTGCTGGAACGTGCGTGACGTGGCGACGGCCGTGTGCGGCATCTCCCAGCGGATCCGTGCGGCCACGTCCCGCAGCTGGTGGCGCACTTGGCGGCGTACGGCCTTCAGGTGCTCCTCGCGGGGCGGGTCCTGGCCGTCGAAGAGGTCCCGCGTCAGCCGCCGCGCCCCCAGCGGCAGCGACGCCGCGTAGTCCGGCAGGCGGCTGCGGCCGAAGGCCACCTCCAGGGAGCCGCCGCCGATGTCGAAGAGCACCAGCGGCCCCGCGCGCCAGCCCATCCACCGCCGGGCGGCGAGGAACGTCAGCTCCGCCTCGGCCTCACCGGACAGAGTGCGCAGCCGTATCCCCGCGCCCGACTCCACCGCCTCCAGGACCTCGGCCCGGTTCGGGGCGTCGCGCACGATCGACGTCGCGAAGGCGAATGGTTCCACCACGCCCCACCGTCGGGCCTCTTCCTGTACGTCGCGCACCGCGTCGACCAGCGCCCGGACCGGCTCCTCGGCGAGCCGGCCCGCACCGTCGACGTGCTCGGCCAGCCGCAATCGCCGTTTTGCCGTATGGACCGGCAGCGGTACCTGGCCGTCGGCGTCCGCCACGACGAGCCGTACCGTGTTCGATCCCACATCCACCACGCCAACTCTCATGCACATCAGTTTCCCCGTGTGCGCGGGAGCAAGCGACGGGGGTCACACCCTGCGCCCCAGGAGGTTCAGCAGTTTCGTCTGCTCGTCGGCGTCGGCGGGCGGCTCCACCGCGGGGGCGAAGAGTCCGCTCTTCTCCAACTCGGCCGCGTACGGGGAGACTTCGCGCAGGGCGAAGGCGACGAGGGGTTCGGGCAGCGTCTCGTCGGCGCCGATCGCGCGGGACAGGTCCCAGGCGTGCACCACGAGGTCCGTGGTCATCTGGCCGCAGTAGAAGGTGGCGGCGGTGGCGCCGAAGGAGAGGTTGACGGTGCGGTCCAGGGCGCCCGGCTCCTGGAAGGCGGCGCGGGCAGGGGCGGCCGCCGTGTCCCAGGACGTCACCGGGTCGGGGCCGAGCACGTCGCCGTCGAAGGCGTCGCCGACCGACTCGACGGTGGCGCCGTCGCGGACCAGCGCCGGCACCCACAGCTGTTCGGCCGTGAGGTGGTTGACCAGGTCGCGCACGGTCCAGTCGGCACAGGGCGTGGGGGCGTCCCACTGGTCGGCGCGGACGGCGTGCACCCGGTCGCCGAAGAGGTCGAGCGCCTCGCCGTGCCGGTCGAGGACCGGGGACCGCGCCCCGCCGCCCGCATTGCCCGACCCACCCGCCTTGTCCGACCCGCCTGCTGTGTCCGATCCGCCTGTGGTGTCCGAGCCGCCTGTGGTGTCCGAGCCGCCTGTGGTGTCCTGCTCGTCGCTCATGAACCCGTGGTCCCCTTCTCCCTCTCGCGCGCACCGGCGCGGGTCCGGCCGCCCGACACCGCCCTGCGCGGATGGCGCCGCAGGTACTCGCCCTCCAGTTGCGCCATGCGGTCGTTGTGGGCGCGCAGGGCGTCGTTCGAGCCGTGCAGCAGCGTGCCGTGGCGGGTGCGGTGGATCGTCTCCAGCTCCTTGATGAGCTGCTGGTCGTCCAGCCGACCCGGATCGACTCCGGTCATGGGTCGCTCCGATCGCTCCGTCGCGTCGCTCCGTGCCCCGGGGCCCGTTCGGCCCGTACTACCCAGGATGCACCGCGCGGGGTCCGCGCGCGCACCGCACGGCGCAACCGGCGCCTACAGAGCACCGGCAAATGTCCTGAAACGAGGGTTCCACGGGAGGAGGCAGGGGGCGTTGTTTCCGCGTCCCCCCGGTCGGCAGAGCAATTTCCGACCGGAAGGACCGCCCACGTGCCCCCCAACGCATCCAGACGCCGCCTCTTACCGTTCCTCGCCCTCGCCATGACCGTCACGCTGGCCCCCGGCCTCGCCGCGGCCTCCGCCTCGGCCGCACCCCGGCAGGACACCACCGCGACGGACCCGCTCGACCGGTTCACGCACCAGAAGCCGCACTGGCGGCGGTGCGACGCCGACACGCCCGCGCGCTTGCGGTGCGCCACCATCAAGGTGCCGCTCGACTACCGCTCCCCCGGCGGCACCGCCATCGACCTCGCGATATCCCGGATCAAGGCGGGCGAGGGGGCAAAGCGGCGCGGCGTACTGCTGTCCAACCCGGGCGGTCCCGGCGGCCCGGGGCTCGACCTGCCGCTCGCCCTGGCCAAGGACATGCCGAAGGCGGTGACGGACCGGTACGACCTCATCGGCTTCGACCCCCGCGGGATCGGCCGCAGCACGCCGGTGCACTGCGGGCTCGCCGAGGCGGAGCGGCAGTGGCCGCGCCACTACCTGCCGTTCGGCGAGAGCGTCCGCACGGCCAGGTCCGTGGCGGACAAATGCCGTGCGAAGGCGGGCAGCACGCTGGCGCACATCACCACCCGCAACACCGCGCGGGACATGGACGTCCTGCGGGCCGTCCTCGGCGAGCGGAAGATCTCGTACTTCGGCGTCTCGTACGGGACCGCCCTCGGGGCCGTCTACACCCAGCTGTTCCCCGGGCGCGCCGACCGCTTCGTCCTGGACAGCGCCGTCGACCCGGCGCGCATGTGGCGCAAGATGTTCCAGATGTGGGCGCCCGAGGTCGAGCCCGCCTTCCGGCGGTGGTCGCGGTGGACGGCGGCGCACGATGGCGCCTACCGCCTTGGGAAGACCCCGGCCGAAGTGCGCGCCACCTTCTGGGGCTTGGTGAAGCGGGCCGACCGTGACCCGATCGTCGTGGGCACCGAGAAGGTCACCGGCAGCGACATCCGTCTCATTCTGCGCCGCGAGTTCTTCACCGTCCGCAGCGGCGCCGAGCTCGTCGCCCTGCTCCGGGACGCCGCGGCGGGCAAGCCGGTCCCGGAGTTCCCGACGGCGCCGGAGGAAGGGGACAACGGCGTGTCGGCGCTCTGGGCCGTCGTGTGCGGCGACAACGCGTGGCCGCGCGATCCGCAGACGTACTACCGCGACTCGGTCCGGGACGCCGCCCGCCACCCGCTGGTCGGGGACTTCGTCTCCAACATCGCGCCGTGCGCGTTCTGGGACCGCCCGGCGGAGCCCGCCACCACCGTGGACAACAGGGTCGGCACGCTGATCCTGCAGAACGAGTGGGACCCGCAGACCCCGCTGACGGCCGCGCGGAGCATGCACCGGGCGCTCAAGGGCTCCCGCCTCGTGACCGTCGACGAGGGCGAGGGGCACGGCGTGGCGTACGGCATGGCCCCCGGCCCCGCCAACCGCTGTGCGCAGGACACCGCCACGGCGTACCTGGTCACGGGCGTGCTGCCGGGCAAGGACGTGACGTGCCGGGCGGTGCCCGGCCGCAAGCTGACAAAACCGGCATCCCCTGCGTTCGGCTGATCCCCCGCAGGCGCGGGCGGCGGGTCTACCGCACGCGGTCGACCCGTCGCTCGTCCCACACCGGCTCCGGGGTCTCCCGTACGCGCCCGTCGCTGCCGAAGACCAGATAGCGGTCGAAGGAGCGGGCGAACCAGCGGTCGTGCGTGACGGCGAGGACCGTGCCCTGGAAGGCTTCCAGGCCTTCCTGCAGGGCCTCGGCGGATTCCAGGTCGAGGTTGTCCGTGGGCTCGTCGAGCAGCAGGGCCGTGCAGCCCTCCAGTTCGAGCAGCAGGATCTGGAAGCGGGCCTGCTGACCGCCGGAGAGCCGCTCGAACTTCTGCTCGGCCTGGTTCGTCAGTTCGTACCTGCGCAGCCGGGACATCGCGGCGCCGCGGTCCTGCGCGTGCTCGCGCCACAGGATGTCCAGGAGCGGACGGCCCATCAGCTCGGGGTGCGCGTGGGTCTGCGCGAAGTGTCCCGGCACGACGCGCGCGCCGAGCTTCCAGGCGCCGGTGTGCGCCACGTCCTCGCCCGCGAGCAGGCGCAGGAAGTGCGACTTGCCCGAGCCGTTGGAGCCGAGGACGGCGACCCGCTCGCCGTAGAACACCTCCAGGTCGAAGGGGTCCATCAGGCCGGTGAGTTCGAGGTTCTCGCAGGTCACCGCCCGTACGCCGGTGCGTCCGCCGTGCAGGCGCATGGTGATGTCCTGCTCGCGCGGCGGCTCGGGCGGCGGGCCCGCCTCCTCGAACTTGCGGAGCCTGGTCTGCGCCGCGTGGTAGCGCGAGGCCAGCTCGTGGCTGACATCGGCGGCCTGACGCAGCGTGCGCACCAGCTTCTTCAGCTGCTCGTGCTTCTCGTCCCAGCGGCGGCGCAGCTCCTCGAAGCGCGCGAAGCGCTCCTTGCGGGCCTCGTGGAACGTCTCGAAGCCGCCGCCGTGCACCCAGGCGTCGGCGCCCCCGGGACTCTGCTCGACGCTGACGATCTTCTCGGCGGCGCGGGCGAGCAGCTCCCGGTCGTGGGAGACGAACAGGACGGTCTTACGGGTCTCCTTGAGCTGCCCCTCCAGCCAGCGCTTGCCGGGGACGTCGAGGTAGTTGTCCGGCTCGTCGAGGAGCAGCACCTCGTCGGTGCCGCGAAGCAGCGCTTCGAGCACGAGGCGCTTCTGCTCGCCGCCGGAGAGCGTGCGGACCTCGCGGAACTGGGCCTTGTCGTACGGGACGCCGAGCGCGGCCGTGGTGCAGATGTCCCACAGCGTCTCGGCCTCGTAACCCTGGACCTCCGCCCAGTCGGAGAGCGCCTGCGCGTACTTCATCTGGGCGGCCTCGTCGTCGACCGTCATGATCAGGTGCTCGGCGGTGTCCACGGCCTTCGCGGCCTCGCGGATGCGCGGGTGGGAGACCGAGACGAGCAGGTCGCGCACGGTGGTCTCGTCGCGCACGGAGCCGACGAACTGCGGCATCACGCCGAGGCCGCCGCTCACCGAGACGGTGCCGCCGTGCGGCTGGAGCTCGCCCGAGATCAGCCGGAGCAGCGTGGTCTTGCCCGCGCCGTTCGCCCCGACAAGGGCGACGACGGAACCCTCGCCGACCCGGAAGGACACATCACCGAGCAGCGCCCGCCCGTCCGGCAAGTAGTACTCGAGGTGTGCGGCTTCCAGATGTCCCATGTGCGGATTGTCCGTGGCCGATGGCCGCCCGGGCAAACCGTTTCCTTTCCGGGGCCGGGAAGGGCCAGGCGCACCGCTCCCCACCTGCGGTTTCGGCGCCCTGGAGGCTGAATCACGAGGCGCGGGGTACACGGGCGCCATGAGCGCTGACATCCCGGACGTCTCCGGCCTCGACCTGTCCCGGCCCGCGGCCGGGCACCGCCCGTTCAAGGCCCGCGTGGTCTCTCTCGACAGCCGCCTCTTCGACGCGGTCGCCAAGCGGCACTGGCCCGGCGCCGACCGGGTGCTGCCCCGGCTCAGCCAGGGCGCCAACCACGGCGTGCTGTGGTTCACGGTGGCCGCGGGGATCACCGCGACGCGCACCCCACGGGCCCGGCGGGCCGCCGTGCGCGGCGTGGCCTCCCTCGCGCTGGCCTCCGCGACCATCAACACGCTGGGCAAACGCTCGGTGCGCCGGGCCCGGCCGCTGCTCGACGCGGTCCCTTTGATCAGGCAGCTCAAGCGGCAGCCGATCACCACCTCCTTCCCGTCGGGCCACTCGGCGTCCGCCGCCGCCTTCGCCACGGGTGTGGCGCTGGAGTCGCGGGCGTGGGGCGCGGCCGTCGCGCCGCTCGCGGCGGCGGTGGCGGTGTCCCGGATCTACACCGGCGCGCACTTCCCGAGCGACGTCCTGGTGGGCGGGGCACTGGGCGCGGGCGCGGCCTTCGCGGTGCGCGGTCTGGTGCCGACGCGGGCGCAGCTGGCCCCGCCAGGACGCCCGAGGGTGACGGCGCCCGCGCTGCCGGGCGGCGAGGGTCTGGTCCTCGTCGCCAACGCGGGGGCGGGCACCTCGCAGCGGGTGAAGGCGCTGCACGACGCCCTGCCCGAGGCGGAGGTCATAGTGGCCGAACCCGCCGACCTGGGCGCCGAGCTGGAGAAGGCGGCGGCCCGCGCAAGGGTCCTCGGCGTGTGCGGCGGCGACGGCACCGTCAACGCGGCGGCCACCGTCGCCCTGCAGCACGGGCTGCCGCTCGCGGTGCTGCCCGGCGGCACGCTCAACCACTTCTCGTACGACCTCGGGATCGAGGACGCCCGCGACCTGTCCGGAGCGGTGGAGGCGGGCGACGCGGTCGCCGTCGACGTCGGCCGGTTCACGGCCTGCGACGGGGCCGGGGCCGGCGAGCGGGTGGAGAAGTACTTCCTCAACACCTTCAGCCTGGGTGTGTATCCGGAGCTGGTGCGGCTGCGCGAGCACTGGGCGAAGCGCATCGGCGGCAAGCCCGCGTCGGTGCTCGCCGCCTGGAAGGTGCTGCGGTCCGACGAGCGGCCGATGGTCGGCAAGTTCCGGGGCAAGGAGCGGGCGCTGTGGCTGCTCTTCGCGGGCAACTGCACCTACCACCGCCCCGGCTTCACCCCGGGCCGGCGGCTCGACCTGGCGGACGGACTGCTCGACGTGCGCATCGTGCACGGCGGCCGCAGGCCGGGCGCCCGGCTGCTCGCGGCCGCGCTGACGGGTTCCGAGGTCCGCTCCCCCGCGCAGGCCGCCGTGCGGCTGCCGCGGCTGCGGGTGGACGGGCTCGGCGCGGACACGGCCGTGGCGTACGACGGTGAAGTCACGCGCATCCAGGGCACGTTGACGGTCGACAAGCTGCCCGAGGCGCTGACGGTCTACCGCCCGCTGTCCCCCATACGCTGACCACTTCACGATCTCTGTGACCACATACTGATACGGCGGTCTCATCATCCGGCATGGCGGCGTACGGTGCCTGATACACGCATCGAAGGAGTTCCACCATGCCGGAGGAGACCGCCGTCTACACGCACGGGCACCATGAGTCCGTGCTGCGTTCACACACCTGGCGCACCGTCGCCAACTCGGCCGCGTACCTGGCCGGTTCACTGAAGCCGCACATGCGGGTCCTCGACATCGGCTGCGGCCCCGGCACCATCACGGCGGACCTGGCCGAACTGGTTCCGGACGGCCGGGTCACGGGCGTGGACCGGGCGCCCGGCATCCTGGACGCGGCGCGCGCCACCGCCGCCGAACGCGGCCTGGAGAACGTCGAGTTCGCCGTCGCCGACGTGCACGACCTCGACTACCCCGACGACACCTTCTGCGTCGTCCACGCCCATCAGGTGCTGCAGCACGTGGGCGATCCGGTGCGGGCGCTGAGCGAGATGCGGCGGGTGTGCCGGCCGGGCGGCCTCGTCGCCGTCCGCGACGCGGATTACGCGGCGATGACCTGGTACCCGGCCGCGCCCGCCCTGGACGACTGGCTGGACCTGTACCGGCGGGTGGCCCGCGCCAACGGCGGCGAGCCCGACGCGGGGCGCCGTCTCAAGGCGTGGGCGCGGAGGGCCGGCTTCACGGACATCACCACGACCGCGGGCACCTGGTGCTACAGCACCGAGGAGGAGCGGGCCTGGTGGAGCGGGCTGTGGGCGGACCGCACACTGGCTTCCGCGTACGCCGAGCAGGCGGTGGCGGGCGGCCATGCGGACCCCGAGCAGCTGCGCGACGTCGCGGCGGCGTGGCGGGAGTGGGGCACCCACGAGGACGCCTGGTTCACGGTGCTGCACGGGGAGATCCTCTGCCGTAAGTGAGGCAGAGGCGGGGCAGGGCCGCCCGGGGCGTTCACTCCCTCGGGAGCAGCGGGCCCAGCGGCCCGAGGTCCAGGTTCAGGTCCTCGGGCCGCAGCCCGTACCGGTCCCGGAGTTCGGCCATCCGGTCCTCCAGGAGCATCAGCGTGAGACCGACCCGCTCCTCCTGGTCCTCGGTCAGCTCACCGGTGTCGAAGCGCCGTACCGCCTGGCGCTCCATCAGCTGACGGAGGAGTTCAACGACGGTCAGGACCAGTTTCACCAGGTCCCGCTCGACGGTGTCGGGGTCGAGGTCCATGCGCTTGCGGCGTTCTGGTTCCATCGTTCACTCCGTCTCCGGCCACGGCGCGGGCACGCGTTCGTTCACCGAGCTGATCAACGCGTTCAGATCGATGCGCACGAGGTCGACGTCCGCGATCCGCAGGGTGATGTCGCCCGCGATGACGACGCCGCCCGCGAGCAGCCGGTCGAGCAGGTCGACGAGGGCTATTTCCCGGCGCTCGACGACGGTCATTCGGCACGGTCCTTCTCATCGCCGGTGAAGGAGTACGCGGCCCACGGCCCGGTCAGTTCGACCCGCAGGCGGCTCGTCCCCTGGTCCTCGTCCTTGGTGCGGTCCACCAGCTCGACGAACTCCTCGGAGTCCGCGCGGGTCACGAGGTAGGCCGCGTTGAGGACGTTGCGGCCCGGCGCGCGGGACAGCTCCGTGTTCTGCGGCGCGTGCAGCCGGGAGTCGTCGGCCCGCTGCGAGAGCGTCTCGTGCAGCTCTCGCGCGAAGGCCTCGGCCCGCTGCCAGCTCTCCTCCTGGGCCGTCCGCTGGCTGCGCCGCCTGCGCAGGTAGTCGCGTCCGCTGCCGGGGCCGCTCGGCCGCGGCGCGTCGGCGGGGGCCCGCGGTGCGGCGGACTCCTCGCTCTCCATGTGGACCTTCACGCCCCACTCCACCCGCCCGTCGATCCGCTCCAGGACGCGGTGGAAACGCTCCGCCCCGTCCTCCAGCATGGCGCGCACGCCGCTGTCGTCCCGGAAGACGGTCGCGAGCCGCAGCGGCAGCGGGCAGGTGACGGAGGTGAGGGCGTCGATCACCCGCTGGTGCGCGCGGGCCGTCTCGGAGAGCCAGTCCAGGTCTTCGAGGTGGGCGCGCAGCGGCTCCTCCGCGAAGTCCCGCTCCGGCACCGGGCCGACCAGGGCGACCAGGCCCGCGTGGGTGAGCTGCCGGGGCGGGACGCCGCCGACCCCCGTGAGGTCGGCGGCGAGCGGTGCGGCGAGCGGACGGCAGACCGCGTAGACGTAGCGCAGGTCGTCGTGGTGCGGGCCGTCGTGGTGCGGGCCGTCGCCGTTCGGATCATCGTTGACGGCGTTCATTGTTCTCCTTCTCGGCCGGCTCCAGGGATTGCCTGTCCTCCAGTTCTGCCAGACGCTGCCTCAGTTCGGCGTTCTCCCGGGAGAGCTCGGCGCGGCGCGCCCCCGTGGAGAGCGCCGGGTCGTCCTCCCACCAGTCGATGCCCATCTCCTTGGCCTTGTCGATGGAGGCGACGATGAGGCGGAGCTTGATGGTGAGGAGTTCGATGTCGAGCAGGTTGATCTTGATGTCACCCGCGATGACGATGCCCTTGTCCAGGACACGTTCGAGGATGTCGGCGAGGTTGGCCCCACCGCCGTTGCTGCCGTAGGGGCCGGGCAGTCCGCCACCCGGAGAGGCTGTCATCGACGGTCCCGTCCGCCGCCGGCCGACTCGGCGTACTCGCGCTGCTTCTCCTCGTCGGCGCCGGCCTCTTCCTCGTCCTCGTACTCCTCGACCGGCTCTTCCTCGTCCTCGTACTCGGCCTCGGGCTCGTCCTCGAGTTCTTCCTCGGGCTCGGGCTCGTCCTCGTACTCCTCGGCCGGCTCGGGCTCGCGGCCGCTCTCCTCCTCGTCGCCCTCGTCCTCCTCTTCGTACTCGGCATCCGGCTCGTCCTCTTCGTCCGTCCCGGCCGCCGCCTCGTCCTGCTGCGCCTGCTCGTCCTCCTCCTCGGCCACCGCGTCCTCGTGGCTGCGGACGACCTCGCCGTCGCGGATCTCGCCGCGCCAGCCGTCGCTCGCCTCGCCGCGCAGCGTGATGTGCCGGGCGAAGTGCTTGAGGTCGAGCCGGGCCCTGCGGCCCTGGGCGCGCCAGATGTTGCCGGTCTTCTCGAAGAGGCCCTTCGGGTAGTACTCGATGACGAGCAGCACCCGGGTGAGGTTCTCGGCGAGCGCGTGGAAGGTGACGACGCCCTTGGTCGTGCCCTTGGCGCCCTCCGACGTCCAGGTGATCCGCTGGTCCGGCACCTGTTCGGTGGTGTGCGCCTTCCAACTCCGGTTGGACCAGAAGACCTTGAGCTTCCAGTCGGACTCCGTGTCGTTCGCCACGGTGGCGCCCTTGACGCCCTTGGCGAAGGTGGAGAACTCCTGGTACTGCGTCCACTGGTCGTAGGCCTCGCGGACCGGGACGCCGACGTCGACGTACTCCAGGATGACGGTGGGCTTCTGGCCCGCGCCGCCCTTCTTCCGCTTGCCGCCGAGGCCCTTGACGGCGTCGGTGACCTTGTCCTTCAGGTGGCCGCCGCCGATTTCCAGCGCACTGCGCACCGGGCCCTTGCCCTCGGTGACCTTCTTGCCGGCCTGCGCCGCCAGCTTGCCGAAGCCGGGGCTGTTGCCCTCCGCTATGTCGTTCAGCTTGACGGTGGCGTCGCCGAGCCGGTGGCCGACGCCTACGAGCATGCGCTCGGCCTGCGCCATGAGGTAGGCCTGCGCCTCTTCCTTCAGGCGGTCGACGGCCGGGCCGCGCGCGATGTTGCTGAGGGGCGATTCAGCCATGGTCGCTGCCTCCCTTCGCCTTGCGGGCCGCCGCGGTGGACTTCTTCTGGGCGGTCTTGCCCGTGCTGCGGGCCGTGCTGCGGGCCGTGTTCCGCGCGGTCTTCTTCGCCGGGGCCTTCTTGGCCGCGGTCTTCTTGGCCGCCTTCGGGGCGGACTTCGCGTCCGTCTTCGGTGCGGACCGCTTCGCAGGCGCCTTCCTGCGCGGCTCGGACCGCTCGGACTCCGCGTCCTGCTCCTCGCCGTCCCGGCCGTCCGGGTCGTCCCGGTCCTCCCGGTCGTCCCGGCGGCCTTCGGCGTCCGAGGATTCCTCCTCGTCGTCCTCGTTCTTGACGGCCCCCTTGACGTCGTCGGGCGCCACACCGGAGATGCGGTCCTGGACGCCGAGGGTGCGGTCGTGCAGCCGGTCGGCGAGGCCTTCGAGCTGCCGGTTGAGCAGCGATCCCGTGGCAGCCTTGCCCACGCCCCGCAGATCCTGGCGCAGCTGGTCGCCGATCTCCTTGAACTGCGGGTTGTTCTCCAGCTGCTGGGTCACCAACTGGCCCAGCGCCTTGGGGCTCAGGTTGAGCCGCTTGCCGGCCACCATCGTGCCGACGGCGAACGCGAACTTCGCCTTCTTCGTGCGTCCGAGGACGTATCCCGCGCCCACGGCGAGGCCCACTGCCATTCGGTTCATTCTCAGAATTCCCGTCCTGTGCTGTGCTGCAGTCGGTCGAGGAGCTCGTCCTCGCGCCGTTCGAACTCGGCCTCGTCGATCTCTCCCGCCTCCAGGAGTTCCTCGAGGCGGGAGAGTTCACGACGGATCGCCGAGGGGTCGTAGTACTGCCGCTCCGCCTCGTCGACCACCTGCCGGAGCACCCAGAGGGAGCCGCGGGCCGGGGCCAGAGGCAGCATCAGCAGTTCACCGATGAGTCCCATGCGTCACGTCCCCTGCATCACTCGCGTCACTCCGAGGGCTCGGCCGGCCCCGGGTCGACGAAGCTGTACGGGGGCAGCGGGCCGTGCACCCGCAGCTCCAGGTGCGGCTGGGCGGACTTGAGTTCCTCGACCGCGGCGAGGAAGCCCTCGGAGGACTTGCGGTCCACCAGGAACGAGATGTTCGCCAGCCAGCCGGTGCCCTCGGGGCCGTCGCCGACCGCTTCGACGGCCGGTTCAAGGGCGCGCCGCACCTCGTGGGCGTCGCTCGTCTCGCGGGCCCGCACGGCGGCCGTGATCCTCTCGCCGAGCTGCAGCTTCTGCTCGTGACTGCCGCCGCCCTGGCGCTGGTTGGCCTCGACCATGGCGCGCAGTTCCGGATTGTCGGCGAGAACCTGGTGCAGCACGGCCTCTTCGTTGTGGGTCGCCTTCACGTTGTACTCGACCCTGCCGTCGAGGGTGTGCAGCCGCTCGACGTAGTGCTCGGCGCGCTCCCCGAGGACGGACACGACGGTCTCGTCGTCCGGGGCGAGGCTGCCGAACCGCATCGGGAGCACGGAGCCCGCGGCACCGGCCTCCGACAGGACGTTCTGGTGCGCGAGCAGATCGCGCCGCTTCGGCTTGAGGTCCTCGGGAGCGTCGCTCACGATGGCGGCGAGGTCACCGTTCTTCAGGACGCGCACGGGGCAAGCCGGCCGGCCGATGCCCTCCATGCCGTCCGGCAGCGCCGGGTGGGAGCTGCTCGCGATGCCGTAGACGTACGTAGTCACTCCTTCTCCTCCTTCCGGCGGGACGCGGTGGAGCGTCGGGCCCGCGGCCGCTCCTCGCTCTCACGCTGGCCTTCGTCACGGGACTGCTTGAAGGCGTCCGATATGGTCTCGGCCGCTCCGGAGAGCGCGCCCTTGGACTTGCCCTTGGCGCCCGACTCCGTGATCTCACCCACGAGCCCGGGCAGCCCGGGGTCCTTCTTCTGGCCGGTTTCCAGGTCGAGGCGGTTACAGGCCTCGGCGAACCTGAGATAGGTGTCGACGCTCGCGACGACGACACGGACATCGACCTTCAGGATCTCGATGCCGACGAGCGATACGCGTACGAAGGCGTCGATGACGAGTCCTCGGTCGAGGATGAGCTCCACGACGTCGTACAGGCCACTCGTGCCGCCTCCGCCGCCGGACTGTTGTGCCGGGACTACGGTCATGCCGACTCTGCCTCCTTGGGTCGTGCTGGGTTCTTGGCTCTCGATCTCTGCTTTCTCGTCCGGTTCCTCGTCCGGGGCTTTCGTCCGGACTCCGGGGGTGCGCGGGAGGCGGCGGTCTAGCCGCCGGTGCCGCGGGGTTCCGAGCGTCCGCGCTCGTAGCGGCGGAGCCGTCGGTAGCCCGTGAGCTCACCGTGCGGATCCAGCTGCACCTCGTAGCTCGCGAGGAGACTCATGGTGTCGGGGACACGGGCCAGTTCGAGGACCTCGATCTCCAACAGCCAGCCGTCCTCGGTGCGCTCGAAGGACGACACCGATTCGGGCGTCATGCCGGTCAGTTCGGCGAGCTGCTCGCGTGCGCCGCGGAGAACGACCATGGGGCCCGGCCGCGCGTTCGCGCCGCCGTCCTGGGTCTTAGCGTCCGGCGACTTGCCCTCGGATCCCTTTTCGCCCTCAGATCCCTTTTCACCTGATGCGTTGCTGTCTGTCGTCTTACGCGTCGTATTGGCCATGTTCACCTCCTCCACCGGGTTACCCGCTGAGCCTTGGCCAAACGTGATCGCTGGGTATCCCTCCGGGCCCCTCGGGACGCTCAGCCCCGCAGCGCCCGCAGCTTGCGGCGGGCCGGTCCGAGCGCCCCTCGCGAGCGGTACGGCCACCGGGGCTCCCTACGTCACCGACGGGTACCCGGGGCCGCCTCCGGTAGTCGTCCGCAGTGGTACGTGCCCCCCGGGCACGGTGGTGTTCACCCTGGTGGGGAGGGTGGCTGGCACCACCGGGAACTGGGGGGACGGCGGGCGTGCCCGGCGGCGTGCGAGCCGCGAGGATCGAAGACACCGAATCCGCCGAGGCCGCTGGACCGCCGGGAGTCGTCGAGACGGCCGAGGCCGTCGAAGCGACCGAAGCCGTCGAAGCGACCGAAGCCGGTCGGCCGGCCGTCCCGTTCCTGTGAGGCATGCCATGACGCACAGCTCCGACGCGCCACCCACTTCCGCCGCGCGGCGCGGTCCCGCGCCCCACTCCGAGCAGGACCGGCTCCCCCGGCCCCGGCCCCACTCGCACGAGCCGTGGCTGCTGGCCCGCGTGCTGCCCGGCGGCGACGAGCCACCGGCGCCGGGCATCGTCAGAACGGCCTTCGCGCTCTGGCTCACCGCGGTCGCCGCGGGCGTCTTCGAGACGGTGCTCGCCGTCGCCGGGGAGGGCTCTTCCACGTACGGGGTCACCGACGGGTTCGCCTGGGGCGTGCCGCTGCGCATGGCGGTGTTCTCGGCGGCCGTCCTCGTCGCGGTGCGGATGCGCCGCGGCGCCGGCTGGGCGCGTCCGGCACTGGCCGGCGGACTCGGCGCGCTCGGCGCACCACCCCTGGTGGCGGGTGCCGTCCACCGTCCGGCGATCGGCGACGCCGTGCGGGATGCGGGAGTCCTCGACGTCCTGGTCGGCGGCGCCCGTGTGCTGTTCCTGGCCGCCGTACTCATGGCGACGGTGCTGATGTTCCGTCCCGCGGCCAACGCTTGGTTCAGGTCGGCCGGGCGCCGCGGGTTCAAAGACAGGCTCTGAGAGCCGCGCTCACCGCACCACCGCCTCCTCCACCAGGAGGCGCGCCGCGGCCGCGATCGACTCGGCGTCGATGCCCGCGGCGTGCAGCTGTTCCGCGGGCGAGGCCGAGCCCGGCATCGTCCGCACCGCGAGCCGTACGAGCCGCGGCACCGGCCTGCCGTCGGTGAACGCGTCGAGGACCGCGTCGCCGAGGCCGCCCTGCTCGCGGTGGTCCTCGACGGTCAGCAGGCAGCCGGTGCGCTCGGCCGCCTCGCGCAGGGTGTCGCGGTCGACGGGCTTGACGGAGTACAGGTCGACGACGCGTACGGGGATGCCCTCGCGGCCGAGCGACTCCGCGGCGGCCAGCGCCTCGTGCACCGTCACGCCCGCGGCCACCACGGTCAGCCGGTCCGCGTCACTGGAGCGCAGCACCTTCGAGCCGCCGACCGGGAACTCCTCGTCGGGCCCGTAGATGACGGGCGCCTCGCCACGCGACGTACGCAGGTAGGAGATCCCGTCGAGCCCGGCCATCGCCGCGACCAGCTGTCCCGTCTGGTGGGCGTCGCACGGGTAGAGGACCGTGGAGCCGTGCACCGCGCGGAAGAGCGCCAGGTCCTCCAGACCCATCTGGGACGGGCCGTCCTGGCCGATCGCGACGCCCGCGTGCGAGCCGACGAGATTGATCTCGGCGCCGCTGACGGCGGCCATCCGTACGAAATCGTGCGCGCGGGTCAGGAACGCCGCGAACGTCGACGCGTACGGCACCCAGCCGCGCGCCGCCAACCCCACGGCGGCGGCCACGAGTTGCTGCTCGGCGATGTAACACTCGAAGAACCGGTCGGGGTGCTCCTTGGCGAAGTACTCCGTGCGGGTCGAGTCGCCCACCTCGCCGTCCAGGGCCACCACGTCGCCGCGCGCGGTGCCGAGCGCGGTCAGCGCCCGGCCGTACGCGTCCCGGGTCGCGACGGCCTCGCCCTTCTCGTAGCGCGGCAGTTCGAGGTGGCCGCTGCGCACCGCGCGCATGGTCCGCGCGGCGGCCGGCCTGCGCACCTCCACGCGCACGTCGCGCACGCCGCCCAGCTCCTCGACGGCCGCTTCGGCGTCCGGCAGCGGCTTGCCGTGCAGGCCCTCGCGGTTCTCCACGGCGGCGACGCCCCTGCCCTTGACGGTGCGGGCGAGGATCACGGTGGGCTGCCCGGCGGTGGAGCGCGCTTCCTGGCAGGCGCGGTCGACGGCGTCGACGTCGTGCCCGTCGGTCTCCACGACGTGCCAGCCGAAGGCCTTGAAGCGGTCGGCGTAGGCACTCAGCTGCCACGCGTGGCGGGTCGGTCCGCGCTGGCCGAGGCGGTTGACGTCGACGATCGCGGTGAGGTTGTCCAGGTGCTCGTACCCGGCGTGCTCGGCGGCCTCCCAGACGGAGCCCTCCGCCAGCTCGCCGTCGCCGCACAGCACCCAGACGCGGAACGGGATCCGGTCGAGGCGCTTGCCGGACAGCGCCATGCCGACGCCGACGGGCAGCCCCTGCCCCAGCGATCCCGTGGCGACCTCCACCCAGGGCAGGGTGCGCGGCGTGGGATGCCCTTCGAGGCGGCTGCCCTGCTCGCGGAAGGTGAGCAGCTCGTCGTCCGTGAGCGCACCCGCCGCCTTGTACGCGGCGTACAGCAGCGGCGAAGCGTGGCCCTTGGAGAGGATGAAACGGTCGTTGCCGGGGTGGTCGGGGCGCTCGAAGTCGTAGTGGAGGTGGCGGCCGATGAGCACCGCCATCAGGTCGGCCGCGGACATCGACGAGGTGGGGTGCCCGGAGCCCGCGGCGGCCGCGGCCCGGACGGAGTCGACGCGCAACTGCCGTGCTAGTGCGTCCAGTTCTTCGTTGCTGCTGGACATGAGGATCCTCCTTGGACTGCGGGTACTGCGGGTACTGCGGGTACTGCGGGTACTGCGGGTGCTGCGGTCCGCCCGGCGTCGGCCCGGTGGGCAGGGACCCCCCACGTGCCCCTGTGCGGCGGACGCCAAACTCCGGTGCCGGAAGGGTGGACACCGCTCCGGCGCCGTTTGCCGCCGCGCGCCGGGGTTACCCGCAGTCGTATCCGTCCAGCTCCGCACGCCGTTTCGGAGGTGCACCCCCATGCCCGAGTACGGATACTTCCTGTCGACCGAGGAGTTCGGCCCCGCCGAACTCCTCGAACAGGCCCGCATGGCCGAGCAGGCCGGGTTCCAGGCACTGTGGATCTCCGACCACTTCCACCCGTGGAACGCGGCGCAGGGACAGAGCCCCTTCGTGTGGTCGGTGATCGGCGCGCTCGCCGAGGCCGTGTCCCTGCCCGTCCAGACGGCGGTGACCTGCCCGACCGTGCGCATGCACCCGGCGGTCGTGGCGCAGGCCGCGGCGACGAGCGCGGTCATGACGGACGGACGCTTCCGGCTCGGCGTCGGTACGGGCGAGGCACTCAACGAACACATCCTGGGCGACCCCTGGCCGCCGGTCCACGTCCGCCTGGAGATGCTGGAGGAGGCGGTCCAGGTCATGCGGAACCTCTTCACCGGCGAGGAGGTCAGCCACCACGGTACGCACTACACGGTCGAGAACGCCCGCCTGTACACCGTGCCGGACGAGCCCGTCCCCATCGACATCTCCGGCTTCGGCCCCAAGGCGACCGCGCTCGCGGCCCGCGTCGGCGACGGCTTCGTCACGATGGCCCCCGACGAGACGCTCGTCTCCCACTACCGCAAGGGCGGCGGGGGCGGAAAGCCGGTCAGCGGCGGCCTCAAGGTCTGCTACGGCCTCGACCGCGAGGCGGCGACGCGCCGGGCACGCGAGCTGTGGGGCAATCAGCTGCTGCCCGGCGAGGCGGGCCAGATCCTGCCGACCCCACGCCACTTCGAGCAACTGGGACCGCTGGTCACCGACGAGATGGCCGCCTCGTCCTTCACGTGCGGCGCCGACGTCGACGAGCACGTGGGGGCGCTCACCGCGTACGCCGACGCCGGGTTCGACCGGGTGTACGTGAGCCAGATCGGCCCGGACCAGCGGGGCTTCTTCGACTTCTACCGCACCAAGGTGCTGCCGCAGATTCAGGACGCGGCGCCCGCCTCCCCCACGACCTAGGAACGATGCGATGAAGCACGAAGTCTCCCTCGAACGGCCCGCCGTCTCCGCCTTCACGGTGCCCGCGGACGCACCCGAGGCCGACGGCACCTTCGCCTGGGACACCACGACCGTCATCGTCGTCGAGATCACCGCGGGCGACGCGACGGGGACCGGCTGGACCTATGCTCCCGCCGCCACGGCCGCCCTCGTGGACGAACAACTCACCCCGGCGATCAGGGGACTTGACGCCCTCGACATCCCCGCCGCGCACGACGCGATGACGAAGGCGGTCCGGGACACCGGCCGCCCCGGCGTCGCCGCGTGCGCGATCTCGGCGGTCGACATCGCCCTGTGGGACCTCAAGGCCCGGCTTCTGGAGCTCCCTCTCGTACGGCTGCTCGGGGCGGCCCGCGAGGAGGTTCCCGTCTACGGGAGCGGCGGCTTCACGACGTACCACGACACCCATTTGGCGGCGCAGCTGAACGGCTGGGTGCACGGGCAGCACATTCCCCGCGTCAAGATCAAGGTCGGCGAGGAGTGGGGCCGGGCGGCCGCCCGCGACGTGTCCCGCGTCCGCACCGCCCGCGACGTGATCGGCCCGCAGGCCGAACTGTACGTCGACGCGAACGGCGGCTACACGCGCAAGCAGGCGGTACGCGTGGGCAGGGTGCTCGCCGAGTACGGCGTGGGCTGGTTCGAGGAGCCGGTGTCCTCGGACGACCTGCGAGGGCTCGCGCAGGTCAGGGACGCGCTGGTGTGCGACGTCACGGCGGGCGGGTACGGGTACGACCTGCCGTACTTCAGCCGCATGATCCCCTCCGTGGACTGCCTCCAGGTGGACGCGACGCGCTGCGGCGGTCTCACGGAGTGGCTGCGCGCGGCGGCCCTCGCGCAGGCACACGGCCTGGAGCTCTCGGCGCACCGCGCGCCGCACGCGCATGCCGCGGTCGCCGCGTGCGTGCCGAATCTGCGGCACATCGAGTGGTTCCACGACCATGTGCGGATCGAGTCGATGTTCTTCGACGGCGCGCTCGACCCGACCGGGGGCGTGGTCCGTCCGGGCTACGGCATCGGGCACGGACTGCAATTGCGCACGGACGAGGTGGCGGAGTTCCGGGTCGTGTGAACGGCCGCCGACCCCGGTCGTCGTCGCGCCGTCGCCGTCGCCGTCGCCGTAATACGATCGCGCGAGGCCGGGGAGCCCTGCCAGGCTCGCGTCATGGACAACCTCACGGGGAACGACAACACCACCGGGAACGCCATCGAGAACGCGGGCGAGCGAGCGGAGGTGCTGCTCATCGGGGGCCGGTCCGGCGTCGGCAAGTCGTCGGTCGGCTGGGAGGTCGCGGCGCGGCTGCGGGCCGCGGACATCGGCCACGCCCTGATCGAGGGCGACCTCCTGGACGCGGTCCACCCCGCGCCGACGGGCGACCCGGACCGCTCAGGCATCACGGAGCGCAATCTCGCGGCCGTCTGGGCCAACTACCGTGCGCTCGGCTGCCATCGGCTCGTCTACACGAACACGGCGAGCGTCCTCCCCTCCGAGGAGCAACTGTTCGCGAAGGCGATGGACGGTCCGCGCATCATCCGCGTCCTGCTGACCGCGACGGACGCGACGGCCGAACAGCGTCTCACCGCACGCGAGGTGGGCTCGGAGCTCGAACAGCAGCTGCGCCGCAGCGCGTACATGGCCCGCCACCTGGACGACCACGTGGGCCCCGGCACCCACCGCATCGCCACGGACGACCGCGGCCTACGGGAGATCGCGGCGGAGGTGGTGCGGGTGACGGGGTGGGAGTGACGCGGCGGTACGGCTCATCCGTCCCGGCGGGAGGGCGCCTCGGGGTCGGGGGTGCCTGCGCTGCCGTGGCCGGGGCCGGGGGCGGGTGTGGTGGGCGGCATGGGCGGGGGCGCGGGTGCGGGCACCTTGGGGCCGCCGGACGAGGTGGGTCCACCGGGCGAGGCGGGTCCGCCGGGCGAGGTGGGTCCGCCTGGGGCCGCGAGTCCGCCGGGAGCCGGGGCCCTGCTGGGGGCCGGGACACCGCCGGGAGCCGTGAGCCCGCTGCCGCCCGGTTCCGGCAGCGCTCCGGCCGCGGGAGCCCCGGCGTCCCGCCCGCGCCCCGGCCGTGCGGCGTTGCGCAGCACGATCGCCGCCGCGCCGAGCACGGCGCTCACGATGAGGGCCGCCGCCCAGGCGGGCAGACCGAGGTCGATGGCGAGGCCGAGGGCGAGCGCGACGGCGGCGCCCGCGTAGAGGGCCGCGGCGCCCGACGCGGCGTACAGCGTGGCCTTGCGCCGCTGCTTCCTGGTCTGCTCGCGCAACTCCTCCCGCAGCTCGGCGCGGATCGCCCGGACCAGTTCGTCGGTCAGACCCTTGTCGAGGCCGCCCAACGGTTTCCCGGGGTCGGTGAAGGGCTTCCCGGGGTCGGTCAGCGGTGTATCGGGGTCGGTCAGGGGCTTCTCGGGGACGGTCAATGGTTTGTCTGGGCCAGTCATGGCGCCCGGGTACCCGGGCCCGCGGACGCTTAACGGCAGGCCGTGCCCGCCGCCCGCACGTGACCCAGGCCACGCCATGACGAGGTGCACACCGGGGTAGGCGGCGCATGATCGCCCGGGTTCGCACCCGGGAAGCACCATCGGAACCACGGAGGTATCCATGTCCTCGAAGCGACGCCGTAAGAAGAAGGCCCGCCGCAAGAACGGCGCGAATCACGGCAGCCGTCCCCAGTCCTGACGGCGGGCAGAAGCACACCGGAGGGCGGCACCGTACGGTGGCGCCCGCCCGGGTGGGTGTGGCGGTGGGGGGCCACCTTCGGGGCCCGCCCTCCGGTGTGCTTGTGGCGTACGGGAGTTGACCGGCCGGAGCCGGAAGAGCTTCTCGCCGGAGACGGTGGCGGGCGAGCGGGCCATCATGAAATCGTTGCGGAGCCGGTGGCAGGTCAAAGAGGTGAGGGCGTTCCAACCATGGAGATTCTGGGAACCACGCTGCGGATCTGCGTCGAGGACCTGGAGTCCTCGGTCGCGTTCTACGAACGGCTGGCGGGCGGCACGGCCATGCGCTTCGAGCGCGGCGGCGTGTCCGTCGCGGCGATCGGCTGCTTCCTGCTGATGAGCGGCCCGGAACAGGAGCTGGAAGTGCTCCGCAAGGTCGCGGCGACCATCGCGGTCAAGGACGTCGACGAGGCCTTCGCCGTCCTGACCGCCTCCGGCGCGCGGATCGTCGCGGGCCCGGTCCCGACCCCCGTGGGCCGCAATCTCATCGCGATGCACCCCGACGGCGCCGTCTTCGAGTACGTGGACCGCCGCGCCGCCGACGGCTGACCCGTATCCTCCGCGGCGGGGCAGGCGTCCCCCGGGCCCGCGGGCCCGGAGCGAACCGAGGACGGTGCACGTGGCGGGCAGTACGGCGAGCGGCTCGGCGGACGGCACGAAGGACCGCACGGCGAGCGGTGCCGAACGGACGTCGCTGAGCGCCCAGACCCGCGAGGCCGTCCGGCAGCGCATCGTCGACCGCCGCTACGCCCTCGGCGCACGCCTGGTGGAGCGGGAGGTCGCCGAGGAGCTGCGGATGTCCCGTGTCCCCGTCCGCGAGGCGCTGCGCTCCCTGGTCGCCGAGGGCCTGCTCGAACTCCTTCCGCACAGCGGTGTCCGCGTCCGCCGCCTGGGGCGTGCCGACGTGCGCCACCTGTACGAGGTGTGGGAGCCCCTCGCCGTACAGGCGTCCCGGCTCTCCGCGCGCCGGGTGGCGCGCAGCGCGCCCGAGGAGCCGCCGGGTCTCGCCGCGCTGCGGGCCACCCTGGGCCACGCGGACCGGGCGCCCGACGCGGACGACGGTGCGCGTGAGGTGGCCGCGCACACCGCGGCGGCGAGCACCCTGCTCCACGTGCGGGACAGCCAGGCCGTGGCCCTGAAGTCGCTCTTCGAGGAGAGCGACTTCGAGGAGAGCGACGAGGACCGGGACGAGAACGGGCGGGCCTGAGCCGGACCCGCCGTCAGGCGGTGGTGGCGACCTTCCACAGGTGGCCGTCGGGGTCGCTGAAGTAGCCGAAGTACCCGCCCCACTCGGAGGCGGCCGCGGCCTTCACGACGGTGGCGCCGGCGGCTTCCGCCGCCTGCAGGGTCTCGTCCACCTCGTCCCGCGAGTCGGTGACGAAGTGCAGCGAGACGCCACGGAACCCGGACCCTTCGGAGGGCACTCCGGCGTCCTTGGCGGCCGCCTCCCACTCGTACAGCGCCAGCATCGAGGAGTCGGGCCCCAGGCCGCACCTCACGAACCCGGGGAAGTCCTGGTCGAGCTCGGCCCCCAGTCCTTCGACGTAGAACTTCTTGGCTCGGTTCAGGTCCTCGACGCCCAGCATCACGGTGTTCATCTGCAACGGCATGGCTTCTCCTTGAGGTGCTCGAGGTGGATGCCGTCACGCTATAGCCGCCCGTTTCCGCCGCGCTTCTCCGTTCCTGATCGCTTGGTGGGGCCCAGGCCGCGGGTCAGAACGCGGTGCACGGTCGAGGTGGGCAGCCCCAGGATCGACCCGGCGGACGAGGGACGGCGTATGAGGGTGTCGCTGGGTCAGGCTGGTTCGGTGGCGGACCGCTGGCGCACGGCTCGCAGGACGGTGTCGTGGGTGTGGTGTGTGCCGGCCGGGGCGGGTCCGGTGCGCGGGCGGGTCTCGTTGACCAGGACGTTCCAGGTGGGGGCGAGGAGTGGGGCGATGTCGTCGGGCTGGTAGTAGTCGGCGGGATCGAAGTCGCCGGACGGGGTGAGGTCGGTGCGGGCGTGGGTGGTGAGGAGCAGGGTGCCGCCGGGGGCGACCGCGTCGAGCAGGCGGTACAGCGCGGTGTGGCCGGGCTGACGGCGGAGCGGGAAGTATTGCAGGGACACCAGGTCGAAGCTGTGCGCCGGGGGTGGTGTGACGGTGAGGTCGGCCCGCGCCCAGGCCACCCGGGCTTGGCGGCCGGGAGCGGCGGCTGCGGCGCGTCGTAGGGCGGTGGCGGAGATGTCGACGGCGGTGACCTGCCAGCCTCGCCGGGCCAGCCAGAGTGCGTCGGCCCCTTCACCGCAGCCGACATCGAGAGCCTGGCCCGGTGTCAGGGCGGCGATCTCGCTGACGAGTACGGGGTTGGGTTCGCCGCTGAACACGTGATCTCGACTGCGGTACATGTCGTCCCAGTGCTGGGCATCCATGGGCTCGGTCCTCCTCGGTCTCTCGGGTGGTCGGTGTGCGGGCGGGCTCAGACCGCTGCCATGCGGGCGGGCTCAGATCGCTGCCAAAGCTGTGATGTCGTCGCCCTGCGGCTCCGGCCGCCCACCGGGCCGGACGAGGAGTCCGCAGGTGAGAGCGCCGGGAACGAACGCCGTGATGGTCACAGTGCCCCTGCTTCGACCATCGGGCAAAGCTCTTTGCGGAAAGTGAAAAGAGCAGGCAGGTTGGACGCGTGAGCGACGACTTCGAGGCAGTGCTGGCTGCCGTCGGCCCCCGGCTGCGCGAGCTGCGCCGCCGCCGCGGTGCCACCCTGACCGCCCTGTCGGAGACCACCGGCATCCCGATCAGCATCCTGTCCCGGCTCGAATCCGGGCGGCGCAAACCGGGCCTGGAACTCCTGCTGCCACTGGCCCGGGCCTACCGGATGCCTGTCGAGGAGCTGATCGGAGCCCCCACCGATCTGGATCCCCGGGTATATCCGCAGCCCTTCACCCGGAACGGCATGACCGTCGTCCCGCTCTCGCGCGCCCCCGGCGGGCTGCAGGCGTTCAAGCACATCCTGCCCGCCGGCCTGACCGACGGTCGCGAACCCGACCCTCGCGCCCACGAGGGCTACCACTGGCTCTATGTCCTGCGAGGCCGCCTACGCGTCGTTCTCGGTGACAACGACTTCATCCTCACCGAGGGCGATGCCGCCGACTTCGACACCCACCTCCCCCACTGGTTCGGCAACGCCGACCACCATCCCGTGGAGTTCCTCAGCATCCTCGGTCCGCAAGGTGAACGCGTCCACATCAAGGCCAGCTACCGCCCCGACCAGGGTCCTTCTGACGGATCTCCGCGGGAGTGAGGAGCGGAGGACGTCTTCCCCCGTCACCTCGCCCGCCCGTGGCAACAACGCTCGTGGTCAATACGCCTGAGGGTGTCTCAGTCGAACCGCAGGATGCGCGGTGCGAACGCCCCCTCCGGTCCGGCGGCGCGGCCGACCGCCCACACCGTCTCCGTACCCGGCACAGGCGCGAGGCGCAGCAGCGCGGAGTCACCCTCCCCTGCCACTTCCGGTTCGCTGTATCCGGTGAACGACTCTCCGTTCCAGGCGAGGAAGTCCGGTCCGGGCACGAGCGGCGGATAGCTGCCCGGCGGGCCCCACTTCTGCGAGCGGGCCACCGAGACCCAGCCCAGCTTGCCGTTCGTGGCGGGCGCCATCGAGGTGATCGCGCCGAAGTCGGTGGGCACGGCCACCCGGCTCCACGACTGCCCGTCCCAACGGACAAGCAGGGGCGGGATCGGCTTGCCCACCGGGCCGCCGATGAAGCCGGCCGTGCCACCCGCCCACACCTCCGTCGGCGAGGTCGCCAGGACGGTGGTCACGGTCGCCCGCGGGAATCCGTCCACGATGGTCTGCTGCCACGCCTGCCCGTTCCAGTGCGACACGGCCGCACCCGATCCGGTCGCGCCCGCGGCCCAGGCGTCGTCGGCCGCCAGGACGTGCAGTCCGTACACGGCTCCGGGCGGCACCGGCAGGTCCCGCCAGCCGCGCCCGTCCCTGCGCAGCAGGACCTGCGCGCCCTCCCGCGTCCCCATGAGCCAGGTCTCGCCGCCGCCCGCGACGACCTTGGTCGGCATGACACCGCGGGGCGGGCGGCTCTCCTCCCAGGCCTTGCCGTCGAAGCGGAGCAGGCGGGCGCCGCCCGACGCGTCACGGCCCGCCGCCCAGACCGCGGTCGGTGAGGTCGCGGCGATGGACACCAGCTCCCCCTGCCAGCCGGACCCGGGCAGTTTCTGGTGCTGCCAGGCGGTGCCGTCCCAGCGCAGCAACAGCGGGAAGCCCGGCGCCTCGCGCCCGACCGCGTCGGCGCCGACGGCCCACGCCCGGTCGGGGCCGAACGCCACGGCCTCGCTCAGCCCGGCTTGCGGGCGTACCTGGGCCGGGACGGGAACGTGTTGCCAGGACCGTGTCTCCGCCGCGGCCGCGGCCATGACGGCCACGAGGGTCAGGACGGCGGCGAGGGCCGCGACGAGAAGTCTGCGTGCCATGGTCAGCCTCCCAGCCGCTCGCTCATCAGGTTCGGTTTGGAGCCGTAGATCTCGACGGTGCCGAAGGAGAGCAGCGCGGATCCGGCCCTCGTCAGCTCACGCGGTTTGACGGCGATCGCGTTCGTGCGCTCCGGACCGTACGAGAAGGTGGTGCGGGAGCCGTTCACGCGTGCGTACTTCGACTGGAACGCGCGGTCGCCGCGCATCGGCAGCCACAGCGCGCCGTCCGGTCCGCGCACCATGCCCTCGGTGTAGGTGTCGCCCAGCGGGGGGTAAGCGGTGCGCCAGGCATGCCCGTTGAAGGTCATCAGGTAGGTGCGGGCCACGCCGTCGGTGTACTGGCTGCCGCCGATGGTGACCCGTCCCGACGGTTCGAGCAGGGTCGTGTGCACGTTGCTGTTGGGCGGCAGCGGCACCTTGCCGTCGCGCCAGGCCGTGCCGTCCCAGCGCAGGATGGTGGACCCGGTGGTGGTGTCCGCCCAGGCCCAGGCGTCGGTGGCCGTACGCGCGGTGATCCCCATCAGGTACAGCACACCGTCCGGGGTGGACTGCGTGGTCCAGCCGGAACCGTCGTAGTGCAGCACCTTCAGCCCGGTGTCGTCCTCACCGACCACCCAGGCGGCACCCGGTACGGCGGCGAAGTCCTGGTAGGTCCACAGGGTTTGCGGCAGCGGGATCGCGCGCCATGTGCCCGTCGCCGAGCGGCGCAGGATCTCGCCCTGCCCCGCGCGGTTGTGGAGGACCCACATCTCCTTGCCGACGAACTGCACCGTGCCGAGCCAGCCCGGCTCACCGGCGCCGGGGAATGTGGCGTCCCGGCTCCACGCCTCGCCGTCCCACCGGTACAGCATCGGCCGCAGCCCGTCGGGGACCTGCTCGAACCCGGTGGCCCACGCCTCGCCGGGCCCGCGTGCGGCGAGGTCGGACACGGTCACGGGCGGGGCCGCCGCGGGGACGGTGAGCGCCGCCCAGCTCGGCGCCGGGGCGGGTGCCGAAGCAGGCGCCGCGACCGGCGACACCACCGCGGCACACGCGATCACCAGGCAGACGACAAGCGCACGGAGACCGTTCACGGGACCTCCCCAGTCCGCGAAGGCCGCTCAGCCTATTGGCATGCATCCGACATGAACAGACGTCGCACGGCCGTTTGGCCAAAGGCCCTGCGCGGTGCGCGGGATGAGGTCGAGGGCTTCCTCTGCGACCTTCGTCGGCTCCGCGGCTCCGCGGCTCTGCGGCTCCGCCGCGCACGGGCGGGCGTCGCGCCCCCGCCAGAAACGCGGGGGCCGGGCCGCCCTTCCGGAAGGGAAGAACCGGAAAGCCGACCCGGCCTGTCACGGCACAGGAAACCGTGAGACCCATCTCGACCGGAGGCCGGTCGCGACCGTGCGGTCAGTGGCGACCGAGTGGTCAGTCGTGACCATGTGGTCGGTCGTGACCGTGCGGTCGGTCGTCGACTGCTGTCAGTCGTTGACGCAGGTGTTGCCGAAGGCCGGGTTGAGCAGGCCGACGATGTCGATGCTGTTGCCGCAGACGTTGACCGGGACGTGCACCGGGACCTGGATGACGTTGCCGGAGATCACGCCGGGCGAGTTCTGGGCGGCACCCGAAGCGCCGGCGTCGGCGGCGGCGATACCGGTGGCACCGAGCACGGCGGCACAGGCCGCGGCGGCGGCGATACCGATCTTGATCATGGGCTTCATCGAGACTCCTTACAGAAGACGGATCCGGGCGGAAAGCCAGGAACAAGATCGCTAACGCGACAACCCGCCAGGAGGTCACGCCCTGCGGCCCACTCCCGCAGACGGTCGCCCCGAACGAGCCGCTGGTCCTGCCGATCGCGAAGTTGCGCGAGCACGGGGTGCGCGTCGGGCTCGGCTCCGACGGCGTGCGTCACGCGTGGAGCCCGTTCGGCAACGCGGACATGCTCCCCCGCACGCACATCCTGGGCTGGGTCACCGACGTCCGCCTCGACGAGGAGCTTGCCGACTGCTACCGCGTGGGCGCCCACGGCGGCGCGGACGTCATGGGCCTCGACCACGCCGACTTCACGCCGGGCGCCCCGGCCGACTTCCTCCTCGTACGCGGTGAAGGCCTGCCGCAGGCGGTCGTCGACGTGCCACAGCGGGATCTGGTGGTGCGCGGCGGCCGGGTGGTGGCACGCGACGGCGAACTGGTGTGACGCCCGCGCTCCGCAGCCATCGCCCCCCCTTCACCGGGCTCAGCTCTCCGCCGGACGCATCCGGAAGTCGTACCGCTCCGGCACCTCCTCGCCCGTCGCCGCCGTCCACAATTCGCCCAGGGTCTCCGCCCCCTCGCGCAGGTCCGCCGCCTCGAAGCCGGACTCGAAGACGGCGCGCACCGCCGCCAGATCGCCCTCTGCATAGAGGAGTTGGGCTTCAAGGAGGCGGAAGCGGCCCTCGGCGCGGGTGGTCTCGCCGAGGCGGGTCCATACCGCGCGGGCCGCGTCGGGGCGGTCTGCGGCGAGCAGCGCCGTGATCGCCTCGCGGCCGAGGGCGGCCGTCGCCGCGGTCCAGACGGCGCCGTCGTCGCGCCGCTCCTGGCACAGGTCGTCGAAGGCCTCCGTGTACCGGTCGGCGGCCCGTTCGGTGTTGCCCTCCGCTCGGTCGGCGACGGCGAGACAGCGCAGCAACGGCCAGCGCGAGGGCGCCAGTTCGAGGCCGCGCTCCCAGCTGCGGACGGCCTGGGCCCGGTCGCCCGCGTGCCACTGCGCGATGCCCAGGTGGTACTCGGCGAGCGGTCTGGCGGGCGCCGTCTCCAGCATGTCCCGCCAGTGCCTGGCGACCAGCGTCGGCCCGGGCGGAGCGACCTTGCGCGGCTCCGGGACGGCGCCCGTGTGCAGCAGCTCAAGCCACGGCGCCTGCTCGGGGCCGAGCGTCGACTCGGCGAAGGGCGTGCCGGGCAACTTGTACTCGCCGCGCAGGACTTCGAGCGCGCCCCACCCGGAGCCGACGGCGAGCACCTCGCCGGGTTCGTGGTCGGCGCAGGCCAGCCACGCCCCGTACGCGGCGTCGACCGACTCCCGCGGCAGCGCGTCGGCGAGGCGCGCCGCCACCTCCTCGCGGGCGCCCGCCCAGTCGCCGTGCACCCGGTCCGCGGGCGCGGACAGCGGCCCGTACGACTCCAGCCAGCTGAACTCGGCCTCGGCGTCCAGGCGTACATGCTCCAGCTGGGTGCGGGCGAGGCCCGACTGGATCTCGGCGTAGCCGCCGGTGCCGGGTTCGGTGAGCCACTCCTGCCAGCGCCGGCCGCCGGACCCCGTGCCCCAGACGAAGAGCTTGCGGCCGCGCGGCAGGTCCGTGGAGGTCTGGACGAGGCCGTGCCCGGCGTCGTCGAGCGCGGCGATCCAGCGCCGGGCGCCGTCGGGCACGTCGTAGAAGTAGTCGGCCGGGTACTCGCTGCGTCGCGGGTAGGTGCGGTCCACGCCCTCGAACTCCGGAACCGGCACCTTCCGCAGCGCGCCGGTGTACGCGAACTGCCAGGCCTCGTCGGCCGGGGCGAGCACCCTGCGCGCGTCGGGCACGGCCATGTTCGACCACCAGTAGACGGGTGCGGGCCTCTGGTGCGGGTTGCGGACGCGGACGCCGACGTGCAGGAAGTCGGAGTCCTCCGGCAGCCACAGGTCCACCTGGAAGGGCAGGTCGCGCAGCCGCTCCCACTCCCACAGGCGCAGCATCTCGCCGCCGTCGGGCGCCCGTACCCGCGCCGCGTGCACGGGGGCACAGGACAGGGTGGTGTGGCCGGTGGCGCCGATGTTCCACTCGATGCCGCCGGAGCACCAGGCGCCGTTGAGCGCGAAGGCGGCGGGCTGCAACACGGGGTTCGTGTAGAGGAGTTCGCGCCCTGTCGGCTTGTGCAGGAGCGAGTGGACGCGGCCGCCGTACCCGGGCAGGACGGTGGCGCGCAGCAGGTCGTTCTCGACGACGAGCACGTCGAGCGCCGTCTCGGTGCGCGTCCGCCCGTACGCGTCGAGGACCCGGGTGGGCAGCGGTGAACTCAGCGGCTCGTACCCGAGTTGGCGTGCCATGTCGCGCGGCAGCCCGTCCTTCGCGCGCTCCTCGAGGACGTGCGTCGCCCGCAGCGGAAGGAGCGGCGGCAGCGGGTTCTCGGGCCCCGGCTCGGCAGCGGGCAGGGTCAGTACGTCGCGTCGCACGGTGGTCTTCACGATCACCATGGAACACGTTCGGCGGGGCGTCGGCCAGAGCACACCCAGGTCAGGATTGTGCAAAGGCCGCCGAGAGTGCCCGGCCCGCGGTCAGGACGGGGTGAGGGCCTCCACGATCACGTCGGTGAACACGTCGCCCGCCTTGCCGTCGGGGTCGAGATCGGGGTCGTAGATGGTGACGTTGAGGCCGACGCAGCGCGGCGAGCGCACGAACGGCCGCAGTAGTTCCAGGAGTTCGTCGGGGAAGAGGCCATCCGGCTCGGGACTGTCGACGGCGGGCATCACCGAGGGGTCGAGGATGTCCGCGTCCAGATGCACCCAGAAGCCGTCGAGCTCGGGCACTTCGAGGGTCTGCGTGACGGCGCGGGCGATGTTCTCGGGGCCCCACTTCCTGAGCTCGCCGACGGTGGCGTTGGCGATCTTCAGCGCGGTGAACTCCGCCCGGTCCTCGTCCCCGTCCCGCAGCCCGAAGAGCGTCACGTCCTCGTCGCGCACGTAGGGCCGCAGCCCTTCGATGTCGGTGAGGTCGTCCTGTCCGCGGCCGGTCGCGAGGGCGAGCTCCTCGCCGCCCGCGGCGCCGACCCCGTCGGAGTTGCCGGGGTGGCGGAAGTCGGCGGAGCCGTCGAGGGAGACGATGCCGTACCGCCCGATGCGGCGCAGCGCGAGGGCGGCGCCCAGCTGGATCGAACAGTCCCCGCCGAGCACGACGACGAAGTCCTCGCCGCGCACGTGGTGTTCGATGCGGTCGGCCAGCTTACGGGTGTACGAGGCGATGGCCGCCGCGTTGAAGACGCCGTCGCCCTCCTGCCAGTCGCCGCGGTCGTAGCGCGGCGGTACGACGACGCCACCCTCGAAGGCGCCGAGACGACGCAGGATGCCTCGCTCCCGCAGGGCGCCGGCCAGTTTGTGGCAGCCGGGCACGGTGCCGGGGGCGGGCGGGCGCAGGCCCAGGTTGGAGGGTGCGTCGACGACCACGATATTCCGCATGCCGCCCATCCTGGGCGACGCACGCCGAGGCTTTCAACTCCGTCGTCGCGCGGGCGGGCGGTGCGGGGCGGAACTCGCATGCGCGGCGCGCCTGTCGGGTGATCGCCCGGGGCAGGTGGGACCCGCTGACGGAGGTTTCGGGGGCCGGGTTGCCCGCCGGAGCCGCCCCGTACGGTTTGGCGCAAATGGAGTTCGCACCGAAACGGCCGCCCGCCGTACAGAGACCCGCCATGGAGATCAACCGGAACCCGTCGCGTCACCGGTGTCCGTCACCCGCGCCATGTCGTCGGTGACCGCCCAGCGTTCGTGGTCGCGCCAGGCCCCGTCGATGAAGAGGAAGTCCGGCGAGAAGCCTTCGAGGCGGAATCCGGCGCGGCGGACCAGCGCGATCGAGGGGGCGTTGCCCGGCTGGATGTTGGCTTCCAGCCGGTGCAGGCCCAGTTCGCCGAACGCGTACGTCAGGACGAGGCCGAGCCCCTCGCTCATCAGGCCCCGCCCGGCCGCGTGGGCGAAGGCGCCGTATCCGAGGGCGCCGCTGCGGAACGCGCCACGGACGATGTTGTTGATGTTGATGAAGCCGCCGATGTCGCCGCTGCCCCGCTCGTACACCAGGAACCCGGCCCTGGCGGGGTCGTCGGCGAGCTGCCGGGCGTAGGCGCGGTAGGTGTCGTCCGTGCGCGGCGGGAAGAGCCAGGGGTGGTGCAGCTCCCGGCTCTCGCGCGCGCGTGCGGTGAACTCGGCGCTGTCCGCGCCGGTGAGGGGGCGTATCCCCACGTGGGGGCCTTCGGCGAGCGGGGCGGCATGATCGGGCATCCGCCCACGCTATCCGCAGCCGTGGGCTCCGGGCCCGTGGGGTGTCGCCGCGCCCACCCGCGCGGGACGCCCCGTCGACCGCTCCCTCACCTGCGCCTGCGCATGAAGTAGGCCCCGCACAGGGCTCCGATCAGACCCGTGGCGAGCAGCGCCATCCAGAGGGGCACCGTCACCTCGGGGATGAGCAGCCGGATCTTGGTGCTGCGGGTGTTCTCGAAGATGAAGACGAGGGTGAGGACGGCGACCGCGGCGACGGCCACCCTGCCGGGCGTCATCAGCCCGCCGCCCGAGCCGCCGCCCTGGGAGCCGCCCGTGGAGGTGTTGGGGCTCATGATGTGGACCCTTCCATCGGAGGTACGCGGGCCTCCCCCGCTCCCCAGCATGGGCAGCCGGGGAGCGGAGCGCGCGGCGGGGGTCCCTCCGGGGCGGGTCGGTGGGCCGAACGGGTGACGTCAGAGCCGCTCTCAGGGGCGGACGACCGGCAGGTTCAGGACGCCGGTGTCCTTGGGGGCGCTGGTCACCGTCACGGGCTTGACGCCCCTGTTGCCGCCGTACGCGCCGTCGCTCGCGGCCACCACGAACTGCAACCGGTGGCCCTTCTCGTAGCGGTGCACGATGCCGGGCAGCGAGACCGTGAACGGCTTCGTGACGTCCGGCACCCGTACCGGCGCGACGAGGCGGTGGACGAGGGTCTTCTTCCCGTCGGGGGCGACGTCGTACAGCTTGGCGAAGAGGACGAGCTTGTCGGCCGCGTCGCCGGAGTGCTGCACGCGCTCGGTCTTCGGCGAGATCACCTTCAGGGTCGCCCGGGGCGCGCCGACCACGTCCACCGTGTCGGTGAGGGGCTCGGTCGTCCAGTCGAGGTAGGTGCCCTCGGTGTCGTGCGGCGCCGGGTCGGGCAGGCCGATCATTCCGGCGAGCGAGGACTCCGAATGGCTGGTGGGGATCAGCCAGTTGCGGTACTCGCGGCTGCCTCGCGCCACCTTCCCGCGGTTGTCGACGAGCTTGCCGTCCCCGGAGAGGTACAGGGTGCGGTTGCGGGCGGGCACCTTCGCTGCGGTGGCGTACCGGGCGGCGGGGTCGGCGATCCAGTCGCGGTAGTAGGCGAAGTCGGGGCCGGTGTCGGTGTTCTTCTCCTGCTGGAGGTAGCGGCCGAACCAGGCGAGGATGCGCTTGCCGACGTAGGAGGTCTCCAGGTTGCCTGCGGCAAGGTCGAGTTCGCCGGAGGCCGCGTCGTTCGCGCCGCCGCTGTGGCCCCAGGCCTGCCAGATCATCTTGGCCGTGGTGCCCTGGTCCTTGAGCGTCCGGTACGTCGCTTCGGCCTCGTTGAGGTTGAAGAGGCTGTCGGCCTGGCCCTGCACGAGGAGCGTCGGCGCCTTAACCTTGCTCAGGTAGGACACCGGGGAGACGCCGCGCGCGAACGTCTGGAGGGCCTCCGTCTTGTCCGCCGGGTAGCGGCCGGAGTTGAGGGTGCGGATCGTCTCGCAGGCCTTGGTGACGAAGTGCAGGCAGCCGAGTCTGTTGATACGGGAGGGGTCCAGGTTGGGTACGAGCAGCGGCTGGCCCTCGCCGATCAGGTAGAAGCCGTTCATCCACTGCCACTTGGCGGCGCCGGGGACGCTGCGGTCGGCCGTGTTGTTCGGGTCGAGGGAGTACGCGAGGTCGTTCCAGGTGATCATCGGCACGAGGGCGTCGACGCGGTGGTCCACGGCGGCGGTGGCCAGCTGCACGGCGCCGCCGTACGAGCCGCCGATCATGCCGACGCGCGGGTCGCCCTCGGCGTCGGCGGTGACGTAGTCCGCCGTGGTGCCGTCGTCGGCGGCCCGGGTGCCGCCGAGGAAGTCGACGAGCCCGGCGGCCGCCCTGCCGTCGATCCCGGGGTCGTCGAGGGAGATCAGACATCCGGACTTGCCGAAGCCGAGGCCGGAGTAGACGAGCGAGACGTAGCCGCGCCCGGCGAAGGCCTTGCCGATCGCGGCGGTGCCCCCGTCGGACTTGCTGCCGCCGAAGCCGTTGGTGGCGAGCACGGCGGGCGCGGGGTGCCCGGCGTCCACGCCCGCGGGCCGGTACAGGTCGGCGTCGACGGTGCAGCTCCGGCCGCCCGCCTGGACGGTGAACTTCAGGGCGGTGACGGTGTACTGGCCCGTCGCGCCCGCCGGGGCGGGCCCGCCGATCGCGAGCGGCGCGGCGAGCGCCGCCGCGGTGGCGAGGGTCAGGGCACGGCGACGGGACAAGGGGGACCTCCACGCTGAGGACGGCCGACGACCGGCGACTACTGACCGGTAAGAGCCTGCCACGCCATGGTGTGACACGTGTCATGTAGAGGTCAACGACCGTGACAGCGGTTTCTGTCGGGAGTTTCGGGAAAGTGCCCCTACGCCAGTGCCGGCTCGTCCAGCGTCAGCGTCCCCTCGTCCGCGTCCAGTTCGCCCGACACGCCGAACGGAACCGTCAGCGCGCCCTCGCAGTGCCCGAACCCGAACTCATCGGCCACCGGCACGCCGAGGCCACCGAGCCGGTCCGCGAAGAGCGCCCGCAGCTCGTCGCGGGGCCCGCACGCCTCCCACGAGCCCAGCGCGATCCCCGCCACGCCGTCCAGCCAGCCGGCGCGCAGGAGCTGGGTGAGGATCCGGTCAAGGCGGTAGGCCTCCTCGCCGGTGTCCTCCAGGAAGAGCAGGCCACCGCGCGCGGACGCCCGCGCCGCCCGCGTGCCGAGCTCGGCGGCGAGCAGCGACACGCAGCCGCCGAGCGTGACGCCCCGGGCCCGGCCCCCGGTCACCGCCGCCTGCGGTGACCCTGCCCGGATCACCCGGGCCTCCTCGGGAGCGAAGAGCGTCGTGCGCAGGTGCTCCTGGGCCCGCGCGTTCTTGAGGAAGTCGGCCGCGGCGGTCATCGGCCCGTGCAGGGTGGCGATCCCGAGCCGTCGGGCGAAGGCCTCGTGCAGTGCGGTGACGTCGCTGTAGCCGAGGAACACCTTGGGGCCCGCGGCCCGCAGCGCAGGCCAGTCGACGAGGTCGGCCATGCGCTGGGCGCCGTACCCGCCCCGGGCGCAGAACACGGCGGCCACGGACGGGTCGCACCAGGCCCTTTCCAAGTCACGGGCGCGGTCGGCGTCCGCCCCCGCCAGGTACCGGAACTCCGGATGGACATCGCGCACATGCGGCATGACGACCGGGTCCAGGTCCCAGCCGCGCAGGATGTCCAGGCCCGCTTCGAGGCGGTCGTCGGGGACGGGGCCGCTCGGCGCGACGACGGCCACCCGCGCGCCGGGCGTGAGGCGCGCGGGTCGCACGAGGGGTCTCACTTGGCTATCTCAAGAATGGGCACAGGCGCGGCGAGGTCGATCCTGAACACCTGGGCGTACAGGGAGAGTTCGGCCTCCAGGGCGCGGGCCATGGTGTCGGCGCGGCGGAATCCGTGCCCCTCCCCCTCGAAGGCGATGTAGGCGTGCGGGATGCCGCGCCCCTCCATCCGGGCGAGGAAGCGCTCCGCCTGGGCGGGCGGGCACACGACGTCGTCGAGGCCCTGGAGCAGCAGGAAGGGCGCGGACACCAGCTCGGCGTGGCGCACCGGCGAGCGCTCTTCGTACCGCGCAGGGACCTCGTCGAGCGGCCCGACCAGCGACTCCAGGTACTGCGATTCGAAGTCGTGGGTCTCGCCCGAGGCGAATGCGGCGAGGTCGAGCACGGGGTAAATGATCGTCCCGCAGGCGTAGATGTCCGTGCTGGTCAGCGAGACGGCCGTGGTCCAGCCGCCCGCGCTGCCGCCGCGGACGGCGAGCCGGGCGCGGTCGGCGGTGCCCTCGTCGGCCAGGGCGAGGGCGACGGCCGCGCAGTCCTCGACGTCGCCGATGCCCCACTGCTCGCGCAGCCGGTTGCGGTAGGCGCGCCCGTACCCCGTGGAGCCGCCGTAGTTCACCTCGGCGACGCCGATGCCGCGCGAGGTGAAGTAGGCGATGGCCAGGTCGAGCACGAGCGGGGCGCGGCCGGTGGGGCCGCCGTGCGCCCACACCACATAGGGCGGCAGTTCGTCGTCGGGCGCGATGTGCCCCGGGTGGTGCGGCGGGTAGATGTGCGCGTGGATCTCGCGTCCCGCCGGGCCGAAGAAGGTGCGGATCTGCGGTTCCGGGTAGTACGCGGGGTCCACCGGGTCGTCGTGGGCGGCGCCGACGACGCGGGCGCGGCCGGTGCAGGTGTCCAGTTCCACGACCTCGTACGCGCTGCGCGGGCTGGCCGCGACGCCGACCACGCGGGAGCCGTGCGCGGCGACGGTCGCGGACCACTCGGTCCAGGGGCCCGCCGCGTCGACGACCTCACCCGTCTCGGGGTCGAGTATGCCGAGCGCGGTGGCGCCCTTGCCGTGCACGACGGCGACGAGCCCGCTGTCCAGTGGCGCGAACCAGTTCAGGCCGGTCTGCCAGAGGGGTCCGGCGAACTCCTCCTGGCGCGGGCAGAGCGGCGTGGCACCGACGGCGTCCGGGTCCGCCCGGTACAGGTTCCACCAGCCGGTGCGGTCGCTGGAGAAGAGCAGCCGTCCGTCGTGGGCCCATTCGACCTGGGCGACCGATTCGTCGGGGCCGCCCGCGAAGGCCCGCGCCGTGCCGAAGGTGCCGTCGTCGGCCACCTCGGCGAGCATCAGCTCCGTGCCGTCCCACGGCATGCGGGGGTGGTCCCAGGCGATCCAGGCGGCGCGGGTGCCGTCGGGCGACAGACGCGGCCCTGTGACGAACCGGTGTCTGCCGTCGGACAGTTCGCGGACGGCCCGGCGGTCCCCGGCCGCCGACCCGTCGAGCGGCACCGCGGCGATGACGCGCCGCACATCGGTGGGCGCCTCCCCGGTGAACTCCTCCAGGACGCACCAGACTTCGCCCCGCTCCAGGTGGATCACCGGCTCCGCCCAGCGCAGCCCGCCCCCCACGTCCGAGAGCGGCGTCAGGGGCCGCGGCGCGGCGCCGGGCGCGTCGGGCTCGTACGCGTACAGGCGCTGGTCGGCGAAGTCGGCGAAGACCACGAGGGGGCCCCCGGGCCGCTCGGCGCCGGTCCACGGGCGGCCGCCGTACTCGATGACACGGCTGCGCACGTTCCACGGCGCGGGCAGCACCGTGCGCTCCTCGCCGTCGGGCAGCCGCCGCACCAGCGCGCGCCGGCCCGCCTCGGTGGGGCGTGGCTCGGTCCACCAGGTCTCGGCGCCGACGAAGCCCACGTACCCCGGAGCGCCGTCGTGGGTGGCGGCGAGCTCGGCGTCGATCGGCGACGGCCATGATCCGTACGCCCGGGTCTGCATCATGTCCTTCTCTTCCCCCATTGTTGCTAGGCCGTACGCAGAAAACGGTCGAGGACGCGGACGCCGAAGTGCAGCGCGTCGACGGGGACGCATTCGTCGACTCCGTGGAACAGCGCCTGGTAGTCGAAGCCCTCCGGTGTCCTCAGCGGCGAGAAGCCGTAGCCGGTGATGCCGAGCCGCGAGAACTGCTTGGCGTCCGTGCCGCCCGACATGCAGTACGGCACGACGTGCCCCTCCGGCGCGAACTCCTCGACGGCCGCCCGCATCCGGGCATACGTCGGCGAGTCGACCGGCGCCTGCAGCGCCACCTCGCGGTGGTGGAACTCCCAGTCGACGTCAGGGCCGGTGAGCCGGTCAAGCGTGCTGCGGAACTCTTCCTCGCCCCCGGGCAGAAAGCGGCCGTCGACATACGCCACTGCTTCACCTGGGATCACATTCACCTTGTAACCCGACTGCAGCATCGTCGGGTTGGCGCTGTTGCGGACCGTCGGCGCGACGAGGTCGGCCGTCGGGCCGAGCTTCTCCAGGAGGGCGTCCACGTCGAAGCCGGGCGCCTCGGGGTCGGCCTCCAGGCCGTAGAGCGTGGCGAGTTCGACGAGCGAGGCGCGCACCGTCGGGGTGAGCCGCACCGGCCAGCGGTGCTCGCCGATGCGGGCGATGGCACCGGCCAGCCTGCTCACCGCGTTGGCGCGGTTGACCTTGGAGCCGTGGCCCGCCTTGCCGCGCGCGGTGAGCTTGAGCCAGCCGGTGCCGCGCTCGCCCGCCGCGATGGGGTAGAGCTGATTGCCCCGCCCGTCGTGGAAGGTGAACGCACCCGACTCGCTGATGCCTTCCGTGCACCCCTCGAAGAGCCCGGCGTGCCGCTCGGTGAGGAACCCGGAGCCGTCGGCGGCGCTGGCCTCCTCGTCGGCGGTGAAGGCGATCACGAGGTCGCGCCGCGGCCGCACTCCGGCGCGCGCCCAGTTCCGTACGACCGACAGGATCATCGCGTCCATGTTCTTCATGTCGATCGCGCCGCGGCCCCACACGATGCCGTCGCGGATCTCCCCGGAGAACGGGTCGACGCTCCAGTCGGCGGCCTGGGCGGGCACGACGTCCAGGTGGCCGTGGACGAGCAGCGCGTCGGCCGCCGGGTCCGTGCCCTCGATGCGGGCGACGACGTTCGTACGGCCCGGGGTGCGTTCCAGGAGCGTCGGCTCCAGGCCCGCGTCGGCGAGGCGTTCGGCGGCGTATTCGGCGGCGGGCCGCTCCCGGCAGTCGCCGCCGCCGCGGTTGGTGGTGTCGATGCGGATCAGCTCGGAGGTGAACGTCACGACCTCGTCGAGCGCCCGCGCGTCGACGTGGTCGTCGTCCACCGCCCCCTCGGTCTCCGTGCCCCGCTCCCGGATCCTGGTCCCGCACTGGTCACCCATACTGTTCCTCCACGGCGGCAGAGGCGATCGTCGTAACCGCCTTGAAGGTACGGATTCCCTCGTACATGGTCTCGCTGTCGTAGGCGACCTTGCGCTCCCCCGTACGGCGCACACCGGGTACGACCGTCGCGGCCATGGACAGGTGCTCGGCGTCGAACTCGACTTCCACGGTGAACGGGCCGCCCACCACCGGTTCGTGACGCACGGCGAGCGCCGCGGCGTCCTTGGCCGCGGCGCGGATGTCGGCGGCCGTGCGGGCCGGGGTGCGGCAGACCGCGGCGTACCGCGAGACGTGGTCCTTGACGGCGACCTTCAGGGCGCCCGGCGCGTACCCGAGGGCGTCCTCGCAGGCGAGGTCGTCACCGGTGACGAGCACCACGGGCACGCCGTACTCCGCGACCACGTGCGAGTTGAGCAGCCCCTCGCTGGCCCGTACGCCGTTGATCCAGACGCCGGTGATCTGATTGGCGAGGTAGGTGTGCGCGAGGACGCCCTCCATGCCGGCGCCCGCGTGGTAACCGATGAACGCGATGCCGTCCACGTCGCCGTGCTGCACGCCCTCCACCATGGAGAGCGACTTGTGCCGGCCGGTGAGCATCTCGGTCCGCTCGTCCAGCTGCTCCAGGAGCAGATTGCGCATGGTCCAGTGCGCTTCGTTGACGAGTACCTCGTCGGCGCCGCCGTCGAAGAAGCCGAGCACGGCGGCGTTGACGTCCGAAGTGAACATCGCCCGGCACCGCTCCCACTGCGGGGTGCCGGGCAGCACGTCGGCCGGCCAGGTCACTCCCGTCGCGCCCTCCATGTCGGCGCTGATGAGGATCTTCATGCTGTGCCACGTTACGGGGAGAGGAGGAAACCAGCTACGAGGAGCAGTGTCGACTCAGTCTCGATTGCCGATCGAAGCCTCTCGGCCTACGGCGCCTGGGCACGCAAACCTCTAGTGCGCGTGGTGCCGACGACGGGCACCAGGGCAGCGTCGCTGCGTGCACGCCAGCAGTGACCTCGATGGCGCGGCAGAAACCGACGCCGCGCCGGCGACAGGCCTTGCACCATTATTCAACATTATTACGATTTGTGAATGTTATGAAGTCGGCGCCAAATCAGGGGCAACCATGACTAACGGCACATCAGGATCGCCCGACGAGTCCCCTATGCCTGGTTTGCCTTGTCGATCTTTACGTGGCGACTGCATACAGTCCTCGTCTGATTACCCATTAAGGGAATCTTCATCTTTATGTATGAGACAGGTCGAGTATGTGGAGACGCGTGCGCTCGCGCGGAGTTGCAGGGACGTTGGCAGGGCTGGTGACCGGGGCGCTGCTGGCGGGTGTCGCACCGGCCGCACAGGCAGAGCCGGCTCCGCGAGCCGGAACAGCGCCAAAGGCAACAAGGGCGGCAGCATCTGACGGAGCACCGACCGCAGAGGCTGCGCAGAGCGAGGCCAAACGCACTGGCGAGCCGGTCGAAGTGACCTCCCTGCGTGGTGAGGCCAGCGATGTATTTGCGACGGCTGACGGGAATCTGGAGGCCCGGGAGTATCTGCGTCCCGTGCGGGCTCGGGTGGGCGAGGGCTGGAAGCCTGTCGACACCGACCTTGTGAAGACCACGGACGGCGCGGTAGCACCGAAGGCGACAACGGTCGGCCTGGCGTTTTCTGGCGGCGGGGATGCGCCACTGGTGCGGATGACGAAGGCGGGCCGCGAGTTGACTCTCTCCTGGCGAGGGAAGTTGCCCGAGCCCACACTCGACGGGAACAAGGCCACGTATAAGGACGTGCTGCCGGACGTAGACCTGCGAATGGGGGCTCAGGAGGATGGCTTCACCCAGCTGCTGGTAGTCAAGTCGGCCAAGGCTGCTTCCAGTTCGGAGCTGGCCGAGCTGAGGCTGAAGCTTGCCGCTGACGGCATGGATGTCAGGGAGACCGCCGAGGGCGGCGTGGAGGCGGCCGACCAGGGCGCCAAGGGCACGGTGTTCGAGGCTCCCGCGCCGATGATGTGGGACTCCAGCACCGGTACCGACGGCACATCTGCTGGGGGTACCGCGCGTCTGCGCCGTGCCGCACCCGAGAGGGCAGACGGCGACACATCGCCGAAGACGGAACAGGAGCGTGTCTCTACCGAGTCCGGAAAGCTCGCCCCAGTCGGCGTGGAGGTCCCGGACAGCGGCAAGGAATTGGTGCTCACCCCTGACCAGGATGTACTGAAGGGCAAGAACACGCAGTATCCGGTGTTCATCGACCCACAGTGGTACTCGCCGCGCGCTTCGGCTTGGACGATGGCCTCGAAGTACTGGGAGTCCTCGCCGCAGTGGAAGTTCAACGGCGAGAACAATGCGGGCATGGGGTACTGCAACTGGTACTACTGCAAGCCTCTTGACACCAAGCGGCTGTTCTACCGTATTCCGGTGTCGAAGTTCGCCGGCAAGTCGATCCTGTCGGCTGAGTTCGTGGTGAAGAACACCTGGTCGGCATCCTGCTCGGACCGCTCTGTGGAGTTGTGGCAGACCAAGGACATCTCCTCGTCCACGACGTGGAACTCGCAGAACGCCTCCGGATTCTGGAAGAAGAAGCTGTCGTCGAAGTCCTTCGCCTACGGATTTGACGGCTGTTCGGCCAAGGACGCCGAGTTCTCGGTCAAGTCGGCCGTGCAGGACGCGGCAGACGGCAAGGCGTCGACGATGACGTTCGGCCTGCGAGCGGGCAGCGAGTCCGATGCGTACGCCTGGAAGCGGTTCTCGGACAAGGCGTTCCTGCGCGTGAAGTACAACCGCCCGCCGGCCCAGCTGAAGATGTCCCAGCTGACCATGACGTACGGCGGCGTGTGCAAGAGGCCTGACAAGGCTGCACGTGTGCGCTCGCTGGGGCCGATTCGCGCGAACAACGTGACTGACCCGGACAAGGACAAGGTGTCGGTCCAGTTCCAGGCCAAGTGGGACGCGGGTAACGGCAAGACTGGCACCTGGAAGCCCGACCGCACGTCTGCCAAGTCGTCCGGCTCCGACTTCTCTATCGGCCTGCCCAAGTCGATACCGGAAAACAAGCAGGTCAACTGGTATGCACGGGTCTATGACGGCGCGCAGTACTCGCCGTGGTCGTACGCGGGAGACCCGACGGGCTGCTATTTCGTGTACGACACCAAGGTTCCCAGGGCGCCGACGGTGAGCTCGGGCGAGTATCCGGCCTCCGATCCGGAGAATCCGGACGACCCGTGGTACGACGGGGTGGGCAAGTACGGGTCGTTCGAGCTGAAGGCTGCCGAGAAGGACGTGACGTCCTACCGGTACGGCATCAACACTGACCCCAGTTCGAAGAACAAGATCACAACGGCTGGTGGCGACGCGAAGACGGCGTCGGTGCTTCCCGGTAAGCCGGGGCTGAACTTCATCACGGCCCAGTCCTTCGATGCCGCGGGGAACGGCAGCGAGATCCGCACCTATCAGTTCCGGGTCAAGGCAGGACAGCCCGACCGCGCGTCCTGGCAGTTGGACGAGCCCAAGGGGGCCACGGAGGCCAAGGGATCGACGCCGCCGCGCACCGTGCAGATGCACGGTGGGGTCGCGCCGGGTGCACCCGGTGTGCGTGGCTCGGCGGTCTCTTTCAACGGCAGCGACGGTTACGCCGCAACCGACGTGCCGGTCGTCGACACCAGCCGTGGCTTCGCTATCTCGGCTTGGGCGAAGCTGTCGAAGATGCCCGACGGCGCCGCGGTGATCGCCACGCAGCCGGGCAATCACAGCCCTGGGTTCGAGCTGTACTACACCAAGACGTACGACCGGTGGGCGTTCAACCAGTACAAGTCCGACACCAAGGACGCGGGCATCGCGCGGGTCATGGCGGACAAGCCCGGCGGCGTGAACACGGACAAGTGGACCCATCTGGTGGGCTCCTACGACTCGGTGCGTGACGTCCTGGAGCTGTACGTCAACGGCAAGCTCGTCGGCGAGGCTCCGTACGCCGATCCGTGGGAGGCCCGCCGGGGCCTCCAGCTGGGGGCGGGCTCCTACAACGGAGCACCAGCGGCCTTCTTCCCGGGTGCGATCGACGAGGTGCAGCTCTTCGACAAGCCGCTCGCGCAGGACGAGGTCGACAAGCTGCGCGCACACGAGAGCGCAGGTGACCCCGGCCGTCCTGCGGTAGCAGCCTTCGACCTGGACGAAGAAGCCGACGCCAGGGAAATCACCGGACACGGAGGTGTCCTCCCCGCCACGTACCAGGGCGGTGTCACCACCGGTATGCGGGGTGTGTCCGGCAAGGCGGCCAAGTTCGACGGCAACGACGGCTACGCCCGGATCGGCCGGAGCAGTGGACCGCATGTGAACACCTCACGCAGCTTCACCGTCTCGGCCTGGGCCAAGCTCAGCAAGAAGCCGGACGGAGCCGCGATCATCGCCGCCCAGGCAGGCAAGAAGGCTCCCGGTTTCGAGCTGTACTACTCCTCCGCCTACAACCGGTGGGCGGTCAACCAGTACTCCTCCGATGCCGCCGACGCCAAGCCCATCCGAGCCACGCAGCCCGAAGAGGACACGGCGCACGTCGGTGAGTGGGCGCACCTGGTGGGCGTCCACGACACCGTCGCCAAGACCCTGACCCTGTACGTCAACGGAGCCGAGGCCGGCACGACCAAACTGGCCGGGGCGTTCTACGCCGACCAGTCCATGTACATCGGAGCCGGTTCCTACGAAGGGCAGGTCAAGAACCACTTCCCCGGCACCATCGATGACGTGCGGCTGCTGGACCGGCCGGTTTCGGCGGAGGAAGTGCGGCAGATGTTCAAGCAGCGCCCGCTGGTCAGGGGCCGCTGGAACTTCGAGACCGTCAGTGGCACGAGCCCGGCAACCACACCGGACTCCTCCGACGAAGAGCAGCCGATGAATCTCCACGGCGGCGCCAGGGCCGGTGAAGGCATGGTCGACGATCACGGTCTGGAGCTGAACGGCACCAACGGGTACGCGGCCACCAGCGGCGTGCCGGTGGGCACCAGCACCAGCTACACCGTGACCGCCTGGGCCAAGGCAGCCGCGCTGCCCAAGCGCGAGGTCGCCCTCGTCAGTGCCGAAGGCAACCAGCAGAGCGCCTTCACCGTGCGGTTCGTGCCCGACAAGAAGGACCCCGAGGGGCTGGGGCGGTGGGAGCTGGCCATCCCGGACAAGGACGGTTCCAACGCCTCGGTCGAGAGCATCGCCAACACCGAGTTCACCGACGCGCGGGAGTGGAATCACCTGGCGGTCGCCTATGACGGGTTCTCCAAGCAAGCGAGCCTGTACGTGAACGGGGCGCTGCAGGAAGTCGCGTGCGGCGATGCCGACGGCGACGGCGAGGCAGACGAATCCCGCTGCCAGGACCTGGTCTCCTGGTCGCAGGACACGCTGGCCTTCAAGGCGACCAAGTCCCTCCAGGTCGGCCGCACCAAGAACGACGGCGCATGGGGCGAGTACTTCCCGGGAGCCGTCGACGACGTGTGGACCTTCCAGGGTGCCCTGTCCGACGCGCAGATCGAGCGACTGGCCAGCCGCTGGACCGACATCCCAACTGAGGTCCCCACGGACAGCTGAGCTGACCGCTCGCGCGGTGGGGCCCCGCATGCGGGGTCCCACCGCCCGCACGCCCGCACGCCATTTCCGTATCCAGTCACAGTCACCGACACTGCCCCCCCATCCGGCGGGCAGTCAGGCCTGCCGCTCTACGGGCGGCATACAAGGGATCTGATTCACGCAATGAACGGCCGCATATCCAGACCACGTCGTGGCTACAAGAGGCTACGGCGAAGAGTGGCAGTGGCGGTGTCCGCCGTGATGGTGGGCACGCTGCTGCAAGCAGCCACCACTTCGTCCGCGACCGCTGACAGCGGCGGACGGCCCGGACTTCCCTCTGCGGAGAGGCCTGTCAAGGGCCGCGACGGCGCCAAGATGGAGCCGCGCACGTCGGACCACGGGCCGGCGACGCCTTCGCGGAAGCCGAAGGCCACCTGGCCGCGCCCCGGCTCAGCCGTGGTGACCGTGCCGAATGCCGCACCAAAGGCCGCTGGTGCACCGAAGCAGGTCAAGGATCTGCCCTTGTCCGTCGGTGCTCCGAAGGATGCTGCTGCCCGCTCCGCACGCCGTAGCGCCGCGAAGCCCGATTCCGCCGCGCGCGGTGGCGTCGAGGCCCGCGTGTTGAGCCGGAAGACCGCCGAACGAGCAGGAGTGAAGGGCCTGCTGTTCACCCTCGAATCCGGTCAGCGCAAGGCCGACAAGGCTGGCAGGGTCCAGGCGAAGGTCGACTACTCCAGCTTCGCGGAGGCCTTCGGCGGTGACTATGCCTCCCGCCTCACCCTGGTCGAGCTGCCCAGCTGCGCCCTCGAAGTCCCCTCGAAGGACAAGTGCCGTACCGCCAAGCCGGTCCGCACGGTCAACGACACCGAGAAGCAGACCCTGACCGCGAACGCGGTCACCCTGCGCGCCTCCGGTCCGACCGTGCTGGCAGCGGTCGCTGAGGAAGGGGGGAAGAACAGCGACTACAAGGCGACCTCGCTGTCTCCGTCGGCGAAGTGGGACACGGATCTGCGTACCGGTGACTTCTCCTGGTCGTACGACATGCCGGTACCGGAGGTACCGGGTGAGCTGAAGCCCAATGTGGGCCTGTCGTACTCCTCGGGCTCGATGGACGGACGCACGGGCAACACGAACAACCAGGGCTCCTGGGTCGGTGACGGCTTCGATCTGTGGCCCGGCTACATCGAGCGCCGCTACAAGGGGTGCGCCGACGACGGGCAGAAGAACTCCGAGGGCAACAAGCCCGGCGACCAGTGCTGGGACTACGACAACGCGTTCATCACGTTCAACGGAAAGGGCGGAGAACTCGTCCCGGCCGGGGACGAGTTCAAGTTCCAGCAGGACGACGGCAGCCGCATCAAGAAGCTCACGTCCACCAGCCGCGACAACGGGGACAACGACGGCGAGTACTGGCGTCTGACCGATCCCCAAGGCGTGCGCTACTACTTCGGCTACCACCGTCTCCCGGGCTGGAAGGACGGCAAGGCCACCACCAACTCCACGTGGACGGTGCCGGTCTTCGGCAACAACAGCGGTGAGCCCTGCCACAAGGACTCGTTCGCCGATTCCTGGTGCCAGCAGGCATGGCGCTGGAACCTCGACTACGTCGTCGACCCGCGCGGCAACGCCATCGCTTACTACTACGACCAGGAGAAGAACTCCTACGGCCGCAACCTGAAGGCCGAAGATGACACCCCCTACACGCGCGGCGGCTCGCTGGAGCGCATTGAGTACGGCCTGAAGTCCTCCTCCATGTACGGCGGCAAGCCATTGGCCAAGGTTGACTTCACCACGTCGGAGCGGTGCATCGTCGACAGCAAGACGGACTGCAAGGACATCGAGAAGGACGCCTTCTACTGGTACGACACGCCGTGGGACCTGAACTGCAAGGCAGGCAGCAAGTGCGACAAGGGCCGCCTGGCCCCGTCCTTCTTCACCCGCAAGCGCCTAACGGGCGTGACCACCCAGGTCCTCAAGGGTGACACGTACAGCAAGGTCGACTCCTGGAAGCTGCGCCATCGCTGGGGCAAGGCGGACGTCGACTACCAGCTGCTGCTCGGTTCCGTCGAGCGCACCGGCCACACCGCCGAGCCCGCGGTGACGCTGCCGCGGACCAGCTTCTCCTATACCCAGCTCGAAAACCGCCTGGACAAGACAGGCGACGGGTACGCCCCGTTCATCAAGGACCGCCTGGCCACGATCGCTGACGAATCCGGTGGCCAGGTCGACGTCAACTACTCGGCCCCGGCGTGCAAGTGGGACGCACTGCCCACCCCACAGTCCAACACCACACGCTGCTTCCCCCAGTACATCGGCGGAGACTCTGAGGACGACCCCGAGAAGCAGTGGTTCAACAAGTACGTGGTTACCTCCACGACCACTACCGACCGCACCGGCGGCGCACCCGACGCCGTCACGACGTACGACTACCTGAGCGACGCGGCCTGGCACTACGACGATGACGACGGTCTGACGAAGAAGAAGTTCAAGACCTGGTCCCAGTGGCGCGGCTACGGTCACGTCCGCGTGAAGACCGGCGGCCAAGGCGGCGGCGACGCGCTGAAGTCCCAGCAGGATTCCTACTTCCTGCGCGGTATGGACGGCGACCGCAAGGACCCCTCCGGCGGCACGAGGTCCGTCGACGTTGCGCTCGGCGACGACGAGGGCGACCCGATCACCGATCACGAGTCCGCTCAAGGCGTTGAGTACAAGACCGTCGCCTACTCCGGTCCGGGCGGCAAGGTGCTGTCCAAGACGGTCAACCGTCCCTGGCACCATCAGACGGCGAAGAAGGTGCGTGACTGGGGCACGGTGACCGCCAATTTCACCGGTGTCTCCCACAGCAAGACCTGGACCTCGCTGGACGACGGTGCAGGCAAGGACTGGCGGACCACGTCCGTGTCGACGGAGTACGACACCGTCGCGGGACGCCCCGTGCAGGTCGACGACCGCGGTGACAGCGCCACGGCGTCCGACAACCAGTGCACCCGCACCACATACGCCACCAATACCGACAAGAACATCCTGATGCTGCCGTCGCGCGTGGAGACGGTCGCAGACGCGTGCGCTGACACACCGGACCGTGCAAAGGCCGTGGTCTCCGACGTGCGCACCGCCTACGACGGCGGTACCTATGGTGACGCCCCCACCAAGGGCGACGCCACGGCGACCGCCACGCTGAAGAAGCACGACGGTTCCAAGGCCACCTACCTGGAGTCCGGCGCGACCTTCGACGACTACGGCCGCCAGCTGACCACCACTGACCTCACGGCCGACGTCACGGTCACCGGCAGTGGCGACCCGGTCCGCAGCCTGCGCAAGGACGGGCGTACCACTACCACGGCGTATACCCCCACCTCTGGCTTCCCGGCCAAGATGACGGAGACGACGCCTCCGGCAAAGGCAGCCGACCCCGACTCGGCAATGACCGCCGTCACCGAACTGGAGCCGCTGCGTGGCCAGCAGGCGGCCAAGGTGGACACCAACGGCAAGCGCACCCAGTTGACCTACGACGCGCTCGGCCGCTCGGCCAAGGTGTGGCTGCCCGACCGCCGCGCCAGCCAGACCCCGAGCTACGAGTTCACGTACTTCGTCGACGAAGGCAAGCCTGTCGCGGTCCGCACCCAGACCCTGAACAACAACGGCGGCCAGATCCCCTCCTACACGCTGTACGACGGGTTCCTGCGTCAGCGCCAGACTCAGGCGGTCGGCCCGGACGGCGGCCGCATCCTCACCGACACCTTCTACGACGCACGCGGCCTGGCCACCAAGACATTCGCCCCCTACTACACCGAGGGCAACCCGAACCGCGACCTGTTCAAGCCGGACAACGCGCTGAGCGTCGAGTCCCAGACCCGCACCGCCTACGACGGCCTGGGCCGCCCGGTCCAGGAGCAGCAGATCGCCGGAAACGGCGATGGCGGCAAGGTCCTGAGCACCAGCAAGACCCTCTACGGCGGCGACCGCACTACGGTCCTCCCTCCCGAGGGCGACACGGCTACCACGACTCTCAATGACGCCCGCGGCCTCACCACGGAGCTGCGCCATCTGCACAAGCGCAGTGCCAGCGCGGACTTCGACACCACGAAGTACACGTACACGCCGCGCGGCGAACTGGCGAAGGTGACGGATCCGGCCGGTAACACCTGGTCATACGGATATGACCAACTGGGCCGTCAGACAAGTGCTGACGACCCGGACAAGGGCAGGACGACCACCACGTACGACGACCGCGGCCAAGTCACCACGACCGAGGACGCCCGCGAGACCGTCCTGGCCCACGTCTATGACAACCTCGGCCGCAAGACCGAGCTCCGTGAGGGCAGCCCCACCGGCGAGCTGCGCGCGAAGTGGGTCTACGACACCATCCACGGGGCCAAGGGCCAGCTGACCGAGTCCACGCGCTACGTGGACGGGGCGGCGTACACGTCCAAGGTCACCATGCTCGACTCCCTCTACCGGCCGATGAAGACCGCCGTGGTGATCCCGGAGAAGGAGGGTGCCCTGGCCGGCACCTACCAGACCGGCACCCAGTATCTGACCTCCGGTCTCGTCGGAGGCGTGAGCTACTCCAAGGCGGGATCCCTGCCCGGTGGCAGCTACAACACCACCTATGACAAGGAGACCCTGCGTCCCCAGTCTGTCCTGGGCGACGGTTTCAAGGCCGACACCAGCTACTCGCTGACGGGCAAGCCTCTCCAGTACACGCTGGGTGCCACCGACGGAAAGAAGACCTGGGCCACCAACACCTACGAGTGGGGCACGCAGCGCCTGGCCACCTCCCGCGTCGACCGCGAGGACCAGCCGGGTGTCGACCAGCACGACACCTACCGCTACGACGAGGCGGGCAACGTCCTGTCCGTCTCAGATGTGTCCCGCACCGGCACCGACACCCAGTGCTTCAACTACGACTACCTGCGCCGCCTGACCGAGGCGTGGGCCCAGGGCGACAAGACCTGCACCAACACCCCGACCGGTGACAAGATCGGCGGCCCGGCCCCGTACTGGCACTCCTACACCTACGACAAGGCAGGTAACCGCCTCACCGAAGCCCTCCACGACACCAGCGGCGCGACCGACGAGAACGCCAAGGCCGTCAAGCGCACCTACGAGTACCCCAAGCCGGGCGCCCCACAGCCGCACACCTTGACCTCGGTCACCACTCAGGAGCCCGGCGGAACCGCGGCCAAGGACTCTTACGGCTACGACGCGACCGGCAACACCACCACCCGCACCCTGCGCGGTGACACCCAGAAGCTGAGCTGGGACGCCGAAGGCCACCTGGCCAAGGTCACGGAACCGGACGCCAGTGGGAACGGCAAGGCCAAGACCAAGACCACCGAGTACCTCTACGACACCGACGGCAACCGCCTGATCGCCCGGACTCCGATGGAGACCACCCTCTACCTCGGCCACACCGAAATCACCCTCCCCAAGGGCGCCTCGAAGGCCAAGGCCACCCGCTACACCCCCCTGGGCGGCGGCCACGAAGCCGTCACCGCGGACGACGGCACGGTCACGTTCACCACCGCCGACCACCAGGGAACGGGCCAGCTCTCCATCGCTGCAGCGGACTTGAAGTCGACCCAGCGTCGCACGCTGCCCTTCGGCGGACCGCGCGGCGAAAAGCCCACATCCTGGCCCGGTACGAAGACCTTTGTCGGCGGCACCGACGACACAGCCTCCACAGGCCTGATCCACCTCGGTGCCCGCGAATACGACCCCGCCACAGGCCGCTTCATCTCTGTCGACCCCGTCATGGACCTGACGGACCCCCAGCAGATGAACGGCTACGCCTACGGCAACAACAGCCCTCTGGTGTATGCCGACCCATCGGGCAAGTTCTCGATCTCCGGCATCTTCGGTGGTATCGGTAAGGCAATCAATAAGCTGGCCAAGAGAGCTGTCTCATACCTCCGCTCGGATAGTAATGCCAGCAGCAGCTTCGGCGGCGGAGGCGGAGGCGGCAGGAACATCGGTGGCGGCTACTGGGGCGGTGGCGGGTCGACGAGCAACGCCCTGTACACCGGCGGTGGAAGCGGCCGGATGGTCCAGACAGGAGCTTCCCTCCCCTTCAATCCGTTCAAGTTCCTGGACCGTGGCAACCCCGCCTCGAAGGAGTTCCTCGGTAACGCGCTGGACACGGGCAAGGATCTGTTCACTCCCGACTTCAACTCGTGGAAAACCTGCGGGTCACACCCCGGGGTCACCGTCGAATGCGCCGAGACGGGAATGGATCTTCTCCCGTGGGGAAAGATCCTCAAACCACTCGAGAAAATAGCTAAGGGCCTCAAGAAAGCGGAAAAGGGAGAGGAAGCAACAGGCAAGGCACGGAAGGGCACGCCTTCCGGCTGCAAGTGCTTCCTGGCCGGTACCGGCGTCCTCATGGCCGACGGCTCAACCAAGAAGATCGAGGATGTCGAACTCGGCGACAAGGTCCTGGCCGCTGACCCGGAAACCGGCGAGACCAGCGAACGTGAAGTCACCGCGGCCATCGTCACGGACGACGACAAGCAGTTCACCGAACTCACCATCGCCACGCCTGATGGCCCCGAAAAGCTGACCGCCACCTACGAGCATCCCTTCTGGTCGGTCGACCAGAAGGCCTGGGTCAAGGCTGGAGACCTCAAGCTCGGCACGACCCTACGCACGGACGACGACCGCACTGTCGCCGTGACCGCCACCCGTCAGTACCTGGACCACCAGCGCACCTATAACCTCACCATCGAGGGCCTGCACACGTACTATGTGCTGGCGGGGACCACGCCGGTACTGGTGCATAACTCGAATGGCTTGTGCGGAACCGCAGCTCTGGATAATGGAGACTGGCAGCACATCGTTGACCGTCACCGGCCCGGAGGTGGACTGGTCGACGACGCGGCTGGAATCTTTACCGGCAAGGCGAAGCATGTTCGCCGACGAATAGCCGACACAATCAACCGCGGAACACCTAAGCCCAATACTCCGGATCCTGTTACAGGTGCATCGCGCCCTGGCCAGATCTACGAGTGGGATTTCGGAACCCCTGTCGGGAGGGCTGGTTCGGCAAATGGCGGCGGCGAGCTAACTGGCGTCCGCGTAATCGTTAACGACGGAAAGGTCGTAACGGCGTTTCCGTACTAGGTGTGCAGCAAGTGAGGAAAAACGTGATTCATCTCTCCTTCCATCTCCCGGAGCCGGGTTCAGCCTGGATTAGGACCTGGGACGCCGCCAAGCAGGGCGATCCTGCTGCTGCCACGGAGATGGACCTCCGTTACAAGTACTTCGGGGTGAACTTCGAACTGGCGGTTGATGGCACCGAGGTCGTCTCAAGGAAGAGATTTGTGACGCTCGTCGACCTGGCCTTGTCCCTTTCGGGTGCGGCGAAGCGAATCTCGTTGGGCGAGGATGCCGCGTTTGGATTTACGGAAAGCGATGAGGTTATTCGCCTGCGCCAGGATGGTGATCTCATCGCAGTGAGCTCATCGAAGCGTCCAGTGCAGGCGTCCGTGGGTCGCGAGGAACTCGTACGAGAGATTCTCATTTTCCTGAGAGCGGCGCATTCTCGGCTGATCACTGAAATTCCCGGATTGTCTGCGAATCCAGTTATTCAGCGAATTCCTCCGGAGTAGGCCGCCTGTCTCGGAGAGAATGAAGAATGAAATGCAGAGGCCCCGCTGGAGTGTTCCAGCGGGGCCTCTGCGGTCGTTTGACGGCAACGCTGACGACAACGTCAGCGGACGACGGCTGCGGTAGGCGGGCCGTCCGGGGCGTCGGCCAGGCCGAGGATGGTGCCGAGGGTGTCGATGGCTTGGCGCTGGAGGCGGAGTCGTACGTGGGCGTAGACGCCGACGATGACGCCGATGTGGGCGTGGCCGAGGAGTTCCTTGATGACGACGAGATCGACGCCCTGTTCCAGGAGCAGGGGCGCAGGCGAGTGCCGGAGGTCGTGGAAGCGGGTCGTCCGGAGTTCCGCGCTGTGGAGGAGGCGGCGGAAGCGGTGGGTGGTCGGTGGGGTCGAGTGGCTTGCCCTTCGTGGTGGTGAAGACGAGGCCGTTGTCCGTCCAGCTCGTTCCGGCCGCTTGGCGTTCTTCCTGCTGCCGTTCCTGGTGATTCTTGAAGGAGTTGCTGCATTCGGTGGGGAGGGCGATGCGCCTTTCGGAGGCCAGGGTCTTGGTGTTCAGGACGGTCAGGCCCTGGCTGCGGGTCCGCTGGAGGGAGCGGTGAATGGTGGCGGTGTTCCGTCGTCGAGAGCGAGGTCTTCCCACTGGAGGCCGAGGAGTTCGCCCTTGTGGAGTCCGGCGCGCAGGGCGAGTTCATACAGGGCGTGAAGCCGGTCGCTGTTGGCCGCATGAAGGAATCGCGGGGCTTCGGCGGCGGTGAGGGGCTGGAAACGCCTGGGGCGGGGCGTGGTCGTCTTGACGTTCCGGTCGACGTTGCGCGGCAGCTCGTCCTCGCGGACTGCGTGTTCCAGGGCGGACTTGAGTGCTCATGACCATGGGACCGGCACGCACGTGAGGGCCCGTCCCTGCCGGGGCTGACGAGTGCGGGGAAGCCTCGATCGGCTGCGCCCGGCAGGGACGGGAGTCGGGTGGGTCAGCGCGGTGCGGCGCCTGGGCGAGCGGGGTGGGTCACGTCTGGCGCCAGGTCCGCCAGGGGCGGGTGATGATCTCCCGGTAGGTGTGGTGGGACGGGTTCTGGCCGCAGTGCCGCAGCACCCAGTTCTGCGGTTCGGCGAAGTCCTCGCTCATCGGTGAGGTCTCTCCGTCCACGGCGCACTGCATCGCGTACAGGACCGGCTCCGCGTCCGGCTCGCGGTCTGGCTGGAGCGTCCAGGTCTCGTAGCGCAGGACCGAGCGCGGGGTCACCGTCTCCACCTCCGGTTGGCCACGGCCACCTTCGCGCTCAACTCCTCCGCCGGAGTCGGCGTACGTACGTCCTCGGGCGGCACGTCCCACTCCCGCCCACCACGCGGCGGTCGAAGCTGCACGTACGGCCCCACACGCCCCATCACCACGCCCACCTTGCCGCTCCGCCGATCGACCACCAGGGCGCCGGCATCGGGCGAGACGGTCTGCCCGTCGGCATCAGGGGTGGGGGCCGTCATCGTGACCACCCCCGGCGAGGCGGTGCGCGACCGGGCGTCCAGTCGCAGGGCGGGAACACATGCGGTGGCGCTCTTTCGCACGGTGACGCTCCTCGGCGGCGTTGATGCGTGCCCCTGGGCCTGTTGGTGCCGCAGGGTCGACACCGATCCTCACGCCGGTCACCGGGACGAAGGAACCTCCACCGAACCCCACTTCGGGACGTCCCGCACCGTGTAGAACGTCCCTGGTGCCGTCCTGAGACGAAGGGGGAGATTCGTGCCGAACGAGAGACTACGAGCCGTCATGGCGGCGGGAGGCTGGACGTACGCGACCCTTGCCCAGGCGGTTGAGGTCGATCCCAAGTCGGTCGAGCGCTGGGTGAACCTCGGGCGTGTCCCACGTCGTGCCACCGCCCTCCAGGCGGCCAAAGCTCTGGGAGAAGACGTGCACGCACTCTGGCCGGCGCTCCGCCAGGCCCGCCCCGCCCGCGCCATCAGCCCCGAACTGGTCGCGCTCTACGAGCAGCGGGCCGACCTCCCCGTCTCGACGTTCACCGACCTGATGGCCCAGGCCCGGGAACGGATCGACATCCTCGTCTACGCGGCCGTCTTCCTCCACGAGGCGTACCCGCGGCTGAACGAACTCCTCAGCGAACGTGCCGCCGAAGGCTGCACCGTCCGCATCGCGATCGGGGACGCCGACAGCGACACTGTCCAAGCCCGCGGCCAGGAGGAGCGGTTCGGCCACGGCATCGAATCGCGCTGCCGCCTCGCCCTCATGCATTACAGACCCCTCGCCAGCACCCCGGGTATCGAAGTCCGCACCCACGAAACCACGCTCTACAACTCCCTCTACCGCGTTGACGACCAGCAACTCGTCAACGCCCATGTCTGGGGCGTCAATGCGTACGCCGCTCCCTTGTGGCATCTTCGCCGACACGAGGGAGGCGGCATGTTCGACACCTACGCCGAGAGCTTCGACGCCGTGTGGACGACGGCAACCCCCGTACGAGAGGAAGGCTGACCGTGGCCCGCGCCGAGTACTACGACGACCCGAACGCCCCCAAGCCGAACAGCATGGTCGTCGCCGCCTCCGCCGTCGTCACCGACGACCACGGCCGCATCCTCCTCCAGCGCCGCCGCGACAACGACCTATGGGCCCTGCCCGGAGGCGGCATGGACCTCACCGACTCCCTGTCCGGCACGGCCGTCCGCGAGGTCAAGGAAGAAACCGGCCTCGACGTCGAGATCACCGGCCTGGTAGGCACCTACACCGACCCGAAACACATCATCGCCTACACCGACGGCGAGGTCCGCCGCCAGTTCAACGTCTGCTTCACCGCCCGCATCACCGGCGGCAGGCTGGAGATCTCCGACGAGTCCACCGAACTCCGGTTCGTGCCGCCGGACGAGATCGAGCAGCTGCCCATGCACCACACCCAACGACTCAGGCTCCAGCACTTCCTGGAACAGCGCGAGAAGCCGTACCTGGGTTGAACCGCCTGACGGCAGTAGCGACGGCAACACCCCCGCACAACCACGGACGCCCACGCACGTCACCGGACCAGCAAACCGCACTTGACCTGCGAAAAGCAGGTCGAGGGCTTCGCTTAGCACACGCACTATGTGCTAACGGGTCAGACCCTGATTCTGGTTCACAATTCCAACTGTCCGACTGGTGGGTTCAAGGTTGGCGTCAGCCCGGACGAGATCGCTGATATTAACCGCGGTTTCGGTGGGGAGACGTTGTTGAGCGGATCGCCAGCAAACACCCTGGCTAACGCCAGTCGCTATAACAGCTTCTGGGATAAGTCGGCAGCCGTGATCAGGGATATTGCGGGAAGTCACATGTTCAACAACGTAAATAAACGAACCGCTCCAAGCTACCGTTGAGCAGTTGATGCAACGGAACGGTGTCACGAGCGGCCCCACTTTCGCTGACCTCCGAGGTGTCGTCGACAGGGTAGGCAAAGGTCAACTGCATGACGTAAGTGACATCTTGGCAGCCTTGAGGGGTCATTGATGGGAGTGAAAGAGATGGATATCGAGCAGCTCATGGAGAAATTGGGCCGCCCTGGCATCACCGTGATCCTAAAGGTGGATGATGAGAGAATGGCGGAAGGTGGCGAGCCTTGGACGTTGGTAATGTCGGGGCCGGACCTAGGCGAGCAGGGGTTTATCCGTGCCGAATCTTCCAGCCTTAGCGGCTGCCTGGAGCAAGGGTTCACACGACTGCGCGCCAGGCCCGGGGAATGGGAATGGCTGACTGAAATTTAGTAGTCATCGGAATGAGGCCTTCTCGAGTATTTTCGGGAGGGCCTCATGCTGTTTGACGGCAACGTCAGCGGACGGCGGCGGGGTCGAGCGGCCCGCCGTTCGTGGTGGTGCAGACGAGTCTCCACGGCCTGAGGGCATGGCCGTTGGCGCGCGCCCGGTTGGATCGCCCACTCGCCCAGCCCTCAGACGTCGGCATGGCGCACGGGCCGGGCACAGCAGTGGGCGACCCCATCGAGTTCGGCGCGGTGGCCGCGGTCTACGGCAAGGGCCGGGCACCCCCCGCCGCAAGACCTGCGGCGGAGGTCTGATCGGCGCCTCCCTCGCCGCCCTGCCTCCCAGCCTGCCCCTGGAGGTCTACAACACCGCCGAGCGGTTCACGTTCCTTCTCGACGGCCGCAGAGAACGCACCCTCGCCTCACTGGACTCGGCCTGCGCGATGGTCTGCCGCAGCGAACTCGCCGCGGCGCTGCCCGAAGCCGCCGCCGCGGCGAACGCGGAGGTCCGCGACGGCACCGCGCTCACCGCCCTGGAACAGCAGGGTGACACGGTCACCGTGAGGACCAACCGCGGCGACACCCTGCGCGCCCGGGCCGTCACCGGCGCCGACGGGAGCGCCGGCCCGGTCAGCCGGTACGTGGGGGTGCGGTGCGCGCAGGTCGGCCTCGCTCTGGAGGTGGAGGTGCCGGTCGACGAACGGACGGCCGACCGGTGGCGGGGGCGCGCCCTGATGGGGTGGGGCCGTTGCCCAGCTCCTTCGGGTGGTTCTTTCCCAAGAGGGATGCGTGCACCGCCGGGGTCGCGGCCGCCCGCGGCAACCCGGTCGCCCTGCGCGCCTACAGGGAGGACTTCCTCCGCCGCCACGGACACCTCGGCCCCCGCCCCCTGCACGACACCGGCCACCTCACCCGGTGCCGTCACTCAGACTCCCCGCTGGCGCGCGGACGCGTGCTGATCGCCGGGGACGCCGCCGTCCTCGTTGACCACTGGTCCAGTGAAGGCATCTCCTACGCCCTGCGCTCGGGCGAGTTCGCGGGCCGGGCCGCCCCCGGCCTGGCGGCGCCCGGACGCCTACATCGCGGGCTGCACCAGCGTCGCCGGAATCATGACCCCACCCCTGGCGCACACCGCGGCACTGGCCACCCGGCTCCCCTCCCCGGTGGCGAGACGGCCCTCGGGCGAGACGGTCCGCCCCTGAGAGGCAGGTGTACGGCGGTATACGGTCCCTCGGGCCCCTCACCTCGCGTCGCGGATCCCGAGGACGTACGTCGCGGTGTGGGCGACGGCCCGGTCTTCGTCGTGCGACAACTCCACGAGTGCGCGGGCCGCCGTGGTTCCGGGGATGTCCGCGAGCGCCTCCGTGAGCCGGCGGCGCGCGGACGGGTCCAGGGTGCCGTCTGCGAGGCGGTCGACGAGCCCGGCGGCGATCCGGTGCTCAAGCGCGGAACTGCCCGCCAGCGCGCTCAGCGCGTCGGCCGCGTCGACGTCGTGCGTCTTGTGGACGACCATGTCGATGAGGGTCGGGACGGCGTCGGCGACTCCACGGGCGCCGAGCGCGAGGGCCGCGTACCGGCGGACCACCGCGTCGGCGTGCGTGAGCGCGTCCCGCAGCAGTGCGGTCGCCTCGTCGTCCGGGATCTCGGCGAGGGACTGGACGGCGCGTCGGCGCACCTCGGCCGACGCGGAGCCGAGTCCCCGCGCCAGCGACTCCCATCCGCCGCCGCCCGAGCGGGCGAGGGCCCACCGGAGGGCTCCGGCGACATTCGGGTCCGTCTCGTTCAGGACCGCCTCGACCAGTGCTTCCACGGGCACCGGAACCGCGTCGACCGAGGAGAGGGCCGCGCGTTGGCGCTTGCCCGCGCTCGGTGAACCCAGTGCCTGAAGGAGTGCGACGGTCCGCAGGACGTCCTGCCAGCCCGCGGGTTCCGCCGCGTCGATCCGCCGGAGCCGGGTGAGCAGCTCCGTCTCGACCGCGATGCGCTCCCGGGTCCGGCGGATCAGGTCGTCGACGAGTTCCGGGGGCGCGAAACCGGGGTCGTCGAGCGCGCGCCCGACGTCGCGCAGCGAGAGCCCCAGGGAGCGCAGGCTCTCGACGTGGAAGATCCGCCGGATGTCGTCGTCGGAGTATTCACGGTAGCCGCCGCCGGTGCGGCCCGTCGGCCGTACCAGGCCGAGCGACTCGTAGTGCCGGAGCATGCGGGCGCTGACCCCGGACCTCCGCGCCACCTCACCGATCAGCACGGCTTGTCATCCTTCCCGGCCCGGCCCGCCGAGGAGCACGACGCGTTTCGCCTCTTCGATCGCGGACTCGAATCCGGCGTCGGGGTCGCGCAACAGCCGTTCCGTGGCGATGGCGTGCGTGCGTACGCGCGGGTCGGCGTCCGCCTTCGCCGCGCACAGCGTCGGCTCCATCGCCTCGCCGAGCGCGATCAGGGCGCGGCTGAGGCTCAGCTGCGTCTCCCGTCCGCCGCGTCCGAGCTGGGTCGCCAACGCCGCCGCCAGCTCGGGCTCTTCCCCCGCGGGCACCAGCACGACCGCCGCCCGCCAGGCGCTGCGCGCCACCTCGTCGTCGGCGTCGGACAGCAGCGCCGGGGTGATGGCCGGCCACGCCCGCCGGTCCCCGGTCTTGGACAGCGTGTGCAAGGCCTGGCTGCGCGCTTGCGCCCGGGCCGAGCGGACTTCTTCGAGCAGCCGCGGGACCGTCATGGCCGGTGGGTGGCGGGTGAGGGCCCAGGTCAGCATTTCGCGTACGGAGAAGTCGGGCTCGACCGCGCACCGTTCGACGAGCTCGTCGAGGAACCTCGTGTCGGGGGTCGTGCCGATCGCCAGCGCCGCCCGGAGGCGCGCCGACGCGCGCCTGTCCGCCAGCCCCTTGAGGCCTCGTACCACCTCGGTGTCCTGCATCGACATGGCCATGGGGACCACCTCCTCGGCTCCAGTGAAGGGGTTGTCACCGTGTCAAGGTCAACCGCGTCGAGGTCAATCAGGTCGAGGTCAATCGGGTCGGGTCAGCCGGGTCGGGTCAGCCGCGTCGAGGCGAGGCCAGCTTCCGCTCCGCGCTGCTGCCCTGGTCCTCGCTGGTCACCGTGACGGTCGCCGCGCCCTCGTCGCCGTCCCACCAGTCGGCGAACGCCGTGCCGAGAGCGTCGACGTTCTTCTGGGTGCCCTCGTCCTCGTGCGTGCGGTAGTCGGTCGAGACGGTGACGGCGCCGGAGCCCTTCGACCCGTATCCGATGGTGACTCCGGTGACGTGCGGGGCGAGGCGTTTGCCGTCCGGGGTGTGGGCGGCGGTCCAGGAGCGGAAGTCCGTCAGGAGGTTGGAGGGTTCATCGCCGTCGTACAGCGTCGTCTTCTTCGCCGTCTTTCCGCCCTGGCCGAGGAAGTGCGCGCTCCCGGCCGCCGGATCGCCGTCCCACCACTGCGTGAACGCCTGGGCCAGCGGGCCGACTTGGTCCTCCGCCTCGCCCCAGGGGCCGTAGTCGGTGAGGACCTCGACGACGCCCGCGCCCTCGCCGGAGCGGTAGTCGAGGCGGACATTCAGGGCGTGGCCCGCCAGGGCGTCGTCACGCTTGGAGTCGTTCGTCTTCAGCCACGTACGGAAACCCCGCAGCAGGTTGGGGTCGTCCTTCCGCGACACCCCGTCCCCCTTGCGCGCGGCGCCGCTCGGGGAGGAGGACTTCGACGGTTCCCGCACGGAGCCGCTGTCGCCGTCACCCCCGGAGCACCCCGCCGTCAGAAGCAGCGCGGCCGCCCCGAACGCCCCCGCATACATCCCGGTTCGCTGGACTCGCCCCGTTTTCCCCACTGCATTCTCCGATCAACCCACAGGCGCATTAAGCTACTTACGGGGCAAATGGTCGTTTATGCCCCAATCGACACGTCGTTCGATGTGTGCGTAACGTACCTTCTCGATTGATCTGTACCAATCGGGCCCCGGACGACCGGGGTCCGTTTTTTGTGGGGGAACACCACTGTGAGAATGAAACGCAGCCTGCCTGCGATCGCCGCTGCGGCCGCGCTCCTGGCCGCCGCGGCACCGGCCTGGTCCGCCACGGGCCCCGCGCCCGCCGCGGCCACGCCGACGCCGACCTCGTCGGCGATCCCGGCCCCGGCCCCGGAACGGTCCGACGCACCGTCGAAGACCGCGAAGCCGGACCCGACGGCGACCGCGAAGCCGTCGAGGACCGCGAAGCCGGACCCGAAGTCCCCGTCCGCGTCGCCCTCCCAGGCCCCTGACCAGGACCTGGCCCGCGAGCTTGAGAAGTTCTGGACCCCGGAGCGGATGTCCGCGGCCAAGCCGGTCGAGGAACAGCAGGCCCGCGAGGCCGCGGCGGCCGAGAAGGCCGAGCGGGACAAGAAGGATGGGCGGGCCGGGGGGAGTGACGAGCAGGCCGCGCCCCGTCAGGGCATGCTCCGCTCGCCCTCGCACACCTTCAAGGGCATCAAGGAAGTCGGCACCTTCTACTGGGCGCAGAAGGCCGGCAACGACTACCCGGACCGCTACGACTACCGCTTCTGCGGCGGCACCGTCGTCCCGTCCCCGGGCAAGAACCTGGTCGCGTCGGCGGCGCACTGCTTCGACAGCAACGACCAGAAGACGAACCTGATATTCGTGCCGCAGCACAGCGCGAAGAGCCCGATGCCGCACGGCATGTACCCCATCAAGAAGGGTCACATCTTCAAGGACCCCGGGTACACCGGGACCAAGAAGAGCGAGGAGGACTACACCGACGTCGACGTCGCCTTCCTCGCCACCGAGCCGCGCAGCGACGGCAAGGACGTCGAGAACGTCGTCGGGGCCATCCCGATGGGCTTCAACACCGGCTTCAACCACACCGCGCACGCCATCGGTTACCCGTACCTGTACGGCGGCGCCAAGTACAAGCCGAAGCAGGACCCGCTCAGCTGCACCACGCCGACGAAGAAGTACACGTCGGGCAATGCCAAGGACAGCGGCGGCCGCCTCTGGCGCGGCGGCACCTTCACCGAGATCAACTGCGACGGTTACGTCGGCGGCACCTCCGGCGGACCCTTCATCACCGCGGGCGGTGAGTCGGCCAAGCTGATCGGCGTCACCGGCGGCTGGATGACCGGCGGCCACAGCTCCGACACCTCGTACTCGTCGTACTTCGACGACGACGTCAAGCGGATCTACGAGGCCGCGAAGGCGAACAAGCAGCCGGCGAGCATCAACCCGCCGCCGATGGCCGAGCCCGTCCTGCCCGGCGCCGGCACGTGGAAGCACGCCAAGTCCATCGCCAACGGCTACTTCGCCCTGGACGGCCCGGTCTCCGACGACCGGATGGACATGTTCGTCATGTGGTCGGACGGCGAGCTGAGCATCTACCGCGGCGCGGGCAAGGGCAAGAACCACTTCGACAAGGAGTTCAAGGTCCAGGGCCCCAACGACCTGTGGCGCAACCACGCCGTGCAGGTCGTCGCGGGCGACTTCACCGGTGACAACGGCTCGGACCTCGTGGTCCGCTGGTCCGACGGTGAGGTGACGCTCTACCCGTCGGTGGACGAGAAGGGCTTCCACGGCGAGCATCAGCTCGTCGCGCCCAACTCCACCTGGAAGCACGCCGAGGCGATGACCGCGGGCCGCTTCGGCGGCAACAAGTGGCAGGACGACCTCGTCGTGCGCTGGTCGGACGGCGAAGTCACGCTCTACCAGAACACCGGCGACAACAAGAAGCTCGGCAAGGAGATCGAGGTCGTCGCGCCGGGCACCTCACAGGCCGGCACCTGGAAGCACGCCACCCAGATCACCGCGGGCGACTACTCCGGAGACGACGACTGGGACCTCATCGTGCGCTGGTCCGACGGCGAGCTCACGCAGTACCAGGACTTCACCGGCACCGGGAACTCCTGGGGCGAGCACAAGTGGCAGGCCCCGAACGGCCTGTGGAAGCACGCCCTGCTCGTCAGCGGCGGCGACTTCACCGACAACCCCTGGGCCGACGACACCATCGTGCGCTGGTCGGACGGTGAACTGACCCTGTACGCCGACGGCAACGCGTCCGGCATCGGCGCGGAGAACCAGCTCGTGGCTCCGTAGCGGCGGACTGATTCACGCTGATTCACGGGGAGAGGGGCGGCAACCTCATGGCGCGTGCGCCCCTCTTCCTCACCGGGCCACGTCCTGGCACCCGGGACAGACCCGTCCCACGGCAGCCGACCGCACGGAGAGAGATGATGAAACACTGGTACGCGAGGCACCGCCGCCCCCGGCGACGCCCCGCTCTGGGTCTCCCCGCGGCGGTCGGCTGCCTCGCCCTGTCCGCGTGCGGCACCGGAAGCGCCGCTGACCCTGCGCCCCCCGAGGGCTCCGCGCGGCAGGCCCACCACCGCCTCCTGCAGCAGTTCCGCTCCTGGGCCCGCGACACCGGCGAGTCCCGCACCGCACGCCACGCGCGGGCGGTGTTCACGGTCCGACTCGCCGATTCCGGCGGCGCGTACGACTACGACGTCGAGCTGAAGACCGACTGGCCCGCACGCGCGGAGCGGACCGAGGAGCTCGCCGGGCTCTTCCGTACCTGGTGGGACGGCGACGACGGCGACGGCAGCGCGCGAGACCTCGTCCTGCTCGATGTGCGCGGCAACCGCCTCGGCCACACCCGCCTGTGACCGTGCCCGTCCTCCCCCGCCGCCGCCCCGGACAGGAGTCCGCCATCCACCCCCGCACCCGCCGCTGCGCCCTCCTCCTTGCCCTGCTCCTCACCGCGACGGCCGCCTGCACGTCCTCCTCGTCCGGCCCCGAGGACCACGACCGGGCGAGCGCGGGCGCGACCGGCGTCGACGACCACCTGTTCCCGGCGCTCGGCAACGGCGGCTACGACGTCGCGCACTACGCGCTGACCCTCGACTACGTCCCCGACGACAACGACCTGACGGGCACCGCGGTGATCACCGCCCGGGCGACCCAGAACCTGTCGCGCTTCAGCCTGGACCTCGCGGACCTGCACGTGCGCCACGCCGACATCGACGGCTCCGGCGCGCGGTTCAGCAGGAAGAAGAACAAGCTGACGCTCACCCCGGCCCGGCCCATCGGCAAGGGGAAGACCTTCCACGCCACCGTCCGCTACGACGGGACGCCCCGCATGATCACGGCGGTCGACGGCGGCAACGAGGGCTGGATCGAGACGGACGACGGCGTGGCGGCGCTCGGCGAGCCCACCGGGTCCATGACCTGGTTCCCCGGCAACCACCACCCCTCGGACAAGGCGACGTACGACATCGACATCACCGTGCCGTCCGACTACACCGCCGTCAGCAACGGAAAGCTGCGCGAGAAGCGGCAGCACGGCAAGCGCACCACCTTCCGCTGGCGCAACCCCGAGCCCATGGCGAGCTATGTCGCGTCCGTCGTCACGGGCGTCTTCGACGTCTCCACCGGCACGACGGACGACGGTCTGCCCCTCTACACCGCCGTCGACCCCGACGAGGCGGACGGACCCGTCGACGTCCACGAGCTGGTGCCCGAGGTCATCGACTGGGCGGAGGGCCGCTTCGGCCCCTACCCCTTCTCCTCCGCAGGATCCGTCGTCGACCACCTGCCCGACCTTGACTACGCCCTGGAGACGCAGACCAAGCCGTACTACGAGAAGGCACCGGACGAGAGCCTGGTCGTGCACGAAATGGCCCACCAGTGGTTCGGCAACTCCGTCACTCCCCGCGCCTGGCAGGACATGTGGCTGAACGAGGGCTTCGCCACCTACGCCGAGTGGCTCTGGGACGAGGAGCACGGACACCGCAGCGCCCAGCAGACCTTCGACTCCTTCTACGAGGGCACGCACAAGGAGAGCGAAGACATCTGGGACTTCCCGCCGGCCGACCCGCCGGCCGCCGCCCGGGTCTCCGACTCCCCGGTGTACGGCAGGGGCGCCATGACACTGCACATGCTGCGCAAGGCCATTGGCGAGCGCGCCTTCTTCGCCGTCCTGCGCGCCTGGACGAGTGAGCACCGGCACGAGAACGCCGACACCGAGCAGTTCATCGCGCTGTGCGAGAAGAAGTCGAGCAAGGACCTCTCGGACCTCTTCGACACCTGGCTCTTCTCGGCGGAGAAGCCCGAGCTGTAGTCCGACGCCGAGGCCTGGCCCGGTTCAGCTGCCGGGTCCGGTTCAGCTCCCGGGCCCGACCACCACCGCCTCCGCCTCGATCCGTCCGCCGTACCGGAAGGTCAGCACGAACGGGACCCTGTCCCCCGACTTCAACGGGGCGCGGGTGCGCACCATGATGTCCAGGCCGCTCGGCGACATGGTGAGGCCCTCGCCGGCCGGCACCGCGGCCGACTTCACCATCCCCATGGTGGCGCCCCCGCGGCCGTTGGCCACGAGTCGGCTGAGCATCACGTCGTCGAGGACCGGCGAGGACACCGACGTCAACCGGTCGTCGGAGCCACCGGAGTTGGCGATCGAGAAGAAGGCGGAGGTCTGGGTCCGGCCTGCGGCCGGCAGGAAGACGGTCCCGCGGGCCACCTCGACGCGGGCCGGGCTGCCCGCGGCCCCGGACCCCGTCCACGCGGTCAGAGCGCCCAGGGCCACGGCGCACGCCGCCACCGGTGCGAGCGCGGCGGCGAGGCCGTCGCGGAGCCCGCGCCGGGACGGCCGCCACGGGGGCGCGCCGGTCTTCGCATCGGTCATCGCGTCAGTCATCGTGTTCCTCCTCGGCCGTCGCGCCGCGGTCGCCAGGTGCGCAGCCGCAGGCTGTTGCCGACCACCAGCAGGGAGCTCGCCGACATCGCCGCGGCGGCGACCATGGGGTTGAGCAGGCCGACCGCGGCGAGCGGCACGGTGACGGCGTTGTAGCCGAAGGCCCACAGGAGATTGGCGCGGATGGTGCCGAGCGTGCGCCGGGCGAGGCGGACCGCGTCCGCGACGGCCTCGATGTCGCCGCGGACGAGCGTCACGTCGGCGGCCCCGATGGCCACGTCGGTGCCGCCGCCCATGGCGATCCCGAGGTCGGCGCCGGCCAGCGCCGCGGCGTCGTTCACGCCGTCGCCGATGACCGCGACCCGGCGGCCCCGCGCCCTCAACTCCCGTACCAGCGCCGCCTTGTCCTCGGGCGTACGGCGGGCGTGCACGTCGTCGATGCCCAGGCCATCGGCGACGGCGCGGGCCGTCGCCTCGCTGTCTCCGGTGGCGAGGACGGGGCGCACCCCGAGCCGCCTGAGGTGGTCCACGGCGCGGTAGCTGCCGGGCCGCACCAGGTCGCCGACCGCGAGGACCGCCTCGGGCACGCCGTCCACACGAACCAGGACGGGCGTGTGCGCGGCGCCCTCCGCCGCCGCCAGCGCGCGGGTCAGCTCTCCGGTCAACTCGTGGTCGGGGGAACGCACTTCGACCGTACGGCCGTCGACCTCGCCCCGCACGCCCCGGCCCGCCGTCGCGTGGAACCCGCGCACCGCGGGCAGCGGCCCTTCGGGCAGGCACTTGCGCGCGTACGTGGTGATCGCGCGGCCCAGCGGGTGTTCCGAACCCTGTTCCACGGCCCCGGCGAGCCGCAGCGCCGCCTCACGGCCGATGCCGTCCGGCGCCGCCGTGACCGCCGTGACGCTCATGTGACCGGAGGTGAGGGTCCCGGTCTTGTCCAGGACGACGGTGTCGACGTGGCGGAGGGCTTCGAGGGCCTGGGGTCCGCGGACCAGGACGCCGAGCTGGGCGCCTCGGCCGGTGGCGGCCATGAGGGCGGTGGGCGTCGCCAGGCCGAGGGCACACGGGCAGGCGACGACGAGCACGGCCACGCAGGCGGTGACGGCGGCCTGCGGGTCGGCTCCGGCGCCGAGCCAGAAGCCGAGCACGGTCGTGGCCAGGGCGAGCACGACCGGTACGAACACGCCCGCCACCGCGTCGGCGAGCCGTTGCGCCCGCGCCTTGCCCGCCTGGGCGTCGGTCACCATGCGGGCGATACGGGCGAGCCGGGTCTCGGCGCCGACCGCCGTGGCGCGGACGAGGAGCAGCCCGCCCGCGTTGACGGCCCCGCCGGTCACCCCTGAACCCGGTCCGACCTCGACGGGCTCGCTCTCCCCGGTGACCAGCGACAGGTCGAGGGCGGAGCTGCCCTCCACGACGTCGCCGTCGGTGGCGACCCGCTCGCCGGGCCGCACCACGAAGACCTGGCCCGCGGTCAACTCACGGATGGGGATGAGGCGTTCGGCGCCGTCCTCGCGCAGGACGACGTCCTTGACCGAGAGTCCGGCCAGCGAGCGCAGCGCCGCACCGGTGCCGTGCCGGGCCCGCGCCTCCAGGAACCTTCCGGTGAGCACGAACAGCGGTACGCCGACGGCCGCTTCCAGGTAGACGTGCGCGGTGCCGTCACCGGCGGAGGGCCGCAGGCTGAAGGGCATCGTCATGCCGGGGAGGCCCGCGCCGCCGAGGAAGAGCGCGTACGCCGACCAGCCGAAGGACGCCGCCACCCCCAGGGAGACCAGGGTGTCCATCGTGGCCGCCGCATGCCGGAGGCCGCGCAGCGCGCGCACGTGGAACGGCCAGGCGCTCCAGGCGGCGACCGGCGCGGCGAGCGCGAAGCACAGCCACTGCCAGTTGCGGAACTGCCAAGCGGGGACCATGGACAGGACGAGCACCGGCACCGCGAGCAGGGCGGTGACAAGCAGCCGCTGCCGTTCGAGCGCGGCCTGCGGGTCCCCTGGTTCCGTCGACGCCCCGTCCGGCGCGGGGCGTCCGTCCGCCGGGGCGCCCACCGGTCCGGGGGGTGCGGGGGGTGCGGGCAGTTCCGCCGTGTATCCGGCCTGCTCCACGGCGGCGACGAGGTCGTCCGGCAGGACGTGCGGCGGGTGGCTCACCCGGGCGAGGCCGGTCGCCAGGTTGACCGTCGCGCTCACGCCGTCCAGCCTGCCGAGCCGCTTCTCGACCCGTTTCACGCAGGCCGCGCAGGTCATGCCGCCGACGGCCACGTCCGTGGTCACGACGGCGTCGGCCGCTCCGGTGCCCATCAGTGACCTCCCCCGTGCGTGCCGCCCGTACCGCCGTCGTCGCCGTCGCCGCTGCCGCCACCGTCGCCACCGGGGTCCGTCCCGGTGTCGTGCAGGCCGGGCGCGACCGGCCCTGCGGCCGTGCCGACGGCGTACGACACGGCGAAGACCAGCGCCAGCAGCACGAGGAAGCCGCAGAGCGCGGGCGGTGGCACGAATCTTCGCCGTTGGTGCTCAGCCATCACCGCTCCCGGATCGCGCGAGGGCGCGGACCGGCCGGTCCGCACCGCTTCAGGAGTCGGCTGCGAACGGGCCCGAGTTCCCCGGTGGCCAGATCCTTGCGCACCATGGCCATCTGGCCACTCGTTGCGGGCAGGGCGGGCGGCACACGATCGGGGCATGAAGATTCTCTGGGTATTCGCGCATCCGGAACGGCGCTCGCTCGCCGGTTCCCTCATGACCGAAGGGCTGGCCACGCTGGAGTCGCTCGGGCACGAGCACCGCGTATCGGATCTGTACGGCATGGGCTGGAAGGCCGTGGTGGACGCCGACGACTTCGGGGGCGCCTCGCACGAGCGGCTCTTCGTCGGGCCCGAGCAGGAACGGGCCTACCAGGAGCGGGCGTTGAGCGAGGACATCCGCCGGGAACAGCAGAAGCTCGCGTGGGCGGACGCGGTGGTCTTCCACTTCCCGCTCTGGTGGTTCGGGCCGCCCGCGATCCTCAAGGGCTGGTTCGACCGCGTACTCGTCCAGGGCTTCGGCTTCGGCGTCAAGGGACCCGACGGCCGGACCCTGCGGTACGGCGACGGCGGCCTGGCCGGCAAGCGCGCGCTGATCGTCACCTCGGTCGGCGCCCGGGAGTCCGGCTTCGGCCCGCGCGGGATCCACGGCCAGCTGGATCAGGTGCTGTTCCCGCTGCTCCACGGCACGTTCTGGTACACGGGCATGGCCGCGCTCCCGCCGTTCGTGGTGTACGGCGCGGACCGGCTCACGGACGCCGGGTACGCGCGCGGCGCGGCGGAGCTGCGCGAGCGGCTGCGCACCCTGGCAACCACGAGTCCGCTGCCCTTCCACCACGAGAACGGCGGCGCCTACGACGACGATCTGGTGCTGCGGCCCGGACTCGCTCCTGGCCTGTCCGGTGTGGGTGTGCACCGGTGAGGTCCGGCCAGGACCGGTCCCGGCCGTGCGCACTCGCAGCGGGCCCGCAGGGCGAGGAAGGTGGACAAGCACGTGTAACCCGCCGTCTCCCCTAAGGAGCACGACAGGCATGGCGAACCACCTTCCCACCGTCGGCGTCGAGGAGGAGTACTTCCTCGTCGACGCATCGCACCGGGCCGTCGTCGCGGCGGCCTCCCGGGTCCTGCCCCGCGTGAAGCCCGTGGCCGGGGACCTGGTGACGGGTGAGGCGTCCCAGTACCAGGTGGAGGGCAAGACACCACCGTGCGGGACCCTGAGCGAACTCCGTCACGGGCTGCGCAGGGTCCGCCGGGTCGTCGCCGCCGCGGCGGCCGACGAGGGCCTGCGCCTCGTCGCCTCGGCCACGCCGCTGCTCGGCATGCGGGCACCCGTCCCGCTCAACCCCGACCCTCATTACCGCGCGCAGGTCGAGACGTTCCGGTCGCTGTACGATACTTTCGCCTTCTGCGCACTGCACGTGCACGTCCAGGTCCCCGACCGGGAGCACGCCGTCCGGGTCGGCAACCACCTGCGGCCGTGGCTGCCCACGCTCGTGGCGATGGCGGCGAACTCCCCCTTCTGGGAGGAGCGGGACAGCGGCTACTGCAGCTGGCGGACGCTGGGGACGGCCCGGTGGCCCGTGGCGGGCCCTCCGCCGTACTTCTCATCGGCCGCCCACTACGACGCGCTCGCGGCCTCGCTGCAGGCAGCCGGCGCGACCCACGGCGAACGCTCGCTGTACTGGGACGTGCGCCCGTGCGCGCATCTGCCCACCGTGGAGATCAGGGCGATGGACGTCACCACGAGCGTCGAGGAAGCGGCCGTCTTCGCCGTCCTGGTCCGGGCGCTGGTCGTCCAGGCCCTGGAGCGGGTGCGTCGCGGCGACCCCGGCCCCGCCGTCGACGGTTCCCTGCTGCGCGCCGCGTACTGGCGCTGCGCCCGCGACGGCCTGAGCGGACACAGCCTCGACCCCCGAACCGGCCGGCTCGTGCCGACCCTGCACCGGCTCAGGCAGCTCCTCGCGTACGCCCGCCCGACCCTGGCCGAACAGGGTGAACTCCCCCAGGTGACAGCGGTGTTGCGGCAGCTCGTCGCGCACGGCGGCGACGCCGGGCGCCAGCGCGCCGCCCACGCCCGCACCGGCAGCCTGCTCGGTGTCGTCGACGACCTGGCCGACCGCACGGCCGCGGGCCCCGCCCCGGGTGAGGGCCCCCACCGGGTCGACCGCCGCCGGGCAACGCGCCCGCTCGGTGAACGCAGACCGGATCCAGGGCTCGGGGTGCCGGAATAGCCGTCACCGGCCGGCCTCAACAGCTCCCGGCGACCGCGCCGGTCACCGGGAGCACCGAACTCCCCGCTCCGCCAGGGACGTTGCCGAAACTCAGCGTGCGGTAGACCGCGACACTGCCGCCCGCCGGGCCCTCGCCCGACAGCTCCGCGCACGCCCGCGCCGCCGCCGTGACGCGTCGCGTGTACGCGGGGTCCGTGGCGTCGAGGAGTATCCCCAGGGTCGTACCGCTGTGCCCCACCGCCACGCCCAGACCGCCGACTTCGCGACAGATGGCCGTCATGGGCCCCAACGCCTTTTTGTGGCGCAGGGCTTGGTTCATCAGGGCGCTGCGGGTGGAGATCCGGCCGACCTCCGCCAGGTCCTGGCGGCGCACGGCGTCGGCGAGGCGTTCAAGCAGGGCGGCGTAGGCGTGCCGGTCGGCCGCCGTGAACGGTTTGGGGATGCGGTTGAAGTCCACCGTGTCCACCGAGCCGCCCTCGTCGATGCCGACCACCGCCATGGCGGGCAGCGAGCCGAGGACCGCGCGGAGCCGGACGCTGCGGTGGTGGAAGGCGACGATCGCGGGGTAGAGCACGCCGTCGGTGGGTTCGATGCGGGACAGGAGGCGTTCGATCCTGGCGGGCGGCATGGCGACGCCGAGGGCCCGGCCGACCGCCCGCGCGGTGGCGACGAGGTCGGCGGAGGAGCTGGCGAGCCCCTTGCCCTCGGGGATCACGCTGCTGACGGTGAGCAGCCCGCCGCGCGGGGAACCCGGCCGGGACGTAGCCAAGTCGGCGACCATGCGGGCCAGTCGGAGCGCCTTCGTCTTGTGCGCCGGCCGGACTTCGATCTCCCCCGGCGCGTCCCCCGGACGCGAGGGCCGGAACGTGGCCATCGTCCACCGTGCGACGGGGAGCGTCACGAGGAAGTCGCCGTCCTCCTCCGGCAGCGCGCCTTGGAGCAGTTCGCCGAACGTGCCGAAGGCGGTGCCCACGCCCACCCTCGGCGGCGCCGCCGGTGCCGCCTCCCGTGGCGGTCGAGGCCGGATCCCGGCCTCCTGGAACAGCTTCACGCGACTCCTCTCGACATCGCGGCGCACACGAGCGCCGCTTCCCTCGGGCATCAGTGTGCCGAGCCTACCTGCTCTTGACAATCATTTTCATCTAGTGTGATGCTCTCGGCGTTCCCGGGGGCCGCCCGCTCTCCCCCGGAGCCCTCCCTTGCCCACACGTCCCTACGGGGGATCTCCGTCATGCACGCACATATCGCCGAAGCGGTGAAGAGACCGGATCTCATATCCCTGGAGCCGGATCTGGCCTGCCTCCGGTTCGAGACCATGAAGGTCTACTCCGCCCTCGGCGCCGTCCGGCACCTCCTTGACACCGGCGCCGTCCGGCCGGGCGACACGCTCATGGACAGCTCCAGCGGCATCTACGCCCAGGCCCTCGCGCTCGCCTGCCACCGCTACGGCATGAAGTGCCACATCGTGGGCTCCACCACCGTGGACCGCGCCACCCGGGTCCAGCTGGAGATACTCGGCGCGACCCTCGAACAGGTCGCGCCCTCCCGGGACCTGCGCCTGGACCAGGAGACGAGGGTGCGGCGCATCGCCGAGATCCTCGCGGACAACCCCTCGTACCACTGGATGCGGCAGTACCACGACTCCATCCACTACTACGGCTACCGCGAGGTCGCCGACGAGATCGACAAGGAGCTGCCCGCCGGTCCCCTCGCGCTGGTCGGCGGCGTCGGCTCGGGCGCGTCGACCGGGGCGCTCGCCTGCTATCTGCGCGAGGCGGGCCGGGACGTGTCACTCGTCGGCGTGCAGCCCTTCGGCAGCGTGACCTTCGGCGCCGAGCACGTCGCGGACCCGGACATGATCATCGCCGGGATCGGCAGCGCCATCGAGTTCCAGAACGTCCGGCACGAGCTGTACGACCGCGTGCACTGGGTGAACTTCGACAGCGCCCTCTCCGGAGCGGTCTCCCTGCTGCGCACCAGCGGCATCTTCGCCGGGCTCTCGGCGGGCGCCGCCCATCTGGCCGCGCGCTGGGAGCGGCGCAGGGACGGCTCACGGACGTACGTCTTCATCGCCGCCGACACCGGACACCGGTACGTGGACAGCGCCTACGCCCACCACGAACAGGCTCCGGACATCGACACGTTGAAGCCCTGCGAGATCACCTCGCTCGACGAGCTGCACCTCCCCTGGTCCACGACGGCCTGGCCCCCCGCCGCCACCTCCTGAACACCCCACCACCTGAACACCTGAGCACCGAGAAAGAACCCACATGTCGCACCCCACGCCCCACACCGTCGCGGAGCTCACCGACGCCGTCCTGTCCGGCGCCCACGGCCCCGACCCGGCCGAACTCACCGTCACCAGCGCCTTCTGGCTCTACCACACCACCCGGCTCGCCGACGGCGAGGTCACGTACCACAACCACTACCTGCTGCTCCGCGTCGGCGACTCCTTCGGCGCCTGCTCCTTCGAGGCGGGTGAACTCGCCCCGGGCTTCTGCGAGAACGCCTCGGGGCACTCCCTGGACAAGCTCCTGCGCGACGAGTCCGCCCCCGTGCGCACCGCGGCGCTCGACGCCTACCTCGCGCGGGTCCGCCCGCACCGCGACGCCCACGGCGCCGAGCGCGTCACCCTGCCCGCCGGCACGCCCGAGGTCCGCGCCGAGGCCCGCGACGCCGCCGTCGCGGGTCTGCTCGACATCGAGCCCGGCGCGCGGGTCGCCCTGATCGGCGTGGTCAACCCCCTCGTCGCGGCGATACGGGAGCGGGGCGGCGTCTGCCTGCCCTGCGACCTGAACCTGCGCACGACCGCGTGGGGCGAGCCCGTCGCCGACGACATGACCGAGGTCCTCGCCTCGGCCGACGTGGTCGTCGCCACCGGCATGACCCTCAGCAACGGCACGTTCGACCTGATCCTGCGGCACTGCGTCGAGCACGCCGTGCCGCTGATCGTCTACGCCCAGAGCGGCAGCGCCGTCGCCCGCGCCTTCCTCGGCGCGGGCGTCACCGCCCTGAACGCGGAGCCCTTCACGTTCTCCCAGTTCAGCGCCGACCCCACACCGATGTACCGCTACCGCGCCGCCCTCGCGAACGGAGCGGCCGCGTGAGCGTCGACACCACCAAGGACACCGGCACGGACACGGACACCGGCACCGGCACCGGCACCGGCACCGGCGACCTGCGGATGGCCCGCACGCTGTGGCCCGTGCTGCTCGCCTCGGCCGTAGGGCTGCTGCCGTTCACCGTCTTCAGCACCTACCTCGTGCCCATCGCCGACGAGGCGGGCAGCAGTGTCGCCGCGATGGGCGGCCTGCGCGGACTCGGCGGTCTCGCCGCCCTGCTGGTGGGAACCGCGCTGGCCCCGCTCATCGACCGGGTTCCCCGGGAGTGGGCGGCGGCGGGCGCGCTCGCCCTGCTCGGCGCGGCGGCCGCGCTCGGCGCCGGCGGGACCTTCGCCCTGCTCGCCGTCTTCTGTCTGCTGACCGGCGCCAGTACGTCGGTCCTCAACCCGGCGCTGACCGCCGCGGCCGCCGACCGCTTCGGCACGGGCCGGGCGGCCGGGCGCGCGGCGACCCTGGTCACCGCCACCCAGTCCATGACCGCCATGCTCGCCGCGCCGGTCATCGCGCTGCCCGCGCTGTTCTGGGGGTGGCAGGGCGACCTGCTCGGGGTGACCGTGCTTTCGCTGCTGCTCGCGGTGGTGTTCGTCGCGCGCCACAAGGACGCGGGCGCCGTCCACAAGACCGGCGCCGCGCAACGCCTGGGCTACATGGCCTCGTTCAGGGCGCTGAGCGCGGTGCGCGGGGTGGTGCCGCTCCTGCTGATCGCGTTCCTGCGCACCGCCGTGTTCATGGGCTACCTCGCGTACCTGGCCGCGTTCTACGAGGAGCGGTTCGGCCTGAGTGCCGGGCTCTTCACCTTCGTATGGACGCTGAGCGGCGCGTCGTTCTTCGTCAGCAACCTCCTCACGGGACGGCTCACCAACGCGGCACGACCGCGCATCGGCACCGAACGGCTGCTTGCCGTCGGCCTGTTGGGCGCCCTCGTGTCGGTCGTGGGCTTCTACTTCGCGCACTGGCTGCCGCTCGCGCTCGCCCTCACCGCGCTGCACGCGGCGAGCCACGCCGTCGTCGCGGCGTGCGTGGTGAGCCTCGTCGTGCGGCGGTGCGGGCCGGACCTGCGCGGTTCGGCGCTGAGCGTCAACGCGGCCGGGATGAGCCTCGGCGTGATGGCCGGCGCGGCGCTCGGCGGCGCGGGGCTCGGGCTCGCCGGGTACCCGGGCGTGGCCGTCGTGTTCGGCGTCCTCGTCGTCATCGCGGTCGGGGCCTCGGTGTTCGTGCTGCGGGCCGGAGCCGTCCCTGACGGGGAGCCCACATGACCGTGACCGCCGAGGCGCCCACCGTGCCCGCCGGGCGCGTCGGGGTGCGCGAACGCCTCGCGTCCCCCAGGGCGCTCGTCCTGACCTGCCTCGCCCTCTTCCTCGTCCTGCTCGCCTCCGTCGTGGTGGCGGTCGGGCTCGGCGCGGCGGTGATCACGCCGGGGGACACCGCCCGCTATCTGTGGGCGGCGCTCAGCGGTGGCCGCATCGACGCCGAGGAGCGGACGGCGTACCAGATCGTCTGGCAGATCCGGACGCCGCGCGTGCTGCTCGCCGCGCTGGTGGGGGCCGGTCTGAGCGCGGTCGGCACGGCCATCCAGGCGATGGTGCGCAACGCGCTCGCCGACCCGTTCGTGCTCGGCGTCTCCTCGGGGGCGTCGGTGGGCGCCGTCGGCGTGACCGTGACCGGGGGCCTGGCCGCGCTCGGGGTGTACGCGGTGTCGGCCGGCGCGTTCGTCGGAGCGCTCGTCGCGTCCTTCCTCGTGTACGTCGCGTCGAGCGACCGGGGATCGCTCTCGCCGCTGCGCCTGGTCCTCACCGGCGTCGCGATGTCGCTCGGGTTCCAGGCCCTGATGAGCGTGATCATCTACTTCGCGCCGGACAGCGAGGCGACCGGCATGGTCCTGTACTGGACGATGGGCAGCTTCGGCGCGGCCTCGTGGGGCGCGCTGCCCGTCGTCTCGGCGGTGGTCCTGCTCGGCCTCGTCCTGCTGTACCGGCACGCCAGGGCTCTTGACGTGCTCGCGCTCGGCGACGAGACCGCCGCGAGCCTGGGCGTCGGCGCCGACCGGCACCGCAGGTACCTGCTCGTACTCGTCTCGCTGGTCACCGGCGTGATGGTCGCCGTCAGCGGCGCCATCAGCTTCGTGGGGCTCGTCATGCCGCACCTGGTGCGGATGGTCGTCGGCGCCACGCACGCCCGGGTCCTCGCCGTGGCACCGCTGGTCGGCGCGGTGTTCATGGTCTGGGTCGACCTGCTCTCCCGGACGGTGGTCGCGCCGCGCGAACTGCCGCTCGGCGTCATCACCGCGCTCGTCGGCGTGCCGGTGTTCATCGCGCTGATGCGGCGCAAGGGCTATGTGTTCGGGGGCCGTTGAGGTGGATCTGCGCATCGACGGCCTCAGTGTCGTCACCGACGGCAAGAACCTGGTGCGCGACCTGTCGCTCACCGTGGACAGCGGCCGGATCGTCGGCCTGGTCGGCCCGAACGGCAGCGGCAAGTCGACGGCGCTGCGCTGCGTCTACCGTGCGCTGCGCCCGACGACGGGTACCGTCCGGGTCGGCGGGGACGACCTCTCCCTGCTCACGATGCGCCGCGGCGCGCAGCTCGTCGCCGCGATGACGCAGGACGGCGCCGTCGACCTGGACCTCACGGTCGAGGAGGTCGTCGCCCTCGGCCGGGCCCCGCACCAGCGCGGCAACCAGGCCCTCACCGGGCGCGAACGGGAGCTGTGCGCACGGGCGATGGAGCGGCTCGGCATCCGCCGGCTGGCCCGGCGCAGCGTTCTCACCCTGTCCGGCGGCGAGCGCCAGCGCGTGCTGCTCGCCCGCGCGCTCGTCCAGGAGCCGGAGGTCCTCGTCCTCGACGAGCCGACCAACCACCTCGACGTACGCCACCAGGTCGAGGTCCTCTCGTACCTGCGCGGCGCGGGGCTCACCGTCCTCGTCGTCCTGCACGACCTCAACCTCGCCGCGGCGGCGTGCGACCGGATCGGGGTCCTGTCCCAGGGGCGCCTGGTCGCGGCCGGGACTCCCGGCGATGTCCTCACGCAGGAGCTGGTCGCCGACGTGTTCGGGGTGCGGGCCAGCGTGGTGCCGCATCCGCTGACGGGCGGCCCTCAGCTGCTGTATTCGCTCGGCCCTTCTCTCTGACCCCCCTTATCTCTCTGCTATCTCTCTGCCCCCTTCTCGAAAGGCACCACTCCCATGCCTCACACCAGATCCGTCGCGGTCGGATCCGCGCTCGCCCTGACGCTGCTCGTCAGCGGCTGCGGCGCCGAGGTCGGCCAGGACGACGCGGCCGCGGCCTCGAAAGAGATCACCGTCGACCGCTGCGGCGAGCCCGTCCGGTACCGGGTTCCGCAGCGCGCGGTCGCGTACGAGGGCGGCAGCGCCGACAAGCTGTTCAGCCTCGGCCTGACCGAACACGTCCAGGGCTATGTGATGCCGCCCGCCAATCCGCCGGTGAGCGAGTCCCCCTGGGCGTCCGATTACGCCAAGGTGAAGATGCTCAGCGACGACCTGCTCAACAAGGAACTGGTCGTCGAGGCCAAGTCCGACTTCGTCGTCGCGGGCTGGAACTCCGGCTTCAGCGATCAGCGCGGCATCACCCCGAAGATCCTGGACAAGCTCGGCGTCCAGAGCTTCCTGCACACGGAGAGCTGCTACAACTACCCCGGTTTTCCACAGAAGGTCACCCCGTTCAAGGCCCTGTACAGCGACCTGGAGCGGCTCGGCAAGATCTTCCGGGTCGAGAAGCGGGCGGACCGGGTCGTCGCCGGACTGAAGGAGCGGGTGGCGGCCGTCGAGAGGAAGGCGCCCCGGGGCGGCGAGCGGGTGCCGGTCTTCCTCTACGACTCCGGCACCGACCGGCCCTCCACGGCGGGCAGCCAGGTCCCGCCCAACGACATCATCAAGAGCGCAGGCGGCCGGAACGTCTTCGACGGGCTCGACGAGCGCTGGACGCAGGTCAACTGGGAGGCGGTGGCCAAGGCCGAGCCCGAGGTCGTCATCGTCTTCGACTACGGTGACCGGCCCGCCGAGAAGAAGATCGAGTTCCTCAAGAAGTCCCCGCACACGAGGGACCTGCCCGCCGTCAGGAAGAACCACTTCTTCGTCCTCGACTACAACGAGGGCATCAGCGGGCCGCGCAACGTGGACGGCCTGGAGAAGTTCGGGAAGTACCTGCGGGAACTGGACCGCCAGGAATTCCGCTAAGGGCTTTCGACGCGCCTCCCGCTCCTGAGGGCCATCGCCCCTCGGGCCGCCTGGTCGGCCGCCCTGGCGCGGGCCACGGCGGCGTCCTTCTCCTCCATGCCGAGCAGGCCGAGGTGGGCGGCCAGGACGTGGCCCATGACCGAGCGGGGTGCGGCGGCGGGAAGCCGATTCTGCCCCGCCGCACGGCACTTGACGCACGGTGACCGTTTCGCGGGGAACGCCCCCGGTCACCCGGGAACGCCCTGATGGCACTCTGGCATCACCGCTTCGGGCGGCTTACCTTGGCAGCGGTGACGCACTACTCGCACGGCTTGTCATGCACTTGTCCATTATGTCCCGGCAAGAGGCACGAGGTGAGCCATGTTCCTCCGGCACAGACGCCCCACGCACGGACACACCCCCCGTCCACGGCGCGGCCCGGCCCGACGCACCACCGTCGTCGCCGCCGTCCTCGCCACTCTGGCGGCGGCCGCCGTCGGCACCGCCCGGGCGACCCCCGACAGGACCGCCGACACCGACCGGACCCGGCCCTCCCTGGCCCGGCCCATCGACCCGCAGAACTGGCGCAACCCCGACGACATGACCTGGAGTGACTACCGCTCCGTGCCCGGCACCGACTGGGCGAACCCCGGCATCGAGCCCACCGACCGGACGTTCAAGGGCGCCCTGGTGCTCCTCGACTACCCCGATGAGGGGTTCACGGTCGGCGGACCGCCCGGGTCGAGCGTCTTCGGCAACCCCCAGCCCACGGCCTCCGACGTACCGCGCGCCCAACTCCCCCGGTTCTACCAGGACTTCCTCAACAAGCCCGGCCCTCTCAACCACGGGCACACCATCAACGAGTACTGGATGGAGGACTCCGGCGGGCGCGTCGGCGTCGACCTCAAGGCCTTCGGCGTGTACCGCATGCCGTTCAAGTCGTTCCAGTACGGCATCGAGCCCGGCATGAACCCCGGCGCCTGCCCGACCGGCACCACCTGCGGCAAGAACATCCGCACCGACGGCAGGGCCGCCTGGATCGCCCAGGTCGGCGAGGCGGAGGCGGCCAAGTACGACTTCGTCTTCTTCCTCACCGCCGGGCAGGACGAGTCCTCCACCTGGCAGGAGTTCGGCCAGATGAAGTTCGGCTCGGCGGGACAGGTGCCGGGCGCATGGGGCCCGCCCTCCCCCATAGCCTCCGGCAGCAACGCCGCCGCCACCCGCTATGTGCCCTGGACGTCCTGGCAGGCCGCGGCCCGCATCTGGCCCAACGCCGTCACCGGCTCCTCCACCCAGGCCGAGAGCTCGGGCATGGGGGTGTACGCCCATGAGCTCAGCCACATCCTGGGCATCGGCGACAACTACAACAACCCCTACGGCACGCCCCTGAGCCGCACGTACACCGGCATCTGGAGCATGCTCTCGCGCGGCTCGTTCAACGGGCCCGGCGGACCGCACACCCGCTGGAAGATCCCGGCCACCGACGGCGGCTCGATGGGCTCCCACCACATCCTGCGCGACAAGCTCAAGCTCGGCACCGTCGACGAGAAGAACGTGCTGCGCCTGGACCGTGACGCGCTCAAGGACTCCGGCGTCGTGGTCGCCCAGGTCACCGCCCGCTCCGCACCGCCCGGCGCCACCGGCCTGTCCGGCCTCAACATCACCCTGTCCCGCGACCTGTCGCCCGCCTGCGACCGCGACACCGACCCGATGTGCGACGGCGGCGGCTACCAGAACTACACCGCCGAGGTGGTGGACCGCATGGGCATGGACTCCTTCACCCCGGACAACGGCGTGCTGATCACCAAGACCAAGAACGAGGACCGGGCCCCGTTCGCCTGGGTGATCGACGCGCACCCCGAGGACATCGACATGGTGGACTTCACACGCCCCGACGGCACCCCGCAGAAGATCACCATGGGCGACTACCGCCAGCTCAGCGACGCCCTCTTCCACGCGGGAGCGGATTCGGGCAGCTCCTACGAGTACGTCGACCGCGCCAACCGCCTGCACTTCTACGTCACCGACATCCGGCGCGGCCGCACGGGCGTGCTGTCGTACACGATCGCCGTCAAGTCCCTGGACGGCGCGGGTCCGCAGCGCCGCGGCACCGCGCTGGGCCGCGGCGCGGCGGCGGGCAGCCCCGGCAAGGGCCGTGCCACCTGCACCTTCCCGCTGACCAACACGGGCCGGGCGATGGCGGACCCGCCGGGTGGCCACCCCGAGGACGCCACGCGTTACCTCCGCTCCGACGTCTACCGGCTCTCCGCCGAGGCCTCGGACCGCGGCTGGTCCGCCTGGCTGCCCAGCAGGCTGGCCACCGCGAAGGCGGGCTCCACCGTCGACGTGGACGTCGCCGTCACCGCGCGGCCGGACGCCCGCCCGCACGGCAAACTCACCCTGACCGCCCGCTCGGTGAGCGACCCGAAGAAGACCGCGAAGGCCACCTGCACCCTCACCAAGAAGGGCTGATCCACCGAGAAGGGTTGATTGACCGGTAAGGGCCGGGCTCAGCCCGCGAAGGCGACGCCCGGCAGGCCGCGGCCCGCGTCCGGCACGACCAGGACCGAACCCGAGAGGGGATGCGGCCGGTCGAGGCCGGTGCGGGCCGTGGTGATGTAGAGGTCGCGCAGGCCGGGGCCGCCGAAGGCGCAGGCCGTGGGGCGGCGCACCGGCAGCTCGACCGTTCTGTCGAGCCGCCCGTCGGGAGTGTAGCGGCGGACCGCCGCGCCGTCCCAGAGCGCGACCCACACGCAGCCTTCGGCGTCGACGGTGAGTCCGTCGGGGAAACCCGCCCCGTCCTCGACGCGGACGAACGGGCGTCTGTTCAGGGCTTGTTGGGCGTCGTAGTCGAGGACGTCGATGCGGCGCGTGGGGCTGTCGACGTAGTAGACGAGCCGACCGTCAGGGCTCCAGCCGGTGCCGTTGCTGACGGTCACGGGGGCGAGCAGGTCGCGGACGGTGCCGTCGGGGGCGACGCGGGTGAGGCTGCCGCCGCCGGGGGCCTCGTCGTAGCGCATGGTGCCCGCCCAGAGCGCGCCGTCGGGCGCGACGGCCGCGTCATTGCCCCGCCGGCCGGGCACCGGGTCGCGCACCAGCCAGGTGAAGGGGGCGCCGCCGGGCCCGTACAGGCCGATGCCGTCGCGGAGGTTGACCACCAGGCCGCCGCCCGCGCGGGGCTTGGCGGCGCCGACGTGCTGTCCGGTCGTTATGACCGTGCGCCGGCCGTCCCCCGGCGCGTACGTGTGGACGCGGGAGCCGAGGATGTCGACCCAGACGAGGCGGCCGGTGGCGGCGTCCCAGGTGGGGCCCTCGCCGAGCGAGGCCTCGGTGCGCACCGCCACGTCGTACGCGCGTCTGCTCATCGCCCGCCCCGGTGCCCGAGGCGCAGCGACAGGTCGGCCGCGCCCTTGGCGGCGAGCCCGGCCAGTTCGTTTTCGCGCTCCTCGCTCCAGCGGATCATCGGCACGGAGATGGAGAGCGCCGCGACGACCTGTCCCGCGCCGTCGCGCACCGGCGCCGCCACGCAGCTGACGTCGGGGTTGGACTCCCGGTGCTCGACGGCGACGCCCCGCTCGCGGATCCGGGTGAGCGCGGTCAGGAGCTCGGCCGGGTCGGTGATGCTGTCGGGCGTCATGGCGGTGAACTCCCGCCCCTGGAGCCGGGATTCGAGCTCGGCCGGGGACAGCGAGGCGAGCAGCATCTTGCCGACCGACGTGCAGTGCGCGGGGAGGCGGCGGCCCGCGGCGGAGACCATGCGCACGGCGTGTGTGGAGTCCACCTTGGCGATGTAGATGACGTCGGCGTCCTCCAGGATCGCGACGTGCACGGTCTCGTCGCAGGTCTCGGCGACCTCGCGGGCCACCTGCAGGCCCTCCGCGGCGAGGTCGAGCTGTTCGGCGTACCGGCTGCCGAGCTGGTAGGTGCGGACGCCGAGGCGGTAGCGGCCCGGCTGGTCGGGGATCTGGACGAGGTACGAGCGGGCGGCCAGGGTGGTGAGCAGCTCGTGCACGGTGGTGCGCGGAAGCTGGAGCCGTCGGGTGACCTCGGGGGCGGACAGCGTCCCGTCGCCCTCCAGGAACAGTTCGAGTATGTCCAGCGACCTGGTCACCGCGGGCACCAGTCGTCCCATGAGTTCGGCCTCCCACCCTGCGCGTCCGAAATTTCGGTCGCTGATCGATATGACGAACACAGGGTAGACACGGCGCAGTTCGCGGCGCAATGGCCTTCATGACGTCCGGCCCATTGACACGTTCCCGCCACCGTGAATACCGTCACGCCAACATTTCGAACGTGTGACGAAATACCGAACAAGTCAAGGGGCAACTGCCTTGCGCATTACGGGAATCAGCACGCATGTCGTCGGAACGCCCTGGCGGAATCTCACCTATGTCCAGGTCCACACCGACGAGGGCCTGACCGGTGTCGGCGAGACCCGCATGCTCGGTCGCACCGACGCGCTCATCGGCTACCTCCACGAGGCGGCGGCCAACCACATCAAGGGGTCCGACCCGTTCGCGGTCGAGGACCTCGTGCGCCGGATGAAGTACGGGGACTACGGCCGGGCCGGCGAGATCGTGATGTCGGGCATCGCCGTCATCGAGACGGCCTGCTGGGACATCAAGGGCAAGGCGCTGGGCGTACCCGTCTGGCAGCTCCTCGGCGGCAAGGTCACCGACCGGGTCAAGGCGTACGCGAACGGCTGGTACACCACCGAGCGCACCCCGGAGGCGTACCACAAGGCGGCGCAGGCGGTCATGGAGCGCGGCTACCGCGCCCTGAAGATCGACCCGTTCGGGACGGGGCACTACGAGCTGGACCACGAACAGAGCCTGTACGCCGTCTCGTTGATCGAGGCCGTGCGCGACGCGATCGGTCCCGACGCCGAGCTGATGCTGGAGATGCACGGCCGGTTCTCGCCCGCCACCGCGATCCGGCTCGCCCGCGAGCTCGCGCCGTTCCGGCCCGCGTGGCTGGAGGAGCCCGTGCCGCCGGAGAACCTCAAAGCCCTGGCGAAGGTCGCGGCCAAGGTGGACATGCCGGTGGCGACCGGCGAACGCATCCACGACCGCATCGAGTTCCGCGAGCTGTTCGAGAGCCAGGCCGCCGACATCATCCAGCCCGACGTCGGCCACATCGGCGGCATCTGGGAGACCCGCAAGCTCGCGGCCACCGCCGAGACGCACTACATGCTGGTGGCCCCGCACAACGTGGGCGGCCCCGTGCTGACCGCCGCCTCACTCCAAGTCGGCTTCACCGCACCGAACTTCAAGATCCTGGAGCACTTCAACGACTTCGCCGACGCGGACATCAAGAAGGTGGTCAAGGGCGCGCCCCAGGTCGACCCCGAGACGGGCTGCTTCCACCTGTCGCACGAGCCGGGCCTCGGCGTCGAGCTCGACACCGACGCGGCGGCCGAATTCCCGCAGCAGCAGGCCCGGTTCGACCTGTGGGCCGAGGGCTGGGAGAAGCGGGCGCCCGGCGGGAGCGGCGCGTGAGAGCCCGCGGCCGGGAGGAGCGGCGGTGACCGCGACATCGCGCGCGATCGTGATCGACCGCCCCGGCAGCCACCGTCTCGTCACCGGCGCCCGCCCGGAGCCGGGCCCCGGCGAGGTCCTCGTCGAGGTCGCCGCCGCCGGGATCTGCATGAGCGACCGCGAGGTGTACGACGGACACCGCGACGCCGCCCACGTCCGCTACCCGGTGACCCCGGGCCACGAGTGGTCCGGCACCGTGGTGGCCGTCGGCAGCGGGGCCGACCCCGCGCTCGTCGGACGCCGGGCCGTCGCCGAGGGGTTCCGGGCGTGCGGCGTGTGCGAGCGCTGCCGGTGCGGCGAGACGAGCCTGTGCACCGGGGGTTACGCCGAGACCGGGTTCACCGAGCCCGGCGCCTTCGCCGACCATCTCGCCGTGCCCGCACGGCTGTTGCACCTCCTGCCCGACGACGCCGACCTGCGCGCCGCCGCACTCCTTGAACCGGCCGCCGTGATCGCGGCGGCCGTGCGGACCGGGCGGCCCCGGCCCGGCGAGCGCGTCGCGGTGGTGGGGGCGGGCACGCTCGGGCTCCTCGCGGTGCAGCTGCTCGCCGCGTCCAACCCCGCCGAGCTCACCGTCGTCGACCCCCGCGCGGCCCGCGGCGAGCAGGCGATGGAGTTCGGGGCGGCCCGGGCCCTGTCCCCCGCCGAGGCGGAGTCGGCGTACGCCTCCTTCGACCTCGTCGTGGAGACCGCGGGGGCGCCCACCACCGCCGCCTCGTCCTGCCTGCTCGCCCGCAGGGGCGGGCGGGTCGTCCTCACCGGGATGTTCAGGGAAGGGGCGGTGGGGATCGACCCCGTGCACCTGTCCCTGAGCCAGCTGGAAGTGCGGTCCGTCTTCGGGGCGCCGTCCTCCGCCTGGTCGGACGCGGTGCGGGCGTTCGCTCTCGGGCTCCTTGATCCGGCTCCCCTGATCACGCACGAGTTTCCTCTGGAGCGGTACGGGGAGGCGGTCGCGCTGGTCGGGGGCGGTGATCCCGGGACCGGGAAGGTCTTGCTGGTGCCGTGAGCTCTTGACCGCCTGCCGTGTGGGGCTGGTCGCGCAGTTCCCCGCGCCCCTGAGGGCATCCGGCCGTACCGAAGTACACCTCGCGAACCGAACTTCGTTCGAAATATCGGACGATCAATCCGACACCAAGGACACCCGTGACCGACCCCTCCACCCTCCTCCCCCGGCCGCCCGGCGAACCCGCGCTCACCGCCCTCGGTCTCGCCGCCCCCGCCCCCGACCCCGCCGACGCCTCTCCGCACACCTTCCCCGACGGCGGCACCTGGCGCGTCGAGATCCCCTCCGTCGAGGGGCCCGAGGCGCTCGGCGTCGTGCTCAAGGAGTCCGCACGGCTCGACGTGCCGATCCACCGCATCAGCCAGGGCAGCGGTGTCTGGATGCTGTCCGACGCCGAGATCACCGACATGGTCGGGGGCGCCGCCGAGCGCGACATCGAGCTCTGCCTGTTCACCGGGCCGCGCGGCACCTGGGACACCGGCGCCTCCACCCGGACCGACTCCGGCGGCGCCGGGCTGCGCGCCCGGGGCCACGACGCGCTCGCGGGCTGCGTCGAGGACGCCGTGCGCGCCACCGAACTGGGCGTCACCTGCCTCCTCGTGGCCGACGAGGGCGTCCTGTGGACACTGCACCGGCTGCGCGCCGCCGGAATCCTGCCCGCCGGCACCACCCTCAAGCTGTCCGCGCTGACCGGCCCGGTCAACCCGGCCTCGTACGCCGTGTACGAGCGGCTCGGCGCCGACTCCCTCAACGTGCCGTCCGACCTGACCCCCGCCCATCTCACCGAGATCCGCCGGGTCAGCCGGGCCCCCATGGACATGTACGTCGAGGCGCCCGACGACCTCGGCGGCTACATCCGGATGTACGAGGTCGCCGAGCTCATCCGGCGCGGCGCCCCCCTGTACGTGAAGTTCGGCCTGGCCAAGGCCACCGGCATCTACCCCTACGGCGCCCATCTGCGCGAGCACACCCTGGCGACGGCCCGCGAGCGGGTCAGGCGCGGCCGGCTCGCCCTCGACCTGCTCGCCCGGCACGGCGCGGACGGCGGGATGTCGCCGATCGGCTCACGGCTCCCCGGCGAACTGAGCCGCTTCCCCGTCCCGGAAGGGGACTGACCATGCGCACCCGACCCCGCACACTCGGCGTGGCCCTGACGGCCGCGCTGCTCACCGTCTCCCTCGCCGCCTGCGGCCAGGAGGCCAAGGGCGGCAGCCGCTACAAGCCGGACACCGGCAAGGGCGGCACCATCGGCCTCGCCATGCCCACCAAGTCCTCCGAACGCTGGATAGCCGACGGCAAGAACATGGCCGAGCAGTTCCAGAAGGCCGGTTACAAGACCGATCTCCAGTACGGCGACGACAAGGTGGAGAACCAGGTCGCCCAGTTGGAGAACATGATCACCAAGGGCCACCGGCTGCTCGTGGTCGCCTCGATCGACGGCTCGGCGCTCACCGACGTGCTCCGGCAGGCGCACGACGCGGGCATCCCCGTAATCTCGTACGACCGCCTCATCCTCGGCACGAAGAACGTCGACTACTACGCGTCCTTCGACAACGAACGCGTCGGTGAGCTGCAGGGCCGCTACATCGTCGACAAGCTGAAGCTCGGCGAGCCCGACGCGGACTCCGACGACAAGCACACCATCGAGCTGTTCGCGGGCTCCCCCGACGACAACAACACCAAGTACTTCTGGAGCGGCGCCATGAAGGTGCTCCAGCCGTACCTGAAGAGCGGACAGCTCGTCGTCCGCAGCAAGCAGACGAGGATGAACCAGGCCACGACCTTGCGCTGGGACGGCGGCACCGCGCAGAAGCGCATGGACGACCTGATCAGCAAGAGCTACGGCGATCAGCGCGTCGACGCGGTCCTCTCGCCGTACGACGGGATCTCGATCGGCGTCATCTCCGCGCTCAAGAGCGCCGGTTACGGCAGCAGGAGCCAGCCGCTGCCCGTCATCACCGGGCAGGACGCGGAGCTCGCGTCGGTGAAGTCGATCATCCGGGGCGAGCAGACGCAGACCGTCTTCAAGGACACCCGCAAGCTGGCCGCGCGGACCGTGCAGATGGGCGACGCGGTACTGACCGGCAAGAAGGTGAAGGTCAACAACACCAAGGACTACGACAACGGCGAGAAGACCGTGCCGTCCTATCTCCTCAAGCCCGTCAGCGTCGACAGGAAGAACACGCGACTGCTCGTCGACGAGGGGTACTTCTCGGCAGGACAGCTCAAGTGACCGGGCGCGCGGGAGAGGCCCGGCCGCTTCTGGAGATGCGCGGGATCACCAAGACGTTCCCGGGCGTCAGGGCGCTCTCGGACGTGAACCTGACGGTGCGCCCGGGCGAGATCCACGCGATCTGCGGCGAGAACGGCGCGGGCAAGTCGACCCTGATGAAGATCCTCAGCGGCGTGCACCAGCACGGGAGTTACGAGGGCGAGATCCTCTTCGAGGGCGAGCGGGTGGCGTTCAAGGACATCCGCGCCGGCGAGCGCCAGGGCATCGTGATCATCCATCAGGAGCTGGCCCTCATCCCCTACTTGTCGATCGCGGAGAACATCTTCCTCGGCAACGAACAGTCCAGCCGCGGCTTCATCGACTGGAACGACACCTTGCGCAGGGCGAGCGCCCTGCTGAAGCGGGTCGGCCTGCACGAGAAGCCGCAGACGCCGGTCTCCGACATCGGCGTGGGCAAACAGCAGCTGGTGGAGATCGCCAAGGCCCTGTCGAAGAAGGTGAAGCTGCTCATCCTCGACGAGCCGACGGCCGCGCTCAACGACGAGGACAGCGGAAAGCTCCTCGACCTGATCGTAGAGCTGCGCGGTCAGGGCATCGCGAGCATCGTCATCTCCCACAAGCTGGGCGAGATCCGGCAGATCGCCGACGCGGTGACGATCCTGCGCGACGGTCGCACCATAGAGACCCTGACTGTACGTCAGGAAGGCTCAGAATCACCGGAGTTGTCTGAGGACCGCATCATCCGCGGCATGGTCGGCCGCGACCTCGACCACCGCTTCCCCGACCGCACGCCGTACGCGGGCGCGGACGCGGGCGAGCTCGCGCTTTCGGTCCAGGGCTGGACGGTGCGGCACCCGGTCGACCACCAGCGCACGGTCGTCGACGACGTGTCGCTGACCGTGCGGCGCGGCGAGATCGTCGGCATCGCGGGCCTGATGGGCGCGGGCCGCACCGAGCTCGCGATGTCCGTCTTCGGCCGGTCGTACGGGCAGTACGTCGCCGGCGCCGTGGCGGTGAACGGCCGGACCGTGGTCACGAAGACGGTTCCCGCCGCGGTCGACGCGGGCATCGCGTACGTCACCGAGGACCGCAAGCGCTATGGCCTCAACCTCATCGACAACATCAACCGCAACGTCTCGCTGGCCTCACTGCCCGGCATGCGGCGGCGTGGCGTCGTCGACGAGCACCACGAGCGACGGGTCTCCGAGCGCTACCGGAAGTCGATGAACATCAAGGCGCCCACGGTCTTCGAGCAGGTGGGCCGCCTCTCCGGCGGCAACCAGCAGAAGGTCGTCCTGAGCAAGTGGATCCACGCCGACCCCGAGGTCCTGATCCTCGACGAGCCGACGCGCGGCATCGACGTGGGTGCCAAGTACGAGATCTACACCGTCATCGACCGGCTCGCGGCACAGGGCAAGGCCGTCCTGTTCATCTCCTCCGAGCTGCCGGAGCTGCTCGGGATGTGCGACCGGATCTACACGATGGCCGAGGGCCGCCTGACCGGTGAGGTCACGCGCGCGGAGGCCACCCAGGAAGTCCTGATGCGCCACATGACCCAGACCAGAAGCAGCAGGAGCTGAGGCCCGCCATGACCACCACGACCACTCCTCCGCGGGACCCGTCCGCCCCCTCGGCGCCCGCCGCGCCGTCGGCCGGGGCGCTGCTGATCCAGAGCATGCGCTCCAACATGCGCCAGTACGGCATGCTCGTCGCCCTGGCCTTCATCGTCGTGCTGTTCCAGATCTGGACCGACGGCACGCTGCTGCTGCCGAACAACGTCTCCAACCTGATCCAGCAGAACGGCTACATCCTCATCCTGGCCATCGGCATGATGATCGTCATCATCGCGGGCCACATCGACCTGTCCGTGGGCTCACTGGTGGCCTTCGTCGGCGCCATGTCGGCGGTGATGATGGTCAAGCACGACATGCCGTGGGTGCTCGCGCTCGTCCTCTCCCTCCTGATCGGGGCGGTCGCGGGCGCGTGGCAGGGCTTCTTCATCGCGTACGTCGGCATTCCGTCGTTCATCGTGACGCTGGCCGGCATGCTGCTCTTCCGGGGCCTCACGCAGATCGTCCTTGAGGGGCAGTCGCTGGCGCCCTTCCCCGAGGGGTTCCAGAACATCGCCAAGGGCTTCATCCCGGAGACGGGCCCGTACACGCAGTACCACAACCCCACACTCGTCCTCGGCCTCGCCACCGTCGCCTTCCTGCTGATCCGCGAATGGCGCGACCGCAAGCGGCAGACGGCGTACGACCTGGAGGTGCTGCCGACCGGCCTGTGGGCGGCGAAGTGCGTGGCGATGACGGCCGCGGTGGTCGCCTTCACGCTGACGCTCGCGAGCTTCCACGGCGTGCCGGTCGTCATGCTCATCATGTGCGCACTGCTGATCGGCCTCGGCTACGTGATGCGCAACGCCGTCGTCGGCCGGCACGTGTACGCCCTCGGCGGCAACAAGGCCGCCGCGATGCTCTCCGGCGTCAAGGACAAGCGGGTCACCTTCCTGGTCTTCGTCAACATGGGCGTGCTCGCGGCGCTCGCGGGCTGTGTGTACGCGGCCCGCCTCAACGCGGGCACCCCGCAGGCGGGCCTCAACTTCGAACTTGAGGCGATCGCGGCCTCGTTCATCGGCGGCGCGTCGATGAGCGGCGGCGTCGGCACGGTGATGGGCGCGGTGATCGGCGGCCTGGTCCTCGGCGTCCTCAACAACGGCATGTCGCTGGTCGGGATCGGCACGGACTACCAGCAGGTCATCAAGGGGCTCGTGCTGCTCGCGGCGGTTGGCTTCGACGTGTGGAACAAGCGCAAGGCCGGCCGCTGACCCCGCACCGCTTTCCTCCCCCCGTTCCCTCTCCGATGGAGCTGTCCATGGAAACGAGCAGACGCACTGTCCTGACGGCGGCGGCCACAGCCGCAATCGCCGCGACCACCGCCGGCACCGCGCACGCGGCGCCGGGGCGGCGCCCCACGAAGGAGCTCTTCGGTGAGCTCGCCGACGGCACGAAGGTGCACCGCTGGACGCTGGCGAACGGCGGCACGCGGATGAAGGTCCTGTCCTACGGCGGCATCGTGCAGTGTCTCGAACTCCCCGACCGGCGCGGCCGGTACACGAACGTCTCCCTCGGCTACGACACGATCGAGGAGTACGTGGCGGGCACCACTTTCTTCGGCGCCCTCATCGGCCGCTACGGCAACCGCATCGCGCGCGGCCGCTTCACCCTGGACGGCACCGTCCACCAGCTCTCCGTCAACGACGGGGAGAACAGCCTGCACGGCGGGGCCAAGGGCTTCAACACCCGGGTGTGGGACGTCGAGCCCTTCGCGGACGCCACCGGCGTCGGCCTCGTCCTGCGCTACGTGAGCGTCGACGGCGAGATGGGCTATCCGGGGACGCTGCGCGTGAAGGTGACGTACACCCTCACCGCACGCGGCGACTGGCGGATCGACTACGAGGCCACGACCGACAGGACCACGGTCGTGAACCTCACCAACCACACGTACTACAACCTCGCGGGCGAGGGCAGCGGTGACATCTACGGCCACCAACTCGCCCTGGACGCAGCACGGTTCACGCCCACGGACAAGGGGCTGATCCCGACCGGCGAGCTGGCGCGGGTGGCGGGCACGCCCTTCGACTTCCGGCGCGCGAAGACCGTCGGCGAGGACATCCGCACCGCGCACCCACAGCTGGTCACGGCCAAGGGCTACGACCACAACTGGGTCCTGGACAAGGGGATCACGACCCGCCCCGAGCCCTTCGCGTCACTGCGCGACCCCGGGTCCGGCCGCACGATGCGGATCGCGACGACCGAACCCGGGGTGCAGTTCTACTCCGGCAACTTCCTCGACGGCACTCTCACCGGCTCCTCCGGCCGCCTCTACCGCCAGGGGGACGGGCTCTGTCTGGAGACCCAGCACTTCCCCGACTCGCCGAACCAGCCGTCGTTCCCCTCGACGGTGCTACGGCCCGGCGAGCGGTACCGGTCCAGCACGGTCCACAGCTTCTCGGCCCGCTGACGCGAGCACCGAACCGGGCCCGTCCGCCACCGGCACACCGAAGTCCGGGGTACCGTCCGCCTTCCAGCCCAGGCGCTGGACGCGGGTGTGCCGGTTGGGGTCGTTCAGCGGATCGCCGACGATGTCCTTGTACGGGCGGGCGTGGTAGACGAGGACATCGGTCCGGCCGTCCTCCGCGACCGTGAACGAGTTGTGTCCCGGCCCGTACTGCTTGGTGGTGTCGTTGCTGGTGAAGACGGGCCGGGGGGACTTCGTCCAGGAGGCGGGGTCCAGGAGGTCGCTGTCCGCGGCGGCGGTCAGCAGCCCCATGCAGTAGTTGGCGTCCGTGGCGCTCGCGGAGTACGTCATGAGGACCCGGCCGTGGCGCTGGAGGAACGAGGGCCCCTCGTTCACCTTGAAACCGACGCACTCCCAGTCGTACTCGGGTGTGGTGAGCCGGACCTGAGGGCCCGTCAGCGTCCACGGGCCGGCCATCCTGGACAGGAAGACAGCGCTGTTGTGGTCCTCGCCGGGGTCCTTCTGCGCCCAGGCGAGGTAGCGCGCCCCGCGGTGGGTGAAGGTGGTCGCGTCGAGCGAGAAGGTGTCCCAGGCCGTGGTGATCCGGCCCTTCTCCACCCAGCTCCCCTTGAAGGGGTCGCTGTGCGCGTTCTCCAGGACCCACATGCGGATCTTCCACACGTCGTGCGAGGGGGCGGCGGCGAAGTAGAGGTACCACTTGCCGTCGATGTGGTGGATCTCCGGCGCCCAGATGTGCGCGGCCATCTCGCCGTTGGTGTGCCGCCGCCAGACCACGGACTCCTCGGCGGTGGCCAGGGAGCGCAGGGTGCGGGAGCGGCGCAGGACGATGCGGTCGTACTCGGGGACGGTGGCCGTGAAGTAGTAGCGGCCGTCGGTGTGGCGGTGGACGTGCGGGTCGGCGCGGTGGCGGACGAGGGGGTTGACGGCCGGGGCTCTTCCGGCGGCCTCCCGCGCGGCGGCGCGGGCGGCTCCCGGCGGGAGGGCCAGCGCGCCGGCGGCCGCGGCGCCGACGGCGAGCGTGCCCTTCAGCAGGGCTCTGCGACGGGGTGGTTCACTGCTCGTGCTCATGGAGTTCATGGGGTTCATGGGAGGTCTCCGCCTTTCCGGCGCCCTCTGCGGGCGCCGCCGGGATGCAGGGGCTTGTCACGTCAGCGGCGCGCGGCCGCCCCGCCCTTGATGCGCAGGAACGTCACCGAGTGGGCGGGGAACGTGTAGGTGAAGCGGTCGCCCACCCCGTCGAACACCGATGTCCTCGGGGCGACGGGATGCGTGCTCTTGGTGTTCTCGGCGGCGGGGTCCGCGGCCAGCATGGTCACGCGGGCCTTCGCCGCGACGCCCGCGCCGTCGCCGAGGTCGATCCTCGTACGGGCCTGCGCCCCTTGGGCGTTGACGACCTTGACGATGAGTTCACCGGTCGCCTTGTCGCGGGTGACGACCTGACGGAACGGCTCGGCGGGCTTGTCGTCGGTGAAGGAGCCCCACTTCTTCCCGTCGAGGTAGAGCGTCACCTGGCGGCCGCGCACCTCGACGCGCAGGTCGTACGCGCGTCCCGCCTCGACGGTGGTGTCGTCCTGGACCATCGTCTGCTTGGCGCCGTCGGTGGTCTTCTCCACGGCCGAGCGGGTGTTGTTCCAGCCGCCGATGTTCCACCAGTAGTGGTTGCCGGTGTCCTTGACGCCGAAGGCCACCATGAAGCCCTCCTTGCCGGCCTTCTTGGTGGCCTTCACGCGCAGGTCGTAGTTGTGCCAGCTCCGCTCGCCCGCCGTGACCAGGGTGTCCTCGGCGTTCTCGTCGGACTGGACGTACGCCCCGTCCGTCACGGCCCAGCTCCCCCTGCCCGCGGCCTTCGTCCAGCGGGAGTCCCCGGCCGAGAAGTCGTCGGACAGGAGTGCCTCGCCGTCCGCGCCGGTGACCCGCACGTCGTCGTAGGCGGCGCTGGTGGCCCAGGTGGAGAGGCCGACGGCGCCGGTGATCGGGCCGGAGGCGGCGGGGGTGGCGGACGCGGTGGACGGCACGACCTCGTCGCCGGCGTTGCGCATGAAGAGCTTCTGCGTCTCGTAGTTGGCCGAGCCCCAGGACTGGTCGTTGTCGAACCAGATCATGTTCGGCTTCCACTGCACGTAGTCCTCGTTGGCGAGCAGCGGCGCGTACGAGGCGAGCTGCACCATGTCGGCGTTGCGCTCCAGGCCGGTCATGTACGCGGCTTCGGAGAGCGCGTTGCCGAAGGTGTTGCCCTGCGAGGCGTACTCGCCGAGGAAGACCTTCGGGCCGTTGCGGTCGTAGGAGTCGTAGCGGTCGTTGTTCTCCAGGAACCACTGGGGGCTGTTGTAGTAGTGCTCGTCGACCATCGCGACATCGGCGTCCCTGTTGAGCTGCCATGCCTTGTCGAACGTCGCACCGCTGTCGTCGGGCCCGGAGTTGGAGACGACCGTGATCTCCGGGTGCGCGGCCTCGATGGCGGCGCGGAACTGCTTGAAGCGGGCGAAGAACTCCTCGGGGAGGTTCTCTTCGTTGCCGACTTCGAGGTGGGTGAGGTGGAACGGCGCGGGGTGGCCCATGGCCGCGCGCTTGCTTCCCCACCGGGAGGTCGCGGGGCCGCCTGCGAACTCGATGAGGTCGAGGGTGTCCTGGATGTGCCGCTTCAGCAGCGCGGGGTCGTCGGTGGCCTTGTTCTGTCCGCAGCCGGTGACCAGGGCGGGCACGACGGGCAGCGGCATGGCGCCGGTGTCCTCGGCGAACTGGAAGTACTCGTAGTAGCCGAGGCCGTAACTCTGGTTGTAGCCCCAGAAGTTGGCGTTGGTGGCGCGCTGCTCGACCGGGCCGATGGTGTCCTTCCACTGGTAGGAGCGCTTGCGCTGCCAGCCGGACTTCTCGTCGTACGCCTCATGGCTGCCGGTGTTGACCAGGCAGCCGCCGGGGAAGCGCAGGAAGCCGGGCTTCAGGTCGGCGATCTTCTGGGCGAGGTCCTCGCGCAGGCCGTTCTCGCGGCCCTTGTAGGTGTCGCGGGGGAAGAGGGAGATCATGTCGAGGGCGACCGGGGCACCGGCGGCGACGGTGAGCCGGCCGGTGGCGGAGGTGCGGGTGGCGGTGAAGGTCGCCTCGTACTTGGCCCAGCCGCCGCGCGCGGTGACGCGGCGGCCCGTGGCCAGTTCACCGCCGGTGTCCCGGAGGGTGAGCGTGAGCGGCGCCCGCGACGCCCGGTCGGTGCGGGCCCACACCGAGATGTCGTACCGCTTGCCCTTCGCGACGGCGATGCCGGTGTTGTACCCGGAGTTGGTGACGGACGCGCCGCCGGCCAGGGAGACGTAGGTGCGGTTGCGGGCGTTCAGGCGGCCCTCGTCGGCCAGGGCGCGCACGGTGCCCGAGGTCTGCCACGACGTCAGCGGTGTGGCGGATGCGTTGTCGTCGGCGCTGTACTCGAAGGACCGGTTCTGTACGAGCTCCGCGTAGAGACCGCCGTCGGCCGCGCGGTTGATGTCCTCGTAGAAGACGCCGTACATCGAGTCGTCGATCTTCGCGCCGGTGCGATCGGTGTCGACGTCGATCGTGTAGTCGACGGGAGCGTCCGTGGCGGCCGGGCCCGCCGTCGCACCGGGACTCCCGGGACCCGCACCGGGGCTCGCGGCGAGCGTCCCCGCGAGCAGGGACCCGAGGGCCCCGAGAGTGAGCCCGAGCCTGCGGCGTCTGTGCACCATGTCCACCATCCGTCTCCGTCACGCCCTGTCGTGTTCGAGATTTCGGACACTGATCAGGATTACGAACGGCAATGTAGGCAGCGTGAGGTACGGCGTCAACGCATCGCGCAGAAAACGGAGTTGGGTTCGCCCCGCCGAACAAGAACCCGGCGAAGAAGGGACTTTCAGGGGCTGTCCGGCGCCGCTCCCATGCCCCGGTCGAGGAAGTCGATCACGGTTCTGGCCAGCGCCACGCGACAGTCGGACAGCGAGTGATCCGTCGCGAAGACACGGTGTTCGAGACGGGGGCCCGCGTGCGCCCGGTACGCGGCGACCACGGGGTCGTGGTGGACCCGGACCGGCGCCACCTGATCCCGGCCCGCGCCCACCAGCAACACGGGCCGCCCGGTGAGACGCGGGGCAAGCCGGACCAGCTCCCAATCGGCCCCGCCGTCCTCCGCCTCCACCACGAGCGCCTCACCGCTGGTCCCGCGCAGCGGCAGCAACTCCCTGCCGAACGCGCCGACGAACGCGGCCCGCGCCGCGGGATCCCTTCGGCACCTGGCCCCCACCGCGCCCAGATCGAACCCCGCGACGGACGCCACGGCGCGGACCCGTGGATCCGCGGCGGCGGTCAGCAGCGCCGCGAAACCCCCCATGCTGTGGCCCACGACCGCGAGCCGGTCCGGATCGAGCCGGTGCTCGGCCACGGCGGCGGGCTCCCGCAGCGCGGCCACGACGCGCGCACTGTCCTCCAGGACGTGGCGCCAGGAATAGACCCCGCCCACGCCCCAGGAGCCCCGGTAGTGGAAGACCAGCGCGGCATAGCCCGCACGGCGCAGCGCCTGTGCCAGGTCGAAGTTGCGCTCGTTGCCCGGGAATCCGTGCAACAGGACCGCCGTCGGGTGCGGCCCTGGGCCCGGCGGCAGGTGGAGCAGCCCCAGCAACGCCTCCCCCGCGCTGCGGATGTGCAGCGGGGGCGTGGTGGCGGGCTCACCCGGGCCGACGGCCGGGTCCGCCGCCACGGGATCGAACATGGCCTCTCCTGCGTCGGGCATGGACACCCCTCCGTTTCGACTACTTCACGTAGTACGGGAATTGCGTAACGTCATATGCCCCTGGCCCGATGAACTCAATGACCGTGCCGAAAGACGGTGCGAAGACCGTGCGCCGACTCCGGGAGGAGTGGGGGGACATATGACGACCGAAGCGATGGCCGGCCTCGCGGCCGCCGGCGGAGCGGCCCTGGTCGGGGCGATGGCCACGGACGCGTGGGAGACGGCGCGGGCCCGCTTCCTCCCGCTGTTCGCACGTGACGCAGGCCCGGCCGACACCGAGGACCGGCTGACGGCTCAGGCGGCCGTGGTGGAGCGCGCCGCGCAGGGAGACAGGGCGGCCGCCCGGGCGGCCCTGCTCCCCGTCTGGCAGCTGCAGTTGGCGGATCTGCTCCAGCAACACCCGGACGCGGCGCAGGCGTTGCGGCAGGCGATCGACGGCGTGCGGTCCGAACTCCCCGACGCACAGGGGCCACAGGCGGCCGCCCCCTTCGAAGTGCACGCCGGAAGAGACGCCTACACCTCCGCGCACGACATGACGGTCACGCATCACCACGGGGACCGCTCCTCGCCATGAGCGCACCGCACTCGGAACAGCCGAGCATCTGGATCGGATCCGACCGCGACACCTACGCCGCCGCCAACAACCTGCACGTGCACCACGGCGGAGAGAACTTCGGCCCGGCCGGCCAGGTGTCCATCGCGCCCCGGCAGCTCGCCTACCCGGTACGGGGCCGGCAGGGCGTGGTCGACGCCCTGCTCACCGCGCCCTGCGGAACCGTGCACGTGGTGTGCGGCACCGGCGGGTCCGGCAAGACGACGGTGGCGCTGGCCGTCGCGGCGCAAGCAAGGGCGCGGGGCGCCGAGGTGTGGCAGCTGTCCGCCGTGGACGCCGCCACGTTCGACGCGCATCTACGGGCCCTCGCCGTACGCCTCGGTGTCGGGGTCGAGCGGCTCAGGCTCGCCTGGTCGGGCTCGTCCGGCGACGCCCCCGACCTGGTGTGGGAAGCCCTCGAACGGCGGGTGCGGCCCTGGCTGCTGATCGTCGACAACGCCGACGACCTGACGATACTGGCGGGCCCCGACGGCCACGTGGAGGACGGCAACGGCTGGATCCGCCGCCCGCCGGCGCCCGGCCGGCTGCTGATCACCAGCCGCAACCAGAACCACGAGGCGTGGGGCTCCGGGGCCACCCTGCACACGCTCGACGTCCTCTCCCGGGGAGCCGCGACCGAGCTGCTCCTGGACCGGGCCCCCAGGGCGGGCCCCGGCGTCCAGGCCGCCGCGCTCGCCGACCGGCTCGGACATCTGCCGCTCCTGCTCCACCACGCCGGTCTCTACCTCTCCCGCGCGGACCGCAACCCCTCGTGGCCGGACGCGCCCCGGTGCCCCGGCACCTTCGGGGCGTACCACCTCGCGCTCGACGACCGCCTCCACGAACTCCTGGACAGCCCCACCGCCCGGCCCTCGCACCTGCACGGCCCGCGGGCCACCGCGACCTGGGAAGTCACCCTCGACCTCCTGGCCGGGCAGCGGCTGGGCCACACCCGGCCGCTGCTCCGGCTCCTCGCGCACTTCGGCGACGCCCCCATCCCGTACACGGAGGTGCTGCCCTGCGCGGCCCTGCGCGGTTCACCGTTGTTCCGGCTCCCGGCCGGGGCCGACCTCCAGCAGGCCGTCAACGCGCTCGCCGACTACGCCCTGGTCACCACTCGGGCCCCCGGCAGCGACGCCCACCGCCGGGGCCACCACACCGTGACCCTGCATCCGCTCGTCGCCGAAGTCACCCGGCAGCTCGACGACGTCCGCCGCGACCGTGGCGAGTACCTCGCCCTGGTCGCCCGGGGGCTGCGCGACGGCGCGGCCAGACACGACCCCCGCAACCCCTCCGACTGGCCCTTCTGGGACCTCGCCACCGCGCATCTGCACAGCCTGATCCAACAGGCGCAGGACGCCGAGGAGTCCGGCCCGGACGCGGAGACCGTCATGGTCGTGGCCCTCGCCTGCATCGAGTACGCCAGGGACGCCGGACTGTACGATCTCGCCGAGGTCACCGCCGAGCGGGCCGCCGCCGTCTGCGCCTCGCTGCCCGCCGACGGCCGGACCGCCCTGCGACTGCGTCGCGAACGCGCGCAGCTCGCCTGCCTCGCCGGTGACTTCACGGCCGCCGCTTCGGAGTACCGCGCCCTGCTCGGCATCCAGCGCCGGACACTGCCCGGCACCGATCCCCAACTCCTTGAGACGCAGCACTTCCTGGCCCACGTACTGAACCTGCTCGGGGATCTGGACGGTGCGCAGGCGGCGTACCGGGCGGTCCTCGCGGGCCGGTCCCGGGTCCTCGGCGCCGGTCACATCGACACCCTGTGGACCCGGCACAACCTCGCCTGGATCGCCGGTCAGCGAGGCGATCTGGCGGCGGCGGAGGCCGAGTACCGGGCCGTGCTCGCCGAGCGCTCCCGGCTCCTGGGGCGCGACCACCCGCACACCCTCTACACCCGGCACGCGCTGGCCTGGGTCCTCGCCCGACGCGGCGACCTCACCGCCGCCGAAGCCGAGTACCGGGCCGTCCTCGCCGACCGCTCCCGGCTCCTGGGCCGCGACCACCCGCACACCCTCCACACCCGGCACGCGCGGGCCTGGGTCCTCGGCCGACGCGGCGACCTCACCGCCGCCGAGACCGAGTACCGGGCCGTGTTGGACGGACAGGTCCGGCTGCTCGGCGAGGCGCACCCGCACACCCTGAGCACCGCCCGCGCGCTGGACGAGCTGCGGCACCGCGCGGAGTCCCCGTCGGCCACCGAAGCCGCCGACGAGGACCCGTACTGGTGGGGAGCCGGAGGGGGCGGCAGCTAGGGCCCGCCCCCGTACTGGCTGCTACTCGTAGCTGATGTCCGAGGCCGTGAAACGGCAGTGGGTGCCGTCGGGGCCCGACCCCGTCTTCACCGGCTCGGCGCCGGTGTTGTTGCCGGTGAAGCGGTCGCACGTGGCGATCTTCTTGTTGCGGTCGCCGTGCACGCGGATGTTGCGCAGCGCGGCCGTGTCGCCGTAGTTGGTGTTGATGCCGACGATCGACGTGCCCGGCGCGGTGACGTCCACGTCGTTGACGATGATGGACCGCTTGTACTGCTTGGAGCAGTTCCCGCAGGAGCGCACCAGCTTGCCGAAGTCGGAGACCTGGAATTTGGTGACGACGAGCTTGCCCGCGCCGTTCAGCTGGAAGACCTTGTCGTCGGCCTTCCGCGCGCCACCGCCGTGGACGGTGTACGTGGCCCCCGCCGACGTGCCCCTGAAGGTGGCCGCGTCCTCGCCGACGTCCTCCCACCACACGTTCTGCAGCGTGCAACTGCCCTGGCAGTGGATGCCGTCCGCGGCCGGGGAGCCGAGGATGACGTTCTTGAGGACCGCGCCGTCCGCCAGCTCGAAGAGGGGGTCCTGGCCCTCCTCCTGTCCGTCGCCGCCCAGGTCGCCGGTGCCGTAGAAGCGCTTGAGGCCGCCGTCGCGGGTGCCGGAGACGTCGATGGTCTTCGACACCGGCTGTTCGCCTCTCGCCTCGGGCCAGGCGGTGGCCGCGCCCGCGGGCGACAGCAGGACGTTCGTGGCGATCCCCGCGCCCGTCAGGGCGAGTGCGGCGGTCAGTGCGCCGAGGGTCCTGCGCCCGGTCAGGCGCCGTCGACGGCCCTTACGCAGGTCAGCTCGTGAAGTCATGTGTCCCATTCCTCGTACGTGGGGGAGATCGTGTTCGCTCTCTGGTCTCCGCCGACCTGCGATGGGTTGCCGCCGCCCCGAGGAAATCTGTCCGCCCGGCTCAGGCGAAGTCGCCGCGCCAGGAGGCCCGTTCACCCGACGTGGCGGCGCGGACCGCGCAGGTGTCGTCGCCTGCGTCCCGCTGCCCGGCCGGGTGGTTGTACTGCCCCGCGAAGACGTGCTCGCCGGCCGGTACGGTCCGCCCGGGCCTGAGCGTCCAGCGGTAGACGAGGAAACCGTCCCGCTCCGCCACAAAGACGTCGAAGTCCGCCGCGGGCAGCGAGCGCCAGTTGCCGGTGTCGGCGACCTCGTCGCTCCGGGCGACGCGCACCTCGACGGTGAGCTCGGTCAGCGGCTTCCTCGCCTTGACGGTGATGTCGCTCTGCGACCAGTACGTACTGGAGCCGGGGTCGATCGAGCCGTCCGCCCACAGGAGGCGGGCGGCGGGCACGCTCTTGTGCCGCTCCGCGGGCGATGCGGGGGCGTCCGGGGGCGTGGACCCCGCACGCCCCGGGCCGTTCGCGTCGGCCGGGTTCCGCGGCGGGTCCGCGGGCTGCGAGCGCCGGGGCGTGCGCGGTGGGGTGCTCGGGCGGTGGGCCGGAGCCGTGCCGGTGTGCGTGGACTCCGGCGTCGGCGCCGACGGCCGGGGGGTGGTGTTCGTCGCCACGGACTGCGGCATCGTTCCCGCCTCCCGCAGCGCGGTCGCCACCCCGTATCCCGCCACCGCGAAGACCCCGGCCACGGCGGCGGTCGCGCTCACCACCCGCAGCCAGGAGGCGCCCGTCTCCCGGCGGGTCCTGGCGCGGTGCCCGGGCTCCTCCCCCTCGGCCATGCCGCGTTCGACGCGGGCCCGCATCCGCTCCCGGTCGGGCCGGTGCGCCTGCGCCGCGCCGCGCAGCTTCCTGCGCACCTCGGTGTCGTCGTCCCTCATGTGCTTCCCCCCGTGTCCGCCGTGACCGCGCGCACCCGTTGCAGAGCGGGGTGCGGGCCGAGGCGTCGTTGCAGCTCAGCCATTCCCTTCGACGTCTGGCTCTTCACCGTACCCACCGAGACTCCGAGGGCCTGTGCGGTGTCCTTCTCCGAGAGGTCGAAGGCGTGCCGCAGGACCACGCAGGCCCGCTTGCGGAAGGGCAGCGCGCGCAGCGCTTCCCGCACGTCGACGACCGCCGGTATGTCGGGGCCCGCGACGTCCTCGTCGCGGCCCGACCAGAACAGCGTGACGCGGCGCCGCTCGCGTACGGCGCTGCGGATGCGGCTGCGCGCCATGTTCGCGACGACTCCCCTGGCGTACGCGGCCGGGTGGTCGGCGGCGCGCACCCGCTCCCAGCGGTGCCAGAGGGCGAGCAGGGCGTCGGCCGCCAGGTCGTCCGCGCCGTCGGCCTCGCCGGTCAACAGGTGGGCGAGGCGGGCGAGTTCGGCGTAGTGCCGTTCGAAGAAGGCGTGGAACTCGGTGGCCGCGTCGCTCGCGGCCGGCGCTCCGCCGGGCACGCTAGCCGTCCCCTCGGTCCGTGAAGACATCGGTCAGGGTCACCTCCCCCACCCCGCCGGCCGCGGCGCGGCCGTCCACGGTCCGTACGCGGAAGGGCCGCCGGGAGCCGGACGCGAGGACCTTGAGGCCGGCGCCCCGCCGGGTCGCGTGGAAGACGGCCGCGGGGCGACCCTCGCGGTCGGGGACGGTGACCTCGGTGCGCTCGCGCGTCCCGCCCGGGGCGGCGAGGAGCGTCAGATCGTCGAGCCAGTCGCCGTCGGGCCGCATGTCGTCGGCGCCCAGCGGGAGCAGTGCGCCGGGGCGTACGTACAGCGGCAGGCTGTCGAATCCGTGGGTCTCGCGGCGCCAGCCGGGGCCCTGGACGCATCCGCCGGTCAGGAGGTGGGTCCAGGTGCCGTCGGGGACGTAGAACTCGACCTCGCCCGCCTCGGTGAAGACGGGGGCGACGAGCAGGTCGGGGCCGAGCATGTACTGCTGGTCGAGCGTGCGGCAGGCCGGGTCGTCGGGGAACTCGAGGACCATCGGGCGCATCACGGGCACGCCCTCGTGGTGGGCCTCGGCGGCCGCGCCGTACAGATAGGGCATCAGCCGGTGTTTGAGGCGGGTGAACTTCCGTGCCACGTCGACCGCTTCCGCGCCGAACGCCCAGGGCACCCGGTAGGAGACGTTGCCGTGCAGGCGGCTGTGCGAGGACAGCAGGCCGAAGGCGAGCCAGCGCTTGAAGACGGCGGGGTCCGGGGTGCCCTCGAAGCCGCCGATGTCGTGGCTCCAGAAGCCGAAGCCGCTCAGCGAGAGGGACAGGCCGCCGCGCAGCGACTCGGCCATGGCGTCCAGCGAGGCGAAGCAGTCGCCGCCCCAGTGCACGGGGAACTGCTGGCCGCCGACGGTCGCCGAGCGTGCGAAGAGGACCGCCTCGCCCGTGCCGCGCTCCTTCTCCAGGAGTTCGAAGACGGTGCTGTTGTAGAGCTGCGTGTAGTAGTTGTGCATGCGGTGCGGGTCCGAACCGTCGTGCCAGACCACGTCCGTGGGGACGCGCTCGCCGAAGTCGGTCTTGAAGCAGTCCACGCCGAGGTCGAGCAGGCCGCGCAGCTTGGCCGCGTACCAGGCGCGGGCGCCGGGGTGCGTGAAGTCGACGAGCGCCATGCCGGGCTGCCACAGGTCCCACTGCCAGATGTCGCCGTTCGGACGCCGGACGAGGAAGCCTTCGGCCGCGGCCTCGGCGAACAGCGGGGACTTCTGCGCGATGTAGGGGTTGATCCACACGCTGACCTTGAGCCCGCGCGCGCGGAGCCCGCGCAGCATGCCCGCCGGGTCGGGGAAGACGTCCGGGTCCCACCGGAAGTCGCTCCACTGGTGCTCGCGCATCCAGAAGCAGTCGAAGTGGAAGACGCTGAGCGGGATGCCCCGCTCAGCCATCCCTTCGACGAAACCGGTGACGGTCTCCTCGTCGTACGGGGTGCAGAAGGAGGTGGTGAGCCAGAGCCCGAACGACCAGGCGGGCGGCAGGGCGGGCCGGCCGGTGAGAGCGGTGTAGCGGCGCAGGACGTCCTTCGGAGCGGGTCCGGCGACGACGTAGAACTCCAGCACCTGGTCCTCGACGCTGAACTGCAGCTGCCCGACGGATTCGGAGCCGACCTCGTAGGAGACCTTGCCGGGATGGTTGACGAAGACGCCGTAGCCGCGCGAGGAGAGGTGGAAGGGGATGTTCTTGTAGGCCTGTTCGCTGCTGGTGCCGCCGTCGGCCTGCCAGATGTCCACGCTCTGGCCGTTCTTGACGTACGGCGTGAAGCGTTCACCGAGGCCGTAAATGAACTCGGCCACGCCGAGGCTCAGTTGGCCGATCATGTGGTGGGCGCCGTCGGGGGTGGTCGCGAAGGCGGTGCCGCGGCGTCCGACGCCGGTGAGGGTCCGCCCTTCGGCGTCCAAAAACGTGAGGGCCCAGGGCGCCGCGCTGTCCAGGCGGAGCGTGAGCGGGCCGCTGCTCAGCTCGGTGACGGTGCCGTCGCGACGGAGCCGCGTCGCGGCCGCGTCCTGTGCCGTCTCCGTGGCCAGCAGGGTGAAGTCCGGTCCGCGGTGCGCTTTTCCGGCGTGGTGGGTCGCCCGGACACCGATCACCCCTTCGGCGGGCGAGAAGCAGTCGACGGTGATCAGGGGCGAGTTGAGCGTGTCGCCCCGTTCACGCACCTCCTTGACGGCCGCGTACGCGGTGAAGCCGCAGCCGTTCTCCCGCACTTCGCGTACGTCGGTCGCGTACGAGGCGTGTACCCCGTCGCGCATCAGCCAGAATCCGTCGGTGAATCTCATGCCGTGCCCTCGCCCTCCCGGTCGGACGTGAAGGTGATCCGTGCGAGCCGCAGCGGCCCGCGCAGGCGCACGCGCAGATCGCACACCCCGGCGGCGTCGAAGGCCGCGCCGTGGCGGGCGTAGTCGTACCTGCCGCCGGCCGGCGGGACCGTGACCGTGGCGGTGGCGCGTCCCGCGACGAGGTCGACGGCCCCCTCGCCCGCCGCCTCGACCGATACGGCGCTCACGCCACCGCCGAAGTCGCAGGCGCAGAAGGTGAGTTCACCCGTGCCGCCGGTGACCGCGCGCACGGCGTCGCCGGACGTCCTGGTGCGGTCGACGATCTCGGTGCCGAGCTGCGTGTCGTAGCCGCCCGCAGCCAGGCCGTTCCGCCGCACCGGCCTGGCGGCGATCGGCGCACCGGCCACCTCGACCGCCGCGGTGAGCCGGATGTCCTCGCTGGAGGCCCCGGCCAGCAGGTCGTACGTGCCGGGCGCCACGGCCCAGCGGTCGTGCCGCACGTCCCAGAAGGCGAGGTCGGTCAGCGGCACCTCGCACTCCATCCGGTGCGCGGCGCCTGCCACGAGGTACACGCGCCGGTGCGCGAGGAGTTGCCTGCGCGGCAGGACGAGACCCGCCACGGCCTCTTGGGGAGCGCGTACGTAGAGCTGGGCCACCTCGTCCGCGGCGCGCGGCCCGGAGTTGGTGACGGTGAACGCGACCCGGAGCCGCTCGCCGTCGCGGGCGACGGTCAGGCCCTCGTACGTGAAGGAGGAGTAGCCGAGCCCGTGCCCGAACGGGTAGAGCGGGGCGCGGTCCGCGTACAGGTAGGTCTGGCGCGAGCCGATGACGTCGTAGTCGAGCAGGTCGGGCAGGTCGGAGTCGGCGGCGTACCAGGTCTGCGGGAGGCGCCCGGCCGGGGAGACGTCACCGGCGAGGACGCGGGCGAGCGCGGTGCCCCCGGCCTGCCCGCCGTGCGCGGTCCACAGCAGGGCGGGCAGCTCCGCGTGGGCGTCGGCGACCGCGTACGGGTACGACGAGGTCAGCACGAGCGCGGTGCGCGGGTTGACGGCGCGGGCCGCGCGCCACAGCCGCTCCTGGTGGGGCGGCAGCGCGAGGGTGGCGCGGTCCTGGGTCTCGCGGCCGTTGATGTGCGGATCGTTGCCCGCGACGACGACCACGGTCTCGGCACCGGCGGCCACCCGGGCCACGGCGTCCGCACCGCGCTCCAGGACCTCGAGGGAGAAGAGGGCCGCGATGCCGGGCGGGCCGCCCGCACCCGCCGCAGGAAAGACTTCTCCCCGCGCGGCAACCTTCACCACCCCGGCGGCGACAGACACGTACCCACCCGTCCCCGTGTGCTCGATGAGGTAGCCGTCTCCGTGCTGGACCAGGCCGAACGTCTCCCGCACCACCCAGCCGCCCGGCTGCTTCGCCGACGCGCGCACACAGCCGTCGTCGGCGACCGAGAGGTAGCGGCCGTCCGCCGCCCGCAGGGTCCACGCGCCGCCGCCCCAGTCGACGAGGGCGAACTCCGCCGCGGCGGCGGGGTCGTCGCAGACGGTCAGCGGGGGCAGGTCGGTACGGCCGGCGGCCGGCGCCGGGTCGAGGGCTTCGGCGGCGCCGGGAACCCCGGCCGTCGTGACGCGCGGGGCGGCCGGCACCCGCAGCCAGCCCGCCGCACACCGCAGGCGCACCCGGTCCGCCCCCTCCGCGAAGGTCACGCGGGCGGCGCCGAAGCGGTCGCGCAGACCGTCGAGGACGGTGCTGCGGCGGATCAGGGTGCCGCTGTACCAGTCGGTCTTGCACTCGTCCGCGAGCAGCCCGACGACCGCGATCCGGGTGCCTTCGCGCAGCGGCAGCAGACCGTCGTCGTTCTTGAGCAGCACGACGGCCTGCTCGGCGGCCTCGCGGGCCAGCTCCTGGTGGGCGGGGGTGTCGATGTCGTGCGCGGTGGCGTCGCCGTACGGGCCGCCGCCCGGGTCGAACTCGCCGAGCCGCAGCCGCACGGACAGCTGACGCCGGACTGCGGTGTCGATGTCGGCCATGGTCACCAGCCCGTTTTCCAGGGCGCGTTGGAGGCGTCCCACGGTGCGCGTCGAGTCGGTGCCGTGGTCGGTGAAGCTGTCCACACCGGCGACGAGGGCGGCGGCGAGGGCCTCCTCGTGGGTGTCGAAGTACTTCTCGGAGTCGACGAGGTTGCTGGGGGCGCCCGCGTCGGAGCAGACGAACAGGTCCTGGTCGGTCCAGCGGCGCAACTGCTCGCGCAGGTACGGCGACAGGTGGTTGGGGCGGCCGTTGACCAGGTTGTAGGCGGGCATCACACCGGCGACGGCGCCCGCTTGGACGGCGGCGCGGAAGGCGCGCAGGTCGTACTCGTGCAGGACGCGCGGGCGCACGGAGGAGTTCGACGTGTCGCGGTGCGTCTCGTTGTTGTGGGCGAGCCAGTGCTTGAGGACGGGCGCGGTGCGCCACCGGGTGGGGTGGTCACCGCGCAGGCCGCGCGTCATGGCGACGGCGAGGGCCGAGGTGAGGTGGGGGTCCTCCGCGTAGCCCTCCTCGTTCCTGCCCCACAGCGGGTGGCGCAGGAGGTTGACGGTGGGCGCCCAGAGGTTCAGGCCGACGCGGTCGTCGCGGGTGCGCATGGCCCTCGCCTCGGTGCCGATGGCCTCGCCGACCCGCCGGACGAGGTCGTCGTGCCAGGTCGCGCCGAGCCCGACGGCCTGCGGGAAGACGGTTGCGGGACCCCTCCACGCGACGCCGTGCAGGGCTTCCTGCCCGGTGTGGAACGCGGCGATGCCGAGCCGGTCGACCGCGGGCGTGAACTGGTGGAGGAGCGCGACGCGTTCGCCCGCGGTGAGCCGCGCGAGGAGGTCCTCCACCCGCTTGTCCGAGGGCAGGCCGGGGTCACGGAATGGGGGCTGGGTCTCGGTCACGTGGGGGGTCCCCTCGGCGGGAGGCGGGCTGATCGGACGGCGGGGTGGGGCGTTCGGAAGGGAGAGCGGCGGACGAGGCGGGTTTCGAAGCGCTTCGATGCTCGGGTGTCGACAGCGTTCATGTCAAGGAGCCTGAGGAGACTGGCGAGTTCGCCCTCCCGTCACGCCATATGCGGCCAACACTGCGGCACCGTTGAGGAATTCGAACCCGGAGGCTTGTTACGGTCCGGCCCGTCACCTACTCTCGCTCCGCATCGAAGCGCTTCGATCAGGAGAAGAAGACTCACTCTCGCCTGTGCTCCGGAAGCCGACCGGCGGTCATCGCCGTGTGTCCTGGCGCGCCACGAAGGGTTGACGCAATGACACCGAACTCCCCCTCCCCCAGACCCGGCCCGACCCGCAGGGGCCTCCTCGCCTCGTCGTCCGGGCTCGCCGCGCTGGCCCTGACGGGCGCCGCCCCGCTGCTCACCGCCTGCGGTGGCGGCGGCTCGAAGTCCGAGGGCACCACGACGGGCCAGAAGCTCAAGGATTTGCTCCCCGCGTACGTGGCGTCGGACCTCGCCACGCCGGACATCCCCGCGAAGAACGGCTCCGCGGCCGGTTTCACCAAGGCCCTGCCCGCGGCCGAGCTCAAGGTGTCGGTGCCCGAACGACTGGGCAGCGGCAGCCGGTTCACCGTCATGGCGCCCCTCTGGGGGAACGTGCCCAAGCAGGGCAATCCGTACTGGACCGCGATGGACAGAGCCGCGGGCGTCCACGTCACGTGGCAGAACCAGCAGGGCGACACGTACGGCCAGAAGCTGGGCGCGGTCCTCGCCTCGAGCCACGTCCCGGACGCCGTGGTCGTACCCGGCTGGGAGCTGACCGGCAGGATACCGAGCGCCATCACCCACAAGTTCGCGGACCTCGGCCCCTACCTGAGCGGCGACAAGGTCAAGGAGTACCCGAACCTCGCCGCGATCCCGACCGGTGCCTGGCGGCGCTCCGTCTTCGGCGGCAGACTGCGCGGCCTGCCGATGCCCGCCCCCACCACCCCGAACATCGCTCCCTTCCACCGCACCGACCTCTTCGCGAGGGAGGGCCTGCGGGCGCCCACCAGTGCCCAGGAGTTCTACGACCTGTGCAAGCAGCTGAACGCCCCGAGGAGCAAGGTGTGGGCGTGCGGCGACATGACCTGGGCGGCGTACGCCGTCTTCGGCGTGCTGCCGGAGAAGCCGTACTACTGGAAGCTCGTCGACGGCAGGCTCGTCAACCGCTGTGAGACCGACGAGTACCTCGAAGCCCTTGAATGGTCGCGCAAGGTCTACTCGGCGGGCTTCGTCCACCCCGACGCGAAGGCCGAGACCGGCAGCATCGGCGACCTGTGCGCCGCGGGCAAGGTGTGGATGTACTGCCAGGACCTCTCCGACTGGTACGGCAAGGCCGCGGTGCAGCGCGTGGACGACAAGCGGTTCCGCATGGAGGCCTTCGACTACTTCGCCCCCGACGGCGGCGCCCCCACGCTGTACGCGCGCCCGCCCGCCGACATCTGGACGTTCATCAGCGAGAAGGCCGGCGAGAAGACCGTCCGCGACATCCTCGCCCTCGCCGACTTCACCGCCGCGCCCTACGGCTCGAAGGAGCAGCGGCTGCGCATGTACGGCGTCGAGGGCGTCCACCACACCTTCGAGGACGGGGTCCTCACCAAGACGGGCCGGGGCAACGACGAGGTCTTCTCGACGTACGAGTACCTCGCGTCGCCCGCGCCCTTCGTCGCCTATCCCGACCTGCCGGACGTCACCCGCGGCATGGTCGAGTGGCAGCAGCGCCAGGGCGCCCACACCCGCAAGCCCCTCTTCCACGGCATGATGATCATCGAGCCGGTCCGGTACACCGAGCTCGACGCCGAGTTCGAGGACCTGGAGAAGGACGTCGTGCGCGGCCGCAGGAAGGTCTCCGACGTGCGGCGGGCCGCCGCGGACTGGAAGGCGGGCGGCGGCGACAAGCTGCGGGACTGGTACAAGAAGCTCCTCGACGAGTCCGGGGCCGCCGGCGATCCGGCGTCCTGACATGGCGCACGGAACCACCGAAGCGCGCCCGGCCGCCCCCGGCGGGCCCGCGCCCGCCCCCGCCGCGCCCCGGTCCTCTCCGGCGCGGACACGCGCGGCGCGCGTACCGCTGCGCCACCGGCTGCGCCGCGACCGCGCCCTGCTCCTGATGGTGCTGCCCGCGCTGCTGCTGCTCCTCGTCTTCACCTACGTCCCGCTGATCGGCAACATCGTCGCCTTCCAGGACTACGACCCCTATATCGCGGACAACGCGTTCCGGGCGATGTCCCAGAGCCCCTGGATCGGCTTCGAGCACTTCCGGCACATGGCCGAGGACCGGCTCTTCTGGCAGGCCGTCAGGAACACCCTGGCGATCTTCGCGATCCAGCTGACGCTCTTCTTCCCGGTGCCGGTCGCGCTCGCGCTGTTCGTCCACAGCTTCGTGCGCCCGCGCGTACGGGCCGTCGCCCAGGCGGTCCTCTACCTGCCGCACTTCTTCTCCTGGGTCCTGGTCATCACCGTCTTCCAGCAGATGTTCGGCGGGGCGGGCCTGGTCGCCCAGGTCCTGCGGGACCACGGTCACGAGGGCTTCGACCTGATGACCGATCCGCGCCTGTTCACGTTCCTGGTCACCTTCGAGATGATCTGGAAGGACGCGGGCTGGGGCGTCATCGTCTTCCTCGCCGCGCTCGCCGCGGTCAGCCCCGATCTGTACGAGGCGGCCGCGATGGACGGCGCGAACCGCCGGCGCCGCATGTGGCACATCCAGCTCCCCGCGCTGCGCCCGGTCGTCGCCCTGCTCCTGGTCCTCCAGGTCGGCAACGCGCTCACGGTCGGCTTCGAGCAGATCCTCCTGCAGCGCGCCGCGGTGGGCCCCTCCGCGTCCGAGGTCCTGGACACCTACGTCTGGAACACCGGCCTCGACAACGGCAACTTCGGCTACGGCGCCGCGATCGGCATCGTGAAGGGCGTCTTCGGCCTCGTGCTGGTCCTCGGCGCCAACAAGGCCGCCCATCTCATGGGCGAGCAGGGGGTGTACAAGCGGTGAGTGCCCTGAAGGTACTGAACTTCGGCATCGAGCCGGGCAGCAGGTCCGGTCTGCGCCCCGCGTGGGAGGAGCCGCCGACCCGGGCCGGTCTCGCCGCCAAGGGCGTCACCCTGGCGCTCGTCTGCCTGGCCGTGCTCTTCCCGGTCTGGGTGGTGGTCGTCACCAGCCTCTCCTCGGTGCGGACGATCACCGAGACGGGCGGTCTCGTGGTGATTCCCCGTGGCGTCACGTTCATCCACTACCAGGAACTGCTCGGCGGCGGTCAGGTGACGCGGGCCGCGCTGGTCAGCGCGGGCGTCACGCTGGCCGGAACACTGTTCAGCATGGTGGTGTCGGTGCTGTGCGCGTACGGGCTCTCGCGCCCCGGGTCCGTACTGCACCGCCCGCTCCTGCTCGTGATCGTCGCCACCATGTTCTTCGGCGCCGGTCTGATCCCCACGTACCTGGTGGTGCAGGGCCTCGGGCTCACCGACACCTATCTCTCGCTGATCCTGCCGAGCGCCCTGAACGTCTTCAACATCCTCGTCCTGCGCGCGTTCTTCATGGGCACGGCCCAGGAGCTGGTGGAGAGTGCCCGCATCGACGGCGCCGGGGACCTGCGCATCCTGTGGCGGATCGTCATGCCGCTGTCGCGCGCGGTCCTCGCGGTGATCACCCTGTTCTACGCGGTGGGCTACTGGAGTGCCTGGTTCAACGCGTCGATCTACCTCAGCGACCCGGACATGCTGCCACTGCAGAACGTGCTGCAGCAGCTGGTCCTCAAACAGCAGAAGCCGACCGGGCTCAGCCAGGCGATCAACACGGGCCACCTGTCACCGCTCGCCGTCCAGATGGCCGTGATGGTGCTGGCGTTGATCCCTGTCGCCGTGCTCTCGCCGTTCGTCCAACGGCACTTCAAGCAGGGCATGCTCACCGGCGCGGTCAAGGGCTGACGACACGGCTTCCGCGCCCTCAGAGCCTGTCCTTGAACCCCGAGTTCACGATGATTCCCCCCACCTCTGGAGAGAGACCATGCGACGAAACCCGCACCGCACCACCCTGACCCGGCTGTTCCTCGCCCCCGCCCTGGCCGCGGGCGTGGCGTGCGCCCTGGCCGCCGCCCCCGCCCGCGCCGCCGTCTGGACCTCCTGCGACCAGTGGGGCACCACCACGCTCGACGGCTACACCCTCTACAACAACATCTGGGGCTCGGGAGCGGGCAGTCAGTGCATCGCGGCCGACTCCGGCACCCGGTGGAGCGTGCGCGCCGACCACCCGAACACCAGCGGCATCAAGTCTTACCCCAACTCCAAGAAGGTGGTGGGCAAGCGGGTCGACGCACTCTCGTCCCTGAAGAGCTCGTACGACGTCACCGTGCCGTCGGCGGGCGACTACAACTCCTCGTACGACATCTGGGACACCGACTACGACTACGAGATCATGCTCTGGGTCAACCGCCACGGGAACGTGGGCGCCCTCGGCTCGTACCAGGGCGACGCCACGCTCGGCGGCCACACCTGGGCGGTCTACAAGGGGAACAACGGCGCCAACGAAGTGTTCTCGTTCCTGCGCACGGCGGACTCCTCCGCAGGGACCGTCGACATCCTGCCCATTCTCAAGTGGATCAAGAACACCAAGCACTGGATGGGCGACGAGACCATCGGCGACGTGCAGTTCGGGTACGAGATCAGCGGCTCGGCCGGCGGCCTCGACTTCCGGACCAACTCCCTGCGGGTCTCCGGACGCTGAGAGGGCGCCCCCGATGCGGCGGGGGGGGCGGGTCAGCTGGGAGCCTGTCCCGAGCTGGCCCGCACGGTCAGTTCCGGGGCGATCAGTTCGACCTCGTCCGCGCCGCGCCCCGCCAGCTTGGCCACGATCCGCTCCACGGCACTGCGCCCCATCTCCTCGGCGGGGATGGCGACGGAGGTGAGCCGCACCGACGCCTGCAGGGCGACCTGGTCCGGGCAGACCGCGATCACCGACACGTCCTCGGGGACGGCCCGGCCCTGCTGGCGCAGGAGACCGAGCAGCGGCTCGACGGCCGACTCGTTCTGGACGACGAAGCCCGTGGTGCCGGGGCGCTCGTCGAAGACCCGGGCGAGGGTGGCGGACGTGGGCCCGTACCCCGCGTCGCAGGGCCGGTGCAGCAGCCGCACGCCCAGCTCCCGCGCCCGCCACCGCAGTCCGACGAGGGTGCGCTCGGCGAAGCCGGTGTGCCGTTCGTAGACGGCCGGGGCCTCGCCGATGACCGCGACGTCGCGGTGGCCGAGATCGGCGAGATGGTCGACGCAGAGCGCGCCCGTCGCCTCGAAGTCGAGGTCCACGCAGGTCAGTCCGGCCGTGTCGGCGGGCAGGCCGATCAGCACGGCGGGCTGTGTGGTCTCGCGAAGGAGCGGCAGCCGCTCGTCGGTCAGCTCGACGTCCATCAGGATCATGGCGTCGGCGAGCCCGCTGCCGGTGACCCGGCGTACGGCCGCGGGGCCCTCGTCGCCGGTCAGGAGCAGCACGTCGTACCCGTGGGCGCGGGCCGTGGTGGCGACGGCCACGGCGATCTCCATCATCACGGGCACGTACATGTCGGTGCGCAGCGGCATCATCAGGGCGATGACGTTGGATCTGCTGCTGGCCAGGGCGCGGGCGCCCGCGTTCGGGTGGTAGCCGAGCTGATGGATGCTGCGCTCGACGCGCTCACGGGTGCCGGTGGAGATGGACCGCTTGCCGCTGAGGACGTAACTCACCGTGCTGGCCGAGACTCCGGCGTGCTTGGCGACCTCGGCGAGGGTGACCATGCGGCTCTCCTGGGGTGGGCGGCGGAACGGTGCGACCGACCCTAGAGGGGCGTCCCATGCCTGTCCATACCTGGAGTCGAAGCGCTTCGACTCTGCTGAACAGGGGCGGGACGCCCCACCGCGGACCCCTATACCGCTATACCGCGGGGTGCGCGTTCTTCAGGAGCTCCTGGAACTGCGCCGAGAACCAGTGCCCGGAGAGCGGGGCGCCGGGCAGCGCGCCGGACTTGTTGTAGTTGTTGCGCACGTTCCCGCCGTACGTGGGGTCGCACATCCGGTCGAAGCCCTTGCCCTCGCCGTTCGGGATCTCCTTGCTCGCGCCGTCGGACTCGCCCGGCGGCTTCATCCAGACGTAGGCGTCGATGCCGGGCTCCGGGGCGGCCTGCGGGCGTTCCCCGAGGCCCGCGCCCGACTGGTTGCACCAGTTGCCGACGTGCACGCGCCGGTCGTAACGGCCGCCGTCCACATAGGAGTTCACGTCGGTCGTGGGGCCGGGGCGGGTGGGCCGCGCCGCCCCGCCCCAGCCGTTGCGCGAGGTGTCGATCAGCATGCCGATGTCGGAGCGGAAGCCGGCGGACACCAGCTGGGCGCGGAAGGCCTGGGCGAAGGAGAGCTCGTCGGTGTAGCGGTTCCAGTCGACCCACTTGGACTCGCGGACCGACCGGCCGCCGACGGTGTCGCCGATCTTGAAGTTCTCCTCCTTCAGGGCGCTGTAGTTGGCGGTGTTGGTGATGAAGCCGTGCACGTTGTCGACCGTGCTGCCCTCGGCCGTGGCCGCCTGGCGGAAGACCTGCGCGGAGGCGGCGAAGTTGTCGTCCCAGCCGATCCAGCCGTGGTGGCCCGCGTCCACGTAGTTGTAGACGTTCGGGACGGCGCCCAGCTGCTTGAGCGCGTAGCCGACGCCCTTCACGTAGTTGCCGTTGGCCTTCATCGCGTCGCACTCGGGGGTGGCGGTGGGGCGGCCCGAGGTGTTGGTGACGAGGTTGGGCAGCGAGTCGATCTCGACGGTGGTGACGATGCGCAGGTTCGCGTACCTGGCGTCCGCGAGGATCCGCGCGATCGGGTCGATGTAGTCCTTCTTGTACCGGTCGATCTCGGTGGGGCCGAGCTCGCCGTTGGAGGCGAGTGCCGCGCAGTCCCGGCCCGGCAGGTTGTAGATGACCAACTGCACGACCTTCGCCCGCTGTTGGAGGGCCGCGTCGAGGTGGTCGCGCAGTCCCATCGCGTCGCCGGCGCCCTCGATGGCGGCGATCCGGTCGAGCCAGACGCCGGTGGGCCGGTTCGCCACGGCGCTCCCGCCGGGCTCGGCGGCGGCCTTCGCCGACCATTCGGGGTTCACGTACACCTTGGCGCCCGCGTACGGGTTGTCGACCCGGGCGGCGGCGGAGCGCGCGGTGGCCGCGCCGTCCAGGGCGAGGGCGGTGCCGCCGCTGACGGCGAGGACGGTGGTGAGGGCGAGCATCAGGGTGCGTGATCTGCGGTGTATGCGGCTCATGGGGTGTTCGCTGCCTCTCGGGTGCGGGGTTCAGGATGCGAGGGCGCGCAGGCGGTCGCGCAGCCCGGCGCCGAACGGGGTGGGGGTGCCGTCGTACGAACTGATCAGGGCCGGGCCCGAAGCGCAGTCCCAGGTGTTCCAGGTCCAGCCGAGGTAGGAGAGCCCGCGGTCGTCGAACCACTTCATGACGCGGTCGATGAATCCGTGGGCGCAGGTGTTCTCGCCGATCTCGCCCGCGACGAGCGGGACCCTCCCGGCGACGGGCGCGAGGGTGCGTTGCCAACAGCCTTCGTCCGCACAGCTGTTGAAGTTGTAGACGTGCCAGGCGGCGGCGAGATTGCCGGCCGGGTCGTGCGGCGCGTGCGCCGCCCAGCCGCTCAGGTCGTTGGAGTAGGCGATGCCGCCCGCGAGGACGAGGTTCTTCGCGCCGGTGGCGCGCACCGCGTCGAGGAGGTCCTGCATGCCGGCGACCTCGTAGTCGATGCCGGGGCACGTGCCGCCGTCGCGCCAGCAGCTCCACGCCGCGGCGGTGGTGGGGGTCGCGCGGTCCGGGTAGGGCTCGTTGAAGAGGTCGAGGACGACCTCCGGGTGGTCCTTGTAGGCGGTGGCGACGGAGGTCCAGAACGCCGGGGTGTACCGGGCGTTCGGCATCGGTTTCTGGCAGCTCGCGTGGAGGTCGTGGCAGCCGGCCGAGTTGCCGGTGTACCGGCCGTGGGACCAGTGCAGTTCGACGACCGGTGTCATGCCGTGGGCCCGGACGCGCCGGACCAGGCCGTCGACGGCCGCCCGGTAGTTCGCGCCGCCGAAGCGCGGGTCGATGTTGGCGGTGCCGAGCCAGCACTCCTCGTTGAGGGGGATGCGGACGGCGTTGGCCCGCCAGTCGGCGATGGCCCGCACGGAGGCGTCGTCGACGGGCCCGTCGAAGACACCCCAGCCCTGGACGCAGGCGAACTCGCTCCCGGAGCGGTTGACTCCGAGGAGGCGGTGGGGGGCGCCGTCCGCGTCGACGAGGCGGTTCCCCTCGGCGTGCAGGACGGGCGGGGCGGGGCCCGCGGGCATTGCGGACGCCGGTGGCGTGAGGCCGCCGGCGACGAGCAGGACGGCCAGGGCGGCGAGCGCGCGGAACTGCCGCTGGGGGTGTCGCACGGGCGACTCCTTGTCAGTCGGGTACGGAAGGACCGAACACGGCTCTCTGACGAGCAAGTCACCGCGGCGCGGGGAAAAGGTTGCCGCGTTTTCCGGGGAATCCCGCGGAATCCCACGGAATCCCGCGGGGTTCCCCGTCGAATGAATTCGACCGGCCGATGCACGCGGACACCCTTGACAACCCCAAGTCGCACAAGGACTTTGGGAGCGCTCCCACCAGCTTTCGGAAGAAGGGCTTCCCCGTGCGTCCATTACCGGATCCCACAGATTCCAGACACTCCCTCAGCCGCCGTCGTCTGCTGTCCATCGGCGCGGCCGCGGCCGTGATCCCGGCCGTCCCGGCCCTGGGCCCGGCAGGTCAGAGCGCTCACGCCGGCGAGAGGCCGACGGCGGCCACGCTGTACGAACAGCGTTTCCTCGACCTCTACGCGACGATCACCGATCCCGCGAACGGCTATTTCTCGCCGTCGGGCATTCCTTACCACTCCGTCGAGACGCTGATAGTGGAAGCCCCGGACCACGGGCACGAGACGACCTCGGAGGCCTACAGCTATCTGATCTGGCTACAGGCCATGTACGGCAAGGTCACCGGCGACTGGAGCCGTTTCGGCGCGGCGTGGGAAACCATGGAGAAATTCATGATCCCCACGCGCGCGGACCAGCCGACGAACGGTTTCTACCAGCCCGCGAAACCCGCCACATACGCTCCCGAACACGATCAGCCCGCGCAGTACCCCGCCCGGCTCGACCCCTCGGTCGCCGCGGGATCCGACCCGCTCGCCGCCGAGCTGAAGAGCGCGTACGGCACCGACGACATCTACGGCATGCACTGGCTGCAGGACGTCGACAACACCTACGGCTTCGGCGGCCCGGGCGCCACGCCGACGTACATCAACACCTTCCAGCGCGGCCCCCAGGAGTCGGTCTGGGAGACGGTCACCCAGCCCTGCCGCGACGACTTCACCTACGGGGGCCGCAACGGCTACCTCGACCTGTTCACCGGTGACGCCTCGTACGCCAGGCAGTGGAAGTTCACCAACGCTCCCGACGCCGACGCGCGCGCCGTGCAGGCCGCCTACTGGGCGCACAAGTGGGCCACCGCGCAGGGCAGACAGTCGCAGGTCGCCGCGGTCGTCGCGAAGGCGGCGAAGATGGGCGACTACCTGCGCTACGCCATGTTCGACAAGTACTTCAAGCGGGTCGGCGGCTGCACGTCGCCGGCCGGCTGCGCGCCGGGCAGCGGCAAGAGCAGCGCGCACTACCTGATCTCCTGGTACTACGCGTGGGGCGGCGCCCTCGACACCTCGGCGGGCTGGGCCTGGCGCATCGGCTGCAGCCACAGCCACGGCGGCTACCAGAACCCGCTCGCCGCGTACGCCCTCAGCTCGTACGCGGCGCTGACCCCCAAGTCGGCCTCGGGCAGGGCGGACTGGGCACGCAGCCTCCAGCGGCAGCTGGAGTTCTACCGCTGGCTCCAGTGCGCCGAGGGTGCGATCGCAGGGGGCGCGACCAACAGCTGGCAGGGCCGCTACGCGACGCCGCCGGCCGGCACGCCCACGTTCTACGGCATGTACTACGACGAGAAGCCCGTGTACCACGACCCGCCGTCCAACCAGTGGTTCGGCTTCCAGGCCTGGTCGATGGAGCGGGTCGCCGAGTACTACCACCAGACGGGTGCCGCGGACGCCGGGGCCGTCCTGCGCAAGTGGGTCGACTGGGCGCTGGCGCACACCACCGTCGGCGCCGACGGGACATACCTCTTCCCCTCGACCCTCGCCTGGTCCGGCAAGCCCGACACCTGGAACCCGTCGAGTCCCGGCGCCAACGCGGGCCTGCACGTCACGGTCGTGGACCGCACCGATGACGTGGGGGTCGCGGGCGCCTACGCGAGAACCCTGGTCTACTACGCGGCCAGGTCCGGCCACGCGAAGGCGGCGGCGACCGCCAAAGCGCTGCTCGACGGAGTGTGGACGCACCACAGGGGCGCCCGGGGCGTCGCGGTGGCGGAGCGGCGCGCCGACTACAGCCGCTTCGGCGACGGCGTGTACGTGCCGAACGGCTGGAGCGGCAGGATGCCGAACGGGGACACCGTCGACCCGTCGTCGACGTTCTCCTCGATCCGCTCCTTCTACCGCAAGGATCCCGACTGGCCGAAGGTCGAGGGGTACCTGGCGGGCGGCCCGGCCCCGACGTTCACCTACCACCGGTTCTGGGCCCAGGTGGACGTCGCCCTCGCCCTCGGCGCGTACGCGGAGCTGCTGGCGTCCTGAGGCCAGACCGTCGTGTGAAACCCCCACCTGACGTGCGAAGGGACCCCCCATGCCTTCCCTGCCACGCGCGCGCAGAGCACGCGCGGTCCCCGCCCTGCTCGGCCTGCTCGGCGGGCTGCTCGCGGGCGGCGGCCAGGCGACCACCGTCGACACCGGCTCCGCCGCCACCTCCTTCTCCCCCGCCGCCGCACCGCACGACCGGCAGGACGTCCCCGGCGCCTTGCCCGGCACCGGCGCGGCGGTCACCCGTTCTGCTTCTGCCACTCGGCCTGCGCCTCGTTGAGCTGCTCGGCGAACCGGTCGAGGAAGTCCTTCGCGGACAACTTGCCGAGCAGCACCTTCTGGAAGCCCGGCTCGTTCTCCGCCTTGCTGAGGGTGTTCCAGTCGGGCAGGTGGTAGGGCAGCTGGACGATCTTCGTCGAACCGTCGCTCAGCGCGGCCGCCGCCAGCGCGGTGGGCTCCGCCTTCTTCACCCAGGGGTCCTTCGCGGCCTCGGTGTTGGCGGGAATGGCGCCCGCCGACTCGTTCCACTTGCTGTTGGCGGCGTGCGAGGCCGCGAACTCGATGAACTTCCAGGCGGCTCTCTTCTTCTTGCCCGGCTTGAACAGAGCCAGGCCGTCGACGGGGTTGGAGACCTGGACGCGGACCCCGGCGTCGGTCGTCGGGTTGGGCAGGCCGCGGAACCTGCCCGGGCCGAGGGCCTTCACATGGTCCGCGTAGGAGCCGAGGTTGTGGCTGAGCATGCCGATGCGGCCGTTGTCCCACTGGGCGTTCATCTTGGTGAAGTCGTTGTTGAGGTCGGCCGACGGCGTGGCCTTCTTGTAGAGCGCGGCGTACTTCTTCAACGCGGCCACGTTCTTGGGGTGGTTGACGGTGGTCCTGTCGCCGTCCCAGAAGGAGCCGATGCCGGACTGGCCGTACATCGCGTCGAGGGCCTGCGCGATGGAGCCCTCGCCGCCGCGGATGGTGTAGCCGAAGCGGTTGGCGCCCCGGTCGGTGAGCTTCTCGGCCGCCGCGTAGAACTTCGACCAGGTGGTGGGCGCGTCGAGGCCTGCCGCCTCGAACAGGTCGGTGCGGTAGTAGAGGACGCCGTTGCTGGCGGACGTCGGCACCGTGTACAGCCGGTTGCCGCCGCCCGCGGTGCGCACGCTGTCCACCATGGCCGGGTTCAGCCTGCCGCTCAGCGCGCTGTCGTCGATGCGCTTGTCCAGGGGCTCCAGCGCGCCCTGCGCGGCGATCCCGGCGAGCATGGCGGCGCCGACCCCGCCGACGTCGGGCAGGCCGCCGCCCTGGATGGCGGTGTCGTACTTGGACTGAACGCTCTCCGCGGGCACCCCGACGTAGCGGACGTCGATGTCGGGGTTGGCCTTCTCGAAGTCCCCGATGATCTCCTGCCAGATGTCGTGCCGTACGGCGGTGTTGTTGTCCCAGAAGGTGATCTCGCCCTTGCCCGAGCCTTCGCTCCCCTTGTCCCCGGCCGCGCCGCCGCCGTCGTCGCCGCAGGCGGTGGCGGTGAGGGCGAGGGCGGCGGTCAGCGCGAGCGCGGCGCTGCCACGGGACCGTACGCGGGCGTTCTTCCTGGTCATCTTCGGCTCTCCTCTTCGGTTGAGTGATGCGGTTCCGTGCGGGATGCGGTCAGTGCGTGATGCGGAAGCGGGTGAACAGGGCCGTGCCGGTGGGGCCCGAACCGGCGGGCGCGGCGGCGAACAGGCCGAGCAGCGCGCCGACCCAGTTCCAGGGCGTCGCGGCGAAGACGGGGCCCGAGGCGCGGAAGCCGTCCCCGGTGTCGGCGAGGAACCGGCAGCGGGCGCCCTCGGTGACCTCGATGCGCAGCCGGGCGCTGTCGTCCGGCGCCGGCCGCGGGTGCTCGGCGTCGCGCTCGCGCCCGCCGCGCTCCGCGAACCGGTGCACGAGCCGGACCCCGCCGTCGGCACCCCGCTCGAGCCCGGTCCAGGAGTACGCGTCACCGAGCACCGCGAACCCGGCCCGTGCCCCCGGCGCGTGCGCGGCCAGGCTCAGCCGGACCTCCGCGGTGCACGGCCGCAGGGGCAGGCGCTGGGTGAGGACGTGCGGCAGGGCACGCGGATCGTCGACCGCCGCGGTGCGCGGACACGCCAGTCGCAGGCCGTCCCCGACGTGCGCGCTCGCCCAGCCGTCCCGGGGATTGGCGGCCCACTGCCACTGCCGTCCGAAACGGCCGCCGGGGAAGTCGTCGTCGGTGGCGGGCGCGGCAACCGGCTGCGGTGGCAGGTCCGGCTTCGCGTGTACGGGGACGGGGACGCCGTCGTCGCCGAGCACGGGCCAGCCTTCGGTGTCCCAGCGCATCGGCTGGAGGTGGACGACCCGCCCGTACGCGCCGCGCTGCTGGAAGTGCAGGAACCAGTCCTCGCCGCGCGCGGTGCGCACCCAGCCTCCCTGGTGCGGGCCGTTGACGTCCGTGGCGCCCTGCTGGAGCACGATCCGTTCCTCGTAGGGGCCGCCGAAGGCGCGGGAGCGGAAGGCGCCCTGCCAGCCGGTCTCCACTCCCCCGGCCGGGGCGAGGATCCAGAACCGGCCGTCGTGCCGGTAGAGCTTGGGCCCTTCGAGGGTGAACCAGCCGGGGAGCCGGTCGCCGTCGATCAAAACCCGCCCCCCGTCGAGGAGTTCACGGCCGTCGGCGCTCATGCGGTGTCCCGTGATCAGGTTCTTCACGCCGGACCGCGAGGCGGCCCAGGCGTGCACGAGGTAGGCCGCGCCGGTCTCCTCGTCCCAGAGGGGACACGCGTCGATGAAGCCCTTGCCGGGCTTGAGGAGGTGCGGCCGGGTCCAGGGGCCGCGGATTCCGGGGGCGTTGACCTGGAAGACGCCGTGGTCGGGGTCGCCCCAGAAGATCCAGAACCGCCCGCCGTGGTGGCGCAGGGACGGCGCCCACACCCCGCGGTCGGGCCGGGGCACGGCGTACGCCCCGGCGGGCTCCAGGCGTTCCACCGCATGGCCGATCAGGGTCCAGTTGACCAGGTCGCGGGAGTGCAGCAGCGGCAGGCCGGGGGCGCGGCCGAAGCTGGACGCGGTGAGGTAGAAGTCGTCGCCGACCCGCAGCACGTCGGGGTCGGACCAGTCTGCGGCGAGGACGGGATTGCGGTAGGTGCCGTCCCCGAGGTCGCCGTAGACCCCGAGGCCGCCGCAGACTCCGTCCGGAGGGGACGCTCCGTCCGGAGGGCACGCGTTCATGCCGTCACCGCCCTGCGCACCAGCGCCGCCGCCTCGTCCCGGCCCGGGGCACCGTCGGCGACGACGGTCACGACCCGGCGTACGACGGTGTCGCCCGGGGCGAGGGGCAGGCGGGTGACGGCGGCGAGCGACGAGCCGACGCCGGGGTACTGCGCGGCGCGCACGAACCACGGGTCGCGCCGGGTGGCCGCGGTGGCTCCGGCGAACACCAGGGTCCAGCCGTCCCCGGCCAGCGCGAGCCAGTCGGCGCGTGCGCCGTGTCCGGACGCCTCGCCCTCGGTGTCCGCGGTGAACACGCGCGGAGGCGCGGACGCCTTCGGGGCGCGCCAGAAGAAACCGCCGTATCCGGCGCCGGGGCGGCCGTTGACGGCGGGGCTGGCGAAGGACACCTCCTCGGTGGTGGCGTTGGTGAGGGAGAAGGTGAAGTCCAGGGCCCAGGCGGCGGCGGTCAGTCCGGCGGCGGCGACGGTGCGGCGCTCGCGCAGCAGCACCCGCCCGCCCGCCGACCAGGTCAGGTCCTCCACGAAGCCGTCCGGGTCGCGCAGCTTGAACCCCTGGTGCCGTTGCACGCCGTGGTTGTCGAGGTCGCTGGGGCCCCGGTCCCTTACGAAGGTGCGGCCGCCCCAGAAGTTGTGGCCCGCCACGTCGGGCACGGCCACGCCGACCCCGAGGTGATGGGGGTGGTCCGCCGGGCCGAGGTCGCTGACGGTCGTGCCCGCGAGGGTGGTGACGGGGTGCAGGCAGGGGCGCGGGGACAGCTGCGGGGCCTGCTCGGTCCGGTAGGCGTAGCGGCCGACGGGCCGGCCCGCGCAGCGCAGGACGAGGGAATGGTTCATGGCGTACTCACCTCGTGGTGAAGGTCGTCGGGGCGGGCCGGGCCCAGTCGGCGCCCAGCTCGGAGTAGAGGCGGAGGGTGTCGGCGCAGGCGGCGACCAGCCCGTCGACGCCGTGCACGATGCGGCGTTCCGCCCGCTCGCCCGGGGCGGCGCGCCAGGCACGCGCGGGCAGCGCCACCGGCTCGGGCGCGGTCCTGACGGCCTCGACGACCCTCATGAACGCGCCGGTCGCGGCGGGCGGGACGAGGAGCCTGGCGCGCCCCGCGAGGTGTTCGACCAGGTTCTCCAGGAGGTCGGTCCTGCCGTGGCGGGTGGTGGAGGCCAGGGCAGGGGCGGGGCCCGCGCGGTGGACCTCCAGCCGGTCCTGCCGGTACCAGAAGGTGATGCGTCCCCGGGTGCCGTGCACGACGGCGTACGGCTCATCGGCGGTGTGCGCGCACAGCGTCGCGCCCACGGCGATCCGGCCGCCGTCGGCCGTGCGCACGCGGACGCACGAGGTGTCGTCGGACTCGATGGCGTGGGCCCGGAACAGTTCGGTCTCCACCGTGGTGACGGCGTCGGCGGCGGTGGCGTCCGCCAGGGCGAGTGCGGTGGCGACGGCGTGGGCGAGCGGATTGGTCAGGACTCCGTCGACGACGTCCGCGCCGTCGAGGCGGCGGCGCCCGGCCCACGGCGCGCGGCGGAAGTAGGCCTCGTCGCGCACCCAGGCGCCCGCCGCCCCGACCCCGGTCACCTCGCCGACCGCCCCCTGTGCGATCAGCCGGCGGATCGCGGGGACCGCGTGCGAACCGAGCGACTGGAAGCCGATCTGGACGGCGATGTCCGCCGCGGCCGCCCCGTCGGCCATGCGCAGGAACTCCTCGTACGAGGGGGCGGGCGGTTTCTCCAGGAGGAGGTGGACGCCGCGGGCTGCCGCGGCGAGGGCCAGCGCGGTGTGGGTGGGGATGGGGGTGCAGACGACGGCGACGGCGGCGCCGGTCGCGTCGAGGAGCCCCGCGAAGTCGGCGGACTGCCGCACCGCGCCGAAGCCCGCGAGCTCCTCGCCGGTGAGCGGCCGCAGTTCGCAGACGCCCACGAGGCGCAGCAGACCGGCGTGCTGGAGGCGGCGGATGTTCTCCAGGTGCCGGGCGCCGTGGCCGCGCGCGCCGGCCAGCACGACGGGCAGGGGCCGCCGGAGCCCGCTCATCCCTTCACCGCCCCGGCGCTGAACCCGGTGACCAGCCACTTCTGGATGAAGGCGAAGACGATCACGACGGGCACGGCCGCGGCGAGCGCGCCCAGGTCGACGCTGTCGGCGCCCATGAGGGTCGCGAGGCCCACCGGGATCGTCTGCTTGCCCTGGTCGCTGAGGAACATCAGGGCGAACAGGAAGTGGTTCCAGCTGTGCACGAAGGCGAAGGAGCCGACCGCGACCAGGCCGGGCCGGAGCATCGGCAGGACGATGGCGCAGAAGGCCCGCAAGCGCCCGCAGCCGTCGACCCAGGCGGCCTCCTCCAGGGCGTAGGGGACGTTCTTGATGAAGCCGCTGAGCAGGATCATGGAGAGCGGGAGCTGGAAGACGGTCTCCGCGACGATCACGCTGCCGAGCGAGTTGATCATCCGGAGTTCGGCGAAGATCTGGAAGAGCGGAACGAGCATGAGGGCGCCGGGAATGAACTGCGAGCACAGCAGCGCCAGCAGGAAGCCGCGCTTGATCCGGAAGTCGAAGCGGGCCAGGGCGTAGCCGCCCGCGAGGGCGACGAGCGTGGTCATCACCATCGAGGCGGCGCCCACCAGCAGGCTGTTCCGGAAGAAGGTGGCGAAGCTGCGCTCGTTCCACACCTTGTCGAAGTGCTCGAAGGTGAGGGGCCACGGCAGGAGCGAGGTGGAGCCGCTGGGCCGCAGGGCGAAGAGCAGGATCCAGTAGAAGGGGATGAGGGTGAAGAGGAGGTAGAGGCCGAGGGGGAGGTAGATCTGCCGACGGGACGGCGCGCTGACGCTGCTCACTTCTCCTGCCCTCCGAACTTGCTGAGCCGCAGGTGGAGCAGCGAGCAGAAGAGCAGGATCACGAAGGCGACGGCGGTGAGCGCGGAGGCGTAGCCGAAGTCGTGGGAGTCGACGGCGATGGACGCGATGCGCAGCGGCAGGGTCGTGGTCTCGCCCGCGGGCCCGCCGCCGGTGAGGGTGTAGAGCAGGTCGACGTTGTTGAACTCCCAGACCGCGCGGAGCAGCGTGGACAGGATGATCGCGTCCTTCAGGTGCGGCAGCGTGATGTGCAGGAACTGCCGCCACCGGCTCGCGCCGTCCACCTCGGCCGCCTCGTAGAGGTCCTTCGACACGGACTGGAGGTCGGCGAGGATGAGGATCGCGAAGAAGGGGACGCCGCGCCAGAGTTCGGCGACGACGACGGCGGGGAAGACGGTGCCGGTGTCGGAGAGCCAGGACGTCCCGTAGCTGCCGATGCCGAGGTCCGCGAGGTAACGGGTGACCCCCGTCTGGGAGTTGAAGATCAGCAGCCAGATCGTGGAGGTGAGCACACCGGAGACGGCCCACGGCGAGAAGACGAGGGCGCGGGCGAGGGCGCGGCCTGCGAAGGTCTGGTTGACCAGCAGGGCGAGCGCGAGTCCGAGCAGCAGCTGCAGGACGACCTCGACGGCGACCCACTGGAAGCTGAAACCGAGGGTGCGCCAGAAATCCGGGTCGTCGGTGAACGCCGTGACGAAGTTCTCGAAGCCCGCGTAGCCGTTGCGCCAGGGCTTGGTGGGGTTGTGATGGCGCAGGCTGTAGTAGAAGACGCTGAGCACCGGGTAGGCGATGAAGCCGAGCATCAGCAGGACGGCCGGGGCGATCAGCAGATACGGCAGGCGGCGCGGGGCCGCGCCGGTCCTGCGCAGCCGCCCCGCCGGGGGCGGTGACGCCTCGGCGCCGGGCGGCGACTTCGCCACGGCTGCGGCGTGGGCCATGACACTTCTCCGATCCTGGAGGTGCGGGTGAAGCGGACGCAGGCGTACGGGTGAAGCGCTTCGCGTACGGTGTTCGAGATATCGGGCAAGGCGGGGCGTACCCCTCCGGCCGGTGCCGGAGTTCAGCCCGCGTAGGGGTCCGGTACGGCGCCGGGCCTGGCGAGGAACGCGAAGTCGCACCCCGTGTCGGCCTGGGTGATCTGCTCGGCGTAGAGGGCGCCGTAGCCCCGCTCGTAGCGGACGGGCGGCGGCGACCAGGCGCTGCGACGGCGCGCCAACTCCTCGTCGGACACGCCGAGTTCGAGCGTGCGGCGGGCTACGTCGAGCGTGATGGGATCGCCGGTGCGCACCAGGGCGAGCGGACCGCCCACATGTGACTCGGGCGCGACGTGCAGCACGCACGTGCCGTACGAGGTGCCGCTCATCCGCGCGTCGGAGATCCGCACCATGTCCCGTACGCCCTGCTTCAGCAGGTAGTCGGGCAGGGGCAGCATTCCGTACTCGGGCATGCCGGGGCCGCCCTTGGGGCCCGCGCCGCGCAGCACGAGGACGTGATCGGGCGTGATGCCGAGGGCCGGGTCGTGGATGGTGCGCTGCATCGTGCGGTAGTCGTCGAAGACGACGGCGGGGCCGGTGTGCCGGAGCAGGCGCGGGTCGGCGGCGATGTGCTTGATGACGGCGCCGTCCGGGCAGAGGTTGCCGCGCAGCACGGCGACACCACCCTCCCCGGCGACCGGATTGCCGCGCGGGCGGATCACGTCGTCGTGGTGGACCCGGGCACCGGCCAGCTGCTCGCGCAGGGTGGCGTGCGCGACGGTGGGGCGGTCCAGGTGCAGCAGGTCGGTGATCCGCGACAGGAAGCCGGGCAGCCCGCCCGCGAAGTGGAAGTCCTCCATCAGGTAGGTGCGGCCGCCCGGCCGGACGTTGGCGAGCACGGGCACGGTGCGGGCGATCCGGTCGAAGTCGTCCAGGGTGAGCTTCACTCCGGCGCGCCCGGCCAGCGCGATGAGGTGGATGACGGCGTTGGTGGAGCCGCCGAGCCCGAGGACGGCGGTGACGGCGTCCTCGAAGGCGTCCGGTGTGAGGATCCGCGACAACCGCAGGTCCTGGCGGACGAGTTCGACGATGCGCAGACCCGACGCGGCGGCCATCCGGTCGTGCCCGGAGTCGACGGCGGGCACGGACGAGGCGCCGGGCAGGGTCACTCCGAGCGCCTCCGCCGCGGCGGTGAGCGTCGAGGCGGTGCCCATGGTCATGCAGTGGCCGGGGGAACGGGCCAGACCGCTCTCCAGCTCGGTCAGCTCGCAGTCGCCGATGAGTCCGGCGGCGTGGTCGTCCCAGTACTTCCACATGTCCGTGCCCGAGCCGAGCCTCTCGCCGCGCCAGTGGCCCGGCAGCATGGGTCCCGCGGGCACGAAGACGGCCGGCAGGTCGACGCTCGCGGCGCCCATGAGCAGCGCGGGCGTCGTCTTGTCGCAGCCGCCGAGCAGTACGGCACCGTCGACGGGGTAGGAGCGCAGCAGCTCCTCGGTCTCCATGGCGAGGAGGTTCCGGTAGAGCATGGGGGTCGGCTTCTGGAAGGTCTCGCTGAGGGTGGCGACCGGGAATTCGAGGGGGAAGCCGCCCGCCTGCCACACCCCGCGCTTCACGGCCTGGGCGCGTTCGCGCAGGTGGGAGTGGCAGGGGTTGATGTCGGACCAGGTGTTGAGGACGGCGATGACCGGCTTGCCCAGGTGCTCCTCGGGGAGATAGCCGAGCTGGCGGGTGCGGGCGCGGTGGCTGAACGACCGCAGTCCGGCCGAGACGCTGTCCCCGTACCACTGGCCGCTGCGCAGCTCGCGCGGCGCCCGCGCAGCCGACTCCCCCTCGACGCCGCCCACTTGGGCCGCCCCGCTCATACGGCCCACCCCGCGACGATGCGGGCCACCTCGGCCCGCTGGGCCTCCGGCAGCGGGCCGCTCGGGGCGCGCACGTCGCGGCGGCACAGGCCGAGCGCGGCGAGCGCCTCCTTGACGACGGTGACGTTGTGGGCGGAGCCGTCGGCCGCCCGCAGCTCCTCGAAGCGGCGGATCCGCTCCCATACGTCCATGGCGGCCGGGTAGTCGCCGAGTCGAAGCGCTTCGATCATGCGCAGCGAGAGCCGCGGGGCGACGTTCACCAGGCCGGAGGTGAACCCGGTGGCGCCCGCCGAAAAGTACGCGGGGGCGTAGGGCTCGGCGAGCCCGGCGATCCAGACGAACCGCCCGAGCCCCGCGTCGCGGGCGAACCCGGCGAAGCGCGCCGCGTCCGGCACGGCGTACTTGACGCCGATGACGTTCGGGCAGGCGTCGGCGAGTTCGGCGAGGCGGGCGCCGGGCAGCGCCGCGTCCCGCACATAGGGGACGACGCCGAGCGCCGGCACGGCCTGTGCGACCGCCCGGTGGTAGTCGACCCAGCCCGCGTCGGACACGTAGGGGTGCACGGGCTGATGCACCATCACCATGGCGGCGCCGACCGCTTCCGCGTGCCGGGCGGCGGCCACCGCGGTGGGCACGTCGTGGCCGATCCCTACGAGGACCGCGGCGCGCCCCGCCGCCTCCTCGACGGTCGTCTCGACGACGGCGCGGCGCTCCTGCGGGGTGAGGGCGTAGAACTCCCCCGTGTTGCCGTTCGGCGTGAGGGTGCGCACCCCGGCGTCGAGCTGCCTGCGCAGCAGTGCGCGGTGGACGCCGTGGTCGACCGAGCCGTCCTCGGCGAAGGGGGTCACCGGGATCGCCACCACGTCGGCGAGTGCGGAACGCTGTGCCTCGTACGTCACTTGGGACCGCCCCCCATGGCCGTACGGTCCACCCGTGCGGGAAAGGCACGCTCCACGAACGACGCGATGTGGCGGTGCAGCGCCCCGGCCGCGCCGTCCGCGTCCCCGGCGGCGGCGAGCCGCAGGATCTCCTGGTGCTCTCCCGCCTCGCGGGCCCAGGACGGGTCGGCCGCCCAGGCGACGGCGGAGACGAGCGCCGCCTGGTCCCGCACCTCGTCGAGGAGGCGGCCGAGGAGCGGGTTGCCGCAGGCGGAGTACAGCGCGCGGTGGAACTCCCGGTTGGCAAGGGAGCGTTCGGCCGCGTCCTCGGCGGCGTCGGCCCGGTCCAGGGCGTCGCGCGCGGCGGCGAGCGGCGCGCCGCGCCGGACGGTGCGGCGCAGCGCCTCGGGCTCCAGGAGCAGCCGCACGTCGTACACCTCGCGCGCCATGGCCGCGTCGACGGTGCGCACCGCGGCGCCCTTGTACTGGCTCATCGAGACGAGCCCGGTGCCCGCCAGGGTCTTGAGGGCCTCGCGCACAGGTGTCTTGGAGACCCCGAACTCCCCGGCGAGCTCCGTCTCGACCAGCGGCTGGCCCGGCCTCAACTCCCCGGTGAGGATGCGATGTTTGATCGCTTCGAGCACGAACTGCGTGCGCGAGGGGATCGGGGTCGGCGCGGACGTCATGGGCACCCTCAGATCTCACGTATCGCGTATCACGTCTCATATATGACGTACGAAGTACGACGCGTAGAAGCTAAGAGGGCGCCCGGAGTCCGTCAACGCTTCTGACAAAAGAAGTGCCGTCGAACTCCTATGGCGATACGGGGAGTTGAGCCCGCTCAGGAATCCTGCGGGTACCAGCGCAGCTCGATGGTGTTGCCGTCGGGGTCCTGCACGTAGAGGGAGAGTGCGGTGCCCCGGGCCCCGAACCGCTCCCCCGGGCCGTCCACCACCGTGAAGACGCCGGAGTCGATGACCTGCTGCCAGTCGAGCGGCTCGACGACCAGGCAGATGTGGTCGACGTTGGAGCCCTGCCGCTCTCCGTCGGGCCCCGTGATGAGGTCGATGATGGTGGTGGGACTGACCCGCACGGACGGGAAGGGGACCTTGCCCGCCCGCCACTCCTCCACCCGTACCGGTTCGAGGCCGAGCGGGCCCGTGTAGAAGGCCAGCGAGCGCTCGATGTCGGCGACGTTCAGGACGAGGTGGTCGAAGGCGATCACACGCATGGGGGTCTCCGTGACTTCGGGGCGCCTGCGGCGCCGGTGGTGGCCGTTGGCCGGTGGGTTCAGCATCGCCGAGCAGCCATCCATCGGTCCAACACATGCTTGTCATGTGATCCATCGTGTTTCACGATGGATCAATGGACCTCCAGCAGATGCGGTACGTCGTCGCGGTGGCGGAGACCGCGAGCTTCACCCGCGCCGCCGAGCGGTGCCACGTCGTCCAGTCCGCGCTCAGCCACCAGGTGGCCCGGCTGGAGAAGGAGCTGGGCGCCCGGCTGTTCGAGCGGACCAGCCGCCGGGTGCGGGTGACCGCCGCCGGTGAGGCGTTCCTGCCCGCCGCACGTCAGGCCCTGGAAGCAGCCGAGCGGGCCCGGGCCGAGGTGGCGGCCGCCACCGGCGAGATCCGGGGCAGGCTGACCGTCGGATCGATCCCGACGGTCACGGCCGTCGACCTCCCCGCGGTGCTGCGGGACTACCGCCTGCGCTACCCCCGGGTGCGGATCAGCCTGCGGACCGCCTCCAGCGAGCGGCTCGTGGAGCAGGTGCGCGACGGCGCTCTGGACGCGGCGTTCCTCGGCGTGCAGCCCGGGTTCCGCCCGCAGGGCGTCCACGACCGGGAACTCGCCCACGGGCGGCACGTCGCCGTGGTCGCCCCGGACCACCCCCTGGCGGGGGAGGACGAGGTGGGCCTCCCCCGCCTCGCCGAGGAGGTGTTCGTGGACTTCGCCGACGGCACCGTCGCCCGCGCCCAGTCGGACGAGGCGTTCGCGGCGGCCGGGCTGCGGCGCGAGGTCGCCTTCGAGGCCGGCGTCGAGCTGATGGCCCGGCTGGTCCGCCACGGACTGGGCATCGCCCTGCTGCCCGCTCCCTTCGCCGCCGAACTGCCCGGCCTGCGGAGCGTGCCGGTCCGCGACGGCCCCGTACGGGTGGAGCGCCTGGTATGGAGCAGGTTCACCCCGTCGCCCGCGGCCGCCGCCTTCCTCGCCCTCCTCGACGTCCGGCCGCCACCCCCGGCCGTGTGACGGCGTGGGGCGGAGCCCCGGTCAGGCCGCGCGCCCCACCACCAGCCACCGCGCCGGAAGTTCGATGCGCGCGCCGTCCGGCGTGAACTCCGTTGACGCCAGCGGGAGATCGGCGCCCGCGAGAATCGTGAGCCCGGCCGCTTCGACCCCCTCGTCCACCGCGGCGTCGACGGCCTCGGCCGGGGCGAGGCCGTGCGCGAAGACCGGGGCCAGCTTCGGCGGCGGTCCCGCGGGGCTCTGCACCAGGCCCATCAGGACGGGGCGCGCCGCCTCCGAGAGTTCGACGAGGAAGGCGCGGCCCCGGTCGCCGAGCAGTGTGGCGATGCTGTCGAGCAGCGGCTGCCGGTCGGCGGCATCGCACTGGTGCAGGACGCCCCTCATGTAGATGTTCACGTCGCCGACTTCCGCGTGCAGCTGCGCCGCCTCGCTCGTCGCGGCCACGTCGAGCTGACGGAAGTCGACCTGCCCCGCCGGGTCCGCGCGCCGGGCGTGGTCGAGGGCGGCCGCCGACAGGTCGACGCCCAGGACGCGCGGGAAGCGGTCGGCGAAGAAGCGGGTCTGGGTGCCGTTGCCGCAGCCGAGGTCGACGAGGGGCAGGCCTGCCGCGCTCATGTGCGGTTCGAAGAGCGCGAGATGGAGCCCTGCCGTGAGGGCGGGTTCGGCGTCCCAGAAGACCGCTCCGGGCTCGTCGGGTGCCTCCCGCCAGAAGCCCTCCCAGGCCTCCCTGTACCGGCTCGTGACGCTCATGTCCGTGCTCCCCGGGGTGCGACGAAAGCCGCCGAAGCCGGCGACAAGATCGGTCTACCGCGCCCCGGGCACGCGGACAAGGCACCCGCGCATTTCCTTCACCGGTCAATCGAGGCGGGACCGCCGGGCGCGCGCCCGGCGGGGCGCAGGCGGGGGTTCAAAGACAGGCTCTTAGCGCCGTGGCAGGCTCAGTTCGAACCACACCGTCTTGCCCTGCCGCGTCCGGCTCGTGCCCCACTCCTTCGCCAGGGCGCTGACCACGCGCAGGCCGCGCCCGAACTCGTCGCCGGGGCCCGCGCTGAGCAGCGTCGGCAGTGTCTGGTCGTCGTCCTCGACCTCGCACAGGAGCACGCCGGAGCGGACCAGGCGCACGTCGACCCGGCTGCTGCGGGAGTGGCGCACGACGTTGGTGACGAGCTCGTCGACGAGCAGTTCGGCGGTGTCGCTCAGGGACTGCAGGGACCACGCCCGCAGTTGGGCGCGGACCAGCTCGCGGGCCCTGCCCACCTCACTGGGGTCGACCGCGAGCCGCTGGTGCGCGACGTCCTGTGCCGCGATGCCGTTGAGCCTGGCCATCAGGAGCGCCACGTCGTCCTTGCGGCCGCCCCGCGTGTTGAGCGCGCGGATGATCGTGTCGCAGGCGTCGTCCATGGAGGCGGCGGGGTGCGCGGCGGACTCGGTGAGCGTGGCGAGGCCGACGCCGATGTCCTCGCCGCGCACCTCGACGAGGCCGTCGGTGCACATCAGCAGCCGGTCGCCGGGCGCCACCCGCACCACGACCGACTCGAAGGGCACGCCGCCGACGCCGATGGGCGCGCCCGTGGGCAGGTCGAGGAGTTCGCTGCGGCCGTCCTCGGCGCGGACGAGTACGGGTGGGATGTGCCCGGCGTTGGCGAGGTGCAGCTCGCTCGCGATCGGGTCGTAGACCGCGTACAGGCACGTCGCCAGATAGTGCTCGCCGAGGCGCTGCGCGAGGTCGTCGAGGTTGCGCAGGAGCTGCTCCGGCGGCAGGTCGAGGGCGGCCATGGTCTGCACGGCCGTACGCAACTGGCCCATCATGGCGGCGGAGTTGAGTCCGTGGCCCATCACGTCGCCGACGACGAGCGCGGTCCTGGAACCGGGCAGTTTGACGGAGTCGAACCAGTCACCGCCGACCCGGCCGAGGAGCGTGCCGGGCAGATAGCGGGTCGCGATGTCGCAGCCGGACATCCGGGGCTGGATGTGCGGCAGCATGCTGTCCTGGAGGGTGTCGGCGACGCTCTCCTGGTAGGTGTACATGCGGGCGTTGTCGAGCACGAGGCCCGCGCGGGCGGCCAGTTCGGCGCCGGTGACGCGGTCCATGTCATTGAAGACGGGCCGCTCCCGGTGCCGGAGCAGGATCATGAAGCCGAGCACCACATTGCGCGCCTTCAGGGGCACGACGAGCATCGAGCGGTGGTTGATGAGCGGGCGGATGTCGCGCTTCTCGAACTGGGAGGCGATGGCGTTGCCCATCTCCTCGGAGATGCGCGGTACGAGCACCGGGTCGCCCGAGGTCATGCACTGGAAGAACGGAGTGTGCACGGGGAAGGGCATGGACTCCCCGACCGGCACCACGTCGTCCCAGCGCCCCGGCTCGTCGGTGTGCTCCAGAGCGACCCGGTGCCACATGGTGGTCTCGTCCGGCACGCCCTCGGGGAACCCCTCGCCCGCGACGACCTGCTCGCGCAGATAGGTGCCCGCGACGTCCGTGAAGCGCGGTACGACCGCCTTGCTGACCTCCACGATCGTCCGCGCCAGGTCGAGCGAGGAGCCGATGCGCCCGCTGACCTCGTTGAGGAATTCGAGGTGCTCGCGCACCGCCGCGTACTCCAGGTCCTCGGCCTCGTCGTCCACCGCGCCCGGAGCCGGCGGCAGGCCGGCCGCGGCGTCCCGCGCGGCGCGCTGTCTGCGCTCCTTGCGCTCGGCCCGGCGGGCGACGCCCCAGTCCGGGGTGACGGGCACCCGGTCATGGCGGCTGAACTCAAGGACGGGGTAGCCCAGTTCGAGGACCTGGGAGACGATCCGGGCACTTTCGCCCACGCTCATGCTCGGCAGGATCTCGGGGAGCCTGGCCGCGAGTTCGTCCGCGCCGGGGAAGTCGGTGTGCAGCGCGAAGCCGGGCGCGATGCGCTCGACCTGTTCGTCGTTCTCCTCCCGCTCACCCTCCGGCGCCACGGACGCGGTCAGCCGCGCGGCGTCGGCGGCGAGCACGAGGAGCCGCTCGGGGCCGGGGCCGACCAGCGGATACGCCCACCACAGCACGTCGACTCTGGCGCGCTCGCCGGTGTCGCCCGGCCCGGTCAGCCTGGCGCGCCCCGCCGCGGGGTAGGAGATGCGTCCGTCGAGGGAGGTCTCCAGGTCGGGTCCGAGCCCGTCGTCGTACGCGCCGTACGGCTCGCGGTCCTCCTGGATCGCCCCGTGCACCGGGAGCAGATCGCCCACCGGACGGCCTACGGCCTCCTCCTTGGCGTACCCGAAGAGGCGGCGCGCGCCGACGCTCCAGTGCGAGACGAGGCCCGCGCCGTCGACCACGACCACGGCGAGGGGGATGCGCCCGGACGCGGCACTCTGCGTCACCGGCTCGCCTGGAGTGCCTTGTTCCATGGCCCATGCTCCTTCCCGCGGCAGCGCAAGATCTGGGCCGCCACCAACCACCGTACGGCCGCCGCGGGTTGCCGTGCCGGGCATTGCGGGAATTGCCCGGCAGGACCGGGCCACCGGCGCACGCCCCCCTGGGCCGGACTCGCTCAGTCCTCGTGGCCGAGCTGGAGGTCCCGCTCCGTGCGGCCGCCGCCCGCGACCTGGAGGACGGTGGCGACCGGCGGGTAACCCGCCGCGATGACGGTGTACTCGCCGGAGGACAGGTCGACGAAGCGGAAGGTGCCGTCCGCTCCGGTGGTCAGGGTGTCGACGACGTTCCCCGCCGCGTCGAGCAGGGTCACGCGCGCGTCCTCGACGGTCCGTCCACCGCTGGCCCGCACGGTGCCGCGCAGCACGGCGCCGCCCGCGAGCTCCACGTCCTGGCGGGTCTCGCGGGAGGCCTGCACGCTGACGGGCAGCGCGGCGGGGCGGAACGCGGGGGCGCTCGCCGCGAGCGTGTACTCGCCTGCCACCAACTCCGTGATGACGTAGCTGCCTTCGCGCCCGCTGCGGGTGGTGGCGACGACCTCGCCGCGGACGTCGGTGAGGGTGACGGCGGCGTCCCTGACGGGGGTGCCGTCGGCGGTCACCACGGTCCCGGCGAGGCGTCCCGCCCCGCCGAGGACCACGTCGAGCTCGACGGGCCGCTCGCCGACGGTGACGGTGACGGCCTGGGGCTGGTGTCCGCCGGCGGCAGCGATGAGCACGAAGGAGCCGGTGCCCGGCGTGGCCAGCGCGTACCGGCCGTCCTCTCCGCTCGCGCCGCGCCCGATCTGCTGCCCGCCCACGTCGATGAGGGTGAGGGCCGCGCGGGGCACCACGGTGCCGTCGGGGTGCTGCACGGTGCCGCAGACCGGGACTCCGGCGGTGTACGACGCCGTGCGGGCCCGGGGTACGGGCGTGGGCTCGGCGGCGGTTGCGTTGGGGGTGGCGGCGCTGGACAACAGGGGGGTCTCCTTGAGGAAGAAGGCGAGCAGCATGCCGAGAACGAGCACCGGCACCAAATAGAGGAAGATCCGCGGCATCGCGTCGGCGTAGGCCCGGATGTAGCCGTCGCGCAGCGGCGCGGGCAGCGTGTGGACGAGCTGGGGGGTGATGGACTCGGCGTCGGGCAGGGACCGGCCCGCACCGGCGGGGATCCGGTCCCGCAGCGCGTCGGCGAGCCGGTCGGCGAAGAGCGTGCCGAAGATCGCGGCGCCCACGCTGCCGCCGATCTGCCGGAAGTAGTTGTTGGCGCTGGTGGCGGTGCCCAGGTCGGCGGGGCGTACCGCGTTCTGCACGGCGAGGACCAGGACCGGCATGACCAGGCCGATGCCCGCGCCGAGGACGGCCATCCAGATGCTGTACTGCAGCCGGGAGGTGTCGGCTTCGAGCCGCGAGAGCAGCCACATGCCGACGACGGACAGGACGCCGCCGGCGATCGGGTAGATCTTGTAACGCCCGGTGTGGCTGATGAGCTGCCCGGAGACGATCGACGCGCCGACGATGCCACCCATCATCGGCAGCATCAGGAGGCCGGACTCGGTGGCGCTGGCGCCGTCGACCATCTGCAGGAAGGTCGGCAGATAACTGGCCGCTCCGAAGAGGGCGATTCCGACGACCATCCCCACCAGAGAGGTGATGTTGAAGACCGGATCACGGAAGAAGCGAAGCGGAATGATCGGTTCTGCGGCGTACTTCTCGGCGATCAGGAAGAGCACGCTCGCCACGACGGCCCCGGCGCCGAGCCCGAGGATCACGCGGTCGCCCCACTCGTACTCGGTACCGCCCCAACTGGTCAGCAGCACGAGGCAGGTGGAGGCGGCGGCGAGCAGAAGCGCGCCGAGCACGTCGAGCCGGGCCCGCGCGGTGGGCTTGGGCAGCTTCAGGACGACCGTGACGACGAGGAGGGTGACCAGGCCGAAGGGCACGTTGAAGTAGAAGCACCAGCGCCAGGAGACGTGGTCGGTGAAGAAGCCGCCGAGCAGCGGGCCCGCGACCGAGGCGAGGCCGAACGCGGCGCCGATCAGGCCCATGTAGCGGCCGCGCTGCCGGGGCGGCACGATGTCCGCGATGATCGCCTGGACGCCGATCATCAGGCCGCCCGCACCGGCGCCCTGGAGCGCACGGAAGGCGATGAGCTGGTCCATCGTCCGCGACCAGCCGGCGAGCGCCGAGCCGATGACGAAGACGACGATGGCGAACTGGAAGACGCCCTTGCGCCCGAAGAGGTCGCCGAGCTTGCCGTAGACGGGCAGCCCGATGGTGGAGGTGAGCAGGTAGGCGGTGATCGCCCAGGACATCTTGTCGAGGCCGTGCAGCTCGCCGACGATCTTCGGGAGCGCGGTGGCGACGATCATCTGCTCCAGTGCGGCGAGCAGCAGGGCGAGCATCAGGCCGACGAAGACCATCCGGACGCGGCTGGGGCTGAGCCCGTGGCCCGCCGGGTCCGGAGCCGCCGGCGGGCCCTGGCCGCGTCCCCGGTCGTCCTGCGCCGGGGGCGCGTTGCCCTCGGCGCGGTGCCGCTCGTCCCGGTCGAGCCGCCTGCTCCGCTCGTCCTGTCCGGCGACCTTCACCAGCGTCGTCCCGCCCACATCCTGCTCCCCTCGTCGCGCCTGCGCCGCCCATTTCTCGCATTACGCGACAACAGCGAGCAAGCGCGACGAGTCGCCCTCGCGGGGGCCTGGCGGGTGTAAGCGCCGGTAGGAGCCCTACGGCGTACAACGGAGCCGGACGGAAAACCACTCGAAACGGTGAGCGTGAGAGCAACCCTGATGGGTTATGCGGGAGTTGGGCGGGCGACCGCGGCCGCCCGCCCCTCTCGGGTCCTACTTCTCGACCTCGGCGGCGAGGTTGCCGAGCACGCTGTCGTAGATGCGTCCGAGGCCCTTGGGCGCGAACGTCTTCTCGAAGAAGCCGCCGATGCCGCCCGCGCCGTTCCACACGGTGGTGACGACCACGCGGGACTTGCCCTCGCCCGCGGGGGTCACCGTCCAGGTCGTGACCATGGAGGAGTTGCGGTCCTTCTCGACCAGCTCGCCGTCGGTGGGCTCGCTGACGTCGAGGAGACAGTCGCGGATCCGCTTGCTGGTGGCCTGGAGCTTCCAGTGGACGAGGGTGCCCTGGCCGTCGCCGCCCTCGCGCACCTCGTACTCGCTGAAGTGCTCCGAAAGGAGCTTCTCGCGCGTGCCGTTGTAGTCGGCAAGCGCGTCGAAGACGTCGTCCGGCTTTGCCGTGATGATCCGCTCCGCGACCGCTTCGACCTGCGCCATTGCACTTCCTCCAGCATGTGTGTTTCTCGGGGGCTTCGTGGAAAGCCAACCACCCGGCCTACCGGCCTCCCAAATCGGGTCCCTGGTCGGCGGCTTGGTCAGCCCGGCAGGAGCCCAAGCGAGATCCACAGCGCGAGCGTCGACAGGACGAGGGCGGCGGGAGTGGTGAGGAGCCCGAGGCGGGTGAAGCGCCCGAGGTGCACGTCGTGGTCGTGCTGGTGGGCGATGCGGCGCCACAGGAGGGTGGCGAGGGAACCGGCGTAGGTGAGGTTGGGTCCGATGTTCACGCCGAGCAGGACGGCGAGGACGGCGCCGGGGCCGGACGGTGCCGCCAGCGGGACCAGGGCGAGCACGGCCGGCAGGTTGTTGATCAGGTTGGCGAGCAGCGCGGCGACGGCGGCGGTGGCGAGCAGCGCGGGCAGCGCGGTGCCGTCCGGCAGGACCCGCCCCAGCGCGTCGCCCAGGCCGTTGTCGACGACGGCCCTGACGACGATGCCGAGGGCGAGGACGAAGGCCAGGAACGGCAGGGAGGCGGAGCGCAGGATTGCCACCGGTGTCGTACGACGGCGTACGAGCGAGCGGACCGCGAGGACGGCCGCCCCGGCCGCGGCGGCCCAGGCGGGGTCGACGCCGACGGTGGAGGCCACCGCGAACCCGGCGAGCGTGACCGCGACGGTCACCAGGGCGAACAGCGGCATCTCCGGCGGCTCCGCGGCCTCGGCGCCCTCCGAGGGGGCGTCGAGGTCGGCGGCGAAGAACCGCCGGAAGACGGCGTACTCGACCGCGATGGCGACCAGCCAGGGCAACGTCATGAGCAGCGCGAACCGGGTGAAGCTCAGGCCGGTCGCGGTGAAGGCGAGGAGGTTCGTCAGGTTCGAGACCGGCAGCAGGAGGGACGCGGTGTTGGAGAGGTGGGCGCTCGCGTAGACGTGCGGCGCGGGCCGGGCGCCCATGCGTGCGGCCGTGGCGAAGACGACCGGGGTCAGCAGGACGACGGTGGCGTCCAGGCTCAGGGCCGCGGTGATCACCGAGGCGAGCGCGAAGACGGCGCCGAGCAGCCGGCGGGGGCGGCCCGCGGCCCGGCGCGCCATCCAGGTGCCGCAGGCGTGGAAGAGCCCTTCGTCGGCGCAGAGCCTGGCGAGGACCAGGACGCCCGCGAGGAAGCCGATCACCGGGCCGAGCCGCGCGGCCTCGTCCCGTACGCCGTCGAGCGGGATCGCCCCGGACGCGATCACGACACCGGCGGCGGGCACGGCGAAGGCGGCCTCCGGCCAGCGGAAGGGCCGGACGACGGCGCAGATGAGCACCACGGCCAGGGCGGCGACGGACAGGGACTCGACGAGCATGCCTCCGATCATGCATCGCCCGCCGCCCGGTCACGTCGTCGCCCTGCGCCGGGCTCTCCGCGACAGCGTCGGCGTGGGCCACGGTGACGCCCGGTGCGGCGAGGGCGGCCGCCACTAGGGTCCTAGCCCCCGGAACCCGACTCGCACGATCAAGGGAACATGTGTTCTATTCTGTGGTCAGTGCTACCGAGGAGGCGTCATGCGTTGGGAGAACCTCTCCGACGAGCCACGTCCGGGGACCGTCGACGCCGCGCTGTTCGGCGCGGACGCGGTGACCACCAGGACTTTCGACACCCCTGAGTTCAGGGGGATCACCTTTCACGAGGTCCGGGCCAGGTCGATCGTGAACCGCGTGCCGGGCGCGTCCCGCATGCCGTTCGAATGGACGGTCAACCCCTACCGGGGGTGCACGCACGCGTGCGTCTACTGTTTCGCGCGCAAGACCCACAGCTATCTGGACCTGGACACCGGTCTCGGGTTCGACAGCCAGATCGTCGTCAAGGTCAACGCCGCCGAGCTGCTGCGGCGCCGCCTCGCCTCGCCGCGCTGGCACGGCGACCACATCGCCATGGGCACGAACGTGGACTGCTACCAGCGCGCGGAGGGCCGCTACCGCCTGATGCCGGGGATCATCGAGGCACTGCGCGACCACGCGAACCCCTTCTCGATCCTGACGAAGGGCACGCTGATCCTGCGCGACCTCGACCTGCTCCGGCAGGCGGCCGCGGTGACGGACGTCGGGATCTCCGTGTCCGTGGGCTTCACCGACCAGGAGCTGTGGCGCACCGTCGAACCGGGCACGCCCGCTCCGGAGCGGCGTCTCGACGTCGTCCGCACCCTGACCGGACACGGCATCGGCTGCGGCGTCCTGATGGCGCCCGTCATCCCGTTCCTCGGCGACCACCCCGACCAGTTGCGCGCCACGGTGCGGGCGGTCGCCGCCTCCGGCGCCACCTCGGTGACCCCGCTGGTCCTGCATCTGCGGCCGGGCGCGCGCGAATGGTTCATGGCCTGGCTCGGGCAGCACCACCCGCACCTGGTGCGACGGTACGAACGGCTTTACGCGGAAGGGGCATACGCCCCGAAGTGGTACCAACGCCGCATCACCCGTCACGTGCACGAGCTGGCCGAGGAGTTCGGCATCGGCCCCACGCGCGCGAGGGCGGCCCGGCGGATACCCGCCCCCGAGGCGGCGGAGTCCGCGGCCGGCCCCACGCAGCTCACGCTGCTCTGAGGCGGCGTGCCCCCTTTCGGGTCATTTCCCGCCGGACCAGCCCCTTCCAGACGCGGTTTCCGGGAGCATGCGCCAAGGTTCGCGGCCTGCCGGGCCCGAACCCATCGCTCTGGGAGGCCGGATGAAAAAGCGCACCGTCGTACTCTGCTCAGTCGCCGCCGTGGCGGCGGGAATGGTCACAGCGGTGCCACCCGCAACGGGCGCCCCGGCCACCTCGTACACCGCCCCGGCCCCGTACACGCGCGCACACCCCCCGCTCCCGTGGAAGAAGTGCGCCACCAAGAACAGCCCGACGCTCCAGTGCGCGTCGTTGAAGGTCCCGCTCGACCACCAGGACCCGGGCGGCAGACAGCTCACCATCGCCCTCTCGCGCGTCCCGCACACCGCGAAGACCTTCCAGGGGCCGCTCCTGGTGAACCCCGGCGGGCCGGGTGGCAGCGGGCTGAGCATGGCGGGGTTCGTCGCCAGGAAACTCCCGAAGAAGGTGGCGGCGCAGTACGACGTGATCGGCTTCGATCCCCGGGGCGTGGGCAAGAGCAAGCCCGCCCTCAACTGCCGCCCCGGGCACTTCTCCCCCGTGCGCCCCGCCACCGTCCCCACCACGCCCGCCCTGGAGCACGCCAACCTCGACAGGGCACGGAAGTTCGGGCAGGCGTGCTCTTCGAAGTACGGGGACATCCTGCCGTTCATCGACACGGTGAGCGTGGTCCAGGACATGGACGCCATCCGCGCGGCCCTCGGCGCGAAGCGCGTCAACTACTACGCCTACTCGTACGGCACCTACCTGGGCGCCCTCTACGGAAAGCTCTATCCGCACCGGGTGCGCCGCATGGCCCTGGACTCCCTCGTCGACCCCACGGGCATCTGGTACGACGACAACCTCCGCCAGGACTACGCCTTCGACGCCCGCCACAAGGCGTTCATGGCCTGGATCGCCCGGCACGACGCGACGTACAAACTGGGCAAGGACCCCGCCGCGGTCGAGGCCAAGTGGTACGCGATGCGGGACGCGGTCACCAAGAAGCCCGCGGGCAAGAAGGTGGGCGGCGCGGAGCTGGAGGACACCTACATTCCCGGCGGCTACTTCAACGGCTACTGGCCGCCCCTGGCCGAGGCGTTCGCCGCGTACGCGAAGGGCGGGAAGACCGCTCCGCTCGTCAAGGCGTACGAGAGGTTCGGCGCCGTGGACGCCGCGGGCGAGAACAGCTACAGCGTCTACACGGCCGTGCAGTGCCGGGACGCGCAGTGGCCGCGCGACTGGGGCACGTGGCGCGACGACAACGACGCGGCGCACGCGAAGGCGCCGTTCTCCACCTGGAACAACGCCTGGTACAACGCCCCGTGCGCGTTCTGGCCGACGCACCACCTGAGCGCGCCGGACACCGCCAACTCCGAACTGCCGCCGGTCCTGCTGTTCCAGGCGACCGACGACCCCGCCACTCCGTACGACGGCGCCATCGCCCTGCACCAGAAGCTGCGCGGCTCCCGTCTGGTGGTCGAGCAGGGCGGCGGCAACCACGGCGTCACCCTGAGCGGAAACGCCTGCCTGGACCGGCACTTGGCCGCGTACCTGGCGAACGGCAAGGCGCCGGAGGGCGACGGCGAGGTCGACGCGGTGTGCGACGCGCTGCCGGACCCGAAGCCCGCGAAGGCCGGGAAGGGCACGTCGGGGACGCGGCGCGGGGCGTTGTCACACCCGTGGTCCACCATGGGGGCATGAGCCGACTGCCCCGCAGCGGCTCCCCGCGTCCTCAGCGGTGCAGGTGGGGGCGTTGGCCGGTCCCGTTCCTGATGGAGACAGAGGTGTTCACGGTGGTGGCGGAGTAGTGGCGGCGGACCGGGTGCGGCCCGTGCGGAGCGGCACCGCGCTCCGCTACAGCCGCGACCTCACCTGAGCCCGCCCCGCCCGCCCCGCCCGCACGTCGCTCCGGTCACTCCGGCAGCCGGGCCAGCGCCGCCGAGGCCGCGGCCGCGAGGCGGGGGTGGCCGCGTGCGGCCATCAGGACCGGGCGGGCCCGGCCGTCGCCCAACGCGCCGAGCCCCTCCACGCACGCCAGGGCGATCTTGCCGTAGGGGTCGTGCGGGGCCAGTCTGCGCTGCAGCGTGGCGATGAGCGCGGGCGCCGACTCGGGGGCGCGCAGCTCGGTCAGCAGGCGCACGGGGTGGAGCGCGTAGGCGATCCGGAGCTCGTTCGTCGCGAGGGCGGCCGCCGCGCGTGCCGTGCGCGGGTCGCCGAGCCGCGCCAGGGCGTAGGCCGCGGCGGCGCACCGCGGCGGGTCCCGGTGGTTGAGGAGGAGGACGAGCGACTCGAAGGCCCTGCGGTCCCCCGCGACGCCGAGCCTGACCGCCACCAACTCCCGGGCCCACAGGGGCTGCCCGGGCGAGACGAGCGCCTCGGCGAGCTCATCGACGTCACCGGTGGCGACCAGCCTCTCGTACTCCCGCGATCCGCCCGCCTCGGCCCGTAAGCGTTCCGTCACCGTCCGCAACTCCTCATCCATGGCGAGAGCCTAAGCCTTGTGGGTGGCCGCGATGTAGATCACAGACATCGGAGAACATCGCGGGCTGGCGCGCTCGTTACTCGCCGGTTAGTCTCATGTGAGCGGGGCACACTCCCCGTAGCAGTTCCTTTCTCGCGGTGGCCTGGTGACGCAGCCACCGTGAGTGTCTGGTCGGTTCGGTACTTCAGGTACCTCAGTACGACGCGGCTCCGGGACAGGGCCGGTCGACTTCTCACCGGGCGTGCCCTGCGCGCCGCCCGGACACGACACGCCACCTCCCGCCCGCCGTACGGCAGTCGCCGTACCCGCGCGCGCCCCTCAGTCGTCACTCTCTTCCTGGAGTCCACGCATGGACACTCCCCTGAACACCGTCGCCGTCATCGGCCTGGGCACGATGGGCACCGGCATCACCGAGGTCCTGGCCCGTGCGGGCCGCGAGGTCATCGGCATCGACATCAGCCAGGCGGCGGCCGCCCGCGCGGTCGAGTCCCTGGAGGCCTCGACCGCCCGCGCCGTGCGCCGGGAGCGCCTCACCGAGGAGGAGCGCCGCGGCATCCTCGCCCGCTTCCGCACCTTCACCGACCTGCGGGCCGCGGCCGACGCGGACCTGGTCGTCGAGGTCGTCCCGGAGTCGTACGAGATCAAGCAGCAGGTCGTCCGTGAGCTCGACACCGTCGTGCGCCCCGAGACGATCATCGCGACCGGCACCAACGCGCTGTCCGTGACCCGTCTGGCCGCCGAATCGGCGCGCCCCGAGCGGGTGTTGGGGCTGCACTTCTTCAACCCGGCCCCGGCGATGAAGCTCGTCGAGATCGTCTCGTCCGTGCTGACCGCGCCCGCCGCCGTCACCGCCGTCACCGAGCTCGCGTACGCCCTGGGCAAGGAGCCCGTCGCGGTCGGCGACCGGCCCGGCTTCGTCGCCGACGGGCTGCTCTTCGGCTACCTGAACCAGGCCGCCGCGATGTACGAGGCGAAGTACGCATCGCGCGAGGACATCGACGCCGCGATGAAGCTGGGCTGCGGACTGCCGATGGGCCCGCTCACGCTGCTCGACCTGATCGGCGTGGACACCGCCCGCACCGTCCTCGACGCCATGTACGCGGAGTCGCACGACCGCCTGCACGCGCCCGCGCCGATCCTCAAGCAGCTCAGCGAGGCGGGGCTGACCGGGCGCAAGGCGGGCCGCGGCTTCTACACGTACGCCGCCCCGGGCAGCACCGAGGTGGTCCGCGACGCGCTGACGCCGCCGGAGGACGAGGTCCGCGGGCCGGGGCGCACGGTCCGCTCGGTGGGGGTCGCTGGCTCCGGCACGATGGCGTCCGGCATCGCGGAGGTCTTCGCCAAGGCCGGCTTCGACGTGGTCCTCGCCGCCCGCTCGCAGGAGAAGGCCGAGACGGCCAAGTCCCGGATCGGCACGTCCCTGCTGCGCTCCGTCGACAAGGGCAGGATGACGGCCGAGGCCGCGGCGCTGACGCTGGAGCGGATCACCCCGGCCGGGTCGTACGAGGCGTTCGCCGACGTCGATCTGGCCCTGGAGGCCGTCGCCGAGGACCTGGAGATCAAGCGGCAGCTCTTCGCGGTGCTCGACAAGATCTGCAAGCCCGGCGCGATTCTGGCCACCACGACGTCCTCGCTGCCGGTCGTCGCCTGCGCCCGCGCCACCTCGCGGCCGCGCGACGTGATCGGCATGCACTTCTTCAACCCGGCCCCGGCGATGAAGCTGGTCGAGGTGGTCCGCACCGTGGTGACCGCGGACGACGTGCACGCCACCGTCCGCGAGGTCTGCGCGAAGATCCGCAAGCACCCGGTGGACTGCGGCGACCGCGCGGGGTTCATCGTGAACGCGCTGCTGTTCCCCTACCTCAACAACGCGATCAAGATGGTGGAACAGCACTACGCCACGCTGGACGACATCGACGCCGCGATGAAGCTCGGCGGCGGCTACCCCATGGGCCCCTTCGAGCTCCTTGACGTCGTCGGCCTGGACGTCTCACTGGCGATCGAGAAGGTCCTGCACCGCGAGTTCCGCGACCCGGGCCTGGCTCCGGCGCCGCTGCTTGAGCACCTGGTGGCCGCGGGCTGCCTCGGCCGCAAGACGGGTCGTGGCTTCCGCGAATATGCCCGGCGCTGAGCCGGCCGAGGGGCACCTGGCGGATCGGACGGACTGGGGCGGGCTGCTCGGGCCCTCGGGCAGCCCCGTCCCTCAGGAGCACCTCGCCGCGCACATGCAGTACGTTCATGGCATGTCCAAGGCCGCCAAATCCTCACGCACCGCAAGCCCCGACGCTCCGGAAAGCGCCGCGGGCAGCCGTGCCGCCGCCCAACGGCTCAAGATGCGCCGGGAGCTGGCGGCCGCGGCCATGGAACTCTTCGCGTCCAAGGGGTACGAGGCGACGACGGTCGACGAGATCGCCGCCGCCGCGGGCGTCGCCCGCCGGACCTTCTTCCGGCACTTCCGCTCCAAGGAAGAGGCGATCTTCCCGGACCACGACGACACCCTGATCCGGGCGGAGGCGGTGCTCAACGCCGCGCCGCCGCACGAGCACCCGCTGGACACGGTGTGCCGGGGCATCAAGGAAGTCATGAAGATGTACGCGGCATCGCCCGCGGTCTCCGTGGAGCGCTACCGCCTCACCCGCGAGGTCCCCACGCTCCGCGAGCGCGAGATCGCCTCGGTGGCCCGCTACGAGCGGCTGTTCACCCGCTATCTCCTGGGCCACTTCGACGAGCAGGCGCACCACGACGGCAACGACGACCCACTGCTTGCCGAGGTCGCCGCCTCCGCCGTCGTCACCGCCCACAACCACGTCCTGCGGCGCTGGCTGCGGGCCGGTGGCCAGGGCGACGTGGAGACTCAGCTGGACCACGCCTTCGCGATCGTCCGCCGCACGTTCGGCAGCGGCATCGGCGCGGGCCGCGACACCCTGCCCGCCGCGGCCGCGGCGACGGCCTCGGCACAGGGTGAGGTCCTGGTCACGGTGGCGCGCACGGACGCGCCTCTCGACGAGGTCATGCGGACCATCGAGAAGGCGCTGCGCGAGCATGCGTAGAGCACTTCGCGGGTATTCATAGTCACCCATTTGTCCCGTTTTGACTGTGCCATTCCAGGGGGCGCTACCAGCCGGTAGCGCCCCCTTCGCCGCGCCCTTACCCCCTCTGACCTGCACTGATCGATCATCGGTCAAAAATTAATGGCACCCAGTGTCTTGCCCGTTGGCACGCGGTGCCATACGTTGATGGTGTCCGGGCGGCCGGCGTGCAGAGATCTCGCGTACGCCGGCTGTCCCCGCAAGCCACGGCTTGTGCGCCCGGACGCCTGCGTCACAGGCACCTCCCACGCCCCACCAAGGCGTCGCCGAGCACCACCCTTCGCCGAACCGACGGCACACCCTCCACCGCAACTTCAGCACCCGACGCAACCCTCAAGAGCGTTCCCCTCGGACGCTTCTTCGCCGGAGGCAAAACCGTGAAGGAAATCCTGGACGCGATTCAGGCCCAGACCGCGACCGCGAGCGGCTCCGCCGCGGTCACGTCCGCCGACTTCGCCGCTCTCCCCCTGCCCGACTCGTACCGCGCGATCACCGTGCACAAGGACGAGGCGGAGATGTTCGCGGGCCTTGAGACCCGCGACAAGGACCCGCGCAAGTCGCTCCACCTGGACGACGTGCCGATCCCCGAACTCGGCCCCGGTGAGGCCCTGGTGGCCGTCATGGCCTCCTCGGTCAACTACAACTCCGTGTGGACCTCGATCTTCGAGCCCGTGTCCACGTTCAGCTTCCTGGAGCGGTACGGCAGGCTCAGCGAGCTCACCAAGCGCCACGACCTGCCGCACCACATCATCGGCTCCGACCTGGCGGGCGTCGTGCTGCGCACCGGCCCCGGCGTGAACGCCTGGAACCCGGGCGACGAGGTCGTCGCGCACTGCCTCAGCGTCGAGCTGGAGTCCTCCGACGGACACAACGACACGATGCTCGACCCCGAGCAGCGCATCTGGGGCTTCGAGACCAACTTCGGCGGCCTCGCCGAGATCGCGCTCGTCAAGTCCAACCAGCTGATGCCGAAGCCGGGTCACCTCAGCTGGGAGGAGGCGGCTTCGCCGGGCCTGGTGAACTCCACCGCCTACCGCCAGCTCGTCTCCCGCAACGGCGCCGGCATGAAGCAGGGCGACAACGTGCTCATCTGGGGCGCGAGCGGCGGACTCGGCAGCTACGCCACGCAGTTCGCGCTGGCGGGCGGCGCCAACCCCGTCTGTGTGGTGAGCAGCCCCCAGAAGGCGGAGATCTGCCGCGCCATGGGCGCCGACGCGATCATCGACCGCAACGCCGAGGACTACAAGTTCTGGAAGGACGAGCGCACGCAGGACCCGAAGGAGTGGAAGCGCTTCGGCAAGCGCATCCGCGAGCTCACCGGCGGCGAGGACATCGACATCGTCTTCGAGCACCCCGGCCGCGAGACCTTCGGCGCCTCGGTCTACGTCACCCGCAAGGGCGGCACGATCACCACCTGCGCCTCGACCTCGGGCTACATGCACGAGTACGACAACCGCTACCTGTGGATGTCCCTGAAGCGCATCATCGGCTCGCACTTCGCCAACTACCGCGAGGCGTGGGAGGCCAACCGCCTGATCGCCAAGGGCAAGATCCACCCGACGCTCTCCAAGACGTACCGCCTGGAGGACACCGGCCAGGCCGCCTACGACGTCCACCGCAACCTCCACCAGGGCAAGGTCGGCGTCCTCGCCCTCGCGCCCGAAGAGGGCCTGGGTGTGCGCGACCCCGAGATGCGCGCCAAGCACATCGACGCGATCAACCGCTTCCGCAACGTCTGAACCCACTGAGGAGCAGCGGAACATGACAGAGCGCCAGAAGGACCGGCCGTGGCTGATGCGGACCTACGCCGGTCACTCCACGGCGGAGGCGTCCAACGAGCTGTACCGGCGCAACCTCGCCAAGGGGCAGACAGGACTCTCGGTCGCCTTCGACCTGCCCACGCAGACCGGCTACGACCCCGACCACATCCTCGCCCGCGGCGAGGTGGGCCGGGTCGGCGTACCGGTCTCGCACCTCGGTGACATGCGGCGGCTGTTCCAGGACATCCCCCTGGAGCAGATGAACACCTCGATGACGATCAACGCCACCGCCATGTGGCTCCTGGCGCTCTACCAGGTGGTCGCGGAGGAGCAGGGTGCGGACATCACCCAGCTCCAGGGGACGACGCAGAACGACATCGTCAAGGAGTACCTCTCGCGCGGGACGCACGTCTTCCCGCCGGGCCCGTCGCTGCGCCTGACCACCGACATGATCACGTACACGGTGGCCCACCTCCCCAAGTGGAACCCCATCAACATCTGCAGCTACCACCTCCAGGAGGCGGGGGCCACACCGGTCCAGGAGATCGCGTACGCGATGTCCACCGCCGTCGCGGTTCTCGATGCCGTACGCGACTCAGGGCAGGTCCCCGAGGAGAAGTTCGGGGACGTCGTGGCCCGCATCTCCTTCTTCGTGAACGCGGGTGTCCGCTTCATCGAGGAGATGTGCAAGATGCGGGCGTTCGGGCGGATCTGGGATCAGGTCACGCGCGAGCGGTACGGCATCGAGAACCCGAAACACCGCCGGTTCCGCTACGGCGTACAGGTCAACTCGCTGGGTCTGACGGAGGCCCAGCCGGAGAACAACGTCCAGCGCATCGTCCTGGAGATGCTGGCCGTCACCCTCTCCAAGGACGCACGCGCGCGTGCCGTGCAGCTGCCGGCCTGGAACGAGGCCCTCGGCCTGCCCCGGCCCTGGGACCAGCAGTGGTCGCTGCGCATCCAGCAGGTGCTCGCGCACGAGAGCGACCTCCTGGAGTACGAGGACATCTTCGCGGGCTCGCACGTGATCGAGACCAAGGTCGAGGAGCTCGTCAAGGAGTCTCTGACCGAGATGGACCGGATCGAGGAGATGGGCGGCGCGATGGCCGCCGTCGAGTCCGGCTACCTCAAGTCGCAGCTCGTCTCCTCGCACGCCGAGCGCCGGGCGCGCATCGAGTCCGGCGAGGAGAAGATCGTGGGCGTGAACTCCTACGAGTCGACCGAGCCGAGCCCGCTCACCGCCGACCTGGACGCGGCGATCATGACGGTCGACCCGGCCGGCGAGGCACGCACCGTGCGGGCCATCAAGCACTGGCGCGACACCCGCTACCAGCCGCCGTTCAACCACCCGCGCCCCTGCAAGGCCCTGGAGCGGCTCAAGGAGGTGGCCGCAGGCACGGGCAACCTCATGGAGGCCACTCTGGAGTGCGCACGCGCCGGTGTGACGACCGGCGAGTGGTCGGGGGCCCTGCGGGAGGTCTTCGGGGAGTTCCGGGCGCCCACGGGCGTCTCCAGCGCTCCGGTGGCCGTCGCAGCGGAGGAGGGCTCGCCCCTCGCGCTCGTCCGCGAGAAGGTGGCCAGGACCGCCGAGGACCTCGGCGGCGGCAGGCTCCGCTTCCTGGTCGGCAAGCCCGGCCTCGACGGGCACTCCAACGGCGCCGAGCAGATCGCCGTGCGCGCCAGGGACGCCGGCTTCGAAGTGGTCTACCAGGGCATCCGCCTCACGCCCGAGCAGATCGTCGACGCGGCGCTCGCCGAGGACGTGCACGCGGTGGGCCTGTCGATCCTCTCCGGCTCGCACGCGGAGCTCGTGCCCGACGTCCTCGTGCGGCTCCGGGAGGCCGGCGCGCCCGACATCCCCGTCATCGCCGGCGGCATCATCCCCAACAGCGACGCCGAGGACCTGAAGGCGGCGGGAGTGGCCGCCGTGTTCACGCCCAAGGACTTCGGCATCACCGAGATCATCGGCCGTATCGTCGACGAGATCCGGAAAGCGAACAAGCTCGACCCTCTGGAGGTCCCCGCATGACCCAGCCCGTGAACCGTCTGCGTCCGCGCCGCTCCTGCCTCGCGGTACCGGGTTCGAATCCGCGCTTCCTGGAGAAGGCCCAGGGCCTGGCCGCCGACCAGGTCTTCCTCGACCTGGAGGACGCCTGCGCGCCGCTCGCCAAGCCTGAGGCGCGGCACACCATCGTCAAGTTCCTCAACGAGGGCGACTGGACGGGCAAGACGCGGGTCGTGCGCGTCAACGACTGGACGACCGAGTGGACGTACCGCGACGTCGTCACGGTCGTCGAGGGCGCGGGCCAGAACCTCGACTGCATCATGCTGCCGAAGGTCCAGACGGCCGAGCAGGTCGTCGCGCTCGACCTGCTGCTCACCCAGATCGAGAAGACGATGGGCTTCGAGGCCGGCAAGATCGGCATCGAGGCGCAGATCGAGAACGCGCGGGGCCTCAACAACGTCAACGCCATCGCCGAGGCCTCCCCGCGCGTCGAGACGATCATCTTCGGCCCGGCCGACTTCATGGCGTCCATCAACATGAAGTCCCTGGTCGTCGGCGAGCAGCCGCCCGGCTACCCGGCGGACGCCTACCACTTCATCCTGATGAAGATCCTGATGGCGGCCCGCGCCAACAACCTCCAGGCGATCGACGGCCCCTACCTCCAGATCAAGAACGTCGACGGCTACCGCGAGGTCGCGAACCGCGCCGCGGCGCTCGGCTTCGACGGCAAGTGGGTCCTGCACCCCGGCCAGGTCGAGGCCGCCAACGAGGTCTTCTCGCCCTCGCAGGAGGACTTCGACCACGCCGAACTGATCCTGGACGCGTACGAGTACTACACGTCCGAGGCGGGCGGCAAGAAGGGCTCGGCGATGCTCGGCGACGAGATGATCGACGAGGCGAGCCGGAAGATGGCGCTCGTCATCTCCGGGAAGGGCCGTGCGGCGGGCATGCAGCGCACGTCCAAGTTCGAGGCCCCGGAGGCGTAAGACATCATGCAGTTCGGCCGCACCTACGAAGAGTTCGACGTCGGCGCCGTGTACAAGCACTGGCCCGGAAAGACGGTCACCGAGTACGACGACCACCTCTTCTGTCTGCTCACCATGAACCACCACCCGCTCCACATGGACACCAACTATGCGGAGCAGACGACGGACTTCGGGAAGAACGTCGTCGTGGGCAACTACATCTACTCGCTGCTGCTCGGCATGTCCGTCCCGGACGTCTCCGGCAAGGCCATCGCCAACCTGGAGGTCGAGTCGCTCAAGCACGTGGCGCCGACCTTCCACGGTGACACGATCTACGGCGAGACCACGGTCCTGGACAAGACCCCGTCGAAGTCCAAGTCCGACCGCGGGATCGTCTACGTGGAGACCAGGGGCTACAAGCAGGACGGCACGCTGGTCTGCGTGTTCCGCCGCAAGGTGATGGTGCCCACCGAGACGTACATCAAGGAGCGCGGCGGCGAACAGCCCGGCCGCCCGGAGCTCAAGTCCCAGGAGAAGTGAAGCCATGAGCCGACTCGCGCAGACCGCAGGTCTCACCGACATCCAGCGGGAGATCCTGTCCACCGTCCGGGACTTCGTCGACAAGGAGATCATTCCGGTCGCCACGGAGCTGGAGCACCGTGACGAGTACCCGCAGCAGATCGTGGACGGCCTCAAGGAACTGGGCCTCTTCGGGCTCATGATCCCGGAGGAGTACGGCGGCCTGGGCGAGTCGTTGCTCACGTACGCGCTGTGCGTCGAGGAGATAGCGCGTGGCTGGATGTCGGTCTCCGGCATCATCAACACCCACTTCATCGTCGCCTACATGCTCAAGCAGCACGGCACGCAGGAGCAGAAGGAGACCTTCCTGCCGCGGATGGCGGCCGGCGAGGTGCGCGGCGCGTTCTCGATGTCGGAGCCGGGGCTCGGCTCCGATGTGTCGGCGATCACGTCGAAGGGCGTGAAGGACGGCGACGAGTACGTTCTGGGCGGTCAGAAGATGTGGCTGACCAACGGCGGGACGTCGACTCTGGTGGCCGTCCTGTGCCGGAGTGACGAAGGACACCCCGAGGGCACGGCGCCGCACAAGTCGATGACGACGTTCCTTGTCGAGAAAGAGCCCGGCTTCGGAGAGGTCAGGCCCGGCCTCACCATCCCCGGCAAGATCGACAAGATGGGTTACAAGGGCGTCGACACGACCGAACTCATCATGGACGGCCTGCGAATTCCGGCCAATCGTGTGCTCGGCGGGGTCACCGGCCGAGGTTTTTACCAAATGATGGACGGCGTCGAGGTCGGCCGCGTCAATGTCGCGGCGCGTGGCTGCGGTGTCGCTCAGCGTGCGTTCGAGCTGGGTGTCTCATATGCCCAGCAACGCCATACTTTCGGCAAGGCGATCGCGCAGCACCAGGCGATTCAGTTCAAGTTGGCCGAGATGGCTACCAAGGTCGAGGCCGCCCATGCGATGATGGTGAATGCAGCGCGCAAAAAGGACTCCGGGGAACGAAACGACCTCGAAGCAGGGATGGCGAAGTACCTCGCCTCCGAGTACTGCAAGGAAGTCGTGGAGGATGCGTTCCGGATCCACGGCGGTTACGGCTTTTCGAAGGAGTACGAGATCGAGCGCCTGTACCGGGAGGCCCCGATGCTGCTCATCGGTGAAGGTACCGCCGAGATCCAGAAAATGATCATTGGCCGACGTCTACTCGAAGAGTATCGATTCCAGGGCTAGATGCCCGGTTTGATCGGTTTTCGCCGAGAAGAAGATCACACCCTGTCAACACTCTTCGGCCGCCGACTCGGCTTCCTGGCTTGCCCAGTTGTGGCTCGCAACCGATAGCATCCGGAAAAAGCCGCCGTCCCCCCGTTCACTGCGCGGCATCATCCGCTACGAAGGTCATCCATGCCCCACAGCCAAACCTCTGCACCACGCGACGGCATTCTTCAGGGACGCCTTGCTCGCGGAGCATCGCCGTGGCTCCTGCCGACCGTCGCAACCGCGGCACTCAGTCTCGCCCGCGCGCGTCGCTCCAAGGGCGCCGCGGCCGTCGCCGTACCCGCCACCGCTCTGGCGGCGGGCATGCTGTGGTTCTTCCGCGACCCCGAGCGCGAGATCGCTCAGGGCCGGGTCATCTCCCCCGCCGACGGCGTGGTGCAGAGCATCATGCCGTGGAAGGACGGGCGTACCCGCGTCGCCATCTTCATGAGCCCGCTGAACGTCCACGTCAACCGTGCGCCCCTCGCGGGCACCGTGACGTCCGTGGAGCACATCCCCGGCGGGTTCGTCCCGGCGTTCAACAAGGAGAGCGAGAACAACGAACGTGTTGTCTGGCACTTCGACACCGAGCTCGGCGACATCGAGATGATCCAGATCGCGGGCGCTGTCGCACGGCGCATCGTGCCGTATGTGCCGCAGGGCTCGAAGGTGGAGCAGGGCGAGCGGATCGGTCTGATCCGCTTCGGCTCGCGCGTCGACATCTACCTCCCCGAGGGTGTCGAGGTGGACGTCGAGGTCGGTCAGAAGACCGTGGCTGGGGTGACTCGCATTGACCGTGGTTGATCCTGAAACACAAGCGGGCTGGGTGCCCGAGGCGGTGGAGGACGAGGCCGACGAGGAGATGCCTCTTTCACTCCGCCTCTCGATAGCGGACACCCTCACGCTCGGTAACGCCACGTGCGGGTTCATGGCGGTGTACTTCACCACCACGGGCATCCTCATCCCGCACCTCCAGGGCAGCAACGAAAGCGGCATGGCGCGGCACTCCGCCGCGACCGCCGTGATCCTCATGCTCTGCGCGGCCGTCTTCGACCTCTTCGACGGTCTCGTGGCCCGGAAGCTGCGGTCCTCGCCGATGGGCGCGGAACTGGACAACCTGTCGGACCTGATCAGCTTCGGTCTGGCGCCGGCGTACTTCGTCCTCGTCTACGGCATGGTCGCCGACGACGCCCACCAGCGGGTGGCGGCGGTCGGCGCGATCGTCGTGCTGTTGGCGGTGGTGCTGAGGCTTGCGCGGTTCAGTTGCGTGACCGTGAAGGACGGCACCTTCCAGGGCATGCCGTCGCCCTTCGGAGCGCTGACGGTCGTCTCGATCGTGCTCCTGGAGCTGCCCTTCGTGGCGACGCTCCTCGCGATCATCGGCACGGCCTGGCTCATGGTCAGCCGCGTCGAGTACCCGAAGCCGCGGGGCCCCCTCGCGGTGGCCATGCTCGCGTGGATCGTCTCGGCCATGGGTCTCCTCGCGGCCTGGGCCTTCGAGGCCCCGGGCGGGCAGCTGCTCCTGCAGACCGGCTGCGCGCTCCAGCTCGTCCTCGGCGCGGTGATTCCCCTCTTCGCCACGGCTCGACGGGTGAACAACTTCCGCGACAACCGTCGTGAGGCGCGGGCTACTCAGTTGCCGTAGTGGCTTGCTTGCTTGTACGTGGCACCGGGGGCCTGAACCGTCTGGTTCAGGCCCCCTTTGCGTACCCTCTGTCGCCCTTCGGGCTCGTCCTCAATCGCCGGACGGGCTAAAACTTTCAGCCGCCTCCGCCGTGCTCGGCTTGCGGACCACCCTCATGCCGCCCGTTGCCTTCTTGTCCGGCTGGAGGATCACGCTCTCCTTCGAAGAGGGTGCCTTCGGGTCGGTGAAGTCCTGGGGGACGCCGAAGCCCGCGTCGAAGTCGTCGATGGTCAGGAGGGCCTTGTCCACGCCCTCGCGCGTGAGGTCCTTGTCCGCGCACGCCTTCTTCAGGGCCTCGCCGAAGACGGACGCCGCCGTCCAGCCCGCCACGACGCCGTTGTCGAGGGAGTCCGCCGGGTGGGCCTTCTCGTAGTCGGCGACGAGCTTCTTCGCCGCGGGCGTGTCCGCTCCGATGGGCAGGGTGGGCGAGGCCACGTAGTAGTTCTTCGTGAGGGCGGGGCCCGACTGGGTGGCGAGGAGCTGCGGGGCGAACGCCGAGTTGTTGCCGATGACGGGGACGTCGAAGCGGCCCGCCGCGGCGACGCCGACCAGGGACGCGGCCTGGCGGGGGCCCGCGCTGATCACGACGGCCTTGACGCCCGCCTTCTTCAGGGCGGACACCTGGGCGGTCATGTCGTTGTCGGTCGGCTTGATCTTCTGCTCGACGACCGTGAGGCCGGACTCCGCGGCCATGTGCTTCGAGCCCTTGAGGGCGCTCTCTCCGTAGTCGCCCTCGAAGTAGACGTGGCCCAGCTTGTCGCCCTTCTTGAGGCCCTTCTCCTTCATCAGGAAGTCGATCGCGTTGATCGTCTCCAGGTCGTACGTGGAGCCGACCACGCGCACGTACGGGCTGCCCAGGAGGTTCGCCGACCAGGCCTGCGGCAGGACCAGGCCCTTGTTCCGGGCCACGCGCTGCTTGACGGCCGCGACGAACGGGGAGCCGATGAACTGGGCGAAGCCCAGGACCTTCGGCTCCAGCTCGGTGTAGACGGCGACGGCCTTCTGCGGGTCGTATCCGTGGTCGCGGACGGTGAGCTTCAGCTTGCGGCCGCAGATGCCGCCGTCCGCGTTGGCCTGGTCCACGTAGAGCTGCTGGGCCTGGGTGACGCTCTTGCCGAGGGTGGCGTAGACGCCGGTCATGTCGGTGAGCACGCCCAGGTCGATGGTCCTGCCCGTCACGCCGACGCCGGTCTTCACCCCTCCCGCGCTCTCGCCCCCGCCGTCGTCGTCCTTCGCCTTCGAGCTGCACGCGGTGAGCGCGAGCAGCGCGGCGAGAGCGGTGCCGGCCGCCGTGGCCCTGGTCAGTGTGTTCATGCTTCCTCCCCTGGAGTGCCTGGACTTGCCGTGTCGCGCCGGGCGGCGAGCCTCACCAGGCCGCCGGGCAGGAAGAGCACCACCGCCACGACGGCGGCGCCGTACAGATACCGGGACGCCTCGCCCGGTGAGATCCCGCCGGTGCCGGGCGCGGAGACGAGGGGCAGCGCGTCGCTGTACCGGCTGAGCAGCTGGGGCAGCAGGGAGACGAGGGCGGCGCCCGCCACCGCCCCGGCCACCGAACCCAGGCCGCCGATGACGATCATCGCGAGGTACTCCAGGGAGAGCGTCATGCCGAAGTAGTCGGGCACGGTGCGCTGGAAGACCAGGGCGAGCAGCACCCCGGCGAGGCCCGCGTACATCGACGACAGGACGAAGACCCCCGCGCGGTAGCGGGCCACCGGTACGCCGATCACGCCCGCGGCGACCTTGTGGTCCCTGATCGCGTTCATGGCGCGGCCGGGGCGTCCCCGCAGCACCCCGCGGGCGAAGAGGCCGCAGCCCAGGAGCAGCACGAGGCCCGCGTACCAGAGCTTCTCGGCGGAGCCGAACGGGACGGCGGCGACCACGACCTCGTGCTCGTCGAAGGTGAGGCCGAAGAGGTCCAGGGGCGGCACGTCACGCCCGTTGGAGCCGCCGGTCAGATCGTGCGCGTTGAAGAGCACGTGCTGGCCGATGAAGATCAGCGCGAGCGTCGCGATGCCGAGGTAGGCGCCGTGCAGGCGGCCCGCGATGGGGCTGAAGAGGCCGCCCGCGAGCCCGGCGACGGCCACCGCGAGGGCCGCGGCGAGCCAGGTGGGCAGGCCGAGTCCGGTCAGGCCGTCCTCCCCGTCGCCCGCGAGGGCGCAGTACCCGTACGCCCCGACGGCCAGGAAGAAGGCGTGCCCCATGGAGAGCTGGCCCGTGGCGCCGGTGAGGAGGTTGATGCCGATCGCGCCGATCGCTGCGGCCATCGCGAAGAGGCCCGCCTGGAGCCAGAAGCGGTCGAGGTAGAACGGCAGGGCGAGGAGCAGGACCGCTCCGGCCGCCCACAGGTACGTACGACCGCTCGTGACCAGGGCGTGGCCGCGGGAGCGCCCGGCCCGGGTGCGGGTGTCAGACACGGGCGAGCTCCTTCGTGCCGAAGAGCCCCGCGGGTCTGATCAGCAGGATCGCGGTCATGACGAGGTAGGGCGCGAGGTCGCCCAGGCCGCGCCCCAGGAAGGTCAGATCACTCTGGTAGCCGGTGGCGAGGGACTCCGTCACGCCCACCACGAGTCCGCCGACGAGGGCGCCGGTGGTGGAGTCGAGGCCGCCGAGGATCGCGGCGGGGAACGCCTTCAGGGCGGCCAGGGACGTCGTGCGTTCCAGGCCCGGTGTCGGGAAGACCGTGAGGAACAGCGCGGCCACGGCGGCGAGCGCGCCCGCCACCGCCCAGGCCCCGAGCGAGACCCTGCCGAGCCGTACGCCCATCAGCGCGGCGGTCTCGGGGCTCTCGGCGGCCGCCCGGGTCGCCACGCCCCACGAGGTGTAGCGGAAGGCGAGCAGGAAGACGGTGATGAGGAGGGCGGCCGCGACGAACGCCGCGATGCGGGTGTGGGCGAGGGAGACAGGACCGACGGTGAGCACGTCGTCGCCCCACGGGTCACCGAGCGGCAGGACGTCCGTGCCGAGGCGGCGGGTGAGTTCGGTGGTGAGCAGGATGTCGACCCCGATGGTGACGATGGCGAGGACGCTGTGGTCGTGGCCCCGGTAGCGGCGCATGACGAGGAACTCGACGGCGGCCCCGACCACCGCCGCGCCCGCGATGCCGACGAGCAGCGCCGGCCAGAAGCCGACGTCGTCGTGGAGCGAGGCGGTGATGTAGCCGCCCGCGAGGAGCAGCGAGGCGTGCGCGAAGTTCACCACTTCGGTGGCGCGGAAGATCACGACGAAGCCGAGGGCGATGAGGGCGTAGACGGAGCCCAACGAGACGCCGTTGAGCAGGAGTTCGGTGAACGTGGTCACGGTCGCTCCTCACCCAGGTAGGCGCGTACGACCGCGGGGTCGCGCTGGACCTCCGCGGGCGGGCCGTCGGCGATCCGGCGTCCGAAGTCGAGTACGGTCACCGCGTCCGCGAGCCGCATCACCACCCCCATGTCGTGTTCCACCAGGACGATCGAGATGCCGAGGCTGTCGCGGACCCCCGCAATGACGGCCGCGGTGCGGCGCCGTTCGTCGGCGGTCATGCCGGCGACGGGCTCGTCCAGGAGCAGCAGCCTCGGCTCCATGCACAGGGCGCGGGCGAGCTCGGCGAGTTTCTGCTGGCCGTAGGGCAGGGAGCCCGCGGGCAGGTCGAGTTGGCGCTCCAGGCCGACGAACGCGGCGATCTCGCGGACGCGTTCGCGGTGGCGGCGCTCCTCGCGGGCGGCGGAGGGGAGCCGGAGCCCGGCGGCCACGAATCCGGTGCGGGTGAGCCGGTGGCGGCCGAGCAGCAGGCTGTCGGCGACGGTGGCGCGCGGCGGCAGGGCGAGGTTCTGGAAGATCCGGGCGACCCCGAGGCCCGCGATGCGGTGCGGGCGCAGGCCGGTGAGCTCGTGGGTGCCGAAGCGGACGCTGCCGCCCGTGGCGCGGTAGACGCCGGACAGGACGTTGAAGCAGGTGGACTTGCCCGCGCCGTTGGGGCCGATGACGGCGTGCACGGTGCCGGGGCGGACGGTGAAGCTGACGGCGTCGAGTGCGGTGAGCCCGGCGAAGCGGACGGTCAGGTCGCGCACTTCAAGGGGCGGTACGGGCGTGCGGCCGTCCGGCCCGGCCACGGCGGCGGGATCGCTCATGACGTGGCCTTCCACCGCGCGAGGACGGGCGGTGCGCCGAGGCAGCGGGAGGCGTCGGCCGCCGCGTCCTCGTCGACCACGCCGAGGTAGCGGCGGCACACCTCGTCGGAGGCGGCGAGCTCGTCCGCGGGGCCCGAGAGGGCGACCTCGCCGACGTCGAGGACGTACGCGGTGGAGGCGAGCCGCAGCGCGAGGGCGGCGTTCTGCTCGACGAGGAGCACCGAGGTGCCCTGCGCGTTGATCTCCCGGACGGTGTCGGCGATGCGGGCGGCCATCAACGGGGCGAGTCCCAGGGAGGGTTCGTCCAGGAGGAGCAGGCGCGGCGATGCCATCAGCGCCCGGCCCACCGCGAGCATCTGCTGCTCGCCGCCGGAGAGGAGTCCGGCGCGCTGCGCGCCGCGCTCGGCCAGGACGGGGAACAGGTCGTGCACGCGCCGCAGGGCCTGCGCCTTGGCCGCGCGCGAGCCGGTGGAGCCCAGCGCCCCGGCCCGCAGATTGTCGGTGACCGTCATCCTGGCGAACACCCGTCTGCCCTCCGGGACCTGGGAGATCCCGGCGGCCACCACCCGGTCCGGCGCGAGGGAGTCCGTGCGCCGCCCGTCGAAGCTGATGTCGCCCGAGGTGAGCGAGCCGCCGTGGAAGGAGAGGGTGCGCGAGATCGCGCGCAGCAGGGTCGACTTGCCCGCGCCGTTGCCGCCGAGCACGGCAACGACCGCCCCTTCGGGCAGTTCGAGCGAGACCCGGCGCAGGGCCCGCACCGGACCGTAGCCGACCGACACGTCGCGCACGACGAGCCCCCCGCCCCGCGCGCCGGATCCGGCCTTGCCGGCGCCTCCCCCATCGAACCCGCCCACGTATCGACTCCCTTGTCCCGCACGGCTGTCCGGCACGGCCCGTCCGCCGTCGCGTGGCGCTCACCCCAGCACCGCGGGACGGGCCCGTCCACGGGCCGCGGACGAAACGCTGCGGGAGACCAGCGGTGGCGCCCCGCCGCTGTGCACGCGCACAACACCGCGTGTCAGGGGCCTGCCGGAGCGGGCGAACCAATGGCATCCTCCGCAGCAACGCCGTCCAGGGAACGTCCCGGGCGCGGCGACGGGGGGGGGACGATGACCGGGCCCACACACACCCGAAGGCCTCGTACCGGGCACGACTGGAAGCTCCTCAAGGAGGCGTGCACCGCCCTCCTGCCGCGCCTGCCCGAACTGGTCGACGAGCATCTGCGCCAGCTCGGCGAGCACTCGCCGGTGTACGGGCGGGTCCTGGCGTACGACGTGCAGTGGCGGGAGGCCGAGGAGGCCATCCGGATCGGCATCGAGGCGATCTCGGCGCCGCGGGCCTCGCCGCGCCGCGACCTGGAGTACGCGGAGGAGGCTGGCCGGCGCCGTGCCCAACAGGGCCTGCCGCTTGACCTGTTGGTCCACTCGTACCGCAACGCGGGCTATCTGGTCTGGGACTCGCTCCTGGAGGGCACGGCGGGCAAGGACCCCGAGAAGCTCGCGGTCCTGATGCGGTCGGCGACGATGGTGTGGTCGGCGGTGGACGCCCAGGCGGCGGTGGCGTCCGACGCGTACCGCGCGACGGAGCTGGAGCTGCGCCGGCGCACGGACGAGCAGTTGCAGGCGCTGCTCGACGCGCTCCTTGAGGGCCGGTCGGCGCCGGGCCTCGCGGCGCGTGCGGCGGCCGGGCTCGACCTGCCCGAACACGGCCCGTACGCGGTGGTGGTGCTCCGCGTGGAGCGGCGCGACGGGCGGGAGGCCTTCCACCGGCAGATCCAGCGGGCAGGGTTCCGCTTCATCTGGCGGATGCGGACGGACTGCGAGGTCGGCGTGGTCGCCCTCGGCGGGGCGGAGGGGGGTGCGCAGAGCGGTGCGGAGACCGGCCTCGACGGGCTGGCCGGGCTGCTCGACGGGCGCTGTCCGGGGCCCGGCGGGATCAGTCCCGTGGTCGGGGGCCTCGCGGAGCTCGGCCACGCCCGGCGGCTCGCGGAGCTCGCGCTGCGCACCTGCCCGCCGGACGCGACCGGCATCGTACGGCTGGACCGGCGGATGCCGACGGCCCTGGTGGTGAGCCAGCCGGAACTGGCGGGGCACTTGGTGACCGATGTACTCGGCGAGGTCCTCGCGCTCGAACCGGCCGACCGGGCAGTGCTGTTGGAGACGCTGGACGCCTGGCTGGCCTGCGAGGGTTCGGCGGGCCGGGCGGCGGGGCGGCTCTACTGCCACCGCAACACGGTCTTCAACCGGCTGCGCCGCCTGGAGCAGCTGACCTCGCGTTCCCTGGCACGGCCGCGCGACCTGGTGGAGGTGGCGCTCGCGGTGGAGGCGCACCGGCTCGCCCCGCGGGCCCGCCCGGCGTGAGCCGGGCGGACGCGGAACGGGCCTCTGCGGGGCGGGAGTTAAGCCGCTGTTCAGGTGCTGATCAGGTGCCGACCAGGTGCTGACCGGATGCCGGTCAGGTGCTGATCAGGTCCTGGAAGGCGCTCGCGGTCTCGGTCGTCGACCTGCCGAAGGGCGCGTCGAAGTTCCAGACGAGGAAGAGCAGGAAGGCGATGAGCGCGCTGAACGTGCCGGCGAGCAGCATCTCGCGCGAGGAGCGTCTGATCTGCAGCGTGAAGATCAGTCCGACGGTGACGAGCGCCCCGGCCACGAGACCGAACCAGACCACTCCGGGCAGCGTCTCCTCCGCGTTGTCGGCCCGCGCCCTGCGCGCCTCGTCGGCGGCGGCCACCTGGTCGAGCAACGGCTGGTAGGTCTGGGCCTCCAGGTCGTTCGCGGGCGGCCGTGCGGCGATGTCCCTGCGCAGGGTGTCGAGGAGTTCGCCGCCGCGGTCGGTGAGCCGGTGCTCCTCGATCATGCGGGGCCACTCGACGCTCGACACGTGCTCGCTGTAGCGCCGCACGTCCTGCTGGATGCGCTCCCGCTCGTCCGCCGGGTAGACCTCCACGCGCCTGCTGATCTCGTGCAGGGCCTGGGCCTCGTCGCGGCTGCCGTCCTGGGCGGCGCCGCGGGCCTCCCAGACACCGGCGATGGCGAGACCGAGGACGATCGCGTACACGACGCCGACCATCATCACCATGTATTCGAGCACGTCGGGCGTCTGGCTGGGATCGTCGTCCTCGGGCACCCGGCGCTGCCTGAGCACGGTGACGGTCAGCACGACCGCGCAGGCGAGCACCATGGCCAGACCGAGTACGAACCATTCCGTCACGAGGGGCCTCCGGAGGGCGGGTTGGGGCGTGATCGGGCGCCGGACGCGGCGGAGCGCGAGCGCGGGCGCAGCAGTGCGGCGGCGAGCACCGCGGGGGTGGTGACGACCATCGTCGTGGTGACCATGGACCGCCCGGCCGCGCGCTCGCGCTCCTCGGCGGGGTGGTAGCCCGGCGCCGCGAGGGAGGGTGGCGGGGGCGGTGGTGCGGGGCGCGCGGGGCGCGGGGCGGACTCCAGGCGTACGGGAACGAGGAGTTCCCGCACCCGGGGCGCGGCGCGGGGGCGGTGCGCCGGGCGGGTGGCCGGAAGGGGTGCGGGGTGGGCCGCGGGGGGCGGCGGCTCGGGGGGCGGTGGAGCGGCGGGTTTCGCGCGGGAGGTGGGGTCGGGGGCGGGGGCGGGTCCGGCCCCCGGCTCCCGCTCTTTCGGCCCCGGCTCCGGCGATGGCTTCGGCACCTCGTCGTCCGGGGCGCCCGGCAGGTCCTCCTGGCAGATCTCGAGCCGCTCGGAGAGCACCACGCCGAGGGCTTCGACCTGCGCGTGCACGGAGAGCCCGCCCACGGGGCACAGCGTCGCCACGATGCCGAGACCGCCGAGCTGCGCCCACCCGGTCAAGATCGTCTCCTCTTCACGTACGGAAGAAACGATCACGTAGCCGGTACGACACGGGGACGGGCGGCGGTGCCACCGAGCCGGTGACACCCGGAGGCGCGCGAGTGGCTCGTCCCGGGCGCCCCCGGCGTACCGCTGGGGTCAGGCGAGGAAGTCGCGGGCGATGTTCTCCGCGACCGTCTCCAGGATCGGGCCCGCTTCCGCGATGCACCGGGCCACGTCCGGCTCGACGTCGGTCAGGGCGTACGCGCGGCGGATGCCCGCCTTGCCGAGGACCGCCGGGGCGAGTGCGAGGCGGCCGCAGACCGCGACGACCTCGATCCCCGCGGCCCGCGCGGCGGCGGCCACCCCGGCGGGGGCCTTGCCGTGCAGGGTCTGCTCGTCGAGCGAGCCCTCGCCGGTGATGACGAGGGTGGCCCGCTCCAGGGCGGGCGCGAAGCCGAGCACGTCGAGCATGACGTCGATGCCGGGGCGGAAGCCCGCGCCGAGTCCGACCAGCGCGCCGTACCCGATGCCGCCCGCGGCACCCGCGCCCGGCGACTGCGCGTACTCCGCGGCCTTGGGGCCGATGGACTTCTCCAGGACCGTGGCGAAGTGGGCCAGAGCCGCGTCCAGGGCCTCGACGTCCCCGGGGGACGCGCCCTTCTGCGGGCCGTAGACGGCGGGCGCGCCCTTCGGGCCGGTGAGCGGGTTGTCGACGTCGCTTGCGAGCACGATCTCGACGTCCTTCAGACGCGGGTCGAGGCCCGACAGATCGGCGGTGGCCAGCTCCTTGAGCGGCCCGCCGCCGGGCGCGACGGGCTCGCCGTCCGCGTCCAGGAAGCGCGCGCCGAGCGCGGCGAGCATGCCCGCGCCGCCGTCGGTCGTGGCGCTGCCGCCGACGCCGAAGACGATGCTGCGGGCCCCCGCGTCGAGCGCCGCGCGCAGCAGCTCGCCGGAGCCGTACGTCGTGGAGGTGAGCGGCGCGAAGACACCCTCGGGGAGCAGCTGCAGGCCGGAGGCCTCGGCCATCTCCACCACCGCGGTGCCGTCCTTCAGCGCGTACGCCGCCGTCACCTGGTCGCCGAGCGGCCCGGTGACCCGCACCTCCCGGCGCTCGAAGCCGCCCGCGACGGCCGCGGCGACCGTACCGTCGCCGCCGTCGGCGACCGGCAGCGCCTCGACCCGCACGCCGGGGGCGACGCGGTGCAGCCCGGCCGTCACCCGCTCGGCGACCTGCACGGCCGTGAGCGAACCCTTGAACTTGTCCGCGGCGATGAGTACACGCTGCACGGTGCCGCGCTGTGCGTCGCCGCGCCCAGCGTGTGCCTGCCGCTCGTGTCCCGCCGTCCCTGCAGCGTCCGCCACCTTGGTTTCCCCTTGCTTTCCGGGCCTTGCTCGCGTCAAGGCAGTCGCGCCGCTGCGACCATAACCGCAGACGGGGCCCGCTGCCCATGGCCACCCACAGCGCGAGACGGCGCGCCCCGGCGAAAAACCGGCCCGTATCGCACCATAGTGGTGCGCCATGAGCACGGAAATGATCGATCAGCCCCTCCCCGACGAGGGCCCGCCGGACCCACCGTCGAGCGACCGGGACCCCGCGGGCGGCTCTCCCCCGGACGGCGGCCCGGACTTCGTGGTCGTCGGCATCGGCGTCGCGGGCGTGCTCGCGGTGGTCGCCTGGGCCGCGCTCGGCAAGGACTCCTTCGAGCACGCGTCGGACACCGCGCTCGGCTGGGTCCTGTCCAACTTCGCCTGGCTCTTCGTGATCGCCGCCGACGTCTTCCTCGTCCTGTGCGTGGGCCTCGCGCTCAGCCGTTTCGGCCGTATCCGGCTCGGCAAGGACGACTCGCGGCCGGAGTTCACCAACCTCGCGTGGATCGCGATGATGTTCAGCGCGGGCATGGGGATCGGCCTGATGTTCTACGGCGTCGGGGAGCCCCTGACCCACTACCTGAACCCTCCCCCGTCCTCCGGCGTCGGACCCCGCACCGGCGCCGCGGCCCGCACCGCCCTGGAGTACTCCTTCTTCCACTGGACGCTGACCCCCTGGGCCATCTACGGCATCGCCGGCCTCGCCCTCGCCTACGCGGGCTTCCGCAAGGGCCGCGGCAACCGCCTCAGCTCGGTCTTCGTGCCGCTCATCGGGGCCCGGCGGGCAGCTGGGTGGCCCGGCCGCCTCATCGACCTGCTCGCGGTCTTCGCGACCGTCTTCGGCACGGCGACCAGCCTCGGCGTCGGCGCGCTCCAGGTCGCCACGGGGCTCAACCTCACGACGGGGGTGGCGGACTCGACCACCCTGCAGCTGATCATCATCGTCTCGCTCGGCGGCGCCTTCGTGGTCTCGGCGTTCTCCGGGGTGCACAAGGGCGTGAAGTGGCTCAGCACCCTCAACATCGTCCTCGCCGCCTGCCTGATGCTGTTCGTGTTCGTCCTCGGCCCGACCGTCTACGTCCTGGACGCGATCCCCGCGAGCGTCGGCGGCTATCTGCATCAGCTGCTCCCGATGGCCTCGCGCACCGGCGCGTTCACCGACGGCGCCTGGCTCGGCACCTGGACGATCTTCTACTGGGCGTGGTGGCTGTCCTGGGCACCCTTCGTCGGCACATTCATCGCCCGCATCTCGCACGGCCGCACGATCCGCGAGTTCCTCATCGGCGTGCTCCTCGTGCCGAGCGGCGCCACCGTCGTGTGGTTCTGCGTGATGGGCGGCACGGGCATCCGGCTCGACGCGACCGGCAGGGCGGACATGGCGGCGAAGGCGGAGGAGGGCGCGGAGGCCTCGCTCTTCGCGATGCTGGACGCGCTGCCGCTCGGCACGGTCACCTCGTGGGTCGCGATGATCCTCGTCATGACGTACTTCGTCACCAGCGCCGACTCCGCGTCCCTGGTGATGGGCTCGCTCAGCAGCCGCGGCTCGCTGCACCCGCCCACCTGGCTGGTCGTCGTCTGGGGCGTCCTGATGGCGGCGGTGGCGGCGGTGCTCCTGGTCGCGGGCGGCCTGGACTCCCTGCAGAGCGCGACGATCCTCGTAGCGCTGCCGTTCGTCGTGGTGATGCTGACACTGTGCTGGGCGCTCCTCAAGGAGCTGCGCGAGGACCCGGGCGCTGGCCCCGCACGCGGTCAGGCGCTGCACGGGCTGCGGGACGCGGTGCGCACGATGGTCGGCGACGCGATGACCGAGCAGAGTCCGGACCGGCACCACCGGCTCCGACGGATCGTCAGGTCCCGCAGCCGGGACGGGGAGTAACCGGCGAACCAGCGGCACGCGGGGGCCGGTTGGCCGCACAATGAACCCATGCCTGAGTACCTGGAACTCGACCTGGCAGGGGCCGCGCTGCGCGTCGAGCTCGCCGACGTGGGGCAGCGGCCCGAACCCGGGGCGCTGCCGCCGGAGTTCGGGGTGCCGGGGCCGGTCTCCAGCGGTGGCGGCCGCGCCGCCGCGCTCGCCGCGGACGCGCTGCGGGCGACCCTGCGCCCGCTCGGGCCGCTCCTCGACGAGGTGCACGCCTCGGTGTCCGGGGCGCAGCGGCCGCCCGAGGAGTTCACGGTCGAGTTCGGCATCGAGGTGGGCAAGGACCTCAAGCTCGGCATCGTCGGGCTGAAGGGGGCCGCCACGATGACCGTGTCGGCGACGTGGCGGCGTACGGGGGACCCAGGCGCCGGCGGTCCCGCCGGCGGCGCCTCCGGGTCGTAGCCGTGGGCTGGTTCCGGCGGGCGGACGGGCCGCCGCCGGTCGTCGCCGTCCTGGGGCGGCACGGCGACGCCGCGGTCGGCGCGGCCGCGTTGCTCTCCCCGGGGCGCGTGCTCACCTGCGCGCACGTGGTCAACGAAGCGCTCGGGCTGCCCCCGATGAGCGCCGCGAGCCCCTCCGACGAGGTCCTCGAAGTGGGGTTCGACCGGCGCACGGTGCGGATCAAGGCACAGGTGGAGGTGTGGGTGCCGCCCCGGCACGACGCCGTCGCCTGGCAGGGCGACCTGTGCGTGCTGCTCCTCGCCGAGCCCGCCCCGGCCGGCGCCCGCCCCGTCGTGTGGACGGACATGGCGGAGGGCCAGTCGCTGCGGGCCTGGCACGGCTGCGGGGAGCCGATCACCTTCGCGGACACGGTACTGAAACTGCTCGACGGCAGAGTGGGCTACCTGGACGGGCAGTTGTCGGGCGCCGCGATCGGCCCCGGCTTCAGCGGCGGGCCGCTGTGGACCGATGCGGGCGACAGCGCGGCCGGGCTCGTCGTCGGCCGGCTCGGCGGCCCCGACGCCCCCGCGCGCCCCGCCGACACGCTGCGGCGCGTCTGGGCCCTGCCCTGGCAGACCCTGTGCGAACAGCTGTACACGGCCGGGGCAGGCGACATCGTGGCCGACTGCCGCACGCTGCCCACCATCCCGCCCGATGGCACGCCCGGCGCCGAACTGACCGCGCTGCTGCGGTCGTTGCTGCCGGACCCCGCGGTGCGCGCCGAGCACGCACGGCGACTCGCCGCCGAACTCGGCCTCGCCGTACCGAAGGACGGGACGGCGCCCACGGCCGAAGAGCTGGCCGCCGTCCTGCTCACCCACCACCGCGCCCTGCCGACACTCAGCGAGTCCCTGCTGACCGCGGGGCCCTACGGCGTACGCCCCGAGCAGCTCACCGCCCTGCTCGGCACCGGCCGCGCGGTCGAGGCGGCGGGGCTGCTCTCCCTCGGCGAGTACGCCTTCCTGGCGCACCAGCTCGAACAGGTCGTCCTGACCGATCCGGCCCTGCCTGCCCGCGCGGCCCGGGAGGCGCTGCGCTACACGCCGCTGCCCTCGGCCCTGTGCACCGCGCGGCTGCCGGTCGCGGCGCTCGGGCAGATCATCGCCGATCTGGAGGAGTACCAGGACGGCGGCGGCGTCCCGGAGGGGACCTCGCGGGTCCCCGCGCTCGTGCACCTCGTCGAGTTCATCGCCGCGGCCGCGGGCGGCCCGGTCCGCGAGGCGCTGTGCGGCTGGAGCGAGCGGGTCTGCGCCCGCCTCGGCGTGCACCCCGCCGCCCGCGACCAGCGCAGGGCCGACGCCGCGCACTGGACGAACACCCGGCCCCCCGCGGTGATCCGGCTGCTCGCGCGGCTCACCCGGGCGGAGCCGGAGAGTGAGGGCACGGAGCGGGCCGAGCGCTTCCGCTGCCGGCTGTGGCAGCAGCACGAGGACGGCACGGTGCGCCGCCTCGAGACCCCTGCGGGGGACACGCCCCTGACGCCCGCGCAGGTGGGCGCGGTGATCCGCGAGGGCGCCGAGCGGTCCGGCGACGGACTGCCCGCCGTCGACATCGAGGTCGACCGCGCCGGACTCCATCTGCCCGTCGACGAATGGGACGCGGGCAGCCCCAACGAATTCGTGCCCAGCCTGCCGCTCGGCGCGTCGTTCCCGCTCATGCTGCGCTGCCCGGAGATGAGCCGCCGGGTGCCGCGGCGCGAGACGGAGCACCGCCGCCGCTGGGGCGACGGGCACGGCAGAGCCCTGGTCATCGATCCGAGCTGCGCGGACGGGCGACAGGTCGCGGCGCTGCTCGGCTCCACCCACCGCGACGCCAACCAGGTCGTCCTGCACGGCCCGCCCGCGCTCCGCGCCCAGCTGCTCGACCTCTGTCTGGCCCTCGGCGTCCCCGTGGTGCTCTGGGACCGCGAGGCCGAGGGCCACGACCACGCCCACCGCCTCGAACCCCTGGCGCCCACCGGCCTGTTGCACGACCTGCCCTTCCGGGTGCACCGGTACCGGGCGGCGCCGCCGCCGGACCCCGCGGTCCTCGCGCGCCCCTCCCTCGTCTGGGAGGACGTCACGTGGCAGGGCCTCACCGGCGCCGACCGCGAGCCGATGCTGACCGACCCCGACGCCCCGCGCCCGCATTCCGACGAAGGAGTACGCAGTTCATGACGGCACCCCAGCAAGGCGACTGGCGGCTCTTCCGCGGGGACGGCGACGCACGGCCCGTCGACTTCCCGGAAGCTCCGCCGTGGCGCCGCTTCGCCCCGGCGGACGGCGCGCCACGGCCGCGCCCCTACCTGATCGGCCCCGACGAGTCGGAGGTGGTCAACGCCGCGCTGCTGCTGCGCCGTCCGCTCCTGGTCACCGGCCATCCCGGGACCGGCAAGTCCTCCCTCGCGCACGCCGTCGCCCACGAGCTGGCGCTCGGCCGGGTCCTGACCTGGCCGGTCAACAGCCGCTCCACACTGCGCGACGCCCTCTACGACTACGACGCGATCGGCCGCCTGCGGGAGTCCAACCTGCGCCGCGAGGCCGACGCCGGCGGATCCGTCGGGGAGCGGCCCGAGCGCGGCCCCGACATCGGCTCGTACGTACGGCTCGGCCCGCTCGGCACCGCCATGGTCCCCGGCGAGCGCCCGCGCGTCCTGCTCGTCGACGAGCTCGACAAGGGCGACGTCGACCTGCCGAACGACCTCCTCACGGTCTTCGAGGAGGGCGAGTTCGAGATCCCGGAGCTGGCCAGGCTGCCCGAGGACCAGTCGCGCGTCGACGTCCTGACCTCGGATCCCCAGGTGCGGGCGCCGGTGACGCGGGGCCGGGTGCGCTGCTCCGAGTTCCCCGTGGTGGTCATCACCAGCAACGGCGAGCGCGAGTTCCCGCCCGCGTTCCTGCGCCGCTGCGTGCGTCTGGACCTCGCGGAGCCGGACGAGCAGCGGCTGCGCGAGATCGTCGGGGCGCACCTCGGCGACGCGGCGCTCGACGGCGTCGACGACCTCCTGCACGCCTTCCTCGGCCGCCGCGCCCCCGGCGAACTGGCCACGGACCAGCTCCTGAACGCCGTGTTCCTGCGCAAGGGCGGCCTCGACCTGGAGCCGGGCGCGCTGCTCGACGCCGTCCTGCACCGGCTCGGCGGGGCGGTGTAGGGGGTGGGATCCGAGCACCTGGACATGGCCCTGCTCAGGCGGCTGATCAGGGAGTCCGCCGTCCGCGGGCGGCCCGAGGGGCTGCGCCGGGTGCTCGGGGCGTTCGCGGCGAGCGGCGTGGAGCTCACCCAGGAGGAACTGCTCGACGCGCTGTGGCTCGCGGGGCGGCTGCCCGAGGGGGCGTCGACGTCCCTGGCCCGGGCCTCGGGGACGATCACGCCGGCCCGGCAGGCGTACGGGGACGGATGGCAGCCCCCGGCCGCCGGGACACCGGTGGCGCCGAAGCCCGCGCGGCCCGGGGGGCTCAGGCCGGACGCGGACGAGAGCCGGGAGACGGACGGGAGTCAGGCTCCGCCGCCCGGGGAGCGACCACACGCCGCCGGCGACCCCGAGGACGACCTCGCGCTGCGCTCGACCCGGACCTTGCGCGTCCGGCAGCCGACCGGCGACGCGCCCCTCTACGGCGGCACCGCCCCCGGCCACACCCCACCCCACCGCACCACCCCCGTCCGCCCCGTCCGCACGCCCGAGACCCGCGCCCTCGGCTCCCGGCAGCTGCAACTGGGCCGCGCACTGCGCCCGTTGAAGCAGACCGTGGCCGACCGCAGAAGGTGGGAGCTCGACGAGACAGCCACCGCCGATTCGACCGCCCACAGCGGCCTCACCGACGCCGTGCTGCGCCCCGCCCGTGCGCGGTGGCTCGATCTGACGCTGCTCGTGGACGACGGCGCCTCCATGCTGCTCTGGCAGCGGCTCGCCACGGAGACCCGGCTGCTCCTGGAGCGCAGCGGCGCCTTCCGTGACGTACGCGTGCACGGCCTGGACACCCGCACTCCGGGCGCCCCGCTGCTCGGCCGCCGCCCCTTCACGCCCGGCACCGCCGTGCTGCCGCCCGCCACCGTGACCGACCCCGGCGGCAACACCCTGATCCTCGTCCTCAGCGACGGCGTCGGCGCGGCCTGGCGGGACGGCCGGATGCGGGAACTCCTGAAGCAGTGGGGACGGTTCGGGCCGACGGCCGTGCTGCACGCGCTGCCCCCACAGCTGTGGGACGGCTCCGGCATCCGCGCCGAACGCTGGCAGGTCACCACCCGGCGCCGCGGCGCCCCCAACCTCACCTGGGACGTGGCCGATCCGGTGCTGCCCGCGGGCCTCACGGCGTTCGACGGTGTGCCGGTCCCGGTGCTCGCGCCCGAACCGGGAGCGGTCGGCGCCTGGGCGGGCCTGGTCGCCTCCCCGGGTGCGAGCGCGGTGCTCCCGCTCCTGACGGCCCCCTTCGACACGGCACCACGGGCACCCGCCGGCCCGGACGCGGGCGAGCACATCCTGCGGTTCCGGGACACGGCGTCCCCGGAGTCGTACCGTCTCGCCGCCCATCTCGCGGCCGTCGCCCCGGTGTCCGTGCCGGTGATGCGCCTCGTGCAGGACGTGCTCGGGCCCGGCGTGACGACCGGGCATCTGGCGGAGGTGTTCCTGAGCGGCCTGTTCCGGCGCTGCGACGACGCCGCCGAGCTCGCCCCACGGCACCGGAGTTACGACGTCACGGCCGAGGCCCGCGAGATCCTCCTCGGCACCGCACCGGTCCGTGAACTCCTGGGCACCGGCCGGGCGGTGACGGCCCGGCTGACCGAACTGGCGGGCCGCTCAGCCGACTTCCCCGCCTGGCTCGCCCATCCGGAAGGGGCCGACCGGGGCGGGGACGGGGCGCGGCCGTTCGGGTGGGTGGACGAGCGGCTGATGCGGCGTCTCGGGGTGGGCGCGCCGAGGGCGGTTCCCGTAACGCCCGTGGGTCCGGCGCCCCCGCCGTACGTCGACGCGCCGGGCTCACTGTGGCGGTCGCTGACCCCCGGGAACCCCCGACGGGCGGGCCCCTGGCACCTGTTCGCCCGGCACAGCAGCGCCAGGAGCAGCAGCGGGATGTTCCTCGGGCGGACCGAGCAGGGCGAGGTCGCGGCGATCAGGCTCACGCGCCCCGGTTCCGCGCGCCGCCTCTCCCTGGCGGGCCAGGCCGAGGCCCTGCACCTCCTGGACGGCAGACGGGTGCCGCGTCTCCTCGGCGTGGACCCCGCGCCGGAGCCGTCCTGGCTGGCGACGGAGCTCCAGCTGTCGGACGTCGGCCGTCCGCTTCCGCACCTCGATGGCCCGCTCCCGGCCGCGGCACTCCCCGACCACCTCCTGCACTTCGCCCGGCTCGCCCATGCGGTCGCCGGAGTGCTCGCGGACGCCCACGCGCTGGGCATCCACCACGGTGACCTCTCGCCGAGAAGGGTGCTGCTCACGCCGGGCGACGTGTGCGTCACCGGCTGGTGCGTGCAGGAGCACGGTGACGGCGCCGCCCACGACGTCTCCAAGCTGGGCCTCGTCCTCCTCGAAGCCGCGGGCGACGCCGTCCCCCGGTCCTTGACCGCCATCCTGCGGCGCTGCGGCTTCCCCCTGCTCGACCGGCGGCCCACCGCGGCCGAAGTGGCCGCCCACTTCGAGGCGTTCATCGACGCGTACGTACGCGACCCCGCGTCGCACGGCGCGGCCGATGACCGCCTCGCCGTGGCCATCGGCCGCGACGGGCAGGGCGCCGACGTCGTCCTCGACTTCCGCGCCATGGGCCCGCACGGCGTCCTGAGGGGCACGCCCGAGGACTGCTCCACCGTCCTCGACAAGATCGTCCGCGATCTGGCCGACCAGCACTCCCCGGCAGCGGTGCAGTTCCACCTGCTCGACTCGACGGAGCGGTACCTGCGTACGACGACGGCGACCGCGCTGCCCCACATCGTGACGGACGAGGACCCCCGCACCCTGGAACAGGCCCTGGACGCCGAGCGCGGCCGCCGTCGGACGCTGCTCGCCGCCGCGCGCGCGAACGGCGATCCGCGCCCACGGCTGACCAGCCTGATCGTGGTCCTCACGCCGCAGGCTCTGCCGGGCGAGCTGGGCTGGCTCGAGGACCTGGGCATCCATCTCCTCCTCCTGGAGGGCACCACGAGAGGTCCGGTCGACTTCGACTTCCGCATCGACCTCACCGACGGGAACCCCGTCCTCCACCACTCGGGCGCCCGCCCGTCCGGCATTCCCTTCCGGCTCCCGCTCCCCCGCCGCGTCCCGCACGAGGCCTTCCTCGCCGGCGAGCTCCACGCCGCCGTGGCGCACGGCCGCAAGGGACATCACCAGGAGGCGCTGAGCTGGCTGGAACGGCTGGACGCCGACCATTACCAGCACCTGGGCCCCGACCACCCCCACCTGCTCGCCACCCGCTACGAGATCGGCCACCTCCAGCTCACGCTGGATCTCCTGCCGGAAGCACTCGCCTCCTTCTCGGACTGCGTGGTACGGCGCGAGGCCGTGCTCGGCGCGGAGCACGTCGACACCCTGACCGCGCGCCAGCAGTGCGCCTTCGTGCTCTGCCGCATGGGGCGCCACGCCGAGGGACAGGCGATCTACCGCGCCGTGCTCGGCCGCTGGGAGGAGGTCCGGGGCCTCGGCCACCCCGACACCCTGCTGTGCCGCCACAACCTGGCCGTCGCCCTCATCGCCCTGGGGCGCTACGACGAGGCGGTGGACGAGGCGCGCCTCGCCCGCAGCGGCCGCGCGGCCGTCCTCGGCGGCCGGCATCCGAGCACCCTCGGCAGCGGCCACGAACTGGCCATCGCGCTCGGGGGTGCGGGCCACACCACCATGGCCCGCCGCGTCGCCCGCACCGTCCTCGAGGATCGCGAGCTCGTCCTTGGCACCGGCCATCCGGACACCCAGGCCACCCGGCGCGTGCTGGCCGAACTGGATCCGCCCGGGGACGGAGCGGCCCCGGCTACCCTTCCCCCGTGACCATCCAGGACTACGCCACGTACATCGCCGGCCTCCCCCGCGTCCTCGTCGCGGCCGCCGCTCTCTTCCGCGACGCGGCGGGCCGGGTGCTGCTCGTCGAGCCCAACTACCGCGAGGGCTGGGCGCTGCCGGGCGGCACGGTCGAGTCGGATGCCGGGGAGACGCCGCGGCAGGGGGCGCGCAGGGAGACCCTCGAAGAGACAGGGCTCGACGTCGGGCTCGGGCCGCTGCTCGTCGTCGACTGGGTGCCGCCCGGCCCGGTGCGCGACCGGCCGCCGCTGGTGGCCTATCTGTACGACGGCGGCGTGCTCGACACCGACCAGCTGAAGTCGATCAGGCTGCAGGAGGAGGAGCTGCTCTCCTGGCGCCTGGTGGAACCCGCCGACCTCGCGGAGCACCTGTCCGGCTCGCTGGGGCGCCGGGTCGCCGTCGCCCTCGACGTGCTGGCGCGGGGCGGCGGGCCCGCGGAGCTGGAGGACGGGCACCGGGTCGGCTGACCGGCACCTGTCGCGCGCGCCGAGCGCCGCTGCGCAGGCGGGGGTTCAAAGACAGCCCCTCAGAACAGACAGCCCCTCAGAACAGGACGTCCTCGCCCGCGCTCGCCGCCCCGCCCTCGAAGGCCAGCAGCCGCCGCTTGCGGTCGAGTCCGCCGCCGTACCCCGTCAGGCTGCCGCCTGCGCCGATGACGCGGTGGCAGGGCACGATGACGCCGATCGGGTTCTTGCCGTTGGCGAGGCCTACCGCGCGGGAGGCGCCCGGCTTGCCGAGGTTGTCGGCGAGTTCGCCGTACGTACGGGTCTCGCCGTAGGGGATCTGCTGGAGTTCGCGCCAGACCGTGCGCTGGAACGGGGTGCCGTCGAGTTTCAGCGGCACGTCGAACTCCGTCAGCTCTCCGGCGAAGTAGGCCGCCAGCTGGCTGATCACCTCGCCGAACGGGGCCGGGTCGCGGTGGCCGAAGTCCTCCTCGGGCGGGCGGTGGCGCTGGTCGGTCATGTAGAGGCCGCTGAGCACGCCGTCGGTGGCGACGAGGGTGAGCGTCCCGTAGGGGCTGTCGACGTGGGTGTGCAGACGTTCCATGAGCATGGTCCTCGATGTCCCTTACGCGGGGATGGAGTTGTACGCGGGGATGGAGTTGATGGGGTGGGCGTCGGTGGCCCACAGGTACTGGACCGCGTACGCCCGCCAGGGCCGCCAGGCGGCGGCGCGCGCGGTGAGCGCGGCCGGGGTGTGCGGCAGGCCCAGCTCCTGCGCGGCGCGGCGGACACCGAGGTCGGAGGGGAGGAAAGCGTCGGGGTCGCCGAGCGCCCGCATCGCGATGACCTCGACCGTCCAGGGGCCGAACCCGGGGAGCTCGGTGAGCCTGGCGCGGGCCTCGTCCCAGTCGCTCGCCACGCCGAGGCGGAGGCGGCCGTCGGCGAGCCGGTCCACGAGCGTGGTCAGGGTGGCACGGCGGCTGCGGGGCAGCGCGAGCGACTCGGGGTCGAGCGCGGCGAGTTGCGCGGGCGTGGGGAACAGGTGCGTGAGGCCGCCCTCGGGGTCATCGACCGGCGTCCCGTGGGCGGCGACCAGGCGGGCGGCGTGGGTGCGGGCGGCGGCGGTGGACACCTGCTGGCCGAGGACGGCGCGCACGGCGAACTCGGCCTCGTCGACGGTGCGGGGCACGCGCCGCCCCGGCGCCTTGCCGACGAGCGGCGCGAGCAGCGGGTCCGCCCTCAGCCGGCCGTCGACGGCGGCCGGATCGGCGTCCAGGTCGAGCATGCGGCGGCAGCGGCTGATCGCGATGGTCAGGTCGCGCAGGTCGGTGAGGGCGAGCCGGCAGCCGATGTGGTCGGGGCGCGGGGTGAGGGCGACGATGCCGTGCCCGTAGGGGAGGCTCAGGGTTCTGCGGTACGCGCCGTCCCGCCACTCCTCGACGCCGGGCACGGCGGTGGCGACGAGGTGTCCGAAGAGGTTGTCGGGGTTGAGCGGGGCGCGGAACGGCAGGCGCAGCGAGAGGACGCCGCCCGCGCCGGTGGCCTGCGCGGCGCCGGGCCGCTTCGGGGCGCGGGCCCGCAGCTCCCCCGGGGCGAGGGCGAAGACCTCGCGCACCGTGTCGTTGAAGGTGCGGATCGAGGAGAACCCGGCGGCGAAGGCGATCTCCGCCATGGGCAGCGCGCTGGTCTCGATGAGCAGCCGCGCGGTCTGCGCCCGCTGGGCGCGGGCGAGCGCGAGCGGGCCCGCGCCGAGCTCGGCGAGCAGCTGCCGCTCGACCTGCCGGGTGCTGTAGCCGAGGCGGTCCGCGAGGCCGGGCACGCCCTCGCGGTCGACGACGCCGTCGTCGATGAGGCGCATGGCGCGGGCCACGAGGTCCGCGCGCTGGTTCCATTCGGGCGAGCCCGGGCTGCTGTCGGGCCTGCACCGCTTGCAGGCCCGGAAGCCGGCCTGCTGGCAGGCGGCGGCGCTGGGGTAGAACGTCATGTTCTCGGCCTTGGGCGGCACGACCGGGCAGCTGGGGCGGCAGTAGATCCGGGTGGTGACGACTGCCGTGAAGAACCAGCCGTCGAAGCGGGCGTCCTTCGACTGTACGGCGCGTACACAGCGCTCTGTGTCGGTGTGCATGTGCTCAAGGATCGCGGTCGGCGGTCCGGGTTGCTGGCGAGAATCCGACATCGACGTCGCGTCGGCGGGCCTGCTCGCGGGTCAGCGCGGCGGCGAACGCGTCGTACGCCTCCTGGCCGAAGAGGACGAAGCGCACCTCGTCGAAGAGCGCGGGATCCGCGGACTCCCGGACCGTCCGGACGGCGATGCGGGCAGCGTCGTCGAGCGGCCAGCGGTAGACGCCGGTGGAGATCGCGGGGAACGCGACCGTGCGCGCGCCCAGTTCGGCGGCGACGCGCAGCGACTCGCGGTGGCAGGAGGCGAGGAGCTCCGAGCGGTCCTCGGTGGCGGACCAGACCGGGCCGACGGTGTGGATGACGTGCCCGGCGGGCAGGCGCCCCGCGGTGGTGGCTACGGCCCGGCCGGTGGGAAGACCCTTGCCGTACCGCGAGGCGCGCAGGTCGCGGCAGTCGGCGAGGATGTCGGGGCCGCCGCGCCGGTGGATGGCGCCGTCGACTCCCCCGCCGCCGAGGAGCGAGGAGTTGGCCGCGTTGACGACGGCGTCGGCGTGCTCCTGTGTGAGGTCGCCCTCGACCAGGGTGATGCGGACGGTCACGGCTGCCTCCTGAGCGTCTTCCACACGGCCTTCGCGGCGTTGTGCCCGGACATGCCGTGCACTCCGGGGCCCGGGGGCGTCGCGGACGAGCAGAGGAAGACCGCGGGGTGGCGGGTGGTGTAGGGGGAGAGGGAGATCTTGGGCCGCAGCAGCAGTTGCAGGCCGCTCGCGGCGCCGCAGGCGATGTCGCCGCCCACGTAGTTGGCGTTGTGGGCGGCCAGTTCCGGTGGGCCCGCCGTGGCGCGTGCGAGGACGCGGTCGCGGAAGCCGGGGGCGAAGCGCTCCAGCTGCCGCTCGATCGCGTCGGTGAGGTCGCCCTCCCAGCCGTTCGGGACATGGCCGTACGCCCAGAAGACGTGCTTGCCGGCCGGGGCGCGGGAGGGGTCGACGACGCTGGGCTGCACCGTGATCAGGAACGGCGCGTCGGGCGCCCGGCCCTCCCGGGAGGCGGCGTGCAGTGCGGCGCCGATCTCCTTGCTGTCCGCGCCGACCTGCACGGTTCCGGCGCTCCGCGCCTCCTCGGCGGTCCAGGGGACGGGCCCGTCAAGGGCATAGTCGATCTTGAAGACGCCGGCGCCGTACCGGTACCCGGCATAGGCGCTGCCGAGCCCCGCGATCCTGGCGAGCGCGGTCGGCGAGGTGTCGAAGACATAGGCGCGGGCGGGCGGCAGGTCGTCGAGCCGCTTGACCTCGTAGTCCGTGTGGACGGAGCCGCCGAGGTCCTTCAGATACGCGGTGAGCGCGTCGGAGATGGACTGCGAGCCGCCCCGGGCGACGGGCCACCCGCGGGCGTGCGCGGCCAGCGCGAAGACCAGGCCGACACCACCGGTGACGATGCCGTCGAGCGGCGCGATGACGTGGGCGACGAGGCCCGAGAACAGGGCGCGGGCCCGCTCGTCGCGGAACCGGCGCATCAGCCATGTCGACGGCGGCAGCCCCACGAGCCCGAACCGGGCCAGCGTCACGGGGTCCCTCGGCAGCGAGCTCAGCGGCAGCGCCATGAAGTCCCGCAGCAGGGCGTCCCACTTGGGCAGGAAGGGCTCGACCAGCCTTCGGTACGCCCCCGCGTCGCGCGGCCCGAACGAGGCGGCGGTCTCGGCGACGGAGCGGGACAGCACGGCGGCGGTGCCGTCGGGGAAGGGGTGGGCCATGGGCAGCGGGGGCTGCAGCCACTCCAGTCCGTACCGGTCCAGGGGCATGGCGCGGAACGCCGGGGAGTTGATGCCCAGCGGGTGGGCGGCCGAGCAGGGGTCGTGCCGGAATCCGGGCAGCGTCAGCTCCTGGGTGCGCGCCCCGCCCCCCACCGTGTCCTTGGCCTCGAAGACGGCCACGGAGAAGCCCCGGCGGGCCAGCTCCACGGCTGCGGTCAGCCCGTTCGGTCCCGCCCCCACGATGACGGCGTCAAGCATCGACGGCACCTTCGGACTCCTTTGTCAGCCGATGGCCACTGCCGCCAGGATAGGCCGGGCCACCGGCGCCGCTGCCCGGGCCCCGGCCGTCTCAGGCGCCGCTGGAGAGAAGGTCCGCGACGCGCCGGGCCGTGGCCGCGTCGCGGGCCGCGGTGAAGGGCAGCGTGTTGCCGCCGCCGATGCGGAACGGCTCCCCCGTCAGCGTCAGGTCGGCGCCGCCTGCCTCCGCCACGAGCAGCAGGCCCGCGGCGTGGTCCCAGGCCAGCTCCCACGAGAAGGCGACGGCGTCAAGATCGCCCCTGGCTATGGCGAGGTACTCCAGACCTGCCGAGCCGCACGGCCGGGGACGGACGCCCTCCACCGCGAGGCCCACGAGGGCCCGCTTCTGGTCCTCGGTGGTGAAGTCCGGATGCGAGGTGGCCACCTCCAGGTCGGCACCGGCCGAGGGCGATCCGGCGGTCAGCCGCTCACCGTTCAGCCAGGCGCCCTTGCCGCGGACCGCCACGGCGAACTCCTCCAGGGCCGGTGCGTACGTCCACGAGGCCTGGACCTCGCCGCCGACCGCGAGGGCGACGAGCATGCAGAAGCCCGGGTCGCCGTTGACGAACTGCCGCGTCCCGTCGACCGGGTCCACTATCCAGACGGGCGCGTCGCCGTGTATCGCCTCGTACGTCGACGGGTCGGCGTGCACCGCCTCCTCGCCCACGACGACCGAGCCCGGCAGGAGCGCGGCGAGGTCGGCGGTCAGCTGCTCCTCCGCGCGGCGGTCGGCGATGGTCACCATGTCGTGCGGGCCGCTCTTCTCCACGACGTCCCCCTCGGCGAGCTGCCGGAACCGGGGCGTCACCTCCGCCGCGGCGGCCTTGCGGACGGCCTCCTCCACATCGCGTACACCGTGCGTCAGAAAGTCTTCGATCATGCGTCCATGAGAGCACGCCGCACTGACATCCCGTACGGCCCCGGTGAACGGGGACTGAACCCCCCGTGAACTCGGTTCCACCCGCTCCCGGACCGCTACCGCCCCACCGCGTATCCCTGCGCCCCCCGAGGATTCGCCGCCGCCGACAGCACCCCACTCCGCGGGTCCCGCGCCACCGCGCACAGGCGGCCCTCCGACCACGGGCCGCCCACCGTCACCTCGTGTCCCCGCCGTCGCAGCTCGTCCACCACCTCGGGGGCCGTCCGCGCTTCCACCGTGAGGCTGCCGGGGCGCATGTCACGGGGGTGGAAGGAGCCGGGGAACGCCTCCGTGTGCCAGTTCGGGGCGTCGATCGCGCCCTGCAGGTCGAGGCCGCCCCGGACGGAGTCCCGCAGCACCACCCCGAGGAAGAAGTGCACCTGCCACTGGTCCTGCTGGTCGCCGCCCGGCGTGCCGAAGGCCAGGACCGGTATGCCTTCCCGCAGCGCCAGCGACGGCGTCAGGGTCGTCCGCGGGCGACGGCCCGGCGTGAGCGAGTTCGGCAGGCCCTCCTCGAGCCAGGCCATCTGGAGCCGCGTGCCCAGCGGGAACCCCAGTTCGGGCACGACGGGGTTGGACTGGAGCCACCCTCCGCTGGGCGTGGCGGACAGCATGTTCCCCCACCGGTCGACCACGTCGACGTGGCACGTGTCGCCGCGCGTCCCCCCGTCCGCGACCACGGTCGGCTCCCCGGCCCCGGCCGCCGCACCGGCCCCCCTGTCCAGGCCCGCGGTCTCCCCGGCGGCCACCGCGAGGGCGTGCGCGGAGAGCCTCGGCTCCCGCCCGCCGGGCGCCCCGGGCCGCAACCGGCACGAGGCGGTGTCCCCGACGAGCCGCCGCCGCGACGCGTTGTACTCCTCCGACAGCAGCTCCCGCACCGGCACGCTCCGCGCACCGCCCTCCCCCGCGTCCCCGTACCAGGCCTCCCGGTCCGCCATGGCCAGCTTGCAGCCCTCGACGAGGAGATGGACGTAGTCGGCGGACCCGTACTCGGGAAGCTCCTCGACCGTCTGCGGCAGCAGGGCGAACTGCTGCAGGAAGGCGGGGCCCTGGCTCCAGGCGCCCGCCTTGCACAGCGTCCAGCCGTTCCAGTCGTACGTGACGGGGTCCTCGTAGGACGCCGACCACCCGCGCAGGTCCTGCGCACAGAGCGTCCCCGTGTGCCGCTCGCCGCTCGTGTCCATGGTGGGCCGCCCGGCCTGCCGCACGAGCGCGTCGGCGATGAACCCCGAGCGCCACACCTCGCGGGCGGCGTCGATCCGGGCGATCCGCAGTTCCTCCCCCGCGGCGCCCTCCCCGGCCTTCGCCGCCGCCTCCGCCTCCGCCTCCGCGATGAGGCGCCGCCACGTCGCGGCGAGCGCGGGGTTGCGGAACAGTTCACCGGGGCGCGGGGACCGGCCTCCGGGGAGGTAGACGTCGGCGGAGGAGGGCCACTCCCGCTCGAAGAGTTCCCGTACCGTCTCCACGGTCTCGCCGATCCGCTCGACGGGGGCGTGCCCGTCCTCCGCGTACCCGATGGCGTACTTGAGGACGTCGGCGAGCGACTTCGTGCCGTGGTCCCGCAGGAGCAGCATCCACGCGTCGAAGGCGCCGGGCACGGCGGCGGCGAGCGGGCCGGTGCCGGGCACCAGTTCGAGGCCGAGGGAGCGGTAGTGGGCGACGGTGGCCCCGGCGGGCGCGCCCCCTTGCCCGCAGAGCACGCGCACGTCGCCCCCGGCGGGCGCGAGGATGATCGGGACCTCGCCTGCGGGCCCGTTCAGGTGCGGCTCGACCACGTGCAGGACGAACCCGGCGGCGACGGCGGCGTCGAAGGCGTTGCCGCCGTCCTCCAGCACGGCCATCGCGGACTGGGAGGCGAGCCAGTGGGTCGACGACACCATGCCGAAGGTGCCCTGAAGAGTGGGACGCGTCGTGAACATGATCGGCAGGCTAGTGCGCGGCACCGTCCCGGGTCACCGTCGTCTCAGCCCGCGAGGAGCGACTCGATCCGGTCCGCGCCCGTCCGCAGTCCGGTCAGCCGCTCCACGCCCGGCGCGTACGGCACCGCCCCCGCCCCCGTCGACCAGCCGGGCCCCGCGATCAGCACCGCCGGATGCCCCCGGGCGCCCCGTACACCCCACTCCTTCTCCGTGACGAGGTGCACAAGGGCGCGGTCGGCGGTGCCCCGCGAGTGCGCCCAGAGGATGACGGCCGAGGGGCCGATGCGCCGCACCGCCTCGTACAGGGCCTCCGCGGGGAGCGCGGCGCCGAACATCCTTGTGGGCAGGCCCCGTTCGCCGAGGACCGCGGTGAGGGCTTCCAGCGGGAGGGTGTGCTGTTCGCCGGGGACGCAGGCGAGCAGCACCGGGGCGACGGGCACCGTGGCGGGCGGCGGGGCGTGGTCCGTGCCAGTCCCCGGGGTCCGGCGCAGGGCGGAGGAGACGTGCCAGGAGAGCAGGTGCTCGACCTCCACGTACCGCTCCCCGCACGAGGCCCATTTGCGGCCGATGGCGTGCAGGGCGGGGGCCATGACCTCCTCCCACCCCGTCGTGAAGCCGTACGCGTCGAGGGTGGTCCGCAGCTGGGACTCGACGGCGGGGGCGTCGAGCCGCACCGCCGCCTTCGCGAGCCCCCGGCACTCCTGCCGGACGGTGCCCAGCGAGAGCGTGCCGGGGTCGCCGCCGCGCCGTGCCCGCGGAATCCCGGCTCCGGCGGGCGCGCCCGCCGGTGTCCCGAGCAGGGCCAGGCGCGCGGCCTCGGCGGGCGGCACGCCGAGCGCGGTCAGCCGGCACATCTCCTCCACCCGTCCCACGTCCTCGGGGGTCCAGCGGCGGTGCCGTCCGTGGTCGTGGTGGACGGGTCCGATGCCGTAACGCCGCTCCCACGAGCGCAGCGTGGTGGGCGCGACGCCCAGTCTGCGGGCGACGGCTCCCGTGGTCAGGGCGGCGTCGGCGCCGCCGTGCCGGGAGGACTCCGACCGCCGTTCAGCAACCATCCCGCGACGATACGACGCACAAGCGCTGCAAGTTGCCGGGTTCCCGGACTGTCACCACTCTGGGGGCGGCTCGGCCCCGTACGAGGAGTGCGCCTCTTCCGAAGTGCCGGGCGCCCACCGACACTTGGAGGCAGAGCAATGGAATTATCGGGAGCCCGCGTCCTGGTGGTGGGGGCCACCGGCGTCCTCGGCGGTCTCGCCGCCTGCGCCTTGGCGGAACGGGGTGCCCAGGTGGCCCTCGCGGGCCGCAACCCGGTCCGTCTGGCCGCTCTCGCGCAGGATCTCGGCGCCCCGCCGGCCCGTGGCTTCGAGGCGTGCGACCTGGACCAGTGCACCGCGCTCGGAGCGTGGGCGGCGCGCATGCTGTCGGGGCTCGACGGGGTCCTCGTGACGGTCGGGGCCATGGGCTTCGGCGCCGTCGAGGACGTGTCGAACGCGGCGGCCGAGCACCTGCTCACGGTGAACGCACTGTGTCCCATGGCCGTGCTGAGGGGCGCGGCCCCGGTGGTGGCGGACAAGGGGTTCCTGCTCGCCGTCACCGGAACGCCGCCGGAGCGGTCGCACATCGAGGGCACCGCGGACTACACCGCCTCCAAGGCGGCGTTGAGCGGCTGGCTCGGCGTGCTCGCCGAGGAGCTCGCGCCCCGGTCCGTCGCGGTCCTCGACATACCGGTGCCGCATCTGGACACCGGTTTCGCCGACCGGCCGCTGATCGGCCGCCCGCCCCTGCTGCCGCCCGGGGCGGACGCGCTGGAGACGGTGATATCCCTGATGGACGAGCTCGCCTCGGCCTGACCATCGGCCCCCGGAGGCGTCACCCGTCACTCGATCCCCCGGGCCTCCTTGAACCGGCTGAGCCCGTCGGCCAGTTCGACGAGCGGCTCGGGGTAGTCGTAACGCGCCCGCTCCGGCGCGGGCAGCTTCCACGGTTCGTGCACGGCCGCGCCTTTCAGGTCGCCGAGCTCGGGCACCCAGCGGCGTACGTAGGCTCCGTCCGGGTCGTAACGCCTGGCCTGGAGCACGGGGTTGAGCACCCGGTTGGGGCGGCTGTCCGTGCCGGTCCCGGCCACCCACTGCCAGTTGAGCTGGTTGTTGGCGACGTCGCCGTCGACGAGCAGGCGACGGAAGTGAGCGGCGCCGACGCGCCAGTCGACGTACAGGGTCTTGACCAGGAAGCTCGCGGTGAGCAGTCTGCCGCGGTTGTGCATCCATCCCTCGTGCAGCAGTTGGCGCATGGCGGCATCGACGACCGGGTAGCCCGTCCGCCCTTCCTCCCAGGCGCTGATGTCCTCCCGCGCCGACTTCTGCTTCCGCGTGCGCCAGCGGTCGCCGCGCGTGCGGTAGTCGGCGTCGGCCGCGGCCGGTCTGGCGGCGAGCACCTGGTGGTGGAAGTCGCGCCAGCACAGTTGCCGGACGAAGTCCCCGGCGCCCCGGGACGTGCGCCTGCCCGCGTCGCCGACGAGTTCGGCGCAGGACAGCGTGCCGAAGTGCAGGTGCGGCGAGAGCTTCGACGTGGCGTCGCCCGCCAGGTCGTCGTGGGTCGTGTCGTACCGGTCGATGCCGTCGCGCAGCCAGGCCTTCCACCGCGAGCGGCCGACGCTCTCGCCGCCCTCGGCGAGCCCCGGCGAGCACCCCTGCACGCCGTCACGGGACGGCAGGGGGTGGGAGCGGACGGGGTCCGGCACCCGCACGGTGCGCGGGGCGGCGAGGACGGCCCGCACGCCCTGCGCGGTCCAGCGGCGGTGGTAGGGGGTGAAGACGGCGAAGTGGTCGGAGTTCCCGGGGGTCACGGCGCCGGGCGCGACCGCCGTGACGACGGCGTCGTGGACGTGCAGGCGCCGTCCGTCCGCGGCCAGCGCCTCGCGCAGCCGCCGTTCGCGCGCCTGCGCGTACCGGCTGACCCCCGCGGCCATGTGCACCTCGTCGGCGTCCGTCTCCTCGACGACGGCCCGTACCTCGTCGACGAGGTCACCCGCGCGCACCACGAGCCGGCCGCCGCGCTCGCGCAGTCGCCGGTCGAGGTCGGCCAGGCAGTCGGCGAGGAACGCCTCGCGGTTGGGTCCCGTGCCGCCGATGTCGTCGATCGCCCGGTCCAGGACGAAGAGCGGCACGACGGCGTCCGCGCCCTTGACGGCGGCGCGCAGCGGCGGGTGGTCGTGCACCCGCAGGTCGGAGGTGAACAGGACGACCGAGATGTGCATGGTGCGGACTCCAGTGGACGAGTGCCTTGGGCTCATGGCGCGGGCCGGTGCCGACCGCTGTCCCCCACTCTGCGTCGGACCGGCTCCGGGGACGCGCCGTGCGGTGCGTGTTCCCCCGTACGGCGCGCACAACGGGACATTCCCTCGCTCGGCTAGCGTTGGGGGACGATTCGGAACATCGAGCCGAGGGCGGCTGCGCCCCGCGGGCATGGAGGAAGCACGTGCACGGTGAGTACAAGGTCCCCGGCGGCAAGCTCGTCGTGGTGGATCTCGACGTCGAGGGCGGCGCGCTGCGGAACACGCGGGTGGCGGGTGACTTCTTCCTCGAACCCGACGAGGCGCTCGACGCGATCAACGGCGCGCTGGACGGCGCCCCCTCCGACACCGACGCCGCGGGCCTCGCCGCCCGCATCGACGCCGCGCTCCCCGAGGGCACCGTGATGTACGGCCTGACGTCGGAGGGCATCGGCGTCGCCGTCCGCCGCGCCCTCGCCCACGCGACGGACTGGACCGACTACGACTGGCAGCTGGTCCACGAGGGGCCGCAGCCGCCCGCGCTGCACATGGCCCTCGACGAGGTGCTGACCCGGGAGGTGGCGGCGGGCCGGCGCCCGCCGACGCTGCGCGTGTGGGAGTGGGCCTCGCCGTCGGTGATCATCGGCAGCTTCCAGTCGCTGGCCAACGAGGTCGACGCGGAGGGCGCGGCCCGGCACGGCATCGAGGTGGTGCGCCGGATCTCCGGCGGCGGGGCGATGTTCGTGGAGCCGGGCAACACCATCACGTACTCGCTCTCGGTCCCGGACGCCCTCGTGCAGGGGCTCTCCTTCCAGGACAGCTACGCGTACCTGGACGACTGGGTGCTCGGCGCGCTCGCCGACATGGGCATCAAGGCGTGGTACCAGCCGCTGAACGACATCGCGACGGAGGCGGGGAAGATCGCGGGCGCCGCGCAGAAGCGCTCGGTGGGGACCGGCGGGGGCTCGGGCGCGGTGCTGCACCACGTGACGATGTCGTACGACATCGACGCGGACAAGATGCTCGAAGTGCTGCGGATCGGCAAGGAGAAGCTCTCCGACAAGGGCACGCGGAGCGCCAAGAAGCGCGTCGACCCGCTGCGCCGCCAGACCGGGCTGCCCCGCGAGACGGTCATCGAGCGCATGGTCGACTCCTTCCGCGGCCGTTACGGCCTCACGGCGGGGAAGGTCACCGAGGAGGAGATGGCGCGCGCCAAGGAGCTCGTGCGCACCAAGTTCGCGACCGCCGAGTGGACGGCCCGCGTGCCGTAGTCGGCGTACGGGGCCGCGGTTCGCTTCGGACGGTCCGGCGCGGGGTGCCCTCGACGAAGGTCAGGAGAGCGCCGGAACCACCGCCGAGCCGTACGCGTCGATGACGTCCTCCCGCGCGTCGTGCATCGCGTACACCGCGAACTGGTCGACGCCCAACTCCCGCAGTTCCCGCAGCCGTTCGAGATGGGACTCGACGGTCCCGAGGAGACAGAACCGGTCGACGATCTCGTCGGGCACGAAGGCGGTGTCGGGGTTCCCGGTCCGGCCGTGGTGGCTGTAGTCGTATCCCTCGCGGGCCTTGATGTACGCGGTGAGGGCCTCGGGGACCATCGAGGAGTGCTCGCCGTACCTGGCGACCAGATCGGCGACGTGGTTGCCGACCATGCCGCCGAACCAGCGGCACTGCTCGCGGGCGTGCGCGAGGTCGTCGCCGACGTAGGCGGGCGCGGCCACGCAGATCTTGACGTCCGCGGGATCGCGCCCGGCGTCGGCGGCCGCGTCCCGTACGGCCCTGATCATCCACTCCGTCAGATACGGGTCGGCGAGCTGCAGGATGAACCCGTCGGCCTTCTGCCCGGCGAGTGCGAGCGCCTTCGGCCCGTACGCCGCCATCCACACGGGCAGCTTCCCGTCCCGCACCCACGGCAGCCGCAGTGTCTGCCCTCCGACGTCCGCCTCGCGGCCCTCGGCGAGGTCACGGATGACGTCGATCGCCTCGCCGAGGCGGGCGAGGGTGTTGGGCTTGCGCCCGGCGACGCGCATCGCGGAGTCGCCGCGCCCGATGCCGCACACGGTGCGGTTGCCGTACATGTCGTTGAGGGTGGCGAAGGTGGAGGCGGTGACTTCCCAGGTCCTGGTGCCCGGGTTGGTGACCATGGGGCCGACGGTGAGCCGCGTCGTGTGTTCCAGGATGCGGCTGTAGATGACGAACGGCTCCTGCCACAGGACGGAGGAGTCGAAGGTCCAGCCGTAGCGGAAGCCGGCCCGCTCCGCGCGCCGCATGAGGCCGACGACCTCCGACGCCGGCGGGTCGGTCTGCAGTACGAGTCCGAAATCCATGGCCCCGGCTCCTCACGCAGGTCACACAGGTCACACAGGTCGAATGACGTCCCGGAAGCCTCCGAGGAAGCCGCCCGGGGAGGGACAATCCTCGGCTTGTTGCCGGGGCTTGGCAAGAGGGACACGGCGGACGTCCGGTCCTCGGATCAGGCGTCGGAGGGTCACATCAGGGGGTCAGAGCGCCAGGGCCAGGCCGTCCGTGACGACCTCGAGGTCCTCGTGGCTGATCGAACGGATCCGGCCCCGGTCCAGGGTGAGGATCCGGTCGGCGGCGGCGAGGCCCGCCCGCTCGTGCGTGACCAGGAGCGTGGTGCGGCCGCGGGTGGCGTCGAGGATGTCGGCGAGCACCGCGGCGGCCGTGTCGGGGTCGAGGCCCTCGGTGGGTTCGTCAAGGACGAGTACCGGCGGGTCGGCGAGCAACGCGCGGGCAAGGAGCAGGCGTTGGCGCTGGCCGCCCGACATCGTGGCGCCGTCCCCGCCGAGCACGGTGTCCCAGCCGTCCGGCAGCGACTCGATCCAGTCCAGGATCCGGGCCCGGCGGGCCGCGTCGCGCAGCTGCGCGTCGGTGGCGTCGGGGCGGGCCAGGATCAGGTTGGCGCGGATGCCTGCGTGGAAGACGTGCGCGTCCTGGGTCATGCCGGTGATCGCGCGGCGGGCGTCGGCGCCCGCGCAGTCGCTCAGTTCGCGCCCGCCGACGCGGATGCTGCCCGCCTCGTAGGGGACGAACCGCATGAGCGCCGCGATCAGCGTCGACTTGCCGGACCCGCTGGCGCCGAGGAGCACCACGCGCTGACCGCGCGGCACCCGCAGGCTCACCCCGTCCAGGGCCGGGGGCCCGTCCGGGAGGTGACGCACCCGCAGGTCGCTGATGTCCACGTCGAGCGGGCCCCCGGCGGGCAGCGCGGCCGGTTCGGCGGGGTCGGCGACGGGCGCCGGGGTGTCGAAGAGGTCGGCGAGCCGCTGCGCCGAGGCGCGCACGTCGGCGAAGCGCCGGGCCGCCGCGGGCAGCGGCGCGAGGGCCTCGAAGGAGACGAGGGCGAGGACCGCGAGGACGGTGAGCTGCACGGCGGGCAGGTCGCCCGCCGCGTGGGCGCGCAGCGCGAGCCAGGTGACGCCGACCGTCGCCGCGCCCTGCAGCACGAGCACCACGGCCTGGGCGAGCGAGGTCGTCAGGGCCTTCTGGCGCTCAAGGCGGGCGATGCGGGCGGCGACACCGCGCGCCCGGTCGTGGGTGCGGCCCCGGGCGCCGTACGCGGCGAGGTCCGCGGCCCCCTGGGTCAGGTCGACGGTGACGGCGGCGAGTTCGGCGCGGGCGGCCTTCTCCGCGCGGCCCGCGCGCCGGGACAGGACGAGGACGAGGGCGGGCACGAGGAGTCCCGCCACGATCAGCAGGGCACCGAGCAGCAGGCCGGCCTCCGGCAGGAGCAGCAGGACCGTGCCGGTGGCGGTCGCGGCGACCACGAAGGCCGCCGTGGCCGGGATCATCACCCGAAGGAGCAGGTCCTGGGCCGCGTCGACGTCGTCGACGAGCCGGGTCAGCAGGTCGCCGCTGCGGAAGGCGGGGGTGCCTGCGGGGGCGAGCGGCACCAGCGCCTCGTACACCCGGGCGCGGAAGCCCGCGACGGCCCGCAGCACGCCGTCGTGGCCGAGGAGCCGGTCGATGTAGCGCAGCGCGCCGCGTCCCAGGGCCAGGGCGCGGACGGCGACGATCGCGACGCTCACCGCGGCCAGGGGCGGCTGTTCGGCGGCGCGGGTGATCAGCCAGGCGGCGGTGGCCATCAGCGCGGCGGCGGCGAGCTCGCTGCCGGCCGCGGCGAGAGCGGCGGGCAGCAGCCTGCGCCAGTACGGCAGGAGGTGGTGCAGGAGGCGGACGGTGGGGCGGGGCCCGCGGGCGGCGGCCTCGGTGTGCGGGGTCATGAGGCCACCAGGCTTTCCGTGGGTGCCGGTTCGGGGTGGGCGGGCAGGGGCGGCGGGGCGATGGCGCCCGCCCGTACCGTGATGATCCGGTCGGCGTGCGGCAGCAGGCTCGTGCGGTGCGCCACCACGATCGAGGTGCGGCCGCGCATCAGGGCGACGGTGGCGCGGGTGACGGCTGCCTCGCTCTCGGGGTCGAGGTGGGCGGTCGGTTCGTCCAGGAGCAGGACGGGGGCGTCCTTGAGGAAGGCGCGGGCCAGGGCGATCCGCTGGCGCTGGCCCGCGGAGAGCCCGGCGCCGTGCTCGCCGAGCAGGGTGTCGTACGCCTGGGGCAGCTCGTCGACGAAGAGGTCGGCCGAGGCGTTGCGGGCCGCTTCCCGCACCTCCGCGTCGCTCGCGCCGGGGCGTCCGAGGCGGATGTTGTCGGCGACGGAGGCGGCGATCAGGTGCGGGCGCTGGGGCACCCAGGCGACCTGGGCGCACCAGTCGTCGGGGTCGAGGGCGGCGAGGTCGGTGCCGTCGGCCGTGACCCGCCCCGAGGTGGGGGCGACGAAGCCGAGGAGCAGCGAGAGCAGGGTGGACTTGCCCGCGCCGCTGGGGCCGATCAGGGCGATGTGCTCGCCGGGGGCGATGCTCAGGGAGACGTGGCGCAGGGCGGCCGCGGCCCGGTCGGGGTACTGGACGGTGACGTCGTCGAGGCGCAGTGCCGCGGTGCGGGCGTCGGGGGCGGGGGCGGGCTCGGCGGGCGCCGGGGACGCCTCCTCCTCGTCGAGGGTGGTGAAGACGCGCTCGGCCACGGCGATGCCCTCGGCGCTGTCGTGGAAGGCCCCGCCCATGGCGCGCAGCGGGAGATACGCCTCGGGGGCGAGGAACAGGACGATCAGAGCGGTGTGCAGGTCCACTTCGCCGTGCAGCAGCCGCAGCCCGACCGGGACGGCGACCAGGGCCACGGAGAGGGTGGCGACGGTCTCCAGGACCAGGGAGGAGAGGAACGCCACGCGCAGGGTGCGCATGGTCGCGCGCCGGTGGGCGTCGGCCATCTCGCGCACCACCGTGGTCTGGTGCCGCTCGCGGCCGAACGCGCGCAGGGTGGGCAGTCCGGCCACCACGTCCAGGAAGTGTCCGCCGAGGCGGGAGAGCAACCGCCATTGGCGGGCGGTGCGCTGAGCGGTGTGCAGGCCGACGAGCGCGCCGAACACGGGGATCAGCGGCAGGGTGATGACGATGATGAGCGCCGAGGTCCAGTCGGTCCACCACACGGCGGCGACCACCGTGAGGGGGACCACCGCGGTGGCCGCCATCGTGGGCAGATAGCCGACGACGTACGGGTCGAGGGCGTCGAGGCCACGGGTGAGCAGGGTGGCCGTCTCACCGTGGCGGCGGGAGGCGAGCCGCAGCGGGTTGGTGTGCTGCAGCCGTCCGGTGATCCGGTCCCGCAGGGTGCGCTTGGCGTCGGCCGCGGCGCGCTGCGCGAGCACGCCGCGGAGCCAGGCCAGCAGGGCGCGCAGTGCCATGACGGCGGCCAGCGCGGCCAGGGGCCCGAGGCGGACCGAACGGTCGGCGAAGCCGTCCGCGAGGACCGTCGCGAGCAGGACCGCCTGGGTGACGATGAGCCCGGCGCCCGCCAGGGCCAGGACCGAGGAGTACGTCAGGTGGCGCCGCAGCACTGGGATTTCCCGCATCAGACGGCGTTCGACGGGCTTCATCGTGGGGGTACCTCTCGTCGCGTTCCGGGGGTCAGAAGTAGCTGGGGTGGCGTTGGCCCGTCCGCCCCCGGAAGGCCCACCAGCTCCAGAACTGGTAGGCGAGGATCGTCGGGATCACCAGGACCCCGAAGCCGCTCAGGATCTTCAAGGTGGCGTCGTCGGTGATGGCGTGGTCGATGTCCAGGCCGGCGCCGGCGCCGGTGATCAGGAGGTACGGGTAGTGGCCGGCCCCCAGGAGCAGCACCGGGAGCGCGGTCGCGCAGCAGGTGGCGACGAACGCCAGGACGTTGCGCCCGCGGGTGAGGTACCACCAGCCGGCGACGAGCGCCGCGACGAACAGGGCGGTGATGACCGCCGAGGTCGCGCGGTTCGTCATCGAGGCGCCCTCGCCGAAGAGGGTGAGGAGCAGCGCGAGGGCGCCCACGGCGGCGGCGCCGCCGATCAGCTTGGCGCCCAACTGCCGCGCCCTGGCCGCGATGGCGGGCTCCGAGCGCAGTGCGACGAAGGTCGCGCCGTGCGCGGCGAAGAGCAGCACGGCGGCGGCGCCACAGACCAGCACGAACGGCGCGAACACCTCGCCGAACCCGATGTGGAAGCTGCCGTCGGCGCGGCGGGGCACGCCGTGCAGCATCAGCCCCACCACGAGGCCCCAGCAGATGGCGGGGACGGTGCCGCCGACCACGATCAGGACGTCCCACATACGGCGGCCGCGCGCACTGTGGGAGCGGCGGCGCAGCTGGACCGCGGCGTTGCCGAGGACCAGTCCTGCAAGGATCGCCACGATCAGCGGGTACAGGCCGGACAGGAGGGTGCCTTCCAGGTGCGGGAAGGCTCCGAACAGGACGCCCGCGAAGGCGACCAGCCAGACCTCGTTGCCCAGGAAGAACGGCGCTATGGCGTCGAGGGCGGCGTTCCCGCTGGTGCGCTTCTCCTCCGCTCCGTCTCGGCCGAGGAAGGGGTGCAGCATCTGTGCGCCGTAGTCGTAGCCGCCGAGTACGAAGTACCCGGCGAGCAGCAGGCCCAGGAGGGCCAGCCAGACGGTCTCGAGACTCATCTCGCTCAACTTTCCGTTACAGCAGGGGAGGACATGTCGGGGGGTGCCGGGTGGGCCCGGCTCAGAAGACGGGCACCGGCTGCTTCTCGTCGGCGCTGCCTTCCGGCCCGTCGGGCACGTCGTCCGGGAGCGGCTCGGTGAGGCCGAGCTGGGTGGCGTCGGGGCCGCGCAGGGCGAAGCGGGTGATCAGGGTCCAGTTCGTCACGGCCAGGGCGAGGAAGATCGCGATGAACAGCGTGCAGGACAGGAGCAGCGAGGTCTTCCCGACGTTGGAGAGCGCGTCCTCGACCGTCAGCTGGCCGTAGACGAGCCAGGGCTGGCGCCCCACCTCACGGACGATCCAGCCGCCGACGGAGGCGATGAAGGGGAACGGGATCATCCACACGACCACCCACGAGGCCCACCGCCAGCGCATCAGCCGGTCCTTCCACAGAAGGATGAGGGCGATGGCGGTGATGGTGGACACGGTGTTGCCGATGAGGGACATGGTGTCCATCGAGATCCGCATCGTGTCCTGCCACGGCACGTAGTTGCCGGGACCGTGCTCCTTGACGAGTTGGGCCTGCAGCTCGGCGACGCCGCTGTTCTCCAGGACCGCGTCCTTCATGGGCTGGGTGCGCTCGATGATGGGCCGCTGCATCTCGCCGACGACCACGACGAAGAACGAGGCGACCGTCGAGACCCACAGCCCCAGCTTCATGGAGGTACGGAAGAGCTCCCGCTCCTCGGTGTGCCGCAGGAAGTGGTAGGCGCTGATGCCGGCGACGAAACAGCCGCCCGTCGTCAGGGCGCCCAGCGAGAGGTGCAGGAGAGCGACCAGGGCGTTGGAGTTGGTGAGCAGTGCCGCGAAGTCGGTCAGGTAGGCCGCTCCGTCGCGCACTTCGTAGCCGACCGGGTGCTGCATGAAGCCGTTGGCGATCAGGATCCAGTAGCCGGAGGCGTACGCGGTCAGGGCGACCAGCCAGATGAGCGTGACGTGCACACCCCTGCGCAGGCGGCCCCAGCCGAAGATCCACATGCCGAGGAACGTGGACTCGGCGAAGAAGGCGATGAGGGTTTCGAGAGCCAGCGGGGCGCCGAAGACGTTGCCCGCGAACTTGCTGAGGCCGCTCCAGCTGAGCCCGAACTGGAACTCCATGACGAGGCCGGTGACGATGCCGACCGCGTAGTTGATGACGTAGAGCTGACCCCAGAAGCGGGTCATCCGCTCCCGGACTGCTCGCTGGGCGGGATCACGGGTGAACGCGGCCCGGGTGTGCATGATCGCCACGATGGGGACGAGTCCCATGGTGAGGATCACGAACAGCCAGTGGATGCCGGTCGTGGCCGCGAACTGGAGTCGGGCCAGATCCGCAGCGCTCATGATGCGACCTTCCTGGGGGGACGGTGGCCGGTTGGGACGGCTGAGGGGGTTCGGTGGGGAGCACGGTGTCGTCGGGGCGGTGGACGGTTTCCGGTGGGAGACGGTGGGCGGGTGCGGGGCCGCCGCTTCGCGTGTGCAGGTGCCGGGCGCCGTTTGCCCGCCACCTGTGCGGTGACCTCGATGAAGACCGTAGGGAGGATTCCTTATGCATTCCAAGACCGGTTTTGCCATGTGAAGATGTCCCGGAAGGCATAAGTGAAGGTGGAGCATGGATCTTCTGCAGTTGCGCTACTTCCAGGCAGTCGCCCGTTTCGAGCACATCAGCCGCGCCGCGGAGGAGCTGCGCGTCGCCCAGCCCTCGCTGAGCCGCACCATCGCGCGCCTGGAGACCGAGCTCGGCGTCCCGCTCTTCGACCGGCAGGGCCGCCGCATCCGGCTCAACCAGTACGGCGCGGTGTTCCTGCGCCACGTCGACCGCGCCCTCAGCGAGCTCGACGACGCCCGCAGGGCCCTGAGCGACGCCCGCGACACGGCTCTGGGCCGGGTCAGCGTCGCCTCCGAGACCCTCCTGACGATCACCCATCTCCTCGGCAGCTTCCGGGCCGCCTACCCCCGCGCCGACGTCAGGCTCTACCAGTCCAACGCGGAGGAGATGGACCGCCAGCTGCGCGCCAGGGAGGTCGACTTCTGCGTCGCCTCGCAGCCGCTGGCCGGCACGAACCTCGACTCGGTCGAACTCGCCCGCGAGGAGGTGCTGCTCGCCGTGCCGCGCGGCCACTGGCTCGACGGGCAGGAGAGTGTGACGATCCGTGAGATCGCCGCGGAGCCCTTCGTCACGACCCGGCCGGGACACTGGCAACGCACCCTCCTGGACCGGCTGTTCGCGTCCGAGGGGCTCACGCCGCTGCTGTCCTGCGAGGGCGACGAGCCGGGGGCCAGCCAGGACATGATCAGCGCGGGCCTCGGCATCGGACTCATCCCGGCCATCTCCCGCCAGGCGGGCACGGATTCCCAGGTCCCGGTCGCCTGGGTGCACCTCAACGCGCCGGACTGCCACCGCGTGCTCACCCTGGTGTGGAACCGCGACACCTACCTGTCCGACGCCGCCGTGAAATTCCGGGAGTTCACCACCAGCAGACCCTTCATGACGCACCGCCTGCCCGACCCCCGCCGCGGGCGCAGGCCATAAGAGCCTGACGGTCCGGCGGACAGGTCCTGGCCATCGGCTCCTGGTCTGGCCGGAAGTGGTCTGGTACGCTCCGCAGCGCTGCCTTATCCCTGGCCCAGGACGTCGCGTGTCCGAACGGCCAGCTGGTGATGGCGAGTTGACCGGGGTGCCGTTTCCCCCGCCGACCGCCGGGCCGCGCCATCTCCACCTACCGTCTTTCCACTTGCCAGGCATCCGCGCCACGGCGCGCCCCCGCGCGCGTCCGGATGCCATCGAGGAGCTCCGTCATGCCCAAAATCACGTATGTCGCCATCAACGGGAACGAGACGTCGATCGACGTCCCGGAGGGCACGAGCGTCATGCGCGGCGCCGTGTTCAACGACATCGACGGCATCGTCGCCCAGTGCGGCGGCAACATGCAGTGCGCCACCTGCCACGTCTACGTGGACGAGACCACCCTCGACAAGCTGGAGCCGCCGAAGGAGCGGGAGGACGAGATGCTCGACTTCACGGCCTGCCCGCGCAAGCCCAACAGCCGGCTCAGCTGCCAGCTCAAGTCGTGCGACGCGCTGGACGGCCTGATCGTGCACCTCCCCGAGCGGCAGAACTGATGACGGACAGCACGACCCCCGAGTCCGTCGTCGTGGTCGGAGCCGGCCAGGGCGGCTACCAGACGGCGGCGTCCCTGCGGGAGCACGGCTACTCGGGAGACATCACGCTCATCAGCGCCGAGGACGCGCTCCCCTACGAGCGTCCGCCGCTGTCCAAGGCCTACCTCAAGGGCGAGGCGGACGAGTCCCAGCTGTGGCTGCGGCCCGCGACGTACTACGTGCGCCAGTCGATCGACCTGGTCGCGGGCACCGTCACGGAGATCGACCCGGCCGGGCGCACGGTACGCCTCGCCGACGGCTCCGCGTACGGCTACGGCCACCTCGTCCTTGCCACCGGCGCGCAGCCCCGCACGCTCACCGTGCCGGGCGCCGGACTGCGCGGCGTGCACACCCTGCGCACCTCGCGGGACGCCGTCGCGCTGCAGGCCTCGCTCGCCGGGGCCCGCCGGGCGGTGGTGGTGGGGGCCGGGTTCATCGGCCTCGAATTCGCCGCCGTGGCACGGGAGGCGGGCGTCGAGGTGACGGTCGTCGAGGCACTCGACCGCCCGCTCGCCCGGGTCGTCTCGGCGCCGACCGCGGAGCACTTCACGCGGCTGCACCAGGACGCGGGCACCGAGCTGCTGTTCGGCCAGGGCGTCACGGCGCTGCACGGCGACGGCCGTTCGGGCGTGACGGCGGTGGAGCTGGCCGACGGCAGCCACCTGCCCGCCGATCTCGTCCTGATCGGCGTCGGTGTGATTCCGCGCACGGAGCTGGCCGCCGCGGCCGGCCTGCCGGTGGACGGCGGCATCGTCGTCGACTCCCGCCTGCTGACCGATGATCAGCACATCTCGGCCATCGGTGACTGCGCGGCGTTCCCCCAGGTGCGCTCCGGCAACAGGCGGCGGCTCGAATCCGTACAGAACGCCGTCGGCCACGCCCAGTCTGTCGCCCGGCGGCTGACCGGTGAGCCCCACGGCTACGACGAACTGCCCTGGTTCTGGAGCGATCAGTTCGCCACGACCGTGCAGATCGCGGGCTTCGACGAGGGGCACGAGACCGAGGTGGTGCTCGGCGACGACCCCGACGCGTTCTCGGTCCTCCTCTTCCGCGGGGACGACCTTCAGGCGGTCGAGTCGGTCAACCGTCCCACCGACCACCTCGCGGCCCGGCGGCTCCTGACGCAGGGCACCACCCTGACGCCCGAGGCCGCCTCGGCGCCGGGGTTCACCCTGAAGGAGCACCTGCGGAGCCTGCTCAGGGGCGGAACGGAGGTGCCGGTTCCGCTCTGACGGCGACGTGAGCGCGCGACTGGAATTCTCTGTTCCGATTCCCGTCGCGCGCTGATGCGCGGCAATGAATTACGGCGGGAAGTGGCGGGAAATCACTGGTACTCGCCCTGCCGATGTTTAAATTTTTGCACTGCGGCGGCCCCAGTATGCCCCCGAAGAAGTTGCATGATGAATTAGGTTCAGTAGCAAAACACTGGAACGGTGTTGATTTGCTTCGTTGAATCGGGCAGGATCGCTCAAGGCCAACGGGGGCTTTCGACGCCTGTCGCCTGCCCCCCCCCACCTCCGCATTTTCCTCACCATTCACCGAGGGGACACCCATGCCCATTTCCGTCGCGGGTCAGGGTTTTTGCATTTCTAAAGCAGGGATAAAGCGCATCTGCATTCCCACCTGAGTATCACTCGATTACCGCTGGATCGGAGTACGTCATGGATGACGTTATACGGGAGATTCGTATCCGCGGGGCATTGCAGCAACCCGATTGGAGCGACCTTTCGCAGCTGAACCGGGTCGGGGAGGCCCTGGCCGCCCGCCCCCCGCTGGTCCAGGGCGACGACCTGGCCACCCTGCGCACCCTGCTCGGCAAGGTCGCCGCCGGCGAGGCGATGGTCCTGCAGTCCGGCGACTGCGCCGAGGACCCCCAGGAGTGCACCCCCCGCCACGTGGCCCGCAAGGCCGCCCTGCTTGACCTCCTTGCCGGCTCGCTCGGGTTGATCACCGGCAAGCCGGTGCTGCGGGTGGGCCGCATCGCGGGCCAGTTCGCCAAACCCCGCTCCAAGCCCACCGAGATCGTCGACGGCGTCGAACTGCCCGTCTTCCGCGGCCACATGGTCAACGGCCCCGAACCCGACGCCGAGAGCCGCCGCCCCGACCCGCTGCGCATCATCACGGGATACATGGCGGCCGGTGACATCGTCGAACGCCTGGGCTGGCGCGACAGGAACGCGGGCCGCGACGTCGTGGGCCCGGTGGTGTGGACGAGCCATGAGGCGTTGCTCCTTGATTACGAGACGCCGATGCTGCGCACCGACGACAAGGGCCGGCTGTTCCTGGGCTCGACGCACTGGCCCTGGATCGGTGAGCGCACCCGCCAGGTCGAGGGCGCCCACGTGGCGCTGCTGGCCGAGGTCAGCAACCCGGTGGCCTGCAAGGTCGGCCCCGCCATGGAACCGGCCGAACTCCTGGCGCTGTGCGAGCGGCTGGACCCCTGGCGCGATCCGGGCCGGCTCACCCTGATCGCCCGGATGGGCGCCGACGCCGTCGCCGAGCGCCTGCCGCGCCTGGTGGAGGCCGTGCGCGAGGCCGGCCACCCCGCGATCTGGCTCAGCGACCCGGTGCACGGCAACACCGTCACCGCCCCCGGCGGCTACAAGACCCGCCTGGTGGACACCGTCTCGCGCGAGATCACCGGCTTCGTCGAAGCGGTCCGCGCGGCCGGCGGCGTGGCCGGCGGACTCCACCTGGAGACCACCCCCGACGACGTCACCGAATGCGCCACCACCGAAGCCGACCTGGACACCGTGGGCGAGCGCTACACCTCCTGCTGCGACCCCCGCCTCAACCCCACCCAGGCCCTGACCACCGTCTCCGCCTGGCCCGCCTGACCGTCCGCCACGTACCGCCCTTTCGCGGTCGAACGGGCGGGTGACCTGGTGGTTTCCAGGGGTTCCGGGGCGATTCCAGTCGGAATCCGTCCTGACCAAAGAAGGACGGCGCATCGTGGGCAGCGACCGGCCGGACAGCGCAGTCCGGCCCACGCCCCCCGCATCCGCCCGACCTGTCCCGGCCCCGGAACCACCGCCCCCGATGGACCGCCGGGCCGGCGCCCTCCCCCGAGCGCCGGCCCGGCCCCCCGTCCCGCGTCCGGCAGGTCACGGCAGTACAGGCACCACCAGAGACGAGTGGGAGAACAGAATCAAGATGCACAACTACGTAGTCGTCGACGCCTTCGCTCGAGAGCCCCTCACCGGAAACCCGGTCGCGGTGTTCTTCGACAGCGACGACCTGAGCGCCGAGCAGATGCAGCGCATCGCCCGGGAGATGAACCTCTCGGAGACGACGTTCGTGCTCGGCCCGAAGCAGGGCGGAGACGTACACGTACGGATCTTCACGCCCGTCAACGAACTGCCCTTCGCGGGGCACCCGTTGCTCGGCACCGCCATAGCGCTGGGGCAGCGCACCGACGCCGGCCAGCTGCGGATCGAGACCGCCATGGGCGTGATCCCCTTCGAGCTGCAGCGCGTCGACGGGAAGGTCGTCTCGACGAGCATGCGCCAGCCGGTGCCCGTGTGGGAGCCCTTCGACCGCGCCGACGAGCTCCTGGAGGCGCTGGGCGTGCGTGAGTCGACGCTCCCGGTGGAGATCTACCGCAACGGCCCGCGCCACGTCCTCGTCGGCTTCGAGAGCTTCGAGGCCCTGTCGAAGGTGGACCCCGACCACCGCGCCCTCGCGAGCTTCCCCGACATGGCGACGAACTGCATCGCCGGCTCCGGGACCGTCTGGCGCAACCGCATGTTCTCGCCCGCGTACGGGGTCGTGGAGGACGCCGCCACCGGCTCCGTCGCCGGTCCCATCGCCATCCACATCGCCCGCCACGGCCTCGCCTCGTACGGGCAGCGCATCGAGATCACCCAGGGCATCGAGATCGGCCGCCCCTCCCCCATGAGCGCGCTGGTCCACGGCGAGGGCGACCGCGTCGACTCCGTCGACGTCTCGGGCCACGGCGTCGTCACGATCGAAGGACGGATGCATGTCTGACCTGGCCCAGCCGAACGGGACGCGGACCGCGCCCGCAGGCGGCGCGAGCACACCGCGGCGTTCGGAGACCCTGACCGGCACCCTGGACGTGGACTTCCCCCAGTTCCGCACCCCGCCCGCCGAACCGATGGCCCTGCTCAGGACCTGGCTGGAGACCGCCACCGCCCAGGGCGTACGCGAACCCCGCGCCCTGGCCCTGGCCACCGCCGACGCCC